>NZ_JBPQFM010000005.1:0-424207 GCF_051373225.1 Amycolatopsis sp. w19 | reverse complement strand
GGGCGGCGGCGGTGGCCTGCCGAGCGCCCCGGTGGCGCCGGTCGCGCCCACGACGACCGCCCAGCCCGGACACGACAACACCGGCGGCGGCCGCGGGCCGCTCGCCGTCCTCGACTCCGGAATCCCCGCCACGCAGCTGAAGCTCCTCGGAACCGGCTGCGATCACGAAGGCGAGCGCACCGGCCGGGAAGCCGCGCTTCCCGCCACCTCCCCCGACTGACCTGACCGGGTCGCCGGGGAGAACCACGTCCAAACCAAGATCAACTTCTGGTTTCGACGCCTGCTGAATCCTCTGGCATAAGCCGCTTTCGCCTGCCCCTTTTCAGGCAACCCCAAAGTCTTTCCGAACGGCCGACCGCGCCCGGCCGGTTCGGATCCCGGCCCCGGCGCCGCGCTGCCCCTGCGGCGCCGGGACCAGCACCGGGTGGACTCCGGGGGCTTCTGCTCACCGCGCCGAGCAGGAGCCGGCCAAGCTCGAAGTCCGCCTGAACCGCGGGCGGTTCCCGGCACGTCGAGGGGCTGTGCCGGGTAACCGCCGCGGTGCCCGTCCCGAGGTTTCGGCCTCGGGACGGGCCGGATAGCCGGTGCGCTGGTCGTGCGGCGCCGATGCCCTCCCTGGAGCATCGGCCGCCCCGCCGGCGCACCGGCTATTTCCGTTTCCGGCCCGCGTTTCGTCCTCTGAATGCGGTAGTTGCACGCGCAAGGACCGCATTCAGAGGACGAAATGCGGGGCGTCAGGTGACCTGGACGGCGACCGGGGCGACGACGGCGGGGGTCGCGGCGACCGAAGCGGCCGCCGCGCCGAGACGGCGTACGGCCTCGAAGAGCGTCTCGGCCGGAAGCGCGTACGGCAGCCGTAGCCAGCGCTCCAGACCACCGTGGACACCGAACCGCGAGCCCGGCGCCACCTGCACCCCGTGTCCCGCCGCCGCGACGGCCAGCCGCGTGCTCATCGGCTCCGGCAGACGGCACCACAGCGAGAGCCCGCCGGACGGGACGGTGAACGTCCACTCCGGGCAGTACCAGTTGAGCGCGCCGGTCAGCGCGTCGCGCAGGGCCAGCGTCTCCTGACGACGATGTGCCAGCGCGGCCCCGCCGTCGTCGAGCAGTTCCGCGAGGACGAGCTGCTCGAACACCGGAGACCCCAGGTCGACGGCGAACCGGGCGGCGACCAGCCGCCCGATGATGTCCTCGGACGCGCGGATCCAGCCGAGCCGCAGGCCCGCCCAGTGCGATTTGGACGCCGAGCCGATCGTGATGCCGAGATCGCCCATGAACGCGCCCAGCGGCGGCGGTCCGTCCACCGGATCGCCTTCGAGGTCCAGCTCGACCAGCGTCTCATCGATGATCGCCGGGGTCCGAGCGCGGTTCAGCGCGGCCGCGAGCCGTTCCCGGCCGGCGGCGTCCATGCGCAGGCCGGTCGGGTTATGGAAGTCCGCGACGAAGTACGCGAGCCTCGGCGCGGACTGCCGCAGCGCGGCTTCGATACCGACGACGTCCCATCCGGTGACCGGGTCCAAGGGCACCGGTACCCCGATCGCGTGGGCCGCGCCGATGGCTTCCAGCGAGTTCGGGTACGTCGGCTGCTCGACGAGCACCCGGTCGCCGGGGCCGGCCAACATGCGGAGGACCTGCACGAACGCGTGATGCGCGCCGTTGGTGATCATCACCTGATCGGCGTTGGTCGGCAGGCCGCGTTCGGTGTAGCGGCGGGCGATCCGCTCACGCAGGACCCGCAGGCCGCGCACCTGATAGCCGTTCTCGCCGAGGTGGTCCACCAGCGCCTTCCGCGCGGCATCGACGGCCGGGACCAGGCCCGCGACGGCGGGCGGGCAGGCCTGGGCGAGGTCGATGAGGTCCTCGCCGGTCGGCAGGATCGCGCTCCGGCCGCGACCGCCGTGCGCCGCGATCCACGAACCCGCCCCGCGACGGCTCGCGACCAGGCCGTCGGCGCGCAGTTTGTCCAGCGCGGCACCGATCAGCGTGCGGCTGACGTCCAGCGCTTCGGCGAGCTCCCGCTCGGCGGGCAGTTTCGTGCCGAGCGGCAGCCTGCCGTCGAGGACCAGCAGCTCGACGGCGGCCGCCAGATCCGCGGCACCGTGTCGAGAACCACTCTGCCGCCAACTCCCCAGCAAGATGGCCAATTTCGGGCCCGAAACGCGTCCAGTCAGCGGGATCAGCGGTTCCATAAGACCAATTGTTCCAGATTGGTCATGGTCAAGGTAGCCACTTACCCCTGATGGTGCACACGTGGCACTCAAACTCGACCTCAAACCTGTCGGCATCTCCCAGGACACCACCCGCCGTTCGCTCCAGCTCGTCGGCGGGCTCGCCCTCTACGGCGGCAGCATGGCCATGCTGACCAGGTCGGGACTCGGCCTCGACCCGTGGGACGTGCTCCACGAAGGCCTGATGAAGATCACCGGTCTCTCGTTCGGCACGGTCACCGCGATCGCGTCGGTCCTCGTTCTCCTGCTGTGGATCCCGCTGCGGCAGCGACCGGGGATCGGGACCGCGGCCAACGTCGTGGTCATCTCGCTCACCGTCGACCTCGTGCGGGTCTTCCTGCCCGATCAGGACGTGCTCGGCTGGCAGATCTTCAACCTCGTCGCCGGGGTCGTGCTCAACGGCCTCGCCGCCGCGATCTACGTCGGCGCGCGGCTCGGCCCCGGCCCCCGCGACGGGCTGATGACCGGTCTCTCGGCCCGGACGGGCAAGTCGATCCGCCTCGTCCGGACCCTCATCGAGATCACCGTCCTGGCCGCGGGCTGGCTGCTCGGCGGCACGGTCGGCGTCGGCACGGTCCTCTACGCGCTCGCCATCGGCCCCCTGACCCAGGCGTTCCTGCCGTACGTCGTGTGGCGGGAACGCGCCCACGCGTGACTGGAGGGACGACACACGTGTCGTCCATCCGGTCACGCGAAAGCGCCGGGCGAGCAAGAGCGGCGGCGCGATGGGGCACGGCCTCGTGAGTGCTCGCCACGGAGACCTGGCGCGCTCTTGACTGTCCATAAGGGACACCTCGGGGGACAAAATGCCCGATTTGTTCACTTTGCGCACGGGTCGTGAGTGTTTTGGGTCGTTCTAACCCTCTTTATCACTCACGACCCCGTCCGGAAACGGGCATAAAGGCATCAATCGGATGCCGGAGCGGGTGCACCGCTCACGAGCTGATCAGCTCGCCTCGCGTTGCTCTAGGAGGCGCCGGACGGCGAGGTAGTCGATGCCCCGCTGCGCGAGTACGTCGGCGACCACGCCGGGAACGGCTGTCAGCGCGAGCAGGAGGTGCTCGCCTTCGATGCGCTTGCTGCCGACATCGATGGCTTCGCGAAGGCTCTTCTCCAGCACCTTCTTCGCCTCCGGCGTGAACGGCCGGTGACCACGTCCCGCGCGCTGCCCGCCGGTCAGCGCTCCCGGGCCGTGGGTCTGCTCGACCCGCTCGACGATGTGCTCGACGTCGATGCCGAACCCGCTCAGTGCTTCGACATCGGCGTCGCTGATCCCGCCCCGGCGGCGGACGCGGCGGAGGTCGTCGGCCAGTTCGTCCGCCGGGCAGCCCAGCGCGGTCAGCACGCCGGTCCCCCTGGCCAGCGACGTCAGCAGGTGCAGCGGATCGACGTTGGCGGACGTCTCGTCCGACGCCACCCGCTGGGCGCCGACGACGACCTCGCGCAGTTCGGGCGTGAAACGTTCGAACATCAGTGCCTCCCGTACTTCTTGTGCACCGCTTGCCTGCTGACCCCCAGCTCGGCCGCGATCTCCTGCCAGGACCAGCCGTGTACCCGCGCGCTGCGGACCTGCACGGCCTCGAGTTGTTCCAACAGCCGGCGCAAGGCGGCGACGGCGCGCAATCCCACCCGGGGATCGCGGTCGCCGGCTCGCGCGGCCAGATCTGTCGCTTCGGTCATGACGTCAACCTACGTTGACATCCTGTCCGCGTCAACCTCAGTTGACAGTTAGGGTCGGGGACATGGCCGAAATCTCAGTGGCGGAAAGGGACGGAGTAGGCGCCGACGGAGCGACGCGCCCCACCGAAGACCATGTCGCCGTACTCGGCAACGCCGTGGTGGTGCTGGACGGAGCGACCGCGCCGAGGCCGGATCTGCCGTCCGGCGGCTGGTACGCGAGCCTGCTCGTGCACAGCCTGTCGCGGGCGCTGACCGCCGAACCCCAGGCCGATCTCGCGGTCCTGCTGGCCGAGTCGATCGCCGACGTCGCCCAGCGCGAGGGCCTCGAACCAGGACGCTCGCCGTCGAGCACGGTCGCGATCGCGCGCTGGACCGACGACACCGTCGACGGGCTGGTGCTCGCCGACAGCCCCATCGTCGCCTTCGGCCCTTCCGGCGCCGACCCGCTCACCGACGACAGGCTCACCTCCCTGCGCGAAAGCGGCCAGCTCCGCACCGGCGCCGACGTCCGCGCGAAACGCAACGCGCCGGACGGCTTCTGGGTCGCCGAAGCGGAACCCAAGGCCGCCGCCGAGGCCGTCCGCCGCAGCTGGCCGCGTTCGGCGGTCGACGCCCTGCTGCTGGCCACCGACGGCGTCGCGATCGGCGTCGACGAGTACGGCCTGTTCGACTGGCCGGAAGTGCTCGCCATCAGCCGGGAGCGTGGCCCCGACGCCGTCCTCGACGCGGTGCGCACGGCGGAGAAACAGGACCCCGACGGCGAGCGCTGGCCCCGCGCGAAAAGGCACGATGACCAGCTACTGGTACTGGTCGACTTCGGGGTAGCCCCAGGGTAAAACCGGGGGCTTCCCGGATCGGAAAGCCGCGCCCGCGCGAGCAGGCTGGACGCATGACGTTCCCTGGGGAGAGATCGCGGACGAGACCCTGGCTGATCGCGTCGGGCGCGGCCATCGGCTGGGCGCTGTTCACCATGGTCGTGCTGCATCTGATCAGTTCACGCGATCCGGTGTTCGACACGCTGTCCAGTTACGCCTACGTCGACCGCGGCACCGGCATGCTCGGCGCCAGCGTGCTCTCCCTGTCGATCGGCTCGCTCACCGCGCTCGGCGCACTGGCCGCGGCCGGGATCCCGCTCAGCCGCACCACGAAGCTGCTGTTCGTGCTGTGGTCGCTCGGGCTGGCGGCGGCCGCGATCTTCCCGGCGAGCTACCCCGAATTCCCGGATCCGGTCAGCGGCGAGATCCACCTTTACGCGTGCCTCATCGCGTTCCTCAGCCTGCCCGCCGCCGGCTTCACCCTGCGCGACAACCTGCGCGGCACCCCGGCGGCCAGGCTCGTCGGGCGCCTGGCCTGGGGCAGCGCGGCCGGTCTCGTCGTCTTCGGGCTCAGCTTCATCTTCGTGCGCCTGGCCGACATCCCGTTCTTCAAGACGCTGACCGATATCGCGCCGGTCGGGGTCATGCAGCGGGTTTCCTTGGTGGCCCACGTGATCCTGATCGCCGGGATGCTGAAGGTCGCGTCAGCGGCGCACCGCGTCGGCGAATTCCGGGGCGTAGCCGTAGAGGCCGGGCAGCCCGCCCGTGTGCAGGAAGACAACGTGCTCGTCGGGCGCGAAATGGCCTTCGGCGGCCCAGCGGATCAGCGCGGCGCCCACTTTGCCGGTGTACACGGGATCGAGCGCGATTCCTTCCGTGCGGCCGAAAAGCCGCACCGCGTCCCACGTCTCGTCGGTCGGGATCCCGTAGCCGGGGCCGATCGTGCGGTCGTCGACGCGCAGACCGTCGAGTGACGGCGGCTCGGTGCCGAGCAGCGCGGAGGCGGCGATGGTGAGATCGGCCAGATTGTCGAGGGCTTCGTCGACCGGATGGCTGACGCAGGCGATGTCCAGTGTCAGCCAGTCGAGGTCCGCGGTCCCGACGACGAGCCCCGCGGACGTCCCGCCACTGGCGTGCGGGGCGACCAGCCTCGCCTTGGTGATCCCCAGCTCGGCGAGCTGCCCGGCGAGCTCCCGTGCGGCCGCGACGTAACCGAGCGCACCGACCCCGTCGGAGCCGCCGACCGGGAACGTCGCCACCTGGCGCCCCTCGGCCGCGGCTTCGGTGATCAGCCGGTCGTAGGTCCTTCCGGTCTCCTCGCCGTCGCGGCAGATGTGCACGTTCGCGCCGAAGAGATGGTCGAGGGAGACGTTGCCGGACCTTTCGTACGCGTCCCCGTCGCGAGGAACCTTCGCCGTCAGCACGAGCTCGCACCGCAACCCGAGCTTCGCGCAGGCGGCGGCGGTCTGGCGGCCGTGGTTGGTCTGCAGCGCGCCGAAGGTGATCACCGTGTCGACGCCGTTCTCGATCGCCGCGCCGAGCAGGAACTCGAGTTTGCGCAGTTTGTTGCCGCCCACGCCGAGCGGATGCACGTCGTCCCGTTTGAGCAGCAGGTTCGGCAGGCCGAGGGCCTCGCCCAGCCGGGGCGCGGAATGCAGCGGCGTCGGGTAGCCGCCGAGGTCGACGCGGGGGAAGCGATCGAGGTTCATGAGCCTCACGTAACCACACCGAAGCCATCGGCTGGTATCGTTCGTTTGAACGAACGAGAACCTGCAGGGGGAACCCATGACCACCTCGAAGGCCGACCTCGCGTTCACCGGCCTCGCCGAACAGGCCTCGATGCTCGCCGGCGGCGCGGTCACTTCCGTCGAACTCACCCGGCAAGCGCTCGAAAAGGCCGAAGCCAGCCAGCCCGTTCTCAACGCCTTCAAATGCCTTCGCGCCGAAGAAGCCCTTCGTGAGGCCGAGGAAGCCGATCGGCGGCTCGCTGCCGGTGAATCCGCTCCCCTGCTCGGCGTCCCGACCGCGATCAAGGACGACCTAGATGTCACCGGACTGCCGACGGCGTTCGGTTGCGAGGGCGATTTCTCCGTCGCGACAACGGATTCCCCGCCCGTCGCCGCGCTCCGCGAGGCGGGCGCGGTGCTCATCGGCAAGACCAACACCCCGGAACTCGGCCAATGGCCGTTCACCGAAGGCCCCGCGTTCGGCGCGACCCGCAATCCATGGGACACCGAGCGCACGCCGGGCGGTTCCTCCGGCGGCGCGGCGGCGGCCATCGCGTCGGGGGTGATCGCCGCCGCGCTGGGTTCCGACGGGGCCGGGTCGATCCGGATCCCGGCCGCGTGGACCGATCTGGTCGGCATCAAACCGCAGCGCGGCCGCGTCCCGACCGAACGCGAACTCTTCCACGGCCTGACCGTGGTCGGCCCGCTCGCGCGCACCGTCGCCGACGCGGCCCTCCTGCTGGACGTCGCCGCCGGCACCGGCACCGCGTTCCAGGCCGCCGCCCGCCGCGAACCGGGCCGGATGCGGATCGGGCTGTCCACTCGGATCCCTTTCACCGCAACGAAAACGAAGCTCGATCCGCAGGCGCACGCGGCCGTCGTCCGCCTCGCTGAGCGGTTCGCCGAACTCGGCCACGAGATCGTCGAGATCGAACCCGACTACCGGCTGATCGGCCTCACCTTCCTGCCGCGTTCGCTCGTCGGCGTGCGTGACTGGTCCCGTCGCGTCCCGGACCAGGCGCGGCTCGATCCGCGCACCCGCGCCAACGCACGGCAGGGTTCGGCGCTGGCCGGTCCGGCGCTGCGGCTCGCGCGCGCCACGGAACCGTTGCTGCAGCGGCAGATCGGCTCGGTGTTCGGACGGGTGGACGTCGTGCTCACGCCCACCACCGCCACCCCGCCCCCGCGGATCGGCACCTTCGACCGGCTCTCCGGCTGGCAGACCGACCAGGCCATGATCGCCGCGTGCCCCTACGCTTGGCCGTGGAACGTGCTGGGCTGGCCGGGGGTCAACGTCCCCGCCGGGCTGACCCCGGACGGCCTGCCGCTCGGCGGTCAGCTGCTCGGCCCCTCGCACGCCGAGGAGCGGCTCATCTCGCTGGCCGCGCAACTGGAAGAGGTCGAACGGTGGCAGGACCGCAAACCCGAGACCGCTTGGTGAACACCCGCGAGGCCATTCTCCACGCCGCCCTCAAGGTGGTCGGGGAACAGGGTGTCGGCGGGCTGACCAACCGCCGGATCGCGACCGCGGCCGGCGTCTCGCTCGGCACGCTGACCTACCACTTCCCCAGCCAGACCGCCTTGCTGCGCGAGGCGATGCTGCTGTTCGTCGAGGAAGAGACCACGAAGCTGACCGGGTTCGTCGACGCGTACCGCGAGCAAGGGTTGAGTGTCGAGCAGGCCGCGTCGGTGGTCGAGCAGGTCATCGCGCAGCTGCCGTTCGGCACCGACGAACTCGGCGCGCACGAGCTGTACCTTCAGGCCGCGCGCGACCCGGAACTCCAGGACGCGGCCGCACGCTGTTTCGCCGCGTATGACGAACTCGCGCTGGTGATCCTGAAAACGCTCGGCGTGCCGTCGCCGGAACGGCTGACCGGTCCCGTCGTCGCGCTGATCGCCGGCCTGCAGTTGCGCAGGCTGGCCACGGGAGACGACGGCGTCGGGGTGGCGCAGTCGCTGATGATGCTCGTCCGCGGCGCGTCATGACCGGTCCGCCGATCGTCAAGGGGACGGCGGCGTGGAAGTACTTCGGCGACTTCCGGGCCGGGCTGCTGGCGGGCCAGGTACTGGTGCTGCAGGTCGCGCATCCGGTCGTCGCGGCCGGGGTGCGGGATCATTCCGACTACGTCGAGGATCCGTGGACCCGGCTGATGCGCACGGCCGCGTCGCTGTCCATCTACATCTACGGCGGCCCGGAGGGCGCGCGCTACGAGGCGGACCGGCTGCGCGCACTGCACCGGCGGTTCACCGGCGTCGACGACGGCCGCCGCTACAGCGCGCTGAACCCGCACGCGTACGCCTGGGTGCACGCCACGCTCGTCATGGTTCCCGTTGACACACAACGGTTCTACGGAACACCGATGACCCGGTCCGAAGTGGACGAATACTACGCGCAGATGTGCGACGTCGGACGGCTTCTCGGTCTGCGCGAGCAGGACCTGCCGCCGACGTGGCCCGAATTCGAGCGGTACTACGCGGACATGATCGACGGTTTCGGCCCGAACGAAACGATTTCGACGTTGTTCGAAACGATCCGCACGGTGAAGAAACCGTGGCGATGGCTGCCCGACAAACGGTGGGTCCGGCTTCAACGGTGGCAGCATCGGGGACAGATGTTCGTCATCCGCGCCACGCTGCCACCCGCGCTGCGAGACCGCCTCGGTCTACAGTGGACTGACCGTGACCAGCGCCGATTCGACCGATTCCGTCGCGTGGTGCGATTCTTCGGCGGCCTGGTGCCGGTGACGTTGCGTTCCTCGCTCGTACGGCGGATCGGCAGGCTCAACGTCTGGTTCCGGGCGCATCCACGCGCGTATCGTTTCCTCGGGGGCTGACCCCCACCGGAGTAAGGGGCGAAGTCCCCTGTACGGGGGACCCCGATTCACTCCGCGCTGTGACGCTTTCCCGGGCCGTCGTCGTTAACTTCAGCCGGGATGGGGAATTCACCGAGGGGGCGGCGCACGGCGCCGATGGTCATCGCCCGCGTACTCGTGCTCTGCGCGCTGGCGTCCGTTCTGCTGTCCGGCACCGCGCGGGCGGACGGCGTGTCGAGCGGCGCGGACGTCCAGGTCGCGCAGACGCTCGGCACCCGGGATCTCACGGTCATCCTGCGGCGGATGGACATCGCGCCCGGGCCGCTGCACATCGACGTCGTGACGCACACCGGAAGCGCGCCGGGAACGCTGAAACTGCGCGCGTCCACCGCCGGGACCACGTTTTCCGAAACCACGGTGCAGCTGGACGGGAAACCCGGCGCCCATGCGGCACAGCTGCGGGTCGATCAGCCGGGTCCGTGGGAGCTCGGCCTGGACGACGGGACGGACACCGCGTCGATCCCGTTCATCGTCCCGGCCAGGGTCATCCCTCCGTGGGAGAAGGCCACCTTCGGCGGCTTCGTCGCCGCGGGTGTGTTCCTGGTGCTCGGTCTCGTCGTCGCGCTCCGCGTCCGGCGGCCGCAACTCGCGCTGATCCCCGCCGGTGGGATGGTCGCCGCGCTCGCGGTCGCGGTCACCGGCGCGATGCTGTCGGCGTCCACTCCGCCGCCGCCCGCGCCCGGTACGGCCCTGGATCCGACGATCGACAACATCCAAGACCCATACGCGAACGCTCAGATGTCCACAGTGGACTTATCGCGGCCGCCGGTGAATCTGGCCGTTCGGTCGCCGAATGCACGAGCCGGCGCGCTCGCCGAGGTGCGCCTCGCCCTCGCCGACGGCTCGACCGGCCGCCCCGTCGACGATCTTCTGGTACACGACAACGCTTTGATCCATCTCGTCGTCATCTCGCCGACGGGCAGGCTCTGGCATCTGCATCCGGTGCGCGTCGGACCCGGTGACTACCGGATGAAGTTCACCCCGCCCGAGGCCGGGACCTACGCCGTCGCCGCGGAACTCGCCCGGCGAGGCGGCGGCGTGCAACTGCTCCGCACCACGCTGGACGTCGCGGCCGGAACGGATTCCCCCGCCGATCCTGTCCCCACCGGAGCCGGAAAACGGGTGATACAAGGGAATCCGGTCGACGTCGAGATCAGGCCGGGAACGCCGACCACGATCACCGCGCGGTTCGGCAAGGCCGATCTCCAACCCTGGCTGGGCATGCTCGGCCACCTCATCGTCGTCGGCCCGATCACCGGCGACCACCGGGTCGGCGCGGATGCCGCTGCCGCGCCGACCTGGGCCCACGTGCACTCGATGATCCCGCAGTCGCCGGGAATGCCGGGTAAACCCGATGAAACGGTCGCCGCGTACGGCCCCGACGTCCCGTTCACCTACACCTTCGCCGCGCCCGGCAAGTACCGCGTCTGGCTACAGGCCGAACGCGACTACACGGTGCTGACCGTGCCCATGGAGATCGACGTCCCGGCGGAAGGGGCACCACAGTGAATTCCACAGTGGACGGGCGAAAACCGGTTCTGCTGATCTCCGTGGTCGCCGTGCTCGCGGTGGCGATCGTGGCCTGGCTGGTGTGGCCGAGCAGCGGCGGGGCGCAGGTGCAGCGTTCGACGCAGGGCCCGTACACGGTGCAGATGTCGGTCGAAGATCCGCACCAGGGCGGCAATGTCTTCGCGCTGACCGTCTCCGGTGCCACGCCGGACGTCGTCACGCTCGAACCCGTGATGCCCCAGATGGGGCACGCGCTCGCCCCGTCGCCCGCGATCGCGGAAGGGCCGGGCCGGTTCCGCACCGGCGACGTCCTGCTGCCGATGTCGGGGCAATGGGAGATCACCGTTTCACTGCGCGGGCCGTCCGGCGCCACGCAGCACGTTTTTCCTTTGCTGGTCAAGTAAGAGAGGGAGGTCGGGGGTATGGATCTCACCGCGGGAGGGGCGAGGGCCGTCCCGGTGGCGCGCAGTGAACGCACCGGTCTCGTACCGGCGGGCACGGTGCTGGCCGGATCGGTGATCTCACTGGTCGGGCTGACCTGGGACATCCAGTGGCACGGCGATGTCGGCCCGGACACGTTCTTCACGATGCCGCATCTGTTCCTGTATTCGGGCAGTGCGATCTCCGGGCTCGCGAGCCTCGTGGTCGTGCTGATGACCACGGCCGCGCGCCGGGCGGGACGTCCGGTCGACGCGCGGGTCGGCGGCCGCGCCATCAACGTCTTCGGCAAGATCTTCGCCGCACCGGCGGGCTACCTGGTGACCGGGACTGGCGCGGCGATGTTCCTGCTGTACGGCCTGTGGGACCAGTGGTGGCACGGCCTGTACGGCTTCGACGCGGTGATCGACTCGCCGCCGCATATCGGGCTGCTGCTGTCGATCACGCTGAGCATCATCGGCACGGTCATGGTGTTCGCGGCCGCGCGGGAACACCGCTGGGGCACCGTCGGCGTGGTCGGCAGCCTCGGCGTGCTGATCGCGTTCAGCACGGTCACCGTGCTGGGGCTGCAGCAGATCGACGTCGACGGGCTCGACGTCGTCTCCGTCGGCATCGCGCTGCTTTCGGTGCTGCTGGTCTCGGCGGGCGCCGGGTTCTGGGGGCGGCCGGGCGGCGCCGTCCGGGTCGCCACGGCGCTGGCGGTCATCCAGGCGATCACCTGGTGGTTCTCGCCGTGGGCCGCCGAGGCGTACGCGAGCGCCGTCGGCCTGCCGATGCGTGACTACATCGACGGCGTCCCCGCGATGCCTTCGATGATGCCGATGGCGCTGCTGCCGATCGCGGCCGTACTCGAAGCGGTGTATCTGCTTTCGCGGCGCGGCTGGTCGGCCGGCCGGGTTTCGGTGCTGGCAGGCGTGGTCGGCGGGCTGCTGGTCGGCGCGAGCATGCCGATCCAGAACGCGATCGTCTACGGCTCCGACCGGATGCCCTGGGCGGTCGTGTTCGCCACCGGCGCCGCCGGAGCGGTGGTCGGGCTGCTCGGCGGCTTCGCCGGGTGGCGGTTCGGCGGGATGCTGAGGCTGCTGGCCCCGGCGAAGGGGGAGAACGCGCATGCGTAAGACATTGCTGGCCTTGGCGGCGGCGATCGGGTTGCTGTTCGCGACCACGCCAGCGGCGAACGCCTACGAACCGGTGAACATCGTCCACACCGAACGGGTCCAGGTCGGACCGTACGGGATGACCGTCGGCTTCAGCACGTGGCCGTTGCGCGCCATGCAATCGCTGGATTTCACGTTCATCCCGGACGACGGGATCGCCGGGAAGTCGGGGACGCTCGCGTTCCTCAATCCGGAGACCGGGCGGCTGGGCCGTCCCCAGCCGCTGGCGAAGCATCCGCGGAAACTGGAGGTGTGGGGACTGGACATCCGGGCCCTGCAGACACAGGGCTCGTGGACGTTCCGGTTCGAGATCGACGGGCCCGCGGGCAAGGGCACGGGAGAACTCCGTGATCTGGCGGTGCTGGAGCAGCCTGGGCCGCCGATGGCGGTGAGCTGGTCGATCAGCCTGATCCCGCTGATCGTCCTCGCCGTCCTGATCGCCGTCGCCTGGCGGCGCACGAAATCCCGGCTACGCGGGAACGGTCTTCCCGCGACGGTGTGACTCGAAGTGACGAAGATCGGATGGCTCGCGTGTCCCAATGGATGCGCGAGCCTTTCGTCATGGGCTCAAATCGAACTGTCCGGCCTTGACCGCCTTGAGAAAGGCGTTCCACTCACCGGAATCGAAGACGAAGACGGGACTCGCGGCCAGCTTGGTGTCACGGACCCCCACCAGGCCTTCCCGGCCGAGGTTGACCTCGACGCAGTTCCCCCCGTTGGGCTCGCTCGCGAAGGACTTCTCCCACGCGGAGTCGTCGAACAGCGACACGGCCGTGGTCGGATCGTAATCCGCCGCCGATGGATAATCGGCCATTGGTCGTACCTCCGAACGTCGGTCGGGGGTGCGGGTCGCGACCTGCGCGAACCGTCACGGTCCCGGCTTCTCCCTGCCTCAACGGGACTATCCCGCACGGCCAAGTGGGTGATCAACTCCGCCCACCCTCGACATGAAGATTATTCCAGGAGTAGGATTAATCGCAGCGGCCGGGGCTCGGTTGTTGGTGAATCGCTCGCAGTACGTTTCGCCGTTCCGGCAGGCCATCGACGGCAGGTGACCAGCGGGGACACCGGTCCCGCGGCGCATGACCACCCACCGCCGACCTCGTGGGGGAGGATCAGCGTGATCATTCAGGACACCATGCCGGCGACGGTACTCGCCGTCGGCAGGCTCATGGCCGGGACGGCGGGCGAAAGCCGCCGCTCCGCGCATCTTTTCGACTTGCACTCCGGGGGTTCGCACCCCGAGTTCCTGCACGCCCGCTGTGGCGCGGCGATGCCTTACGACCATCTGGAATGGGTCCCCGTCGGTTCGGGGATGCCCTGTGAACGTTGCCTCGGCCTCGCCGGTTCGGCGGACCAGGCGCGGTTGCCGCGTCCGAGCCGGGGGGTGTGACCGCCATGGCCGTCCGCCTCACCACGCTGCTGTTCCGCCGTGAGGACGAACGCCTTGCCTCGGCGAAGCACCACCGCAACATCGGACTGGAACTGCGCCAGCGGTTCGGGTTCAGCCTCATCCAGGCGCCGCTGCGCAAGCAGCCGCCGTGGAATTCCGAAGTCGATTCGCCGGGCGCGCACCGGGACCTGATCAGGACCGGCCGGCCGCTCGAAGGTCAGTTCGAGCTGACGCCCCTGATCGGGCATCTGACCGGCCGGGCCTGACGAGGATCAGGGCTTGCGGCCCAATCCGCCGAGGCCGCCGGTGAACGTCGGGTCGTCCGCGAACCGGTCGCTGGCACGGGAATCCGCCTCGTCGAGATGCCAGGTGGCCATCCAGTCGATACCCGGCTCGACCAGCTCCAGCCCGTCGAAGAACGCGGTGAACTCCGCGCGGGACCGCAGGTGGAACGGCGCGCTGGTCTTCTTGTACAGCTCCTGGACGTTCTCCCGGTTGTCGCCTTCCTTGCGCGTGACGCCGTCCTCGGTCAGATGCGAGGACAGGAAGTACGAACCCGACGGCAGGAAATCGAGATAGCGCTGGACCATCTCGTGGACGGGCTCCTCCGGGCCGAGGAAGTACAGCAGGCCGACCAGGACCAGCCCGATCGGCTGCCGGGGGTCGAGCACGCCGGTGTCGAGGGCGCGTTTCCAGATGTCGGCGGGATCCCGGACGTCGCCCTGCAGTACCGCGTGCCGCCCGAGCAGGCCCTCACGTTCCAGCAGCAGCTGGGAATGCGCGACGGCGACCGGTTCGATGTCGACGTAGACGACCCGGCTGTCCGGGTTGATCGCGCTCGCGATCTGGTGGACGTTGCCGACGGTGGGCACGCCGGAACCGATGTCGAGGAACTGCGTGATCCCTTGACGCGCCAGGTATCCCACGCCACGGCCGAGGAAGTCGCGGCCGACGCGGGCGAACGTCTTGACCTCGGGGAACTGCTTGAGCACCTGCGAGCCGAACTCGCGGTCGATGGCCCAGTTGGCCGAACCGCCGAGGAACCAGTCGTACACCCTGGCCACGTTGGGTCGTTCGAGATCGACTCCCTCGGGGGCCACCGGGTCGATGGGGTCGTGCTGCGTCGTCATACCGTCACACCTCGTCAGGAACCGGGTTTGCGGGCGACCCCGCCGATGGCGCAGTTAAGCGCAGGCGAGCGGGGGTCGTCCAGCCGCCATGCGCCGACCGGGACCAGACCCGGTGCCACGAGGTCGAAATCCCCGAAGAAACCGAGGATCTCGTCCTTGTCGCGGAAGGACGCGGGCGTGCTCGACTGTTCGTACTGCTTCACGACGCGCTGGACCTGTCCCAGCTCGTCACCCTCCACGTCGGACATCGTGACGTGGGAAAGAACGTAGAACGAACCGGCGGGCAGCAGCCGCCGGTAGCGCGCGATGACGTCGCCGAGCGCGGGGCCCGGCACGAAATGCAGGACCGCGACGGTGAGCAGGGCGACCGGTTTCGCCGGGTCGAGCACGCCGGTGTCGAAGGCGTGTTCCCAGACTTCGTCCGCCTCGCGCAGGTCTCCGCCGATCACCGCGTGCCTGGCGGGGTCGCCGTTCTTCTCCAGCAGGATGCGGGCGTGCGCGACGGCGACCGGTTCGTTGTCGACGTACACGCACCGGCTGTCGCCGTCGACCTCACCGGCGATCTCGTGGACGTTGCCGACCGTCGGCACGCCGGAACCGAGATCGAGGAACTGGTTCACGCCGTGTTCGGCGCAATGCCGCACTGCCCGGCCGAGGAAGGCGCGGTTGGCCCTGGCGAGGGCGCGGATGAGCGGGAAGGTCTTGACCAGCTGTTCGCCGAATTCCCGGTCCACCGCCCAGTTCGCGGTCCCGCCGAGCGCCCAGTCGTAGATCCGGGCGGCGTTGGGCCGCTCGAGATCGACGCCTTCGGGGAGGAACCGCGGGTCCATCTCAGGCTTGCATCTGTGTTCTGTACAGCTCGGCGAGTTCCTTGAGGAACTGCCGGGTCTCCTGACGCTCCAGCGCGGCGCCGCGCAATCTGTCCCAAGAGTCCACGAAGATGTTGAAGTCCTTGACGTCGTCGAGGTACAACCCGCCGGCGGAATGTTCGATGTAGACGAAATCCCTGGTGCGGTCCGGGAAACGCATGATGGTGAAGTCGTTGGGCACGGCGGCGAGCCGCGCGCCGAACGGCAGCACGTGCACGTACACGCGCGGATGCTTGTCCAAAGCCAACAGATGCTCGACCTGGTCCAGCATCACCGCCGGGGCGGAGCCGCCGGGAGCGCGGCGCAAGGCGCCCTCGCTGATGATGAACCGGTAGTACGGCGGTTGTTGCTGCTCGAAGACGGCCTTACGGTCCAAGCGGTTGCGGACCAGCGATGTGACGTCGGTGGCGCCGGCTTCGGTGAACTGCTTGAGCATGTAGTGCTCGGACTGCAGCGGGCCGGGGATGCGCTCGCCGTGCCAGGTGAGGATCTCCGCGGCCGCGGGTTCGAGGTCGGTGAAGGTGCGGAACCAGTGCGGCACCACGGATCGGTAGCCGGACCAGTGGCCGCGCTGCCCGGCCGCGGCGCGGGCCAGGTTCATCAACGTGTCGGCCTCGTCGCCGTTGATCCCGAACGCGTTCAGCATCGATCGCACATCCCCGAGCTTGACCCCGACGGCACCGGACTCGATCTTGTTGACCTTGCCCTGGGTGCAGCCGAGCACTTCGGCGACCTGCTGCTGTGTCATCCGCGCGGCGTTGCGGGCATGCCGGAGCTCGTTCCCGAGCTGCTTCCGGCGCGAGGTGACGGTGCTGGCCATCGCCTTGCTCTCCCGGACCACATAGACCAGGACCGCGGCTGCCCGCCGTCCTGCGCGCGAATACTCGAACCCACCCAGGGTACTTCACCTTGCGGGGTTCGATGATGACATTGCGCAGCGTTCCAGGAAACGGCCGAAAACACCAGTCACCTGGTACGTCACCCTGGTGGCGGAGCGATCTCGTCACATTTCGGGCACGGCGGTCGGGCATAGTGACCGAGTGGACCAATCCCCCTTCGCCAGGCAGGTCACCGATGGTGTGTTCGGGTACGTACAGCCCGACGGCTCGTGGTGGATCAACAACTGCGGCTTCGTCGCCGCGGGCGATCACACGGTGGTGATCGACACCTGTTCGACCGAACGGCGCACCAGGGCGCTGCTGGCGACGGCGGAGTCGACCGCCGGGGCGCCGGTGACCACTGTGGTCAACACGCATCATCACGGCGACCACACGAACGGCAACTACCTGGCGACCGGCGCGACGATCGTCGGGCACCGGAAGACGCGCGAGGTGATGGTCGCGACCGGGATCAACACCTACGAGAACTCGTTCACCGGGAACGACTGGGGCCATCTGGAGCTGCGGCCGCCCGAGGTGCTGTTCGACGACCGGCTGACCGTGCACGCCGGCGACGTCCGGCTGGAGCTGATCCATCCCGGGCACGCCGCGCACACCACCAACGACGTACTCGTCTGGCTGCCGGAGCGGCGGGTGCTGTTCGTCGGCGACCTGATCTTCAACGGCGGCAGCCCCTTCGCGCTGATGGGCTCGCCCGCCGGGTGGCGGAAGGCGCTGGAGTTGGTCCGTTCGCTGGAGCCGGAGACGATCGTGCCGGGCCACGGCCCGGTGTGCGGCCCCGAGGCGATCGACGTCGTCGACGGATACCTGGGTTTCCTGCAGAAACTCGCGTCGTACGGGAAGGCCGCCGGGCTGACGCCCCTGCAGGCCGCTCGCGAAGCGGATCTGGGGCCTTACGAGACACTGTCCGAACAGGAACGGCTTCCGGCGAACCTGCACCGGGCTTATGCCGAACTGGACGGCTTGGAGTGGGGCGGGGCGATCGACCTGGGGGCGGCGCTGGCGGACATGGTCACCTTCAACGGTGCGCCCATCCGGTGCTTCTCCTGACTAGCCCCTGCTCTCTCCTGCGGCGGGTGTTGCGAAAGCCACTTTCGCAACGTTGAGGGTTGCGAAAGTGGCTTTCGCAACCCTCCCGGCCGCTGCCCGCGTCCCCGCACGTCCCAAAGGCCACCTTTGAGACATCCAACGTCCCAAATGCTCCCTTCAAGACACCCGAAATCCGCCTAGTGCCCCACAAGCAGCCCCCACCCGTCCCTGGGGGGGCGACCCCGAACCCAGCGTACCGCCGCAAGCGCCGCCTCAGGCCGCGCGAGCCGAGTTGTCCACAGGCAGGCCCGGTTGTGGACAACTCCCGGTTGATCCCTTCTCGCCCCGGCGCCGTATCCCTCAACGGGGATAGGCTCGGCACGGGAATCGAAGCGGAAGGGTGCGGATGAGCAAGAAGGCGAGCATCGGGGTCACCGGCCTGGCGGTCATGGGCCGCAACCTGGCCAGGAACCTCGCGAGGCACGGGCACACGGTGGCCCTGCACAACCGCTCCGAGCAGCGGACGAAGGAACTGGTCGAGCAGTTCGGCGACGAGGGCGACTTCATCCCGGCGTATTCGGCGCAGGACTTCGTCGACGCACTGGAGCGTCCGCGCCAGGTCGTGATCATGGTCAAGGCAGGCGCGCCGACGGACGCCGTGATCGACGAATTCGTCCCGCTCCTTGAGAAGGGCGATGTGATCGTCGACGCGGGCAACGCGCATTTCGCGGACACCCGGCGCCGCGAGGCCGCGCTGCGCGAGAAGGGAATCCACTTCGTCGGCACCGGTGTGTCCGGCGGTGAAGAGGGCGCGCTGCACGGGCCGAGCATCATGCCGGGCGGGTCCAAGGAGTCGTACCAGTCGCTCGGGCCGCTGTTCGAGGACATCTCGGCGAAGGTCGACGGCGAACCGTGCTGCACGCACGTGGGCGCGGACGGCGCCGGGCACTTCGTGAAGATGGTGCACAACGGCATCGAGTACGCCGACATGCAGTTGATCGCCGAATCGTTCGACCTCCTGCGCGGCGCGGGCGGCTACTCCCCCGCCGAAATCGCCGAGGTCTTCCGCACCTGGAACTCGGGGCGGCTCGATTCGTACCTGATCGAGATCACCTCGCAGGTGCTGGCCCACACCGACGCCGCGTCCGGCAAGCCGTTCGTCGACATCGTGGCGGACCAGGCCGAGCAGAAGGGCACCGGCCGCTGGACCGTCCAAATCGGACTGGACCTCGGGGTGCCGATCAGCGGCATCGCCGAAGCCGTCTTCGCCCGTTCGCTGTCCGGTTCGTCGAACCTGCGTGAGGCCTCGCGCGGTCTCGGCGGTCCCTCGCGCGCCCCGCTGACGGGGTCCGCTTTGGACACTTTCGCGGACGACGTCGAGCAGGCGTTGTACGCGTCGAAGGTGGTGGCGTACGCCCAGGGCTTCAACCAGATCCAGGCGGGCGGCGCCGAATACGGCTGGGACATCGACCTCGGCAAGGTCGCGTCCATCTGGCGCGGCGGCTGCATCATCCGCGCGAAGTTCCTGAACGACATCACGGCCGCGTATGCCGAAGAGCCCGCGCTGCCGACGCTGCTGACTTCGGGCGGCTTCCGCAAGGCCGTCGAGGACGCCCAGGACTCCTGGCGTTCGGTGATCTCGACCGCGGTGCGGCTGGGCATCCCGACCCCGGGCTTCTCGACCGCGCTGGCCTACTACGACGGTCTGCGCGCGGAGCGGCTCCCCGCCGCACTGGTGCAGGGGCAGCGGGACTACTTCGGTGCCCACACGTACCGCCGCGTCGACCGCGAGGGCTCGTTCCACACCGCCTGGGCCGCCGACGGTCGCCCGGAATCCCCGGCCTGACAAGTGCTGAAGGGGACTTTCCCCGCATAGGACGCCACGAAGGGGCCCTTCACCGCATGGCATGCGGTGAAGGGCCCCTTCGTCAACTCGCGATCCGCACATTCGGCCGCACCCGAGCAGCGGCTGCGGCGTGGGCTGCCCGCAACTCGGCGACCACCTTGTCCGGCTCTGTCCGCAGCCGCGACGGCAAGGTCTGGAGAACCAACACGCCCGCCACCGCGTACCGTCCGTTCCTCGCCAAGGTCCGGTCGAAACCGTCCACGACCTGGAGATGGAACGACAGCGAGTCGACCTCCCAGGCCAGTCCGACATCGTCGAACCAGGCATCCGGTTTCGCGACGAACCGGCCCTCCCCGTCGTACAGCTTCTTGTTCCACACCGGTTCAGGCAGACCGGACCGCTCCCAGACTCGCCGGGCGTCCATCTCGGCGACCGACTCCTGCCCGGAAGCCAGTTCCGAAAGGACCAGCCGAGGCACCGCGCTTCCCCGTTGGCTGCCGTGGGCCAATTCGTGGGACAGCCGCTCGAAAGAGCTGTACCTGCGCTGAACCACTTCGCTCATCAGGGCCCGGACTGGCCTGACTTCCGTTTGCCTGCGAGAGACGTCGAGTGTCGCGCGAGTGACGTCTGCCAGCGGGCGACCACCCCGGTTCACGGTTCGGGGCAGCCGTTGTGTCCGCTCGACGACCACGTAGCCGTAGTTATGGAGTTTCCGCTCATGCGGCACGAGAAGGTGGATCTCGTCACCGGTGTCGGGCACATTTCGCAGGCCGTGGATCCGGCAAGCTTCACCACCGGTGAGCAGTGCGGACTCGCCGCCGTAGAGCATCGCCGCGGCGACCTGCTGCTCGCGCGAGGGTGGTGCGTTGAAGAGAAGGACGATGCCGGGTAAAAGTCTCGTCCAAGGGCCGCTGGGTCCGCATCTTCGGTACGCAGTGGTCGACGAGACGCCCATCTCTTGAAGGCGCGCCACCCGGATGACGCCGTGGTCGCTGTTCGCCATCAGAAGTTCAGGGGTGTCGCCCCATGATCCTTTTTTCATTCTTCGATCGTGGGGCCGGCCACGAGTTCTGCCCAGACCCGATTTCCGAGCCTGTGGATAACCAGGGTTCCTGTGGATAGCTGCTGAAGGGGACTTTCCCCGCATCACATGAGACGAAAGCGTCCTTCACCGCGTCTCACGCGGTGAAGGACGCTTTCAGCCCTCCCCGCGTGCAGCGACGATCTCCGCCAGCGCCCGCACGATCACCGCTTCGGTGTTGTCCTTCGTGAGGCCGAGCCCGGTCAGCAAATCGTCGCCGAGTTCGAACAGGGCCAGCAGGATGTGCTCGGTGCCGATGTAGTTGTGCCCGAGCCGCAGCGACTCCCGCATGGTCAGCTCCAGCGCTTTCTTGGCCTGCGCGCCGAACGCCATCTTCGCCGCTTCCACCGGTTCGGCGGCGGGTTCCGGCAGCTTCGCCTCCGCGGCCTCGCGAACGGCTTCGAGAGTCACCTTCTGTGCCACGATCGCCCCGGCGGCGAGCGCCGCCGGTTCGGAGAGCAGCCCGAGGACCAGGTGCACGGGCTCGATCTGCGGGCTCTTCGCCGACACCGCGGCGTCCCGCGACGCGACGACGACGTGCCGCGCCCGATCGGTGTAGCGGCTGAACACCTTCACCAGGTCTTCCAGCGACGAGCCACTGGAGTCGACAAAGCGCTTCTGCGCCGCTTGCTTGGAAACCCCCATGTTCTTGCCGATTTCGGTCCAGGACGCGCCGGAACGCCGCGCCTGGTCGACGAAGTGGCCGATCAGATGGTCGGCCACTTCGCCGAGGTGTTCGCCGAGGAAGACCGCGTCGGACAGCTGGCCGAGCACGTCGCCGTCGGGATGCTGCTGCTTGATGTGGGAGATGAGGTCGTCGAGCCGGACTGGATTCGTCATGCCGTCAACTCTAGGTTGACGCTTGCCAATCGTCAACCACGGGTTGACGCGAAGGTCGCCTTGAGATCGAAGCCGTTGGCCTCCAGCGTCTCGAATCGCGGCGCCGGATCCGCGGCGAACAGACGGCGCGCGGCGATGTGGTCCGGCGGCCGGTTCACCGACTCGACCCCGGCGAGCACGCCGTCGCGGAACGACAGCACCGAGAACTTCCCGCCCTCCCGATCCCCGGTCACGACGGTCTTCTCCGCCCCGGTCAGGATCCCGGCGATCTGCAGTTTCGCGCCGAGCTGGTCGGTCCAGAACCACGGCAGGCTGTCGTAAGGCGCGGGTTCGCCGGCGATGACGGCGGCCACCGCCCGCGCCTGGTCGACGGCGTTCTGCACCGACTCCAGCCGCGTGGCCGTACCCGCCTGGACACACGGGAAGTTCGCGCAGTCCCCGACCGCCGAGATCTTCGGGTCGCTCGTGCGCAGGTGCTCGTCGACGACGACACCGTTCGCCACGGCGAGCCCCGCCCCTTCGGCCAGCCGTGTCCGCGGCTCGACCCCGACCCCGACCAGCACCAGATCGGCGGGCAGCAGGCTGCCGTCGCTCAGTTCGACCTCGGCCACCCGGCCCTCGCCGCGCAACGCGGCGACCCCCTTGCCGAGCAGGATCGTGTGGCCGGCCTCCTCATGCAGAGCGGCGAAGTACGCCGAGACCTCCGGAGTCGCGACGCGGGCCATCAGCCTGTCCTGCGCCTCGACGATCGTCACGGGCCGCCCGGCGTGCGCGGCGAACTCCAGCCCGATGAACCCGCCTCCGACCACGACCACGTTCTCCGCGCTTTCCAGTGCGGCCCGCAGCACATCGGCCTCGTCCTTGGTGCGCAAGGTGAACACGCCGTCCAAAGTGGACCCGGGGACCGGCAGGACCCGGTTGACCGATCCCGTCGCCAGCACCAGATGGTCGTACTCGTGAGCGCTCCCGTCCTCGAGCACCACCTTCGCCCCGTCGCGATCCACCGACGCGACGCGGCCCGGGATCAGCTCGATGTTCTTCTCCGCGAAGAAGTCCTCGGGCCGCAAACGCAGCTGGGCGTCGCCCGCGGTCCCGGCGAGATAGCCCTTCGACAACGGAGGCCGTTGGTACGGCAGCCCGGGTTCGTCACCGATCAGCACCACCCGCCCGCCGAACCCTTTGTCCCGCAGCGAGGTCGCCACCCCGAACCCGCTCTGCCCGGCCCCTACGACGAGGACGGTCTCCATCGGCGCTCCTTCCGTTGTGCCCGATGCCCATTCAACACCGCCCGCGCGTGACATGATCCTCACGCGAGGACGCGCTACGGTCGGCTCCATGAGCAGGCCCGAGGTCCACCCGGTGGACGCCCGCCCGCCGCTGCCGAAGCTGACCTTGCTCGGCCTCCAGCACATGACGATCATGTACGCGAGCTCCGTGGCCGTCCCGCTCGTCGTGGGCAGCGCGCTGAAACTGGACGCGGCGACGATCGCGTTGCTGGTCAACGCGGATCTGCTGGTCGCGGGTATCGCGACGCTGATTCAGGCGATCGGGATCGGGCGGATCTTCGGCATCCGGCTGCCGGTGGTGGCGGGCGCGACGTTCATCGTGGTCAACCCGATGATCATGATCGCGTCCCAGTACGGCATGCAGGCCGTCTACGGCGCGATGATCGCGTCGGGTGTGTTCGGCCTGCTCATCGCCAAACCCTTCGCGAAGATGATCCGGTTCTTCCCGCCGCTGGTTTCGGGCACGCTGCTCATGGTCATCGGCATCTCGCTCATCGGGCCGGGCGTCGGCCTGATCACCGGCCACGACACGGGATCGCGGACTACGCGAAGCCCGCCAACATCGCGCTGGCGTTCGGCGTGATCGCGGTGATCGCCGGAGTTCACCCGGGTCCTGCGCGGATTCGCGAGCCAGATCGGCCCGCTGCCGGCGCTGCTGATCGGCCTGCTCGCGGCGGTCCCGATGGGACTGGTGAACTTCAAGGGCATCGCCGACGCCGACTGGTTCGGCCTCGCGTCGCCGTTCCACTTCGGCCCGCCGACCTTCCCGATCGCGGCCGTGCTCTCGATGTGCGTCGTGATGCTGGTGACCTACACCGAATCCACCGCGGACCTGGTCGCCGTCGGCGAGATCACCGGACGGCCCGCGACGGATTCCGACCTCGCGCGCGGTCTCGCCACCGATGGTCTCTCGGCCATCCTCGATGGCGCGATGAACTCGTTCCCGGACACGGCTTTCGCGCAGAACGTCGGCCTCGTGCAGATGACCGGGGTGCGCAGCCGGTGGGTGGTCGCGATGGCGGGCGGTCTGCTCGTGCTGATGGGTCTGGTGCCGAAGGTCGGCGCCTTCGTCGCCGCCGTACCGGAACCGGTGATCGGCGCGGTCGCGGTGGTCATGTTCACGATGGTCGCCGCGGTCGGCGTGCAGAACCTGAAGAAGGTGGAGTTCTCCGGCAACCACAACACCTTCATCGTCGCGGTGTCGGTCGGGGTCGGCCTGCTTCCCGCGTTCGCCACGAACCGGTTCGGGAACTCGATCTTCTTCCAGCACTTCCCGGCGTGGTTGCAGACCATCTGCGCAGCCCGATCACGGTCGCCGCGATCGTCGCCTTCACCCCTCAACCTGCTGTTCAACCACCTCGGCAAACGCCGAGATCCCGACCTACTGCAAGCGCCTTAACAGAAGAGCCACTTCGGCCACAGATTGCATTCCTCGGTCGGCGTCGTCGAGGGCGGCGGAGGAGTCGGGTTGGGCGGCTGCGGAACGACCGTGGACCCGGTGGTCCGCGGCGGATCCGCGGGCCCGTTCGACGACGTCGGCGTGGCGGGGTCCGGCGAGTCGGACGTCTGCGCGGCCGAACTCGACGTACGGCGGCTGGACGTCGTCTTGCTGGGCCGCGTCGAGGTCCCGCCGTCCCCGGTTTCGACCGTCTCGGTGGACGGAACGGCCGAAGTCGCGTCGGCTCCTCCGTTTTCCGAAGGCCGCTTCGGCATCTCGATGACACTGATCGGGTTCGGCGCCGCATTCTGTTCGGGATCCGCGTCGAACCCGACGAGAACGGCGGCCGCACCGCAGGCGACGACCACGGCGATCACCACCGCGATAACTCTCCAGCGTGACTTTGCCTGTGACTCCTCGTGGTCGTCCCAGCCCTCACGAATAAGCAGGTCGGCGACCGAAACATCGTCGTCATCCACCAGCTGAAACCTTTCGCACCGGGAACGAGCGAGGAGTAGTTTTACCGCAACTCACCGCCGAACGGGTGAAGTTAACCAAAAATTATTCACCCGATGGAACACGCCAGCGTAGGCCAGTCACACAGCGTGTATTCATATGCTTCCGCGCATATCGGCGTTGGCCCGTCTTCGGCTCGCGTATACAGCGCCCTCCGCGGGTGGTGTAATCGACGGTGCCAGCACCGGAAGAGGGGGTTCGGACGGATCATGGAGGCTGACGCCCTCGCCGTGCCCGGGGCCGGGAATTCCGGTCGTCCGGCAGGCGCGCCGCTCGGAAACGAGCCGCTCGGCGATCTCGGCCTCGCGGGCGACCACGCCGCCATCTGGTCGTACGACTTCGAGGCCGAGACCCTGTCCTGGCTGCCCGGACTGGAGAACCTCCTGGGTGGAGGCGCACTCACCGAAGCCGAGATCGAGTCCAGGCTCGCCGATCTGGTGGCCCCGCTGACCGCCGGCACCCGCACCTCCCCGCCTTGGCGCGAGTTCGAACTCGAGCAGTCGTTCCGGAACCCGGCAGGCGAGATCCGCTGGGTCCGCCTGCGCGCCCGCACCATCGGCGACGACAACGGCTCGTCGGGGCTGCTCGGTATCGCCACCGACGTGACCGACGTCCGCGAGAACCGGCAGGCACTTGAAGACCTCACTGACCGTTACCGGCTTTTGGTCGAACTCAGCCCCGACGCGGTCTGTGTCCACGAAGCCGGTGTTGTCACCTACGTCAACCGAGCCGCCCTCACCGCGCTCGGCGCGTCCTCGACCGCCGAGCTGATCGGGCGTCCGATCATGGACTTCGTGGCCGACGAGTCGCTCCCGGCCCTGCTGGACCGGATCGCGTCGCTGCACCGCCAGGGCGCGTCGACCGTTCCCGCCGACACCGTCATGCTCCGCCTCGACGGCACGAAGTACCTGGTCCAGAGCATTTCCGTGCGCACGACCTGGGAAGGCAGGCCGGCGTTCCAGGTCATCATGCGCGACATCAGCGCGCAGAAGGCCGCCGAAGCGACGCTGCGCTACCAGGCCGCGCTGATCAGCCACGTCAGCGACGCGATCATCGCGACCAGCGGCAGCGGCGTGGTGACCAGCTGGAACCCCGCCGCCGAGAACGTCTACGGCTGGACGGCGGGCGAGGCGATCGGCGGCACGGTGAGCGAGCTCGTCGGCGCCACGCTCGACCCGGAAACGGTGCTGCGCCGGGGCGGCGTCATGCAGACGACCCACCGCCACCGCAACGGCTCGACACTGGCCATCCGTATCTCCGCCGCCGAGATGAACGACGGTTTCGTCCTGGTCTGCGCCGACGAAACGGCCCGCCGACGGGCCGAACAGCACTACAGCACGGTGGTCGCGTCGCTCGACGAAGGCGTGGTCGTGATCGGCCCTGGCGGGCTCATCGAATCGGCCAACCCGGCGGCGTGCCGGATCATCGGCGTCGGCCACGACGACCTCATCGGCGTCCCGTGCGTGACGCTGGAGCTGTACGACGAGCAGGGCCGTATCCCGCCCGCCCGGATGCCTTCGGTGGTGACCCGGCGCACCGGGGCGACCCTGACCGGCCTCGTGCTGCGGCTGCGCAGGCCCGCCGGCGACGACGTCTGGATCTCGCTGACGTCGCGGCTGCTGACCCCGGAAGATCCGTCGGCGCAGGCGGTGGTCGCCTCGTTCACCGACATCACCGAACGCCGCGCCATCGGCGAGCGGCTCGCCCACGAGGCGACGCACGATCCGCTCACCGAACTCGCGAACCGCACGCTGGTGCTGGACAGTCTCGCCGAGGCGCTGTCCGGCGCCGGCCGCGCCGAGCTGACCACGCTGCTGTTCATCGACCTCGACAAGTTCAAGGTGATCAACGATTCTCTCGGGCATTCCGTCGGCGACAAGGTGCTTCGCATCGCGGGCGAACGCCTGCGCCGGGGCATCGGCGAGAACGATCTCGTCGGCAGGCTCGGCGGCGACGAATTCGTCGTCGTCACCGCGGAGATCACCGAACCGGACGAGATCAAGGCGCTGGCGGAACATCTGCGTGAGGCGCTGACCGAGCCGATCACCGTCAACGGCAGGCAGCTGCACATCGACGCCAGTATCGGCATCGTCACCGCGGCCAACGACGACACCCGGACCGCGGAAGATCTGCTGCGCGACGCGGATGTCGCGATGTACCAAGCGAAAACGCTCGGCCGGGCGCGTTACGAGTTCTTCGACGTCGAGCTGCGCGAGCGGATGCAGCGGCGGCTGCGCATGGAGCAGGATCTGCGCGACGCCCTGCAGAACGAGGAACTCTGGACGGCGTATCAGCCGGTCGTGGACATCGAATCCGGCGAGATGGTCGCCGTGGAAGCGTTGCTGCGCTGGAAACATCCCGCGCACGGCACGATCTCGCCCGCCGAGTTCATCCCGCTGGCCGAGGAAAGCGACCTGATCAACCTGATCGGCAAGTACGTCCTGCGCACGACCACGCGCGAGATCGCCAGGCGGCGCGAGCAGCTCGGCATCGACCTGAACCTCAAGGTCAACCTGTCGGCCCGGCAGCTGGACGATCCGCATCTGGTCGCCGGGGTGCAGGACGCGCTGAAGACCACCGGCCTGCCGCCGCACGCGCTGACCCTCGAAGTCACCGAGAGCGCGCTGATGCGGGACCAGGCCGCGGCCGCCGAAGTCCTGACGTCGTTGCGCGATCTCGGTGTCTCACTGGCGATCGACGATTTCGGCACCGGCTACTCGTCGCTCGCCCAGCTGCAACGGCTCCCGTTGGATACGCTCAAGATCGATCGCACCTTCGTCACCGGCATCGCGGAATCGCGGGACGCGGCCGCGATCGTCAAGAGCATCATCGCGATGGCGCACGCCGTCGACCTGATCGTCGTCGCCGAAGGTGTCGAAGACGAAGAGCAGCTCACGGTCCTGCGTGAGCTGCACTGTGACCAGGCGCAGGGCTTCCATCTCGGTCGCCCCGCGCCGCCGGACGAACTTTTCGGAGCAGCTGGATGAGTGTCGAGATCAAAGCCGGAGAAGACCGCTACGACATCGTCGTGGACGGGAAAACCGCCGGGTTCCTGGAAACCCGCACGCGCACCGACGCGATCCTGTTCCTGCACACCGAAATCTCGGACGACTTCGCGGGCCAGGGCCTGGCGGGCAAGCTCGTGACCGCCGCGCTCGACGACGTCCGGGCGCAGGGCAGGTCCGTCCTGCCCTACTGCCCATACGTGCGTTCCTTCATCGCGAAGCACCGCGAGTACGAGGACCTCGTCCCCGAGGACAAGCGCGCCGAATTCGAGCTCTGAGCCCTCAGCCCGGGTAGATCTTCAGCAGTTTCGCGAGCTCGTCCTCGGTGAGGACGACGTCCAGTTCGCGCAGTGTCGCGTCGAGCCGCTCCGGCGGGATCGTGGTGGTCTCCTTGGTCCCGTCCGGACGTTCGACGATGAACTCCTCGCCGACCAATTTGCGGCTGAGCCCTTCCTCCAGCCGCATGACCACCAGCTGCCCGGTGAACGGCGACCGCGGATGTGTCGACGTGTAGTGGTGGTAGACCTCGTAGTCGATCCGGTGCATCGGCGTGAGCGTGAAGGCGTGCAGGTCGGTCCAGTCTTCGCCTTCCTTCTTCTGCAGGCGCCACCAGTCTCCGTCGGCGACGAGCCGGTGCGGCCAGCCGGCCTGATCCACCACCGCGCCGTCGACCAGCGGCATCGGCACCAGCATCCCGGCGCCGAAGCCGACGTCGACCAGATGCTGGACGCCGTCCGCCTCGACCGCGAGCGTCATATGCGTGTACGGCCCGTTCTTCTGCGGCTGCACGCGCGCGACCAGGCGGCGCACGGAATAACCGAGTTGCTCGGCGGCCGCGGCGAAAAGACTTCCGTGCTCGTAGCAATAGCCGCCACGACTACGGCCGACGAGTTTGCCGATCACGTCTTCGAGCGCGATTCCCTTGTGCTGCCCCAAAACGACGTCGACGTTCTCGAACGGAATGGCGAGGATGTGCGCCTTCGCCAGCTCGCGCAACGCTGCGGCCGAGGGCGTCGCGCGACTCTGACCGATCCGGCCGAGGTACGCGTCGAGGTCGAGGGTGCCGACGGTCCATTCGTCGACCTGCTCGGATGCGATTGTCATGCATCGAGATTGACACCTCCACCTAACTCGAAGTCAAGATCGGCCAACTGGTAACTGGCAACGGCCACCGACTTTCGTCACTTCCACGAACGAGTGACGATTGGCCACCCTTCCGGAGTGAACCGGTGAAACACACCGGTGTGGAAGGAGAAAGCAGATGAGGACTCGTTCCCTCGTCGCCGGTCTGCTGACCGGAGCGGCCGCCGTGCTCGGATTGGCGATGCCCGCTGCCGCCGCCCAACCGCCCTCGGGCGTACAGCCGCTGATCGTGGGTGGTGTGGACGCGACCGAGACCTACACCTTCATGGCGTCCATGCAGACCAAGAGCGGTGACCACAACTGCGGCGCGTCGCTGATCGCGCCGGAGTGGCTGGTGACCGCCGCGCACTGCGTCGAGGGCGAGCAGCCGTCGAACTGGCAGTACCGCATCAACACCACCGACCACACCAAGGGCGGCGAGGTCGCCGAGGTCGACAAGTTCGTGGTCCACGAGAAGTACGACGGCTCCGGCCCGTACGACATCGCCCTGGTGCACTTGACCAAGGCCGCCGAGGCGGCGCCGATCGAGATCGGCCAGTCGCCGCAGGCGGGTACCGACGTGCGCGAGATCGGCTGGGGCCTGACCTGCCCCACGCGCGGTTGTGGTGAGGCACCGGTGGTCCTCCAGCAGCTCGACACCAAGATCGCCGAAGACTCCGGCTGTTCCGGCTCCGGGGCCTACGACGCGGAGAGCGAGCTGTGCATGGACAACCAGGGCGGCAAGGCCAGCGCCTGCTACGGCGACTCGGGCGGCCCCGCCGTCGTGAAGGCCGGCGACAAGTGGACGCTGGTCGGCGCGACCAGCCGCGGCCAGACCGCCAGCTGCCCGGAGATGCCGGGCATCTACACCGACGTGACCGCGTTCACCGACTGGATCAAGCAGCAGACCGGCAAGTAGGACACCGCACCGCGCGGTGGCGCCCGATGCTCCTGCGACATCGGACGCCACCGCGCATTGCCGGGTAATCGGCCCCAGATATGAAAAAACCGCCTCGATGTGCATCGAGGCGGTTCGTCGAGCGGTGGCCAGGGCCGGGGTCGAACCGGCGACCTTCCGCTTTTCAGGCGGACGCTCGTACCAACTGAGCTACCTGGCCGGGAACGCCGGCGAGGAGCCGAACGATCTTGCGACCCTGACGGGACTCGAACCCGCGACCTTCGCCGTGACAGGGCGACGCGCTAACCAACTGCGCCACAGGGCCTTGCATACTGCTTTGTAACTGTACTGCGTACTCCCAACGGGATTCGAACCCGCGTTGCCGCCTTGAAAGGGCGGAGTCCTAGGCCGCTGGACGATGGGAGCCCGGTTCGGTTTCGGCGAACCGACCGACCCGCGCTCTCCGGTGTCCCCGGGAGCGAACATAACTATAGGACACCCCTGTTTCGGCTCCCGCACAGGGGGTCCTCTAGTTGTTCACAGGGCTGGGACCTGCGAGAACGCGGTGAGTTCAGGATATCAGGGCCGAGGCGGCCCGCAGGGCTCCAAGACGGCGCCGAAGCTCCTCCTGCTCGTCGTCCGTCAGAGTGACGGCGAGGAGCTCGGCCACGCGCCGGTCGGTCAGGTCTTCCGCCTGCCGCCACCGCCGCCGCAGATCGCCCTTCGCCTCCGCCGCGGCGATCAGCCCGTCGGTGGCCTCCTCGGACCACGCGGTGCGCAGGAGACGGCCACGGCCGCCTTCCGGATCCGCGACGACCGCCTCGGGCACCGTCAGGCCCACCGCGCGAAGGGCCGCGAAGTGGATGCCGCCGCGGAACTCGCGGAAGACCATGAGCGCGAACGCCAGCCGCTCGACGTCGTCCGCCGGACGTTCGGCGAGTTGCCAGCCGGCGAACAACGCGAGACCGCTCGCGTCCGCGGCGTCCACGAGACGGAACAGCAGATCCGCCGAACGACCGGGGCCGTCGGCACCCGAAAGGTTGACGCGCCCCCAGTTCGCCGATGACCGCGAGTAGGCACGGACCGCGGAGGCCGCGTCGAGCGCCGCCGTCGCGGACGGAAGAGCGAACTCGAAGAGCCAGGACGGGAAGATGCCGAACAGCTCCGAGACCACCTTCGGCGGCGGGTCTCCCAGCACCGCGGACCGGCCGCGGAGGTACAGCGACCGCGGCGACAACCCCACTTCCGTCTCGACCTCGGCGAGCTCCGGAGAGGTCATGAACTTCCCGCCCAGCACCTGCACCGGACCCCGGATCTCCCGCGCCACCGCGATCGCCGCTTCGTCGGCCATGTCGCCACACCTTCCCGCCAGTTGTTTGATAACAGTGTTACACAACTGACGGACGGTCGTCGAGGACGAACGAAGGCCCGGCCGCGCGGCACACCCCGCGCGACCGGGCCTCGTGAACGAACGAACTCAGCGCTGGACGGGCGCCTGCCCGTCCTCGTCCAGCGTCAACCCCAGCATGTCCAGCAACTGGACACAGTCATCGACGCCCAGCGCCCCGTTGGCGACCGCCAGCCGGGCACGCCGCACCTGGTCGTCGGACACCCGCTGGGCGTCCCCCTGACCCGTGCGCTGTGCCGGCAGACCACCGGCCAACGTCGTCGAGCTTCCCCCATCGGCACCTTCGTACCGAAGGAGGAACTGTCGAACTTCCACAGACCCACCCATGGTTCCTCCAGACGGCCAACGAACAGCTTGGCCGCGAGGCTAGCCAGAGCCGGCCGCGACACACAGCCCCCCGGAGAGTGAACCTGTGGCCACGCTCCGCACAACGCAGAGCGATCACGCGCACACCCGCGCCACATGAACCACAGGCGAACCAGAGGTGGCGCCCTGACCGGAATTCTGCCCGCGCCCACTCGCCCTTCTCAGGAAACCGTGCAACAATCGATTTGCTGACACACCCCCGGTCAGCGCCTGTGGAGATCCCCTCCGACCCCCGCGTTCCTCCCCCTGGCGCGGGGGTCGCTCCGTTTTCTGGGGGCCACCCCCAGACCCCAGGTTCCTTCAGGTGGCGGTTGGCGGGCCCCGCACCGGTGGCGGCCGCGTGCCCCAGCGACGCTCGCGCGAGTGGTTACTTCGCAGCTCCAAAGTCGCGTTCAGTGATCATCGGTGGCGTCGCCCGTTTGGGTGCTGGGCCATTCGAGACAAAAGAATCGGTGTGTCGTGGCTCACTGTGGTTGGTTTGCCGAGACCGAACCGTTATCGTGGCCCGGTGCCCCTTCCTTCCCTGAGCCGTCGTAGCGGCAGCCGCACGAACCTCAAGCCGGTCAACCCCGGTCGTCACCGCAACTCCCCCACCAAGGAGGCCGAAGCGGTCGTCGAAGACACGGAGCTCACCAGCTACCTTCGTGCCCTCGCCCCGGAAAACGACCCGGAGAGCACCGGCACCGGCAAGCGTTTCGGCGAAGCGCAGGTCTTCCAGCTGCGGATGAACCTCATCGCCTGCGAACAGCTCAAGGACGCCGCCGCCGAGCGCAACCTGTCGCCGCAGGCGCTGGCGCAGGAATGGATCCTCGAGCGCCTTTCGTGGGAGTCGCAGGCCAACTCGGCCCAGCAGCGCCGCCACGAGGAAGCCCACACCGACGAGTTCCGCTTCGACGCCAACGCGTGGGAGCAGCCCGTCCCCCGCTGACCCGTCGCCCCGGAACGGAACAGCACATCAGAAGAAGCTTGAGCGGCAAAGGGAAAAGCCCCCGGCGAGATCGCCGGGGGCTTTTCCGATCAGTCTGAGCAACGCCTGAAGGGCGGACTCAGATCGCGCGGACCTTCTGGGCCTGCGGGCCCTTCTGGCCCTGACCGACCTCGAACTCCACTCGCTGGTTCTCCTCGAGCGTGCGGAAACCGCGACCCTCGATCTCCGAGTAGTGAACGAAGACGTCGCCCTCGCCGCCATCCTGCGCGATGAAGCCGAAGCCCTTCTCCGCGTTGAACCACTTCACAGTGCCTTGCGCCACCGCTGTACTCCTCGTTGCACATCCGCTTCGAGTGCCTCCGAAGCGACACCCAGACCGTCCCGGGCGGTTCCAACGAGTCGAGCGAAGAGCGCGTCACCGGCTCATGGCTCGCGTCAGAAGTTCCGCGAGTGTGAAGCCACGAACACGCAAAACGACGGCCTGATGGCAGCGTACCGGGATCTGGCCATATTTGAAGCCCGTGATCGGACTCTGGGCACCCCCAAGTACCAAGGTCACCGGAACGTCGTATACCGATCCGGCTTCTGTCGGACCCCCTCGCTAGCCTGTCGCCGCACGCCGACCTCAGGTCATCGTCGGACACGGACCGAAGTCGGCCATGCCCCGATCGTGAACTACGATCCACCCGATTGTGACTCGCATCACTCTCGATGGGATCAACTTACGGGGCTGTCCGGACGTCATGGTCGGTGTACAGGGGAGCAAAGGGGAAGCTTTGAGGTTCACGGAAACCGCGCGCCGCCGGGCGGCGATCGCGGCACTGGGGTTGGTGGCCGTTCTGACGCTGGGGGCGTGCAGCAGCGAGCCGACCGTGTCGGCCAGCGGGCCGGACGGCGGCGGGCCGGTCAGCAGCGACACCGGCGGCAAGGCGCCCGCGCCTGCCAAACTGACGTACGAGCCCGCCGCGGGCGCGCAGGACGTCGCGCCGGGGCAGCCCATCAAGGTCAGCGTCGCCGACGGCACGCTCGACCAGGTCGTGCTGACCAACCCCGACGGCAAGCAGGTCGCGGGGCAGCCGTCCGAGGACAAGAAGAGCTGGTCCACCACCGAGCAGCTCGGCTACGGCAAGTCCTACACGTGGTCCGGCAAGGCCACCGGCACCGACGGCAAACCCGTCGACATCGGCGGTGCCTTCACCACGGTCAAGCCGCGCAAGCAGGTGGGCGCGAACATCAACGTCTTCGACGGGCAGACGTACGGCATCGCCATGCCGATCACGCTGACGTTCCCGAGCAAGGTCACCGACAAGGCCTCGGTCGAGAAGGCGCTCTCGGTCGAGACCACGCCGAAGACCGAGGGTTCCTGGGCCTGGGTCCACGACGACACTTCGGTGCACTGGCGGCCGAAGGCCTACTGGCAGCCCGGCACCACGGTGAAGTTCAACGCCAAGATCTACGGCGTCAAGATCGGCGAAGGCGTGTACGGCAAGGAAGACCGCTCGGCGAGCTTCACGATCGGCCGCTCGCAGATCGTCAAGGGCAACACCCAGACCCACCGGCTCCTCGTGATCCGCGACGGGCAGCAGATCGCGGACTACCCGGCCAGCTACGGCCTCGACGCCGACCCGGGCCGTGTCACGCCGAGCGGCACGCACGTGGTGATGTCCAAGCACGACACGTACTCGATGACCAACGAGCGCTACGACTACGAGAACATCGTCGTGCCGTCCGCGGTGCGGTTCTCGACCAACGGCGAGTTCATCCACGGCTACGCGCCTTCGATCTGGGCGCAGGGCAAGAAGAACATCTCGCACGGCTGCGTGAACCTGGCGCCGGCGAACGCCAAGGCGTACATGGACGGCGCCCTGGTCGGGGATCCGGTCGAGATCGAGGGCAGCACCCAGAAGATCAACCGCGCGCGCGACTACAGCGACTGGACCTACTCCTGGGACGAGTGGTCCAAGCTCTCCGCTCTCGCGAGCTGAAGTACTTCCATGGAACCGGGCGGCCGGAGACCCCTGTGGTCTCCGGCCGTTCGTGCTTGGGCGAGGGACGCGTCTTCCGGGAGCGCGTCAGCGCGACGGGAAGACTTCACCCCGCGCGCCGCTCTTGGCCGAAGGCCACGGAAAAGTTTTGCCGGGCGCTGAGGCAACTACCCTCGCTGACCTGCGGTCGAGCGCCCGGCGAAATTTTTCCGTCAGCGCGCGAAAAGTCACTGCAACCGGCAGCGAGGCGACACGCATGTCTAACGACGTAAGGCGCCGCGGTCAATGAGCGGCGCCCGGATCGAGGAGACACTCTTGCGTACTCGTATCGCTCTCACTCTCGGCGCGCTGCTGCTGGCGGGCGGCGCCGCCTTCGCGACCACGTCGCTGGCGTCGGCCGATCAGAGCGCGCCGTCGCCGACGGCCACTCAGGCGCCCCAGCCGCCGGCCAAGGAGCCCACCACCACGCGGCCGGCGGAGCCGCCCCGCGCCACGACCGCCCCGCCGCGGAGCCTCCCGCAGACCCCCGCCGTCGCCGCGCCGGGCGAGCACCGCGTGCCCAAGGCCGTTCCCGCCGGGCCGACCGGGGATCTGCACCTCCCCGCCATCGTCGAAGGAGCCGGTAACTAGGTGACGCCGAGCCGCTCGTCGAAGACCGGGACGGGCTCGCCGTGGGACGGTGAGTTCGCCCGGTACTTCGACGAGCGCGCGCACAGCCTGCGTGCCACCGCGTACCTCCTGTGCGGCGACTGGCATCAGGCCGAGGACATCACCCAGGCCGCGCTGCTGAAGCTGTACCTGGCTTGGCCGAGGCTCTCCCGGCACGACGCGCTCGACGGCTACGCGCGCAAGATCGTGCTGCGGACGTTCCTCTCCGAGCATCGGCGCGTCTGGCGCAAACGGGAGAAGCTCACGGACGCTCTTCCCGACGTCCCGGGCGAAACCAACGGCACGGAACAGGAGATGCTGGTCAGGCACGCCCTGTCCGGTATCGCCCCGAAGCAGCGCGCCGTGCTCGTCCTGCGGTACTTCGAAGATCTCAGCGTCGAAGAGACGGCCGCGGCGTTGGGCTGCAGCACCGGGAACGTGAAGAGCCAGGGTGCGCGGGGTCTGGCGACCCTGCGTAAACGGCTCGGTCCGCATTTCAGTGAACTGGCCTTGAGCGGAGCGCACGACGATGGGAGGTGAGGAGATGGACGAGGACATCAAAGGCGTGCTTTCGCACGGCGCGAGCGGTCCCCCGCTGGGCATCCGGGCGGCGGACATCATCGAGCGGGGTGGCCGGATCCGGCGACGACGCAAGCGGCTGGCCGTGGCTGGCAGTTCGCTGGCGACGATCGCGGTGATCGTGTTCGGCGCGATCGCCGTCGGCGGTCGCGGTGGCGAGGGGCCCGCGCCGGTCCGACCCGCCGGGCCGGGCCTGTCGACGATCGCCCCGTCACCGGTCTCCCCCGCACCGTCCGAGTCGCCCCCGCGGGCGGAGGTCACTCCCGGGACGCCTGCTCCACCCGCTTCCGCGCCGATGACCGATCAGCCGCGTTCGACGCCGAGGTCCCTCCCACCCGGCCGTACGACGACGACCGGTCCCCATCGCGCGCCCACCCCGACGAAGCAGCCGAGCGAGCCTCCGACGACGGCCACGACCCGCTGATCTCCCGTCCGGAACGTCCGATTCCCGAAGTGTGACCCAAAGTAATCGGAAATTCTCCGACATCGGCTTCACCTGGTGCTTCGTCACCGTATTGGCGGAACGGCCCTCGCGCGACCGCTCCAAAACGCTGAACCCGGACGTTTGAACCCCTACGGTCGAGGGAACAAACCCTCGACGATGGGTAAGTAAACGGGTGGGTCGGGAGGTCAAACCCATGGCCGAAGAGGCGCTGAGCGCGTCACATCAGGAAAAAGGGGAACCGGCGGAGGCTCCACCTGAACAGATCAGAAAGGCCGTCGCCGGGGCGGCGATGGGTAACTGCATCGAGTGGTACGACTTCGGTGTTTTCGGCTTCATGCCGGCCATTCTGGGGCAGGTCTTCTTCAATGCGTCGAGCACTTCCGAAGGCGCGCTGGCGACCTTCGCGGTCTTGGCGATCACGTTCATCGTCCGGCCGTTCGGCAGCTTCGTGTTCGGTCCGCTGGGCGACAAGATCGGGCGCCAGAAGGTTCTCGCGCTGACGATCATCCTGATGTCCGGGTCGACGTTCATCATCGGTCTGTTGCCGTCCTACGCGACGATCGGCCCGGCCGCGGCGGTCCTGCTGATCCTGTTGCGCACCATCCAAGGCTTCTCGGCGGGCGGTGAGTACGGCGGTGCGGCGACGTTCATCGCGGAGTACGCGCCCGCCCGGCGCCGGGGTTTCTGGGGAAGCTGGCTGGAATTCGGCACGCTCGTCGGCTTCGCGATGGGCGCCGGCTTCGTCACGATCTTCACCGTCGTGCTCGGCGACGAGGCCATGCGCGAATGGGGCTGGCGCCTGCCGTTCCTGATCGCGGGTCCGCTCGGCATCGTCGGTCTGTACCTGCGGAACAAGCTGGAGGACACTCCGCTGTTCCAGGAGATCGAGAAGAAGAACCAGGTCGAAAAGTCGCCGCTGAAGGCGCTGCTCAAGAAGCACTGGACGTCGATCCTGCACCTGATCGGCATCGTGGTGATGCTGAACGTCGCCGACTACATCGTGATCACCTACCTGGAGACGTACCTCAAGGACGTGGTCGGCTTCAGCGGGCACACACCCTTGCTCATCATCCTGGCCACCATCGGGTTGATGTTGATCTTGATCGTGCCGGTCGGCATGCTGTCCGACCGCATCGGGCGAAAACCCATCCTGATCACGTGCTGCGCGAGCTTCCTGGTGCTGCCGATCCCGGCGTTCTCGCTGATGGGCGCGGCCGCGGACGACCGGAACGCCTGGCAGCTCATGCTCGGCCTGGTGATGATCGCGGTGCCGCTGGTGCTGATCCTCGCCGTGCTCGCGGCGACGCTGCCGGCGATGTTCCCGACCCAGGAACGCTACAGCGGTTTCTCCATCGGCTACAGCGTTTCCACCGCGGCGTTCGGCGGCACGGCGTCGTACATCATCGGCAGCCTGGTGACCAATACGGGTGACAACCTGTGGCCCGCGTACTACCTGATGGGCGCGGCGGCGATCGCGGCCATCCCGATCCTGCTGCTGCCCGAAACGGCCGGGGTGTCGCTGCGCGGCATCGTGAACTCGCGGATCGCGCGGCGCCGGAAACCGGAAACGGCCACTCCCGGCGGCGCTTCGGAGCTACCGGCGAGTTAACGTCTTTCCATGAGCCGTATCTCGCAGCCGTGGCCGCCGGTCGAAGTCGAACCGGCGACCGTCCACCCGGAAGCCCCCAAGCAGGGCAGCCACCTCGGCATCCACTTCGGTGAGTGTTTCGGGTGCGGCGACGAGATCGAGGCCGGGCTCCACCTGCATTCGACGGTGGGCGAAGGGACGACGGTGTACTCCAAGTTCACCGTCACCTCCGCCCACCAGGGTGCGCCCGGCCTCGCCCATGGCGGTCTGCTGGCATGCGCCTTCGACGAGGCGCTCGGCTCGACCGTCGGCAACCTGCTGCGTCGCCCCGCCGTCACCGGGAAACTGGAGACGGACTTCCTCCGGCCGGTTCCGGTCGGCTCGACCCTGTACATCGCCACGAAACTGGACGGCATCGCCGGCCGGAAGATCTACGTGAGCGCCGACGGCCGGCTGGACGCCGAAGACGGCCCTGTCGCGGTGCGCGCGCGGGCGTTGTTCGTGCGGGTCGAGTTCGAGCACTTCAGCACCCACGGAGACCCCGAGGCGCTGCAGAAGCTCGCCGCCGCACACGAAAAGGCCAAGCGCGCCCGCGAGTGGGACATCAACCCCTGAGCATTTCGCCCTCTGAATGCGGTGGTTCGTACGCCCAACTACCGCGTTCAGAGGACGAAATGCGGGGCTAGGTGAGGGTTCGCGGCCGGATCGCGTTCGCCTTGTCGACGAGTTCGACCCGCTGGTCGACCGATCCGGCCAACCGCGCCAACGTCCGATAGCAGCGCTCGAGCCCGAACCGCAGGTCTCGTTCCTCCAAGGCGCAGCCCAGGACCTTCGCGCCCGGTGTCGGCTGGTTCTGCGAGTTGAGCCAGCCGTACGCCGCTTCGAGGACCTCCGCCGACAAACGAGTGCGGCGTTCGGCGTCGAGCTGCAGGCGCTCCAAACGCGTCGAGGCGTCGACGAGATCCCGCTCGGACACCGTCACCGGATCCTTGCCGCCACCGTTGATCCTGGTCTTGATCTTGATCGCGGCCACCTGCGCGGCGACGTGATGCGACGACGACGCCGGGACGGCTTCCAGCACCTCGATCGCGCTGGCCCTGGCGCCTTGCGCGAGGTACACGCGAGCGAGCCCGAAGGCGGCGCTGACGTACGAGCGGTCCGTTCGCCACACCAGCTCGTAGTAGCGCGCGGCGCCGAAGTAGTCCCCGACCCCTTCCGCGCTGACGGCCAAGGCCAGCTTCGGCGCGATCTCGCCGGGCAGGTCGTCGTACACCGCTTCGAACGCGACGTGCGCGACGCGGGACCGTCCGCCCGCGAGCTCGATCAGGCCGCGGTACCAGTCGATCCGCCAGTCGTGCGGGAAACCGGCCTTGATCGCGAGGTACTGCGCGGCCTGTAGCTGCCGCTGTGCCTCGACCAGCTCACCGAGCTCGATCCGGGCGCGGACGATGCGCAGCCGGACCTCGATCGACTCGCGCGGTGCCCCGGACAGCGACTCGATCGCGCCCGCGGGATCGAGCGCGACCGTCGAGGCCAGCACACCGGCCGCCGGGTCGTCCGTGTCGACCTGCGGGATCGGGAGCCCCGCGACCACTTCGCCCGGATCGGGCAGCGGCACGCTCCCGCCGTGTTCCGGAACGACCATGTCGACGCCGAACGTGCGGGTCTCCGGCCCGAAGACGGTCGACGCGCCAGGACGCTGTTTCCCGGTGCCCAGCGCCATGATCTCGCGGAGCACACCGGTCAGCTGGTCGGCCATGTCCTCGGCCGCGATGAACCGGCGGTCCGGGTCGGTGTGCGTCGCGCGCTTCAGGAAGCGGTAGTACGAACCGAAGAGCGCGAACAGCGGCACGACGTCCGGGCCGGGCAAGGTCGTCTTGTATTTGCTGGTGTAACCGGAGAATTCGAAGCTGAGCACGGCGAGCGTGCGGCCGACCGTGTACAGGTCCGATGCCACCGAAGCGCCGTGCGTCGCCAGTTCGGGCGCGCTGTAGCCGGTGGTGAAGAACAGCGGGCTCTCGTAGTCGTCGATGCGGCGGACCGCGCCGAGGTCGATCAGTTTGAGCTGTTCGTGCGTCTGGATGACGTTGTCGGGCTTGAGGTCGCAATACAGCAGGTTCTGGCCGTGCAGGTAACCCATGGCGGGCAGGATCTCGAGCCCGTAGGCGATCACCTGGCCGATCGGCAGCGGCTCCGGGCGCTTGGTCTCGCGGTGGTGCGCGAGCGCGAGCTGGCGCAGGGACTGACCGCCGACGTACTCCATGACGATGTAACCGACCGAGTTGCCGGTGTCGCCGTCCGGATGCTGCACGAAGTTGTGGATCTTGACGATGTTGGGATGCTCGACCTCGGCGAGGAACCGCTGCTCGTTGGCGGCGGCCGCCATCGCGGTGGCGTCGCCGGTGTCGATCAGGCCCTTGAGCACCACCCAGCGGTCGCTGACGTTGTGGTCCTGCGCGAGGTAGATCCAGCCGAGGCCGCCGTACGCGAGCGCGCCGAGCACCTCGTACTGGCCGCCGACGATCTCGTTCGGCCGCAGCTTCGGGACGAAGGAGAACGGGTTCCCGCACTTCTCGCATTTGCCCTCGGGCGAACCGGGCTTGCCGTCCTTGCCGCGGCCGACCTTGGCACTGCAGCTGCCGCAGAAGCGTTTCTCCTCGGCCACCATCGGGTTCTCGAGGACGGCGGACGCCGGGTCGCGGTACGGCACCTGCGGGACGTCGACGAGCCCGGCGCCGAGACGGCCGCGACGCGACGTGCGGGACGACGTCCGGCGTGCGGTTCCGGGGAACGAACCCGTCCCGGTCCCGGTTCCGGTGCCGTGGCTGCCCGATCCGGTGCCGGTGCCGGTTCCCCGGCTTTCGCTGGAACGTTCGGGAAGGACGCTTTCCGTGCCCGGGTCCGGCAACGGCCCGGGCCCGTTGTCGACGCGCGGCGTCGGCGGCATGATGCTCTGCGTCTCCGGTGCCGGCGAGGAGAGCACGCTGGTCGGCTGCGGCGCGTCGGCGGGTGCCTGCCACGCGGGGCGGACGACCTGGGTCTGCGGGCTCACCGGGGCCATGTCGCCCGGCGGACGAGTCGGATCCTCGGCGCCGGGGATCGACCGCTGCTGGCCACGCGGCGGAGTCTGCGGACGCTGGACGGGCGCGTGGTAGATCGTGCGCTCGGCGTCCGTCTCCGGCTGGGGCTTCGGCTTGGGCCGCGACGGCTCGGCGAGATCGAGCCTGCCGGAAATGGACGGTTCGGGCGTTTCCCAGCGGACCGGCGCCGGCGGCGTCCAGGACGCGGACTCCGCCTCACGCTCCGGCGTGGCGTCGTCCGGCGCTGCGTGCCGAGGACGGCGCGGCTCTTCCGACACTGGTACCTCCCGAAATCCCCCGCGACCACGTCACCCCAGATCTTAGGGGGTGAGCGCCCAGGTCGTGCCCGCGCCGGGTCGAACCCGCTACGGTGCGGGAGAGAACCGATTCAGCAGGTGATGAGGGGGAGGACCGGGTGCCTGCGTCATTTTCGATGTCGATGGCCCAGCTCGACGTCGTACTCGAAGAACTCGGGCTCGGCAGATTCGTGCTGCCCTTCGAGATCCCGACCGTCGGAACCACCATCACCGAACGCGAGCGGCACTGCGAAGAGGTCTGGGCGGAGCTGGCCGACCGAGGGTTCGCCCACGGCCGCGAACTCCTGCGCGACTACGAACAATCCCTCCGGCTCTGGGCCACCGGGGACTTCGTCCTCACCATGGAGGCGCACGAGGTCGAGGAGGACGCCGAATACCTCTATCGGGGTGCGTGGAACAGCCGCCTGGGCATCGTGAGCCAACAGCGCGGCTTCGACATCCTCTTCGAGCCGGTCTACCCCGAACAGGTCGTCGCGACGCTGCTCGGCTATCTGCCGTCCCTGCCGCCGTTCCCCGGTCGGGTGACGACGTCCAGCACGCTCCCGCCGGCCAAACGACCGGACGACCCGTTCGACGAGGACCCGAACAACCTCCGCTTGGGCGCGGCCGCCCGCTTCTTCGAACACCCGCTCGCGCGGCTGGGCACGATCAGCGTCACCCTGCGCGACGATCGGGGCAAACCGCAGCAGAAGAGCGTCCAGTGGTTCGACAGCCTTCAGGGCCGCTTCATGCTCACCACCGACCGCTTCCCCGACGGCGAAGTCCGCCGCACGTTCACCCCGACGAGTGGCTCTCACCTGGCGCGATGGGTCCACGACCTGGTCGAAGCCGCCCGCGTCGGCAGCGCGTGATCCTCGCCGGAAGGCGGCCTTCGAGGCCGTTTCCGCTGATATCGTGACCTGACGAGCGCTACGAGTAACCGGGACTTGGTACAGGGGAGAGACCATGACGGACGGCACCGGCGGACCGCCGGGCAACTTCTCGGAGATGCTGGGTGACTTCTCGGCGCAGGCCGACGCGATGGTGACTGCCGCCAAGGAAGGGCGGTTCGCTGTCAGCGAGGAGGCTGGAGAGGCTCTGAAGAAGGCGATCAACGACTACGTCTACGAGTGGAACAGCAACAAACGCTGGTTCCAACGTCTTGCGGAAAAACCAAAGCTCGGCACCGGTCCGTACGCACAGCGGATCGGCGACCATACGGTTCTGGTAGCAGATGGTGACGACTTGTCCGCGAAGAAACAGTTGGACATGCTGAGAGACATCGTGCTCCGAGCAAACGAAGCCATCGACCTGGCAAAGGCCAAGTACAAGCAGCAAGACGAACATGGTGCTGACGCATTCAAGAATCTGAAGCAGGGCTGACTTCTTTCCTATGAAACTTCACCTTCGCCACCGCCTATTGCCGGCACTGACGATCGCGTTACTTACCGCAACCGCTTGTTCGTCGGAGAAACCCGGAACAGCGACGCCCATACTGACGTCACCCGGCCCAGCCACGGCGCCCTCTTCAGGTACTGATCCTGCAGATGTCTTCGGCGCTTTGAAAGCCTGCGACCTGCTGGAGCCGACGACTGCGGCCAAGGGATTCGAGCCTCCGAAGGTGGAGACCTACGAGAGTGACAACGGATGTGGAACCGCGAAACGCGGCTATGCCTCCGTCAGCATCTACCTCGTCCCCGAGGCCGGGATCGACAAGCTGTCGCCTGGGCAAGGAACCAAGGTCCCCTCGAAGTTGAACGGCCGTGAAGCGGTGGAAATCCCGGGTGACGCGGGAACCGATGCCTGCACAGTCGCCGTCGCTGTCGGTCCGAACGCACGAATGACCGCGTCAACCACGCTGGAACAGACAGGAACCAACGAGGAAGCCTGCGCACTGTCCAGGGAAATCGCCACGGCCGCTGAACCGAAACTGCCTAGAGGCAACTGACGACGGAACGGGAGGGGACCATGGTCAACGTCGGGCAAGACGACTTCGACAGCAAGTTCTCCGCGCTGGGCAATCCCGGCCGGACGTACGAGGCCAAGCGGTACTCCGACACGTACAACGAGACCAACGCCGGGCCCGGCGGCAACTCCGTGACCGCGAGGTTGACGGCTGAGGCGAAGGCCGGGCAGTACTCGGCCGAGCAGGCCGCGGCGCTCTCGCAGGGCCAGCAGTTCCGCACCGGCCTCAACCCGTCGGACCAGCGCTACGAAGCCGTCCCTCACGGCGAGCTCAAGAACATGGTCACGCAGGACCTCGATCCGCTGGACATCGACGAGAAGGGCGAGCTCTGGAACAACCAGGGCAACTCCCTGAACAACTTCAGCAACGCCGTCCGCGACGCGATCGGCAAAGAGGGCGAGCATTGGCAGGGTGACGGCGCCAAGTCGGTCACCGATTTCTTCACCAACATCAGCAAGTGGGCCGACACCGCGGGCGACGGCGCGTACCTGGCCTCCAACCGCTTCTCCCAGTCCGCCGCAGCGGCCACCTCCGCGAAGAACTCGATGCCCGAAGAGGTGCCCTTCGACCGCAACGCCGAGTACAAGAACGCCCTCAACCAGCTCGCGACGGGGAATCTCGCCGGCGCGGTGGACACGGTCGGCAACATCTCGGCCAAGCAGGAGCAGTCGTTCCAGGCGCATCAGCAGGCCGCGCAGGTGATGCACAACTACGACCAGTCGCTCTTCGACGTCAATTCCAAGCAGCCCACCTTCGCCCCGCCGCCGGAGATGGGCGAGTCGACGACGGCGTCCGGGTTTTCCGGGGGTACCGAGCCCAGGGGCTTCAGCGGCGGGCCGGGGCCTGGGCCCAACAGTGGTCCAGGGCCAGGAGTGCCGGGTGGTCCGAGCGGGCCGGCGCCGGGGCCCGGGATCACCACGGGCGGTGGGCACACCGGCGTGCCGGGGCCGAATCAGCCGGTCAGCGGGCCGCCGGGGTCGTTCCGGCCGGGGCCGGGGCCGGGGTTGGCGGCGATGAACGGGCCTGGTCCGACCGGGCTCGGGCGGCTGGGCAGCGAGCAGTATCGCGGCAAGCCCGGCCGGACGACGAGCGGGCCGGGCGGCAGTGCGGCGAACCGGTTGACCAGTGGCGGGTTCGGGCGCAACGGCGGGTCGGGCAACGTCGCCGAGCGGCTCGCGGGTGGCAAGGTTTCGGCCGGTGACGCCGAGAAGCTCGCGGGCAAGGGCGGCGGATCCGGGTCGGGCAAGTTGTCGGAGGAGCGCGTCACCCGGGGTGGCGCGGCCGCGGCGGGCAAGAGCGGCGGGCACGGACCGATGGGGGCCGGAGCGCCCGGTGGCAAGGGGCAGAAGGAAGAGGACAAGGAAAAGAAGGCCCCGAACTACCTGCAGGAGGAAGACGCCGACGTCCTGTTCGGCGGCTACGACGGCGAGATGAAGCCGGTGCCGCCGGTGATCGGCGACAAGTCCCCGTAAGACGAAGCGGGCCGTTCGGGAGCGAATCCCGAACGGCCCGTTCTCACTTGTACACCGGCGATGGCGGCGTCCCGCCCTCGAGTTTGTTCCCGATCCATTTCGCGTAGCTCGCCTGCCACGCGCCGCCGCGGACGTTCTCCAGCACGGCGTTCACGTACCGCACCATGTCCTCGTTCTCCTTCGGGATACCGATGCCGTAGTTCTCCTCGGTGAACCGGTCCCCCACGATCTTCAGCGTCGGGTCCTGCGCGAGCATCCCGGCGAGGATGACGTCGTCCGTCGACACGGCCTCGACCTGCTTCTGCTGCAGCATCACCAGGCAGTCCGACCAGTTGTCCACCGACACCGGCACCGGCTTCGACGGATCCGCCGCGATCTTCGTCAGCGAGGTCGACGTCTTGGTCGCGCACACCCGCCGCCCGGCGAGGTCCGAAAGCTGCCCGACCTTGGAGCCGGATTCGACCAGGATCCGTTGCCCCGCTTGGTAATAAGCGGTCGAGAAGTTGACCTTCTTCAGCCGGCTGCAGGTGATGCTGTAGGTCCGCACCACGATGTCGACCTGCTTCTTCTCGAGCACTTCTTCCCGCAGTTTCGACGGGATGGCCCGGAACTGCACGCGGCCTTCCGCGCTGCCGAAGATCGCCTTCGCGATCTCGTTGACCATGTCGATGTCGAACCCTTCGAGCTGGCCCGAAGTCGGATTGCGGAAGCCGAACAGGAACGTCGTCTGGTCGACGCCCGCGACGAGCTTGCCGTTCTCCTTGATCTTCGCCATCGTCGAGCCGCTGGTGATCGACGTGCCGCTGGTCGGCCGCAGGCTGGCCAGCGGATTGCAGCTCGTGTCGGTCGTTCCGCCACCGCCGGTGTTGTCGGCGCCGCCGACGTTCGCGGGCAGCGGCGGCGCGACGTCGCCGACGGGTGCCGGGTCGACCGGCGCCCCCGCGCTGCCACAAGCCGTCGCCAGTACCAAAACCGCGCCGAGCACGGCCGTTCGCAGACCGTTCCGCATCACCGGTACTCCCTCAGCCGTTCACGGATTCCCAAGGCCGACCCCGCCGCCGCCAGCACCGCCAGCACCGCGATACCCGGCGCGAGCAGGGTCAGCGCGCGGTCGGCGCCGCGGGTGTCGTCGAGGAATTCCTGTCGTCCCACGTTGATCGCGGCCACCAGGTTCTCGTCGAGCCGCAGGAACGCCCCGGCCGCGCTGTCCTTCTTGTCGTCGCGGGTGGCCGTGGCGACGGCGTCCTGGTAGAAGCCGTCTTCGTCCTGCCGCCGTACCTCGCCGTGCGCCTTGAACCACGCCGACGCCGCCTGGATGGCCGCGTCCACCTTCTCCGCGGCCGCGCCGCCCGCCGCGAGTCCGCGGGCCTCGCCCAGCAGACCGCCTTGGCCGTCCGTCCCGCCGAGTTGCGCGGCGAGATCGCCGAAGTTCTTTTCATACGCCGCGCCGTCGCCGCGGGCGACGAGGGTCAGCGTTTCGTCGGCTCGCGCCTGCAGCGCCGCGATCCTGGCCCGGACGAGCACGTCCACCTGGTGCGAGCCGTCTTCCTCACCGCTGCCGACGAGGGTGCTCTGCACGATCAGCGCGACCGCGCCCCACAGCAGGGCGACCACCACCGACGCGGTCGCGACGACGAGCCCGACGTTCAGCAGCCGGTTGGTCTTCCGCGTCAGGTGCACCTGGGTGACGATCAGCGCGGCGAGCAGGGCGAGCAGCAAAGCCGTTGCCAGCCAAGGGAATCCGGTCGCGTCGTCCTGTTCGGCGGCGAGCCGGTCGGTGTCGGTCCGGTAGAGATCCTGTGCGGCGGGAAGGATTTTCGCCCGCATCAGTTCCGACGCCTCGCGCAGATACGAGGCACCGACGGGATAACCCTGCCGGTTGTAGACGCGTGCGGTCTCGATCAGTCCCGTGTAGACGGGGATCTCGCGGCCGAGGATGTTGATCTGCTCGGCCGCCTTGCCCGCGCCGGACGAGTCCGATGCCGCCCTCGCCAGCGCCGCGCCGGCCTCCGCGATGTCGCGGTCGTACCGCTGGCGCATCGCGGGCGGCTCGGTGCCGATGGAGAGGAACGAACTGGCGGCCGTCGCGTCGGCGTCCGAAAGCGCGCGATAGACCTGTTGCGCGGCGGCGGCCAGCGGTTCGCGGTGGTCGATCAGGCCGTTGATCGTGTCCTTCTTGTCCTGCGCCGCCAGCGTGCCGAACAGTCCCGCGACCAGCGACAGCAGGACGAGCCCGATCGCGATCACGGACAGCCTGCCCGGCGTGGTCGCCGCGGAGCGGACGATCGCGCGGATCCCGTTCCCCGGCAGCTCGAGCAGCCCGGCGATCCCGCCGCGGCCTTCCGGCGCGGGGGGTGGCGCGGGGCTCCCCGGCCGGGTCACAGTGCTCGTCATCGCCGATCCTCCCCATTGGCTCTATCCGCAAAGAAGGTATCCGAGTCGGGATCAGCGCAGCCAGTGACACCGGCGTGTGTCATCGGCACGTGATCTCCCGGCCGGTTCAAAGGCCTTTTTCCAGGCCGTACCGCACGGCCTCCGCACGATTGCGCACACCGATCTTGGCGAAGGCGTGGTTGATATGGCTTTTCACGGTCGCCTCGCCGATGAACAGCTCGGCGGCGATTTCCGGATTGGACAGCCCGCGCGCGATGAGGCCGAGCACTTCGGCTTCGCGTGTGGTGAGGCCATCGGGCAGCTCGACCTTGGCCCGCGTGACCGATCGCGCGTCGAGCGCGGCGACGAGCCTGTCGGAGACTTCCGCGGCGAAGATCGCCTGCCCGTTGGCGGCCGAGCGGACGGCCGCCCCGATCTCGGCGCGTCCGGCGTCCTTGGTCAGGTAGCCGCGGGCGCCAGCGCGCAACGCGTCGGCGATCGACGCGTCGTCCGCGTACGTCGTGAGGACGACGACCGCGACCTCCGGGTGATCGCGTTTGAGCAGCCTGGTCGCTGCCACCCCGTCCAAGACGGGCATGCGCAGGTCCATCAGCACGACGTCGGCCGCGGTGTGGCGGAGCAGGTCGAGTGCCTGCCGTCCGTCGCCCGCGGCGCCGGCCGCCTCGATCCCGTCGATCAGCCCGAGTAGCGCGACGAGCCCTTCGCGCATGACCTGCTGGTCATCGACCACGACCACCCGGATCACGCCCGCACCACCGCCTCCACCGTCCAGCGCCCGTCATCCGGGCCCGCGGCCAGCGTGCCACCGGCGAGCGCGAGCCGCTCCCTCATCCCGGTGAGCCCGAACCCGCCGGTGTCCTCCGTTCGGACGGTTTCGCCGAGTTCGTTCCACACTCGCAGGCGGACCTCCGCCTCAGTGAAGTGGAGCCGGAGCGACACCGGCCGCCCGGAGGCGTGCTTGGCCGCGTTGGTCAACGCCTCCCGCGCGACGCCGACCAGCGAGACCACCGCGGCGGACGGCAGCGGCCGCTGCTCCCCCAGCACCTCGAAGGTCGCCCCGTCGTGGTGCGCGGCGGCCAGCTGCCGCAGTGCTTCGGCAGGCGACGGGACGTCGTTGCGCAGGGCGGCGACTGCGTCCCGCGCCTCGGCGAGACCGTCCGCCGCCAACCGCCGTGACAACCTGACTCTGCCGAGCGCACCGTCCACATCGGACTTCTCGGCGAGGAGCGCCTCGGCGACCTCCAGGTGGACTCCCAGTGCTCCCAGCGAATGCGCGAGTACGTCGTGGATCTCCCTGGCGATGCGGGTGCGCTCGTCGAGCGCCGCCGCCCGCGCGTGTTCGGACTGTGCCAGCTTGGTCTGTTCCAGCAACGCCGCCGCCTGAACCGCCTGCACCTCGTACTGCCGCCGGTTCAAGCCCAGCAGCATCAGCACGAGCAGTACACCGACGTTGCCGAACACGAGCGGTTCGGTCGCGCCCGCGACCAGGCCGGTGACCGCCGCGAGGCTCGCGTCGAGCCCCACCACCCCCAGGATGGCGGCCACCGACGGCTCGGTCAGGGTGGCGAACCGGCTGACCGTGACCACCGCCAGCACGATGGCGGAGGAGTCCTCCGCCCAGCCGAGCGCGATCGACGGCGCGACACTCGCCACCGCGAGCAGCACGGTCGCCACCCGGGGGAAACGCGGGGAGGTCGCCACGAAGCCCAGCCAGCAGGCCCCGCTGACGCCGTACGCCGTCCAGATCCACGGACTGGACTCGCTCGCGGTCAGCAGGACGACCACGACCGCGGCCGTGCCGAGCGCCTGGACGACCAGCCAGCTCGGCGCGATCGTGTCCGGCAGCAGCGGCTTCTCCCGCTTCCCCATTTTTCCCCTCAGTGATCGCTCAGCCGCGTGATCATCTCGACCAGGATCAGCCGGTAGGCCAGGAACCCGAGCAGCACGACGACACCCACGACCACCAGCCCCAACAGGCCTTTCACGTTCATTTTTCCCATGTCACGGACGTTAGGCACGCCGAGGGGTGGAGCGGGACCACCGGCGGGTGGAGGCGGGGATGGACCTCAAGCCCGGACGGAGGGCGCGACGGAGTGCGGCAGGACGTCGCCGTCGGCGGGCCGCTCGATGACGACCTCGACGTCGTCGTCGAACCGGTACGGCCTGGCCAGCAGGAATCCGCCGAAATGCCGCCTCATCCTGGACATCTCCGCGCGGACGGTGACGGCCGAAGAGGTCGAGCGACAGTTCCGAGGCCGACCTCCCCTGACGATGGCGCGCGAGGACGTACAGCATCTCCGCGTGCCGCGGGCTCAGCCGATGCGACCAGGTGCCTGCCGCGCCCGAGACGCGCAGCGTGCTTTCCCGCGACGACCTCAGATCGAGCACGACCCGGGTCGGCGACGCGTCCTCCTCCTCGGTGAGCCGGACGAGGCTAAGAGTTGCAGCAGCGGCTCCAGCAGGCAGTTGCCGTACGTCGGCAGCCAGGTGCGGCCGGGGGCGGCGTCGTTCGGCAGCGCGATCCGGCCGACCGGGACGAGCCCCGCCGAGGCCGCGATCCAGCCGTGCGGGTCGGTGATGACCGCCCGCCCCTTCACCTTGGCGAGCAGGGGCGTGGCCAGACCGCGCAACCGCTCGAGATCCGAGAAATGTGTGGTGCGTAGATGCGCTTCGGCGAGCTTCGCGACCGCGTCGACCAGGCCGAGGGTGGACGGATGCACGGTGGAGGCCGGTCCCGAGAGGTCGACGGCGCCGAGCAGCCTGCCGTTCCTCGGGTCGTGCAGTGGCGCGGCGGCGCAGGTCCAGTCGTGCTGGTTGCTGACGTAGTGCTCGGCCGAGTAGACCTGCACCGGATGCCTGGCGACCAGCGCCGTCCCGATGGCGTTGGTGCCCGTGGCGGGTTCGTGCCAGTCCGCCCCTTCGACGAAACCGAGCCCGTCGGCGCGACGGCGGACCGCGGTGCTGCCGTCGCGCCAGAGCACCCGGCCGTCGGCGTCGACGACGACCATGATGTGCGCGGCCTGCTCGGCGAGGCCGCTGCCCCGACGCCGGGCTTCCAGCTGTTCCGGGGCGAGCGGAGGGGTCGGCGAGCCGTGGTCCGGGTCCAGGCCCAGCCGCCGCATACGCTGCCAGGACGCGCCGATCACCGCACGTGGCCTGCCCGGGAGCGTGGTCCCGGCGAGCGCGGCCTCGCGCACTTCGGCGAGGGCACGCGCGTGCCGCCTCGAGCTGCACCTGGCCTACTCCTTCTGCTCTGTTCAGGCCAGTGTGCCCGGGTGGACCGGGGAGCGGAAGGTCTCTGTGACCTGGGCTAGGGCAAGGGTGCGTCCGCCAGCCGGGGCGTGGGAAGGGCCGCCGTCGGTTTCCGGCCCAGCAGCAGCCCGGTCCGGGTGGCCTCGGCCATCACGGCACGGACGTCGACGCACCACGGCCCCTCGGGCTTCAACTCGACGAAAGCGCTCTCTCCTGGCTTGAGCACGAAATGCGGCTGGCCGTCCAGCGCGATGGAGCCGCCGCCCGCGGCGAGATCGACGCGGACCCCGGCTTCCAGCACGCTCCAGCCGCGTACGCCCACCGCCCGCACCTCGCCGGGCGCGATCGGCGCCTGCACGACGTACGGCGTCTCGTCGACCGGCCCGAGCGAGACCGCGACACCGTCCACAGTGGACTTCGGGCTCGGGCACAGCCGCCCGGGGATGCTCGACAGCCCGACGCCGTCCGGAACGGCGAACGTGCAGTACAGCTCGGTCAGCGACGCGGGATCCCACCGGCTCTCCGAACACACGCTGACGTCGATCAGCGCGATCTCGCGCCGGGCCTTCGTGACGACTTCGAGCACGGTGGCGCGGTTCGTGACCAGGTCCGTGTCCACCTGGTGGGTGGCCACCAGCCCCGCGGCGAGCCCGGCGACGGTGGACTCGTCGGCGCCCCCGGCGGGCAGCATCAGCAGCGGGACGTCGCCACAGGCGGCCGCCGCGGCCCGCATCATGGTCTCGTTGCCCAGGCAGATGAGCACGCTCGCACCCGCGTCCACCATCCGGCGGACGGTGCCGATGATCTTGCCCGCGTCGGTCCACACCATCACGCGGCCGACGCCGGCCACCCTCAGTGCCGAACGCAGGCTCTGGATGTCACGCTCCGAAGCGGGGTTCGCCACGATCCCCGCAACCGCTTCGCCCACATGTCCTCCGCTGCCGCGCCAAGTCCCTACAAGGAAACGACGTCCGGGCCACGAAGGAAAGAGTTGCACGAGGTTGCATCACAAAGCCACCGCGACTTCGGCGAGCGCCACGGACAAACCCTCCCACACCCCGTGGGGGACTCCTGGTGTCCCCCAGGAGGGGATGTGCCCGGTCGTCGGCGTCGTTAGCGTCGAGCCATGGACTCGTACGGCGCCTCTCTGGGGTGGGCGCTCCTCATCGGCCGCGACGCCGATCTCGAACCGCCGTCGGCCTGGTGGCGCGGGCCGGCCTGGGTCAAAGCAGTCCTCGCCGGATCCGCGCTCGCGGTACTGCTGGGCCTGACCTACGGCTCGTGGGCGCGCTACCTCGGCGGCAGCAGTGTGCCGCTGATCTTCTTCCTGCTGATCCTGCAGATCACACCGCCGTTGCTCGTCGTCCGCTTCCCGCTGACCGCCGTCCGGGTGGCGGCGGCGGGAATGGTCAGCGCGATCATCGCGCTCCTCTTCCCCGCCGACTACGCGCTGTTCGGCCCCACGCTGTCGGAATGGCCGTTGCAGGTACAGGTCCTGCCCTATCTGCCGGTGCTCGCGATGACACTCGCCCGCACGAAACCTGGGCAGGGCAAAGGGATTTCGATCATCGCGGTGACACTCGCCGTCGCGGTCGGCATCGCCCAGCTGCCGCGCGCGGGTACGAAGACCCTGGTGTGGTCGTTGGTCGTGGTGGCCGTGACCATCGTGGCGGGCTACGGGATGCAGCAACGCCGCCGGGCGCTGGAGCAGGCCGACGCGGCCGAGCGCACGACGGTCGAGGAGCGGACGAAACTGGCCACGTTGCAGGAACGCGCGCTGATCGCGAGGGAGCTGCACGACATCATCGGCCATCACCTCTCGCTGATCGCGCTGCGGACCGACAGCGCGCGCTATCGCGTCCCGGACGTGTCCGAGGCCGCGGCCGAGGAGTTCCACGCCATCGGGGTCGCGGCCAGGGAAGCGCTCGACGAAGCCAGGCGGCTGGTCGGGGTGCTGCGCGACACCGACGCCGAACCGGAACACGAGCCGCAGCCCGGGCTCGCGGAGGTGCCGTCGCTGATCGACGGCTGCCGGGCGTCCGGGATCGAGATCCGGGCGGAGATCGACGATGGGGACGGCATTCCCGCCTTGGTCGAACTGGCCGCGTACCGGATCCTGCAGGAGGCGCTGAGCAACGCGGCCCGGCACAGTCCGGGGGCGGGAGTGGACGTCGCGGTGCGGCGAGAACCGGACGGGCTCACGATCCTCGTCGAGAACGGGGCGCCGTCGAGGCCCGCGGCACCTACGGCGGGCGACGGCACCGGCCTTGCCGGGATCGCCGAACGCGTTACGCTGATCGGCGGCACCTACGAGGCCGGGCCGCGGCCGGACGGCGGTTTCCGCGTGGCCGTCGAACTGGATCTCCCGAGGGTGAGTGACGCGTGACGACCGTCTTCATCGTCGACGACCAGGCCCTGGTGCGCGAGAGTTTCGCCGGCCTGCTGAACGCGCAGCCGGGGCTGGACGTGGTGGGCCAAGCCGGCGACGGAATCGCGGCGCTCGCGGGTATTTCCGCCTTGGCGACGCGACCGGACGTCGTCCTGATGGACATCCGGATGCCGGTCATGGACGGGATCGAAGCGACGAGACGGTTGCTCGAAGGCGACGAGGCGAAGCCGAAGGTGATCGTCCTGACGACGTTCCATCTGGACGACTACGTCTACGAGGCACTGCGGGCGGGCGCGAGCGGATTCCTGTTGAAGGACGCGCCGTCCGCCGAACTGATCAACGCCATCGAAGTGGTCGCCGCCGGCGAAGCGCTGCTCTCCCCCGCGGTCACGAAGCGGCTCATCGCGAACTTCGTGGCCACCGCTCCGGTTCCGCGGCCGTCCCCGGCGCGGTTCGACGTGCTCACCGAACGCGAGCGGGAAGTGCTGCGGCTGATCGCGAAAGGACGGTCCAATCCGGAGATCGCCGCGGATCTGGTGCTGTCGGCGCAGACCGTGAAGACGTATGTGGGCCGGATACTGGCGAAACTCGGGGTGCGGGACCGCGCTCAGGCGATCGTGCTCGCGTACGAGGCGGGACTCGTCTCCCCCGCGTGAAGAACGGTCCCGGAAAAAGCAGCAGGGCCGCCTCCCCGAGGGGATGGCGGCCCTGCTTGGAAAACCTGGATCAGATCACGGTGACCGAGGTGGCCTGCGGACCCTTCGCGCCCTGCCCGATCTCGAACTCCACGCGGGCGTTCTCCTCGAGGGTACGGAAGCCGTTGCCCTTGATCTCGCTGTAGTGCACGAAGACGTCGCCGCCGCCGTTGTCGGGAGTGATGAAGCCGAACCCCTTCTCGGAGTTGAACCACTTCACAGTGCCCTGAGTCATAAAATCTCCATATGCAACACAAACAAACAGGAAGCCACGTCGGCAGCCCGGGTCATGACCAGACGGTTTGCTTCCCCGGAAACACGAGGAGACACTACGCCCGCTGAGTTCTGCGAGCGTGAACCAACACGAACACAAAAATCGAGACCTGGTGCAGTAAAGCACACCTCACGCAGGCCGACAAGCGCCATCACTCGGGTGTGCGCAGCCGCACTGCACCTTCGCCGACTGTACCTCTCCGTCCGGAGCGGTCACCGGCCGGGCTATTCCCCGCTGGCCGCGCGCAGCGGCGCCTCGTTGCCGAACGGCGAGCGGCGCAACGCCTCCCGGTTCGTGGCCACGACGGCGATGTCGTGGGTCTCCGCGTCCGCACTGAACAGCACCGGCACCACGCCGGAAACGGACTTGTCCTGTGGCTTCGCTTCGTCAGCCATGTTTTCTCCCAGTGTCAACACAACGCTCTAGGTACGTACTGCGTGCCAACAACCCCACCGGCCATTGCCCCGGTCCATATCGGACTCTCGGTGTTGCCGCGATTGTGCCACGGCCGACCGACAAAATCCGGTGTCCGCGACCGAAAGTCGGCCGAGTCGTCACCTCGTTCCCACCCTTTGGGGCAGGTGAAGGCGGCACCACAAGGGTTTCTGTGTATCCCCTGAGAAAAAGTACCGCCCGGTAATCGGCGTGGCGGCCCCTACTGGCCGCCCTGCTGCTGCCTCGACGCGCCCAGCAGGCTCGTCAGCCGGATGTCCGGCGTCACCACGTCCGGATCCGTACGGATGTCGATCACACAAGGCCGTTGCCGCACCAGCGCGCTCGCGATGATCGGCTCCAGCTCTTCCCGATCGTCCACGGTGTACCCGGCTGCGCCGAGCCCGCGCGCCCACGACGCGAAGTCGGTGACGGGGACGGTGACCCCCGACAGCCGCCCGTGTTTGCGTGCCTGGTGCACGGCGAGCGGGCCGTGCAGTCCGTTCTGGAACACCAGCACGGTCACCGGCACCCGGTAGCGGACGGCGGTCTCGATCTCCTGCCCGGTCATCAGCGCTCCGCCGTCGCCCGCCATCGCGATCACCGTGCGGCGTGGTTCGGCGAGTTTCGCCGCGACCGCCGCGGGGACCGCGTAACCCATGGCCGCGTTGCTCGGCCCGAGCTGGCTGCGCGGCGCGGTGAAACACCAGTAGCGGTGCATGAACTGGGCGAAGTTGCCCGCGTCGCTGGTCACGATCGCGTCTTCCGGCGCGAGTTTGCGCACCGCGCGGATGACGTCGGCGGGGTGGACGCGGGTGGCGCCGCTGGTGTCGGGCGGCGTCATGAAGGTGTGCACCGCGGCGTTCGCGGCCGACGCGCGCCGTTGCCGAGGCGAGGCGACATTGCGCAGTTCACGCAGGAAGGGCTCCACCTCGGAGTCGACCCGGAAGGTCAGGCCGCCGCGGCGGGCGGGCTCGATCCCGGTGCCGACCAGCACCAGCGTCTGCGACGGCGTCGGGTAGCGGAAGGACTGGGTGGTGACCTCGTCGAGCTGCGTGCCCAGCGCGAGTACGAGGTCCGCGCGCTCCAGCGCGTCGAGCTGCCGCGCGGGGATGCCGATGCCGAGATGGCCGGCGTAGCGCGCGTGGTTCTCGGGGAAGGCGTCCTGACGGCGGAACGCGTTGTACACCGGCAGCGCGAGCTCGTCGGCGACGGCGATCAGCTCGTCGCGCGCCGCGCGGGCCCGGCCGCCGACGATCACCACCGGGTAGCGGGCCTCGTCGACCAGCTGCGCGACCGCCTCGGCGGTCCGGCCGAGCGCGCCGGTGGCCGGCGGCCGCACGGAGGCGACCGGTTTGGCCGAGTCGAACGGGACACCCCAGAAATCGGCGGGGACGGCGACGACGGTGGGTCCCGGCCGCCCTTCACGGCAGCGGGTCAGCGCCTCGACCAGCAGGCCGGGGACCTCGTCCGGCGATTCCGCGCGGCCGGTCCACTTCGAGATCGGCTCGAACATCGCGGTCAGGTCCGCGGTGGGCAGCTCGCTCGTCGGGCCGGGATCCTGCGGCGGGTTCTCCAGGAGGACGACCATCGGGCTCTCGTCCTGGTACGCCGTGGAGACGCCGATCGCGAGGTTCGCCGCGTTCGGGCCGCGGCCGGCGAGCAGGACCGCGGGATGCTCGGTGAGCTTGCCTTCGGCCTCCGCCATGAAGGCGGCGCCGGAGTCGTGCCTCGCCGAGACAAAGGTGATCGAGCGCTCGCGTTGCAGCGCGTCGAGCAGATCCAGGAAGGACTCACCCACCACCGCGTACACGCGGTGGATCTGCGCCTCGGTCAGGATCCGCACGGCCGTCTGGGCGACGGACGCTCCCGGTTGGTATCTAATGAGAAGAGCTTAGGCGGGCGGTGATCGGTGCCGTCAAGCGATCTTCCGATTCCGGCAACCCCGGAGCGGCGGAATGTCCGATATTCGGAACGTGTTCGAGCAAGGGAGCACGAAAACGTGACCTCAGCCACCGCCGGACGTGAAACTGTTTTCACTTACGGGGCGCCTGCCTTGAAGTACGGCACCGGGTCGAGCGATGAGATCGGCTACGACCTCACCCAGTACGGCGCTCGCCGGGTGCTCGTCCTGACCGACGCGGGTGTCGCCGCGACGGGCTGGCCACAACGGATCGCCGAAGGCATCGAGACCTATGGCATCGAAGCCGTCGTCTTCGACGGCGTGCATGTCGAGCCGACCGACGTCAGCATGCGGAAGGCCGTCGACTTCGCCCGGGGACAGGGCGAGTGGGACGCCTTCGTCGCCGTCGGTGGCGGGTCGGCCATCGACACCGCCAAGGCGGTGAACCTGTTGACCAGCAACGACGGCGACCTGATGGACTACGTCAACGCGCCGGTCGGCGGCGGCCGCGCCCCGAGTTCGCCGCTGAAACCGCTGGTCGCGGTGCCGACCACCACCGGGACGGGCTCGGAGAGCACCACGGTCTGCGTGCTGGACGTGTTGTCGCTGCGGGTGAAGAGCGGCATCAGCCATCTCCGGATGCGGCCGAGCCTCGCCGTGGTCGACCCGAGGCTGACGGTCTCGCAGCCGCCCGAGGTGACCGCCGCGAGCGGGATGGACATCCTTTGCCACGCAGCGGAAAGCTACACGGCCAAGCCGTACACCGAGTTCGACCGGAAGCGGCCGGAGGACCGGGTTCCTTACTGTGGCTCGAATCCGCTGGCCGACATGTTCGCCGAGCAGTCGCTGCGGCTGTTGTCGTGGGCGTTGCCCGCGGCCGTGCGCGACGGCTCCGATATGAAGGCGCGCGAGGCGATGGCGCTCGCGGCGACGTTCGCCGGGCTCGGGTTCGGCAACGCCGGGGTGCACATCCCGCACGCCAACGCGTATCCGATCGCCGGGCAGGTGCGGGACTTCCACCCGTCCGGGTACCCGGGCGACGAAGCGATGGTGCCGCACGGGATGGCCGTCTCGCTGACCGCGCCGGCGGCGTTCCGGTTCACCTTCGACGCCGCGCCCGAACGGCACATCCGGGTGGCTCGGCTGCTCGCGCCGGATTACGAATGGCCGGGCGATCTGCGGGATCATCTGCCCGCGGTGCTCGGGCAGATCATGCGGGAGATCGGGATCCCCAACGGGATCGGCGCCGTCGGCTACACCGAGTCCGATGTGGACTCACTGGTTTCCGGCACGGTGAAACAACAACGGCTGCTGGCGACGGCGCCGCGCGAGGCGTCCGAAGCCGACCTCGCCGTCATCCTGCGGGAATCGGTGACGCTGTGGTGAACGCCGAGTATCCGCACTGGCAGACGGTTCCGTTGCGGTGGAAGGACAACGACGTCTACGGACACGTCAACAACGTCGTCCACTATTCGGTGATGGACACCGTGATCAACACCTGGCTGATCGAACGCGGCGGACTCGACATCGAGACCGGTGAGGTCATCGGGTTGTGCGTGGAATCCCAATGCAAGTACCACGCTTCGGTGTCGTTCCCGGGAGAACTCGAAGTCGGCCTGCGGGTGGGCCATCTCGGCCGGTCCAGCGTCCGCTACGAGGTCGGGATGTATTCGAAGGAGACGGTGATCGCGGAAGGTCACTTCGTGCACGTCTTCGTCGATCGTGAATCCCGGCGGCCGGTCCCCGTCGAGGGGCTACTCAGGAGCGCGCTGGAAGAACTGCGCACTGGGCTGGGGTAGCCGCGGCGACCACGCGTGCATGAGCTGGGCGTAGCGCGTGGACCGGTCCATGAGTTCGAGGTGGGTGCCGAGGGCGGTTTCCTTGCCGTCCATCACCAGGACCCGGTCCGCGCGCAGCGCCGACGTCAGCCGGTGCGCGATCACCACCAGCACCCCGCCCCGCTCGGCGAACGCCCGTTCCGCGCGGGCTTCGGCGGGCGGGTCGAGGTGCGACGTCGCCTCGTCGAGGATGACGACGGTCGCGTCGCTCGCGTACACCCGGGCGAGCGCGATCAACTGCGCCTCACCGGCGGACAGCGTGCCGTGCCCGATCTCGCCGTCGAGCCCGCCCAGCCGCGTGACCAGCGGTTCCGCGCCGACGGCCCGCACCGCCGCCAGCAGTTCGCCGTCCATCGCGGTCTGCGCGAACAGGCCGACGTTGTCCCGCACGGACCCCGCGAAGACGTAGGCCTCCTGCGGGATCAGCGCGATCATCCGGTGCCGCAGCGCCGCCGGGACCTCCCGGACCGGCGCCCCGCCGAGCAGCACCCGGCCACCCTGCGGTTCGAGCATGCCGGTCAGGAGCCCGGCCAAGGTCGACTTGCCGATACCGCTCGGCCCCACGACCGCGAGCCGCTCGCCGGGCCGCAGGTGGAGATCGAGTCCTCGCACCACCGGTTGCGCGGCCGCGCCCCAGCTGAAGGTCAGGTCGCGCACGTAGATCGCGGTCCCGTCGGGTTCGGCCGTTCCGTCGGGTTCCGGTTCGGCCTGCGCGGTCTCCGCGAGCCGCCGCAGCGCGACGATCAGCCGCAGCACCACGGTGCTCGCGGTCGCGGCCAGCCCGCGCAACGCCGGCTGCATCGTCGTCGCCAGATAGACCAGCGCGCCGAGCGCGGCACCGGCGGTGAGCACCCCGGCCTGGACCATGCCTGGAGCCACCAGCAACGCCAGGAGCAACGGAACGAAACCACCGGTCGCGATCACGACCGTCCGGGCCGCCCCGGACCGCGCCACCCGCACGGCCGCCTTGGCCTGCGTGTCGATGGCGTCGTAGAGCTCCAGCGCGGCCAAGGGTTCCGCGCCGCACGCGACGATGTCCCGCATACCGGACAACGACGCGCCCGCGACCTCGGCGGTCCGCTCGTCGGCCAGCGCGAGCGCGCGCTGACGCCGCGCCAGTGACGGGAGCAGGCAGGCGAACACGAGGACCGAGACCACCACCGGGATCGCGACGATCAACGCGAGCGAACCGGCGACGGTGAACAACCCGGCCAGCGCCGCCACCGTCGTCACGATCATCCCGCGCGCCTGCACCAGCAGTCCGGCCGTGGCGTCACGCACCACCTCGACGTGCTGGGTGATGCGGGCGACGCCGCTGGCGTCCGGCTGATTCCGCGGTGGCGCCGGATCGTGCAGGACCCCGCGCACGACGGCGGTCACCAGCGCGTCGCGCAACGGCTCGACGACCTTGCCGAGCTGATGCCACACCAGCCGCGAACCGAACGCGCCGATCACGGCGACCAGCCCGAAGACCGCGAGCCAACGCAGTCCGGTGCCTGGCCGATCCGCGGCAAACCCCTCGTCAACCGCGAGTTCGACCAGGCGACCGGACAAGAACGCGGGCGCGCTCTCCAGTACGGAGCAGGCCAGCAGCACCAGCCCGCCGCGCCATTGCCCGGCCAGCGCCGAGCGGTAGAGCCCCCAGACGCTCATTGCGCACCCTCGGTGAAAACAGCGCGATAAGCCGGAGTCCGCCACAGTTCGTCATGGGTGCCGACCGCCCGGACGCGGCCGTCTTCCAGCCACACCACCGTGTCCGCCCGCGACGCGGTGGCCGCGCGATGCGTCACCACCACCCTGGTCCTGCCGGGCAAAGTGCGTTCGATCGCCTCCTCGACGGCGGCTTCGGTGACCGTGTCGAGGCTGGCGGTGGCGTCGTCGAGGATGAGCACCCGCGGCGCGTGCGCGATCGCGCGCGCCAGCCCGATCCGCTGCGCCTCCCCGCCGGAGAGCGGGGTTTCCCTGAGCGGCGTCCGGTAGCCGTCCGGCAGCCGGACGATCAGGTCGTCGACCTGCGCGGACCGGCAGGCGGCGCGTACGGCGGCCTCCCCGGCCCACGAGCCGTAGCCGACGGCATCGCCGATCGTCGCGCCGAGCAGCGCGGGCCGCTCGAAGGCGAACCCGACGACCGCGCGGAGCTCGTACGGCCGCAGCTTCTCCAGCGGACGGCCGTCGAGCGTCGCCGTCCCCTCGTCCGGGGTCAGCAACCCACCGAGGACGTTGACCAGCGCGGACTTCCCCGAACCGGACCGCCCGACGACCGCGGTGAACCGGCCGCCCCGCACGAGCAGGTCGACGTCGCGCAACGCGCCCTCGACGGTGACGCCGCGCAGTTCGAGCGTGCCCCGCCCGGGGACGACGCCGAGGTCACCCGGTTCAGGGACCGGCGCCTCCAGCACCTCGGTGATCCGCCACGCACACGACCGCGCGCGGGAAAGTGTGGTGAGCAACGGAATCTGCGTGATCAGGCCCATGCCGAGGGCGACGTAGCCGAGGGCCGCGAGGACCTGGCCGACGGTCAGCCTGCCTTCCAGCACCCCGAAACCGGCGGCGGCGAGCACCGCGAGCTCGACCGCGGGCAGCAGCAGACCGGACCGCCACACCATCCGGGCCTGCGTCCGCCACATCCCGCGGCCGGCGAGGCTCAGCTTCGGCAACGGCCGCAACACACGGTCGGCTTCGCGGTCGGCGGTGCCCGACGCGGCGATCGTGCGGAGCCCGGCGACGGCGTCGACCATCCTCGCCGCGAGCTCGCCGGACACCTCTTGATAGGTGAGGACGTCGTCGGCGGTGTTCTTCAGGTGGGTGCGCGCGAGCATCAGGCCGAACGGGATGCTGCCGAGGAAGACGAGCGCGAGCCGCCAGTCCATCAGCGCGAGCAGGACGACGGCCCCACCGGAGATGAGGGTGGTCGACCCGAGCTGCACGACGACGGAGGCGACCAGTCCCGCGCCGGTGCAGTCACCGGTGAGCCTGCTGATCGCGTCACCGTCGGCGAAGGTCGATCGGGTGCCGAGCGCGAGATAGCGGTCGGCGAGCTTGCGGCGCAGCCAGGCCGTGGCGGACGCGGTCATCCGCGCGGTGAGGATGCCGCCGATCAGGCCGACGGCGATTTCGGTGACGCCGAGGACGATCAGCCAGGTGACCTCGGGCAGGCTGGGCCGTCCGGCGACGACGGCGTCGACCGCGGCGGCGAGCGCGCCGGGCAGGAGCAGCCCCGCCGCCGTCCCGGCGAGCGCGCTGAAGATCAGCGCGATCAGGCGGGGACGATCCAGTGCGGTCACCGTGACCAGCAACCGATCGGCGGAACCCGCCATCCCACTCCTTAGTCCTGGTGACCCCGCGACCGCGCCGGCGGACACCGTGATCCCAACGAGATGAACCGGAAGGCAAAATGAAGACGCGGGAGCGGCGCACTTGGCCTGTGCCGCTCCCGCGCCTTCAGTGCTCAGCCGTGACTCAGTGGCAGGTCAGCAGGCTGACGGTGCTGTTCGCGCAGGAGGCCAGCAGGCTGAGGTTGCTCGCGCCGCCGTGGCTGCCACCGCCGCCACCTTCGAGAACCTCGGGGGCTTCCAGGGCCTGCAGGTCGAGAACCAGTTCCATGGTGTTCCCTTTCACTAGTTACCTCTTGGTCCGCCGCCCTCATCGGACGGCAGTTCGGGAGGACAGGAAAGGCAGCGCGGCCTTCCCGTCCAGGGTGGCGGCCAAGGCGAGCAGGACGCCCGCGCCGCCGGTGACGACGTCCATCGACAGCCGCAGCAGCTGGTTGCCGGGGAACGCCAGGCCGCCCTTGTACGGCACCGCGTACCAGGCCAGCCGGGAAAGATGCAGGTCGATGGCGTCGCGGACGCGCTGGTCCGGTTCGGCGCCCATGGCCAGCGCGGTCATCAGCCCGCCCCTGCCGAACAGCAGCCCGGGGTGGATGACGAACTCGCCGCGGCACGCTTCACGCAGGCCGGGAAGGCTCTTCAACGCCTTCGCGTCGGGACGGTGCTTCGCCAGCTCCTCGGCGACCATGAGGATCCCGGCACTGCCGACACCCGCGTAGGGCAACGTGCGGGTCTCGCCGTCGCGGACCTGCAGCGAGCCGTCGTCGGACTCGACGCATTCCTCGATGTCCCGCTCCAGCGCCTGGTCGGCGAAGGACAGCCAGCCTTCTTCGCGGGTGCGTTCGAACAGCCGCACGAACAGCAGCGCCGGACCGGACCAGCCGTTGAGCAACCCGGCGCGGCCGAAGTCGCCAGGCGGGTCGGCGATCTCCAGCGCTTCGGCGAGCCGGACGGCGGTGGCGAGCGCCTGCCTGCCGAACTCGTTGTCCTTGCGGGCCACCGCGAAGTGCAGCTGAGTGAGCCCGATCCCGGACAGGCCGCCTTCCAGACCGTGGTCGGTGGTCTGCTCGACCAGCGTCGTCGACGCCGCCAAGAGCCTGGTGGCCTCTTCGCGGTAACCGAGCTCTTCGAGGACGTACGCGATCCCGTACGAGCCGTCGTAGAACCCCGGCCGTCCGGGCGGATCGCGGCGGATCGCGTCCAGCAGCCAGCGTTCGTGCGCGGGATGCCGCTCACCGCTGACCGCCTTCAACGCGTGGAGGACGCCGGCCGCGCCGTAGCCGAAGCACGCTCCGCCGACGCGGAACTGCTCGATGTCGCCGGGGAAGAGCCGGTCGGTGCGCTCGGGGGTCGCGCTGGCGAGGATCGCCTCGGTGATCTGCTTGCGGACCAGCGCCCAATCCGGCCGTTCCTGGTCCAGCTCGGTGGCGCTCGTGAGCGGCGGCACGTTCCGGGGTGCGAGCTCCGCGACGATCGAGTCGGCGTAGCCCTCCGGGACGTCGAAGCGCTGCTGGACGAAGTCCGCGAGCCCGCGCAGCTTCGCCGGGGCGAGTTCGAGGAGCGTCGTGAGCGGCAGGAAGATCCACAGCTTCAGGACAGCGAGCGCGTACTCGTCGACCTCGAACCCGTTCCGGTCCCTCGGAGCACGGAAGCCGGGCGCGCCGAGCGCGGGCCGAGTGCCGCTTTCGATGTCCGAAGCCATCTCGAAGTCGATCAGGGAGACCGCGTCGTCGTCCCCGTCCACGAGGATGTTCAGCGAGTGCAGGTCGCCGAAGACGATCCCGCGGCCGTGCACCTCGCCGACCATCGCCTCCACCCGCCGGACCAGCGCCAGCGCGCGTTCGGTGTACGCGGCGATGTCGGCCTCGGTGGTGTCGCGCCGGGTGAGCGGGTAGTTGCGGGCCAGCCAGTTGCCGAGCGAGACGCCGGGCATGTACTCCATCGCCAGGAAGTGGTGCTCCCAGACGGTGAAGCGGTCGTAGGCGGTGGGGATGCCGTCGATGCCCTTCAGCCGCTCCAGCACCTCGTGCTCACGGCGGAGGCGTTCGACGGCGTCGACCTCGTCCCGGTCCAGGCCGGCGAACGGCCTGGCCTCCTTGAGGACCACTCGTTCGTCGTCGGCCTTCCGGTCGGCGAGGTACACGCCGCCGCCGTTGGAGAAGTGCAGAGAACTTTTCACCTGATAGGGGAACTGATCCGCACCGCCGCTCTTGCGAGCTGCGAGATGAGGCGCGAGGAACTCCGGAATCGCCACCCAGTCGGGTACGGAGAAGGTCGGTTCGCGCTTGTCCGGGACCAGCGTCCCGTCCGGTTTGCGTATCGCGAGGACCCGCTTGCCGTCGAGTTCGACCCATTGCTCGGCGAATCCGCCGTAGCGGACGTAGAGCGGGCCGGCACCATACCGAAGATCACTGAGAATGTACGCGCCGGGCTCGCCGTCGAGCTTCGCCGACAACGCCGTGAGAACACGCTCCAGCTCGTTGTTGTCAGCCGGATAAAGAGTCAGTAACTTACCGCTTCCGTCACGCGGGGCGTATTTCGAATTCCTGGCCAGCAGGGTCGTCCGCGAACGCAGATGCTTGTAGGACACGGCGTGCTCGACACAATGCTCGTGCACCTTCACGAGCACCCGCTCGGCGTTGCCCAAACCTGCCGACACGTGGATTTTCCAGCCCTGCAAGGGAAGGTTTCGAGCAACAGGGTGCAGTAACCGCCACACTCCGCGCACCCCGGTGCGCCAGCCGTCCCCGGGAGCGGGCAACAGGGAGGCGAAATCGTCGGCGGCGTCCCCGGTTTCCCGCTGTTCATCGAAGAACAGTGGATCGGCGAAGCAATACGCTTCGTACCGGACGTCCATCGAGCGCCCCCTCCTTGGCACCAATCGGATGGGCCATGTGCACCATCGCGATGCAGAATATTCCACCCGCCGGACCCCGAACGGCCAATCCGCCATATCGGGGGTTCGGATGGGCTGTTCAGGGACGTGAATTCGAAAACTACCGAATGGTAGGGGTACCCAGCGTGAGATCAACTCGGATTCCAACCACCCGGTCGGTGTGTAACAGGAACGCACCGGCGTCGTAATCCCAGGTGGAGGCACTGAACGCAATAATGCGCAACGAAATTGACAGAGCGCCAACCGGCCGCGCTTCGTGATCTATTCACCCGAGGTCTGGACCACTCTTCGTCTCGTGGCGCCCGCCACGCGGCCCACCGGTCGCCCGTCGGCGATGATCGGCCCGGAGGTACGTTGTCGCCGGTGGAGCGGGTAAGGAGGCCGACGTGATCACAGGGTTCGCGGTGACCGTCGCGATCTGCGCGACGCTGGTCGCGGCGTGGAGTTTCGTCCAGGCGGCGCGCAAGAAGTTGCCGGACAACGCACTACTCGCCGGCCTCGCCGTGATCGAAGTACTCCTGGTGGCCCAGCTCGTGATCGGTGTCGTCCTGCTGATCGGCGGCGGCCGCCCCGGCAGCATGGCCACCTATCTCGCCTACCTGATCGGCTGCCTGGTCGTGCTCCCGCTCGGAACGTTCTGGGCGCTGGCCGAGCGCACCCGGGCCAGCACCGCGATCCTCGGCATCGCGTGCCTCGCCATCCCGGTGATGGTGCTCCGGCTGCACGAGGTGTGGGCGGGCGCCAGTGCCTGAAGAAACCGAGGAGAAGACGGTGGACACCGCGACGGACAAGGCCTCCGGCCCGGGGCGGATCCTGGTCGCCGTGTACGCGATCTTCGCGTTGGCGGCGACTTCACGCGCTGCCGTGCAGATCAGCACCAAGTTCCACGAAGCCCCGCTGGCCTACGCCCTCTCCGCGTTCGCGGCCGTCGTCTACCTGCTGGCCACCGTGGCGCTGGCCCGCCGCGGCGCGGGCTGGTGGCGGATCGCGCTGATCGCCTGCGGTGTCGAACTGCTCGGCGTGCTGACCGTCGGCACGTTCAGCCTTTTCGACCGCGAGGCCTTCCCCCACGCCACCGTGTGGTCGGTATACGGGCAGGGCTACCTCTTCATCCCGCTGGTGCTGCCGGTGATCGGGCTGTTCTGGTTGCGGCGGACGAAGCCCTGACGGAGAGCGTGCCGCTCACTTCTCGAAGCAGCCCTTTTCGTTGAGCGGGCCGAACGTCGGCAGGACCAGCCCGCACAGGTAGCCGTCGATCCAGCGGCCGTTGCCCGCGACGTTGGTGAGCACCCGGATCGCCGGCGCGAACGCGGCGATCCCCTTGGCCAGCGAATCCTGATTGCGCTGGAGCATCGACGTCAGCCGGTCGAGTTGTTCGAGCACCGGCCCCAGCTGCCCGTCGTTGTCGGCGATGATGCCGTCGAGCGCGGTCGCGAGCCGTTTCGAGCCGTCGAGCAGGTCCTTGATCGCCTGCTGCCGGGTGGAGATCGCGCGCAGCAGCGCGTTGCCGTCCTGGATCAGCCGCTGGGCCTCGGTGTCGCGGTCGACGAGGGTCTGCGAGACCTGCCGCGTGTTCGCGACGAGCGTCCGGAGCTGCCGGTCCCGGGAGGCGATGGTGCCGGAGAGCTTCGTGATCCCGTCGAGCGCGGAGCGGACGTCGGCGGGCGTATCGGCGAAAGTCGCCGAAATCGTGTCGAAGCTTTTCGCCAGTTGGCCGACGTCGATGGCGTCGACGGTTTTCGACAAATCCCGAAACGCTTCAAGGACATCATACGGCGCGGTGGTCCGCCGCAGCGGGATCGGGTCTCCGGGGTCGAGGATCGCTTCGCCACGCGGGTCGAGCGCCAAGTACTTCTGCCCCAGGACGTTCTTGATCTGGATGGACGCGCTCGTGGCGTCGCCGACCCAGGCGTCCTTCACCCGGAAGGAGACGAGCACGCGATCGCCTTCGAGGTCGATTTCGGAAATCTTGCCGACCTTCACCCCGGCGATCCGGACGTCGTTGTCGGCGCGCAGTCCGCCCGCGTCGGAGAATTCGGCGGAATACGTCGTGCCGCCGCCGATCACCGGCAAAGCGTCGGCGTTGAGCGCCGCCGCCATGCCGAGGGCCATCGTGGTGAGCCCGGCGAGCGCCACCTTGACCGGATCCACCGCGCCGAAGGACCTCATCGTCTCACCTCGCAGGTCACGAGCGGCAAAGCTTAGGGGCCGCCCTTGCCCATCGCCAGGCGAAACGTTGCACCGATCGGGTGGCAACGTCTGTCCACTGTGGACCCTAACGCCAGAGCTCGTTCGCGGTCCCCCGCGCGACGTGCTCCTCGTAGACCTCGACCTTCCGGCTGATCAGTTCCAGGCAGTCGGCCAGCTCGGCGATCCGGTCGCGGACGGTGTTCTGGTGCTCCCGCAGCAGTTCGAGCCGCTTTTCCTCGTTTCCCGGCCCTTGGCGGACGAGTTCGGCGAATTCGCGGATGACGGCGAGCGGCATTCCGGACGCCCGGAACTTCGTGCAGTTCAGCAGCCAGTCGACGTCGTGTTCGGTGTACACGCGGCGCCCGTTCGCGTCCCGTTTCACCGGTGCCGCGAGCAGCCCTTCCTTCTCGTAGAAGCGAAGCGCGTGGACGCTGAGGCCCGTCCGCTCGGTGACCTGGCCGATCGCGAGTTCCGTCACCGGACCGACGATAGCGCCTTGACCTAGAGAGCCCTCTAGCTCTTAGCGTCCGCCTCATGACCACCGCACAACACAAGATCGGCTCCGGCTTCGGCGCGCGCAGCACCGCCGAAGAAGTACTGAACGGCATCGACCTCTCCGGCAGGCTCGCCCTCGTCACCGGCGGATATTCGGGACTGGGCCTGGAAACCACGCGGGCATTGGCGAACGCCGGCGCGCATGTCGTCGTCCCCGCGCGCCGTCCGGCCGACGCCGGGGCCACCCTCGCCGGGATCCCCGGCACCGAGGTCGGCGAGCTCGACCTGGCCGATCTGGCGAGCGTCGAGGCCTTCGCCGGCCGCTTCCTCAGCAGCGGCCGCCCGATCGACATCCTGATCGCGAGCGCCGGGATCATGGCCGCGCCGGAACGGCGGGTCGGCCCCGGCTGGGAGTCGCATTTCGCGATCTGCCATCTCGGTCACCACGCCCTGGTGAACCGGCTTTGGCCCGCTCTGAAGGCCGGCGGCGGCGCCCGCGTCGTCATGGTGGCCTCGTCCGGGCACCACTCGTCGCCGATGCGCTGGGACGACGTCCAGTTCGAGCGCGGCTACGACCGCTGGCTCGCCTACGGCCAGGCCAAGACGGCGAACGTCCTGTTCGCGGTGCACCTGGACAAGCTCGGCGCCGAACACGGCATCCGCGCGTTCAGCCTGCATCCGGGCGCCATCCTCACTCCCCTGCAGCGGCATCTGCGGCCGGAGGAGATGGTCGAGCGCGGCTGGATCGACGAGCACGGGAACCAGGCCGACCCGGAGTTCAAATCGCCGGAGCAGGGCGCGGCCACCCAGGTCTGGGCGGCGACGTCGCCGCGGCTCGACGGACTCGGTGGGCTCTACTGCGAGGATTGCGACGTCGCCGAGATCGCCGCTGAGGAGGGCGAGTGGGTCGGCGTGCGTCCGTACGCGATCGACGCCGGTGAGGCCGAGCGGCTGTGGAAGTTCTCCGCCGGCCTCACCGGGTTGTCGATCGGCTAAGGCGAACGTGTCGGCCGCTGTCTCCGCCGACGAGTGTCCTGGCTCCTCCGCACAGGGAGTCGTTGATGAAGGAATTGGGACGTTGAGTGTCCCAATTCCTTCATCGTCGCGGTGGCCGTCCTGGTCTTGAACCGTGATCGTGCCGGTCACGCCCCTGGGCGGACGACCGAGTGGGGAAGATCCTGGACGTTGGACGGCCGGAATCTTCCCCACTCGGCCCCGGCCTCACCGGGGTCCCCCTCGGCTAGTTCCAGAACTTGATCTCCGGGTTGTCCGCCACCGGCCCGTCGAGCAACGGCTGGTGCCCGCCGCGCAGGTTCGCGTCGAAGAACGCCGAGACGTACGCCCTGGTCAGCCGCATCCCGCGCTCGCCACCGAGCAGGCCGGGCTTGGTCAGGCCGAGCTGCTCACCGAGGACGCCGACGTCGGTGAAGGACGCGTGCCCGGCCGTCGCGACGCTGATCCAGCGCTTCCAGCCGGTGAGGTTCGGCCAGCTGCCCGCCCAGGTCGTGTCCGGGCCGGCCGGGGTGTACTCGCTTTCGCGGCCGAGCAGCAGGAACGGCCGGTCGATGCCGGACGCGGGGATCGGCGACCACAGCCTGCCGTCCATGTCGACGCCCGCCCGGATCCGCTGGTCGTCGACCATCGCGGTCGGCGCGCTGTACCCGCCGATGGAATGGCCCGCCATCCCGATCCGCGTCCGGTCGATCAGCCGGGCCCAGCGCGAGGAAGGCTTGGTCAGGGTGTCGAGCACGAAGGAGACGTCCGCGGAGCGGATCGGCGGGAGCAACGTGGAGTCGGATCCGCAGGCGGCGCATTCGGTGACGCGCCCGTCGGGGAACGCGGTGCCGTGGGACTCGTAGTTGTGGCCGATCAGCGCGACCACGAAACCCTTGCTCGCCAGCTCTTCCGCCAGGCCGGTGAGCGTGGTGCGCGGTTTGCCGAATCCCGGCGACAGGACGACGAGCGCGTGCCTCCCCAGGAGCGGCGGGGCGTCGACCCTGGCGCTGGTCCGGAGCCCGGAGAGCAGCCCGGGGTCGACGTCGGGCAGGCCCGATTCGGTCAGGAACGCCTTGGCCTCGGCCGAGGTGAGGTAGGGCCGCTTCGGGCCGAACGGCACCAGCGCGGGGTAGAACATCGACACCATCAGCTCGCGCGGCCCGGCCGGCACCCAGGGATCCTTGCGCGAAGAGTCGATCAGATGCAGATCGCTGGAGCCGACGGGATGCGAGCCGGTCGGCGGCGGCAACTTCAGTCGTGGAGCCGCCGCGGCCGGGCTCGCCAAGGAAACCATGCCGGCGAGGGCGACCAGCGCGACGAGAAGCCTTCTCATGAGGATTCCGTTTCTGTCGGGGATCTTCCTGCGTCCAGCCTGGGACCCGTCGTCGTATTCGCGCGTCTGCCGCAGGTCGTATCCCGATGTCTGCCGCGAGAGGGATCCGCGAGGCCCCCATCCGGGATTACGCTCGGCCGGTGCTCTCCTTCCTCAGGAACCACCCGAAAGCCGTGGACATCGGGCTGACCGTGCTCATCGGACTGTCCACTGTGGTCTCGGCCGACGATCCAGAGGGCTTCGACTGGTGGCTGACCTCCTTGGTGTCCTTGGCTTCCCTGCTCGTCCGGCACCGTAATCCCACGATCACTTTCGCGACCGGCGCGACGGTCTCACTCCTGCATCTGGCCATGGGCAACGATCTTCGCCCGGTCGACGTCGTGGCCTTGATCGGTCTCTTCTCCGTCGCGGCTTGGGGGTCGCGACGGCTTTCGTTCGCCCTGCTGGCGGCGAGCCTGCTGGTCGCCGGAGCGTGGGCGATCCACGCCGCCGACGCGAATACGCGGGAACCGGCTCCGCCACCGCCGCGGATCATCATCATCGATCGGCTGGCACCTCCCGGACCCGAAGACGACCAGGTGCAGGACTGGGGCGGTTTCGCCGGCATCGGGTTGTCGCTCGCGGTGGCGTGGCTCGCCGGGCTGAACACGCGGCAGCGCCGGATCCGCCTTTCGGTGCTGGAACAGCGGGCCGCCGACCTCGAACGCGAGCGGGACACCCAGGCCGCGCTGGCCGTGGCCGCCGAACGCGGCCGCATCAGCCGCGAGCTGCACGACGTCGTCGCGCACGCGCTTTCCGTGGTGGTGTTGCAGGCGCAGGGCGCCCAAGCCGAACTGGAACGGCGGCCGGAACGGGCGCGGGAAGCGCTCGACGCCATCGTCGGCACCGGACGGACCGCGTTGGGCGAGATCCGGCGCCTGCTCGGCGCGCTCGGCCAGGACGAGCCGGATTGGGAGCCCCAACCGGGCGCGGAACGCCTGCCGCGGCTGGCCGCCGACATCCGTTCCGCGGGGACGCCGGTCGAGTTCCTGGTCGAAGGGGAACCCCGCCCACTTCCGTCCACAGTGGACTTGGCGGCGTACCGGATCGTGCAGGAAGCGCTGACGAACGTCCTGAAACACGCCGGTCCGGCGGCGTCGGTGACTATCGTGATGAGGTATGGGCCCGAGACGCTGGAGATCGAAGTGACCGACGACGGCACCGCGACGGAAGAGCCGTCCGGCGCCGGGCACGGCCTCGAGGGCATGCGGGAACGGGTGAACGTCCTGGGCGGCACCTTCGACGCGGGACCGCGTCCGGAACGCGGCTTCGCCGTCCGCGCGACCCTGCCGTCATGACGATCCGGGTGGTCATCGCCGACGACCAGTCGCTCGTGCGCACCGGCCTGCGGATGATCCTGGACAACGCGGACGACATCGCCGTCGTCGGCGAGGCAGGCGACGGGGCGGAAGCCGTCGCGCTGGTGGCGGACCTCGATCCGGACGTGGTGCTCATGGACATCCGGATGCCCGAGATGGACGGCGTCGAGGCCACCGCCGCGATCGCCGCGGCCCACCGCGCCCGCGTCCTGGTGCTGACCACGTTCGACCTGGACGAGTACGTCTACGCAGCGCTCCAGGCCGGGGCCAGCGGCTTCCTGCTCAAGGACGCGCTGGCGCCGGATCTGCTCTCCGGCGTCCGCGTGGTCGCCTCCGGCGAGGCCACCCTCGCGCCGACCGTCACCCGGCGGCTGCTCGACCGCGTCGTCACCGGCCTGCCCGCGGCGCCGCCGGACGACCGGCTCGCCCTGCTCACCGGACGTGAGAACGAGGTGCTGCAGCAGCTGGCCAGGGGCCTGTCCAACGCCGAGATCGCCGAACTGCTGTTCCTCTCACCGGGGACGGTGAAAACGCACGTCGGCCGCATCCTCACGAAGCTCGGCCTCCGCGACCGCGTCCAGGCGGTCGTGTTCGCCTACGAGTCCGGGCTGATCAGCCGCTGACCGCGGCGGGCGCGCGCCAGTGCTTGCCACGGCGGGGCCGCCGGTGCTGGCCACGCCTGCCGAGGTCGCCGAGGGCGTCCGGTGGTCGTGCGGCGAATTCCTCGGCCGTGATGCCCATCCGCACCAGGTACTTGATCTCGCCACGCACCACCTCGGTGTCGGCCAGCCTGCCTTCCTCGCGGAAGCCGAGGCCGCCGTGCAGCGAGAGCGACGCGAGGTTGCCGCCGTAGACGCTGACCTCGCATTTGCGGAAGCCGCGCTGTCCGAACATATGCGCCAGCAGGACGGTGATGGCGTCCGTGGCGTAGCCGCAGCGCTGGTGGCGCGGCGCGATCCCGATGCCGTAGCCGAACCGGCCGGTCGCGGGGTCGGCGCCGATGGTGCAGACCGAGCCGACCAGCATCCGGCCGCGCACGGTCTCGATGCCGAAGTGGATGTCGTCGCCGGCGGACCCCGAACGGTGCGAAGCCCAATGCCGGTGCCCGCCGCCGATCAGCGGCGTCGCCTCGCGGGCCATGTCGCGGTCGAAGCCCATCAGGACCCGGCGGTCCCGGAGGCCGACCTCGCGCAACCGCACTTTCCGCCCGACCTGCTCGGGCTCCAGGGCGGAGCGGCTCACCGCGTCCGGCCGCACGGGTGCTCACGAACGATCACAAGCATGCTTCGACGATATCGGTAGCCGAAACGCCCGAAGGCCCCCACCCGGTACGGATGGAGGCCTTCGGCGTGAAGAAAGTCAGATGGCGACGACGCGCTGGGCCTGCGGGCCCTTCTGACCTTGGCCGATCTCGAACTCGACGCGCTGCCCCTCGTCCAGGGACTTGAAACCGCTGCCCTGGATCTCCGAGTAGTGCACGAAAACGTCCGGTCCGCCGTCGTCCTGAGCGATGAAGCCGAAGCCCTTTTCGCCGTTGAACCACTTAACGCTGCCCTGAGCCATACTTTTTTACCTGCTCTTCATAGCGAGTCTGAGCCCATTCGATGCCCCGATCTCGCCGTCCATTGTCGCAGGTCTTGCCCGTTCGCACACGCTGCCATCCCGAACCGGGTCATTTCCCCAGGTCAGCGTCGACCTTCCCGGCTGCTTGACCTTGACCCTGCGTCAGGGTCGGAGCCTTGCCGCATGACGAACACACCCCCTGTCGGAGGACTCCAGGAGATCGACGACCGCCGCCTTTTCGTGCACCGATCGGGTGACGGTGGGCCCGCCGTCGTGTTCTTGCCGGGCGCCGGCGCGGTCGGCCTCGACTACTTCGGCGTCCAGCAGGAGGTCGCGCGGTTCACCACCGCCGTGGTGTACGACCGCGGCGGGACGGGCCACAGCGACGCCCTCCCCCTGCCTCGCACCGCCACCGCGGTCGCGTCGGAACTGCGCGAGCTGCTGGTCAGCCTGGACATTCCCGCCCCGTACGTGCTGGCGGCGCACTCACTCGGCGGCCTCTACGCGCACCGGTTCGCGCAGCTCTATCCGCGCGACGTGGCCGGGCTGGTCTTCCTGGACGCCCTCCATCCCGACTGGGACGGCTTCATGCCGCCCGAGGCGAGCCTGTCGGCGGCCGGGCGGCCGTCACCCGGTCCGGATCGCGCCGCCCTTCGCGCGATGTACGCCGAGCTGCGCGAGGACTACCCGGAAGACGTGCGCGAGGCGCTCGTCGACGCCAAGGTGAGCGACGAGTGGCTGCGCATCGGCGCCGCGGAGCGCACCGGGCTGGTCGCGCTCGCCACCGAACTGCGATCCGGGCCGGAGCTGCCCGACGTCCCGGCGATCGCGCTCACCGTCGTCGCGCATCCGCCGCAGGAGATCGACGAGGCCAAGATGAAGATGGACGCGGCCCGGGTCGGCGGGTTCTCCCGAGGGGAACAACGCGTCCTCACCGACACACTGCATCATCGGCTCTGCTTCGATCGCCCTGACGCGGTGGTCCAGGCGATCCGCGACGTCGTCGAAGGCTTCTAGGCTCAGGAAGAGGAGGACGGGTGCTCACGATCGGCCAGCTCGCGGCGACCGCGGGCGTGACCGTGCGCACCGTCCGCCACTACCACCACATCGGCCTCCTGCCCGAGCCCGAACGGGACGCCTCCGGTTACCGCCGCTACACCGCGCAAGCGGCGGTGGACCTCATCCGGATCAGGACCCTCGCCGACGCCGGGGTGCCGCTGGCCCGCGTCGACGCGCTGCTGCACGCGGAGCCCGCCGAGTTCGCCGCCGCCATTTCCGACATCGACGCCGAACTCCGGCGCAAGATCGACCGGCTCGCCGAAAACCGCCTCCGGATCGCCGAACTGACCGGCGGCGAGCGGCTCGTCCTGCCGCCCGACGTGGTCGCCCTCCTGGAGCGGATGCGCGGTCTCGGCGTCAGCGAGCGGCGGGTGCTGCTCGAACGCGACGCGTGGATCCTGATGCGGGCGCTGGATCCCCGCGCCGTGCCGGAACGGGTCCGGGAGAAGAACGCCGCCTTCGACGATCCCGAGACGCTCCGCGTGTACCTCGCCTGTGATCAGGCCGTCGGCTGGGACCCGCGCGATCCGCGCCTGGACACGCTCATCGACGACCTGGACGCCTGGGCGGTCGAACACGAGCGGCGGGGCGGCCGTCCGGGGTACGGCGAGCTGGTGGTTTCCCGTGTCTCCGAGGCTTCCCCGGCGTGGCAACGCGTTGTCGGCGAGCTCGCCCGGCGGCGCGCCCAGCGCGGATAGTTCAGAGTTCCCCGCCCGGCCTCGCTCACCCGTGTGCGTCGGGCTCCGAACCGATCCGGTAGGACACCGGCCTGCCTTCCTCGTCTCGCACCTCGACCGGTTTGCCGTCGGCGTCCACGATCTTGCCGTCGACGATCTTGTCGCCGTTTTCGAGCCGGGAGAAGGCTTTCAGGTCGGAGTAGTCGATCACCCTGGTCGCCGTCGCGAACACCGACGGATCACTGCCCGCCTTGGCGGGCTTGAGGTGGTTGAACAACAGGTTCAGCACGACGGCCGTGAGCGCGGCGGAGCTGATCCCCGAATGGAAGATCGTGCCGACCCACGCCGGGAAGTGGTGATAGAACTCCGGCGCCGCGATCGGGATCATGCCCATCCCGACCGAGGCCGCGACGATCACCAGGTTCATGTTCCCGTTGTAGTCCACTTTGGACAGAGTCTTGATGCCGGACGCGGCGACCGTGCCGAACAGCACGAGACCGGCACCGCCCAGCACCGGATACGGGATCGCGGCCACCACGCGGCCGAGCACCGGGAGCATGCCGAGGATCAGCAGGATCACGCCGCCGGCGGTCACCACGAACCGGCTCCGGATCCCGGTGATCGCGACGAGGCCGACGTTCTGGGCGAACGCGCTCTGCATGAAGCCGTTGAACACCGGCGCGATCGCCGAAGACGCCATGTCGGCACGCAGCCCGTCACCGATCCGGCGTTTGCCGACGCGGGTGTCGACGATTTCGCCGACCGCGAGGATGTCGGCCGTGGTCTCCGTGAGGGTCACCAGTACGACGATGAACATCGACACGATCGCGGCGACGTCGAAGGTCGGCATGCCGAAGGCGAAGGGCGCCGGAACCGCGAAGATCGGGCCGTCCCAGACCTGGGAGAAATCGGCCTTGCCCAGCACGGCGGCCAGTACGGTGCCCACCACGATCGACAGCAGGATCGAGAGCCGGGAGATCGCCGGGACGGCGACCTTGCTGAGCAGCAGCACGATCGCCAGCGTCATCGCGGCCAGCCCGACGTTGGAGACCGAACCGAATTCCGGCGACTTGGTGTTGTTGCCCATCGCCCACTGGGCCGCGACCGGCATCAGGCTGAGCCCGATCACGGTGATGACCGTCCCGGTGACGACCGGCGGGAAGTACTTCACCAGCCGCGAGAACACCGGCGTGATGAGCAGGCCGAGCGCCGCGGACGCGATCACCGAGCCGAAGACGGCGGGCAGTCCGCCGTCCGCGACGATCGCGGTCATCGTCGCCACGCCGGCGAAGGAAGTGCCCTGGACCAGCGGCAGCCGGGAGCCGAAGAAGGGGACGCCGAACGATTGCAGGATCGTCGCCAGCCCGCCGATGAACAGGCACGACGCGACGAGCAGCCCGATCTCCGCCGTCGAAACGCCCGCGGCACCGCCGATGATCAGGGGCGGCGCGATGATCCCGCCGTACATCGTCAGGACGTGCTGGATGCCGTAAGTGAAACTCTTGCCGATCCCGAGCCGTTCGTCCTCGGGCCTGCCGCTCGCGGCCGTTTCGGCCTGCGTCCTCTTCACCATGGATCCGCCTCTCGGTAGAAGCGAGCGATGCCGGGCAATTTCAATCTGCGGAGGTTAACTTCCGCATGGCAGAACTTGCAAGCCCCTGCCCGTACGGGTCGTCCTTCCGGCGCGCGGACAAAGATCCTTTCCCGCACAAGGAGCCAGGGCGCGGCGATGGTAGAAACGCCTGGCCCAGTCGGCGAGATCCCGAAGGCAGGAAGACGGCACACCATGGCGAATCCGCTGGTCGCTGAACGTGAGGACTCCACCAAGGGGCACACCGGCGTTCCGCTGCTGGAATCGGCGAACGACCTCAAAGAAGGCATCGAGAAGGGCGACTGGGCCGCCGTCGCGATGGGCGCCGTCGGGACGGCTCTCGACGCGCTTTCGATGGCCATGGATCCGTTCGGGTCGATCCTCGCCGCGGGCGTCGGCTGGCTGCTCGAACACGTCGGCCCGCTGTCCGACGCGCTCGACGCCCTGACCGGCGACGCCGACCAGATCAAGGCGCAGGCCGAAACCTGGGCCAACATCGCCAAGGAACTCGGCGCCGTCGGCACGGAGCTGACCGACCTGGTCAAGGCCGACCTGCAGACCTGGGCCGGTGACGCGGCGGACCGCTATCGCGAGCGCTCGGCGGACACCGTCAACGTCCTCACGGCCGCGCAGAAGGGCTGCGAAGGAGCCTCCAGCGGGGTCAAGACCGCGGGCGAGGTCGTCGCCGCCGTCCGCACCCTCGTCCGCGACATCATCGCCGAACTCGTCGGCCACCTCATCAGCTGGGCGCTGCAGGTGCTGTTCACCCTCGGCATCGGGCTGACCTGGGTGGTGCCGCAGGTGGTGACCGCGGTCGCCAAGACCGCCGCGAAGATCGCCGACATCACCACCAAACTCGTCAAGGCGCTCAAAGGCCTGATGCCGCTGCTCAAGCGGGCCGACTCGCTCTTCGACGACGCGGCGAAGGCCCTGCGCAAACTGAAGGGCGGGAAGGTCGACGCCCCGCCGCCGCCCAAGACCAAGGGCGGCAACGATCGCGGGCTCGACACCAAGAAGGACAAGGATCCCGACGAGGGCACCACCAGCTCCAGCGCCGACGGCAAACCCGACAACGGCAACAACAACGGTGGCGGCAACTCCAACGACAAGGGCACCAACACCAAGTCCGACAACGACCAGACGAACAGCAGCGGCGCCGGCGGCGGAGGCGACCGGGACCGGGGCGGGAACAACGACACCACCAAGAAGGACGGCAACGGGGACCGCTCGACGCCTTCGGATTCCAAGAACTACTGCGGTGACCCCGTCGACGTCGCGACCGGTGAGGTCGTCATGAAGCAGGTCGACGTGACGTTGCCCGGCGACGCGGCGGAGCTGGAGCTCTCCCGCACGCATCTCTCGTCCTACACCGCCGGACGCTGGTTCGGTCCTTCTTGGACGTCCACAATGGACCAAAGGCTGGCGTTCACGGGCGATCGGGTCCTGTTCTACGCCGAAGACGGCATGGTGCTCACCTATCCCGTTCCGGCGGCCACGCCCGTGCTGCCGGTGCAGGGTCCGCGGCACCGGCTGCGCCGCGCGGCGGACGGCTACCGGCTGTCGATGGGCGATCGCGAACTGCGTTTCGCCGGCGCGGGCCGGATCCTGCCGCTCGTGGCCATCGAGCAGAACGGCGGGCGCACGGAATTCGCGTACGCGGCCGACGGCTCTCCCGTGGGACTCCGCCGCGACGACGGCGTCGAAATCGCGATCGGCACGGCGAACGGGCGGATCGTCGCGCTCGGCGCTCCGGGGCAGCCGCCGCTCGTGCGCTTCGCCTACAACCGGCACGGCCAGCTGAGCACCGTCACGGACTACGCCGGGCGCCCGATGACACTCGACTACGACTTCGGGCACCGGCTCGTCGGCTGGAAGGACCGCACGGGCACCTGGTACCGCTACGTCTACGACGACGCCGGACGCTGCGTCCGCGCCGTGGGCGCGAGTGGTTACTACAACGCGACGTTCGCCTACGAGCCCGGCACGACCCGGCACACCGACGCCGTCGGCCACACGTGGACGTATCGCCTCAACGACGCCAAGCAACTGATCGAACGGATCGATCCGCTGGGCAACTCCCAGCGCTACAGCTGGAACCGGCGCGACGAGCTTTTGTCCACAGTGGACGAAATCGGCCGCGAGACCGGTTACGAATACGACGAACACGGCGAACTGGTGGCCGTCCACCGGCCCGGCGGGGCAACGGTGTCGCTGGCACACGCCGAGGGCGAGGTCCGGCTCTCGGCGGGAGACGTCCGGCGGACGGTCCCCGCGTTCGATCCGGCCACCACCCTCACCGGCACCGGGCTGCCGATGGAGATCCCGGACGCGCCCGACCCGCTCACCGACGCCCCCGTGACGGATCGCCCCGGCGACCGCGACCTGTTCGGCCGCCCGCGGCTCACGTACACGGCGTCCGGCGGCGCGGCGAAGCTCGGCTGGACGGCCGACGGCCGCCGCGCGTGGCGGCTCGGTCCCGACGGTGGCCGCGAGACGTGGGTGCACGACGCGGAAGGCCACGTCGTCGAGCACCGCGACGCGACCGGTGCCGCGCGACGCCGCAAGTACGGCCCGTTCGGCCTCGTCCTGGAGGAGACCGACGCGGCGGGCGCGCGCACGCTGTTCACCTACGACGGCGAACTGCGGCTCACCTCGGTGACGAATCCGAACGGCCTCACCTGGCGCTACGTCCGCGACGCCGCGGGACGGCTCGTCGAGGAGACCGACTACGACGGCCGCCGGATCGGCTACACCTACGACGCCGCCGGGCAACTGCTTCGCATGACCAGCAGCACGGGCGACGCGACCGAGTACTTCTACGACCTCCAGGGCAACGTCGTGGCGCGGCGCACGCCCGACGACGTCACGCGGTACGAATACGACGCGCTCGGCAGGTTGATCGTCGCCGAGAACGTCGAGTCGCGGGTCGAGATGGCGCACGACGACGGGGATCAGGTCGTCGTCGACACGATCAACGGGCTCGGGGTGTGCTGGCGTCACGAAGGCGACGCGCTCCTGCGCCGGACATCGTCCGGTGTGGACAGTGAGTGGCGGTTCACCGAATCGGGACTGCCGCGGTCGCTGAAGATCGCCGGGCACGAGATCGAATTCGGCTACGACGACGCCGAACGCGAGATCACGCGCAGCGTCGACGGCACTGTGGTGCTCCAGCGGCGCTTCGACGCGGAAGACCGGCTCGCCGAAGAGGAGATCGCGGGGGTCGGGAAGCGCGTGTACGGCTACCGCCCGGACGGCAGGCTCGCCGCCGTCGACGACGCGATCCGGCCGTGGCGGCTCGCCTTCGACGCCGCGGGCCGGGTCAGCGAGGTACGCGGACCCGCCGGAGTCGAGCGATTCGCCCACGACGCGGCGGGCAACCTCACCCACGACGAGGGCGTCTACGACTCCGACGAGCGGGGCCGCGTCACCGCCGACCGGTCCTGCGCCTACGAGTGGGATCACCTCGACCGGCTGCGCTCGGTGCGCACTCCCGACGGCGCGCTCTGGACGTACCACTACGACCCGCTCGGGCGGCGGTTCGCCAAACGCCGCTGGCTGATCGATCAGGACGGCGAGGCCGAACTCACGCACGACGTCCGCTTCCTGTGGAGCGGGATGAACGTGGTCGAGCGCATGGACTACGACCCCGCCGACGAGTCCTACCGGCTCTTCACCTGGGAACGCTACGACGACGACCGTCCGGTCGTGCAGATCGAGCGCACCGGCGCCGCGGAAGACGTGACGTTCCGCGCCGTGATCACGTCACCGGCGGGCACGCCGACCGAGATGCTCGACGAACGCGGCACGCTCGTCTGGCAGGACCGCAGCAGTTTCTGGGGTGTGCCGCTGCCCGGCGCGGACACCGCGTCTATGCCGCTGGCCTTCCCCGGCCAGCACCGCGACGAGGAAACCGGGTTGCACTACAACGTTTTCCGGTACTACGACCCGCGGACCTCGCGCTACCTCAGCCAGGACCCGCTCGGCCTCGCGGCCGCGCCGAACCCCGTCGGCTACGTCGATCAGCCGCTGCTCATCGGCGACCCGCTCGGCCTCGTCCCGCCCTGTGGGCGGAGCGGTCCGGGCAACCAGCCGCGGCCCCAGCCGATCGGCAACAGGGGCCAACCGATCCCGCCGCGAAGGAGCCCGAGGGGGCACTACAAGCGCGTCGACAAGATGACGAAAGAGGAGTTCGAGGCGTTCAAGCCGGAACTCGAACAGATCCTGAAGGCCGACAAGCACTACTTCTGGTCAGGCGGGCACAAGCGGCGCAAGACCGACGGGTCCGAAGAGTACCTCGGCCCGGTCATGGATACGGCCGAGCAGATCGCGAAGAAGGACGGCGGCAATACGCTCGAAGGGATCCTCAAGGACCACGGCATCCGGATGCCCGGTTGGATCAACGATCCCAAAGACCCGAACAAGGCACTCGTCCAGGAGAAATGGGACTTCGTCTCCGAGACCTTCGCCAAGAACTCCACCAAGGACACGCACGTGGTCTTCCCCGGCTGGCCGGGCAAGGGGTTCGACACCTTCCCGTACCGCCGTGACGACAACGTGTTCAAGGTGACCGAGTACCCACGGCTGCAGGAAATGGGCGTCGACATCACCAAGCACAACTCCATCACCGGCCACAAGCGTCCGTACCGGGACACCTGACGTTGCTCCTGAAGGAGCACTTTGGTATACCAAAGGGAGCTCGTCGAGAAAGGTGCTCCCTTGTTGATCCGTGACGTCCGCCCCTGGGGTGGACAGCGCAGCGACGTCGCAGTGGCCGATGGCCGGATCACCGCGGTACGGCCGCACGATCCCGCCGCCGCGACGGCGCCGGACACCGTCGACGGACGCGGGCGGCTGCTGTTCCCGTCGTTCAGCGACGTGCACGTCCACCTGGACTCGACGCGGATCGGCCTGCCGTTCCGGCCGCACACCGGCGCGCCCGGCGTGTGGGCGATGATGCTGAACGACCGCGAGAACTGGCGAAACGCCGAGGTCCCGCTGCCCGAGCGCGTCGCCGGGACGCTGGAGCGGATGATCGCCAACGGCACCACCCGCGTGCGCACCTACGCGCAGGTGGACGTCGACTGCCGGCTCGAGAAGCTCGACGCCGTCCTCGCCGCGAAGGAGCGCTTCGCCAAGCATGCGGACGTCGAGATCATGGCGTTCCCCCAGGCCGGGATCCTGCGCGAGCCCGGCACCGTGGACGTGCTGGAGGCCTCGCTGCGCTCGGGCGCCACGGTCGTCGGCGGGATCGACCCGTGCTCGCTCGACAAGGATCCCAAGGGGCATCTCGACGTCGTGTTCGGGCTCGCCGAGAAGTACGGCGTCGAGGTCGACATCCACCTGCACGAACCCGGCCACCTGGGTGTGTTCTCCACCGATCTGGTGATCGAACGGGTCCGCGCGCTGGACATGCGCGGCAAGGTCACCCTGTCGCACGCGTACGAACTGGGCTCGATCTCGGAATCGGTGAGCCGCCGGCTGATCGACACGTTCGCGGAACTGGACATCGCGATGGCGACCGTCGCGCCGTCGACCGACGGCCAGCTGTCGCTCGCGGACCTCACGACCGCGGGCGTGCGCGTCGGCCTCGGCGAAGACGGCCAGCGGGACTACTGGAGCCCGTACGGCAACTGCGACCTGCTCGACCGCACCTGGCAACTCGCCTTCACGAACGGCTTCCGCCGCGACGACCTGATCGAGATGGCGCTGGCCGTCGCCACGATGGGCGGCGCGTCGATCATGAGCCACGACGTCCCGCGGCTGGCGGGCATCGCCGACCGGCCGGGGGTGGCCGTCGGCGACCGTGCCGACCTCGTGCTGGTGGACGGCGAGACCCCGACGAGCGCGGTGATGGACCGGGGCAAGGACCGTACGGTGCTGCACGACGGCGTCGTCGTGGCGGACGGGCTTTCGGTGGTGGGTTAAACCGTTGGCACGCGGCCGGGTCCGGCACGAGTCGTCCGCCCGGACACGCGTGTCGTCCGTCTGATCACGTGTGTCGTCCCTGCGGTCATGCGAAACCGCCCGGCTACAGGTCTTACCTCTCAATAAACCGCTGGCACCTGATCGCGGCCGCTGCTACCTTGCCGGAGGCCGTGCGAGCGAACGAGGAGGTGGTACCCGTGGACATTTCGACATGGGTGCTCCCCTCCGGGGTCACGGTCGGGCGATAGGTCGTCCGGGAGCGCCGTCTCATGAGCACTCCCGAAAGGCACGACCATGCACTTCACTTCCGAAAAACGCCTCGAAGATGGTGTCCTCGAGCGCGGATTCACGCTCGGCGAGATTCCCGGCATCCTGTGGACGCCGGAGTCCGCGGCGCCGGTCCCGCTGGTCCTGATGGGCCATCCCGGCGGACTGGGCAGGATGCACCCGCGGCTCGTGGCCCGCGCCCTCGCTTGCGCGGCGGAGGGCTACGCCACGGCCACCATCGAGCTCCCCGGAGCCGGTGACCGGCCGCGTTTCACCGTCGTCGACGAGGCCCGCGCCGATCTGCAGCGCGTGCTGAAGGCCGGCGAGCCGGTCACCGACGACATCGTCGACCGGCTCGTCCTGCCGTTGGTCGAAACGGCCGTTCCCGAATGGCGAGTCACCCTCGACGCGCTCCTCGCACTGCCTGAAATCGGCGGCCCCGTCGGGTTCTCGGGCGGGGTGATCGCCATCGGCACGCGGCTGGCGTCGGTCGAGCCGCGCGTCGAAGCCGCCGTCCTGTTCGCCGGGAGTTATGTGCCGCGCAGCATCCTCGAAGAGGCGCGGCAGGTCACCATCCCGCTGCACGTCCTGCTCCAGTGGGACGACGAAGGGAACGACCGGCAGCAGGCGCTGGATCTGTTCGACGCCTTCGGCTCCAAGGAGAAGACGTTGAACGCCAACATGGGCGGGCACACGGGCGTCCCGTCGTTCGCCGGGGAAGCCGCGGGCCGGTTCCTCGCCCGGCACCTGAAGTGACGTCCGGGGCCGCGGCGGTACCGGCCGCGGCCCCGGCTTCAGGCCGTATCTTGAGCGGAACCGCGACGATCCGACCCGGCGAGATCCATGAACGGCTGGCCGCCAATCCCGCCGTGGTGTCGGAGCCGATCCTGCGCGGACTGGCGAACGACGAGGACGCGGACGTTCGGCGAAGCGTGTGCTCACCCATGCCGGTCGTGGCCGTCGTCTCCTTCGAGCCGAGCGAAAACGATGACGTTGTCGCGATACGAGCGCGCGGCTCGGTCGAAGGAACCGCCGCAGGTGATCAGCCGCAGTTCCGGGCCGGCGGTGCGGCCGTAGACCTCCTTGGTGGGAAAGCGATCTTTGGGGGCGTGGACGGTCCGGCGCACCACGAAGGTGACGACGGAACCGTCCGCGCGTTCGACGGTGACGCGGTCACCGGACGCGAGTTCGTGCAGCCGGTAGAAGATGCCGGGCTGGGACGCGCCGTCGACGTGACCGACGATCACCGCGGGCCCGGCCTGGCCGGGCGCCGGTCCCGGCTCGTACCAGCCCGCCTGCATCGGCGTGGTCACCGGCGGTGTCCGCATACGCCGGTTCGCGTCGAGGCCGAGCTCGATCAGCGACGAGTCGGCGCCGAGTTTGGGGATGTGCACCGCGATCGGGTTCACGCGGACCGCGGGATCGACGACCGTCCTGGCCGGTACCACCGGTGGCGGGGACGGTCGTGGGGCCGCCATGGCAGGCGCGGGCGGAGCCGGCATCGGGTTCGTGGTCAGGCTGATCACCAGCCCCAATGCCGCCGCGGCGGCCAAGGCGGAGGTGATCGCGCCGAACCCGGGACGCGGCCGGTCCTTGCCTCGGCGCAGCTGCCGACCGGCCTGCTGAAGTGTCTCCCAGCCGACGCCGACGATGATCACGAAAGACGCGCTCACCACGGCGAAACCGGTGTTGCCCGGCAAGAACGTGACGGCCGCCAGCATCCACGACAGGCCGAGCAGCGCGAGCAGGAGCAGCCGGGTCCGGATGGTTTCGACAGCCATGCCTCTCCAGTCGTCGAACGAGGAGGGATGGTGTGGTGTGGCCGGGGCAAGGCCACACCACACCGTTCCCCCTATCGGAAGTGACGACGGCGCGCGGCTACCGCCGTCACCATGAGCAGGGCGATCACCAGGAACGCCAGTCCGCCGCCGACGGGCCACTGATCGTCAGCGGTCCCGCCGCCACCGGCCTCGACAGCACCGGCGGGCACCGGGTATCCGGCGTCGACGTGCTCGCCGGAGGCGCCGTGGAGGGACGCTTCCGCCGAACCGCTGTGCGCTCCGGCCGCGTGGGAAACGAGACCGCTCCCCACCATGACCACTCCCTGACCGGCACCCACGGTGCCGTGCCCGGAGCCACCGGTCTGGTGACCGGTCGTGCCGCCGGTTCCGCCGCTGGTCGGCGAACCCGGATGGGTTCCGGGGTCACCGTGCGGGTCGCCGGTGCCCGGTACCGGCATCGGAGCCGGAGCCGGAGCCGGTGCCGGAACGGGTACCGGTGCCGGGCCGGCGGGGGCGAGGTAAGCCGTGCCGGTGGCGCCGGCCTGCTCACCGTTCGCCGTCGTGCCGGTGACCGTGACCGGTGCCGCGGTGGTGTCCGCGGACGGCGTGAACGTTCCCGTGCACACGGTGCTTTCATTGGCGGCCAGAGTGCTGTCACCACAGGTCAAGGCGCCATTGGGAGTGGTGCTCTCGACGTTGCTGACCGTGCCGGTGCCGGAGTTCGTCACCGGCACGCTCACCGTCGTCGGCTGCCCGGCGGTGACCGGTACCGCGTTGCCCGGTGATCCGGCGTCCGTGCCGTTGACCGTGGGCGTGCCCATGGTCAGGTCGCACGAACACCCGGTGTCGCCGCCGGTACCCGGCGCCGGGCTGGCGGCGGGCGTGACGTGGGCGGTGCCGGTCGTGCCGGCCTGCTCACCGTTCGCCGTCGTGCCGGTGACCGTGACCGGTGCCGCGGTGGTGTCCGCGGTCGGCGTGAACGGCCCGGTGCACACGGTGCTTTCACTGGCGGTCAGCGTGCTGTCGTAACAGGTCATCGCACCGTCGGCGGTGGTGCCGCTGACGTTGCTGACCGTGCCGGAACCCGTGTTCGTCACCGGGACGGACACGGTCGCCGGTCGGCCGGCGGTGACCGGTACGGCGGTGTCCGGTGATCCGGCGTTGGTGCCGTCGACCGTGGGCGTGCCCATGGTCAGGTGGCACGAGCACCCACTGTCGCCGCCGGTGTCTGCCGGAGTCGACGTGGTCGTGGCGGCACTGGCCGTGTCGTCACCCGTGGTGGTGCCGGCGGATGTTGCCGCCGTCGGTACTGTCCCGGCGACGCTGGTGGCTCCGCTTCCCGCGGGTTCCCCGGTGATTGCCGAGGTGGCCGCGGTCACCGGGCTGGACGAGTCGGATCGCGCGGTCAGCGCGGAGCTGACCGGTGCGAGGACTCGCGCCACAGGCGAGACCGGCCGAGTCGCCGACGCGGTGCCCGGCGACGTAGCCGAGCCGGTGCTGGTTGTTGTCGTCGTGGTGGGTGTCGACGCGGATGCCGAGGTCGTGTTCGTCGCCGCCTGCCGCGGCTGCACGAGTCCCGACACCAGCGACGTCACGGTGGTCAGCGGGCTGGTGCCCGCGGTCGTGTCGGTCGCCTGGTCACTTGTTCGCGAAGGCCCGGTGTCCTCCTCGGCGTGGGCCACACCCACGCCGAGGAGCATCAAGCCACCTGCGAGTAACCCGGCCTGAATGGACCGTTTTACCCAGGTACGCATGAGAAACCTTTCCACGCTCTGCTGAGGCTGATCAGTTGTCTCGGCGGTGTCCGGCTGTCGTCAGCCGATGTCTGTCAGTGCGTGCCCGCGCCGGTGATCATGGACAGCGGCGAGGTGACCGCCGGCCCGGTCGACGTGGTGTGCCCGGTCGACGTGGTGTGCCCGGTCGACGTGGTCGAGCCGGTCGACGACGTGGCTGAGCTGGCCGACTTGGTCGACGTGGTTGCCTTCGCGGACGTGGCCGAGGTGGCCGCTCCGGTCGTGGCGGTCGACGAGGCCGGGTCGCAGGTGCACACACCGGTGGTGGTGTAGCTCTGCGAGAAACCGACGGTCGAGGTGTTGCCGGAAGCGTCCTTGCCGGTGAAGGTCGCCTTCACCGCTTTGGCACCGGGACTCGCGGTGAACGTGATCGTGCACTGAGTGCTGGCACCCGGCGCGAGCGTCGTCCCGTTGCAGGTGACCCGGCCGTTCTGCGAGGTGCCCCGCAGGTCGGCGATCGGCGCGGTGCCGGTGTTGGTCATCTGCACCTTGATGGTGGACGTGCTGCCGGCGGGCACGGTCGCGGTCGAGTTCGAGCCGACCACGGCGCCGTTGACCGAAGGCTTGCCGGTGATCGACAGCTTGCCCGCGCCCGCTTGCGTACCGGTGTAGAAGATCCGGCAGGCCTTGCTCTGCTGGGTGCCGTTCGGACCCGACACGGTGAAGTTGAACTGCGCGGTGTTCGAGCCCGGCCGCGCGGTCGTGGTGACCGTGCAGCGGGCCGTGCTGCCCGGCGCCAGCTGGGCCGAGCCGCAGTTCAGCTTGCCGAGCGAGGTGTTGCCACCCAGCCCGGACACCGGGACGGTGCCGTTGTTGGTCACCGGAATCGTGATGGTGACCGGGCTGCCCGACGGAACGTTCGGACCGGGGGCGCTGCCCGCGGCCTTCCCGTTCACCAGCGGGGTACCGATGGAGATGCTCGCCGACGGCTGCGGCTGCGGCGTCGGGTGCGGCTGCGGGACCGGAACCGGCTGCGGCGTCGGAACCGGAGTCGGAGTCGGCTGCGGCGTCGGCTGCGGGACCGGCTGCGGTTTCGGGGTCGAGCCCGGAACCACGTTGCCCAGCAGACCGGTCACCGGCGAGAGGATCCCGCCGACACCCGGCTGCCCGGCGCCGGGCAGACCCGGCAGGCTCGGCAGACCAGGCAGGCCAGGCAGACCCGGGAGCGGCGTGCCAGGCTGTCCCGGCGTACCAGGAGCCGGGGTACCGGGCGTACCAGGAGCAGGCGTACCAGGAGCAGGCTTGCCCACATAACGGATCGTCATCTCCGAGCTGACGGTCGAGCCGTTCGGCTTGGTGCCGGTGATCGTCAGCTTCGCGCTCTGCGAACCCGGCTTCGCCGGGGCCGTGAACGTGTAGGTGACGGTGCCGCCCGGCGCGACCGAGGTCGCGGACGGGGTGACGGTGCCGCCGGGGAACGAACCGCTCAGGTTGGTGAGCGTCTCGGTGCCGGTGTTCGTGAAGGTGACCGAACCCGAGACCGGCGAGCCGGCCGGGATGGTCGGACCCTCACCCGAGATCGGCGTGCCGCCGATGGCCGGGACGCCCGGTCGCAGCGGAGACGACCCCGGGGTGCCCGGCTTGGTGGGCGAACCGCCGAGAACGCCGCCCAAGGCGGGACCGACGAGCGGCAAGCTCCCGGTCGCCGTGTCACCACCCGAGCCGGGCAGGCCCGGCATGCCGAGCGACTCGAACGTCTTGATGTTGTCGGTGACCTTCAGGACGTCCAGGACCGCGGCCGGGTCGCCGCTGCTCACCTTTTCGAACGCGGTCTGCCACAGCAGGCGCATGGCGTCGAAGTTGTTGCCCGCGAAGGACAGGTACTCGTCCGGGGTGAACACCGTGCCGGGGCCGAGCCGGTTCATGATCTCGGCGACCTGGAGGGTGTTGTAGAGGTAGTCCGGTGCCAGGACCCTCGCCGGGTCGGGAACGCTCGGCATCCCCTTCTGGACGAAGTTGATCACCTTCTCCGGCGTCGGCAGCCGGGACATGTCGACGGCCATGGTCTTGGTGTCGATGGGCAGCCCCATGCCGCCGCATCCCGTCGCCATCGTGAGGTAGTCGGTGCCGTGGCCCCGCACATGCGAGGGGTTGAAGATCGGGATCCAGCCCAGCGGCCCGCCGTAGGCGTCGATGACCGGCATGTGCGAGTTGCCGATCGCACCGCTGGCCATGGACAGGATCAGGTTCTTGTACGCCGGGTCCGTGTGGTAGGTCAGGGCGTGCGAGTTGCTGCCCAGCAGCGGGATCCCGTCCTCGTTCTTCCACATGTGCTGCAGGAAGAAGTCGCACGCGTCGCCGCCGCCCTCATGGGTGGTGTCCCCGGTCGAGTGGCCGCCGGACTGGTTCGGGTCGACGGACGTCTGCTTCGTCTCGCCGCCGAACAGGCCGCCGGTGAAGACGCCACCGCTGAGCACGTCGCCGCTGAGGAACTTGCCGACGGTCGGGATCTGCGCTGTCGGGAGGTCCCCCGCGGGGACCGGGCTGGCGGTGCCGCTCGTTCCGGAAGCACTCACTGACGAGCCGGGCTGAGAGCTCGCGAGCAGTGAGGTGGTGTCCGTTCCGGAAAGGCCGAGGCCGTCGAGGCCCGGCAGGGAAGCAGCGGCGGTGTTCGTGACCAGGCCGACGATCGCGAAGGTCGCGGTGAGCGATATCGCCGCCCCGCGCAGTACGCGGTTCGATCGGGGGGAGAACGGATTTGCCGGGGAAAGGCCGATTGGGGCCCGTCCGCCGGGGACATCGGCGCGATGGCGCCGAGTCCGACGTGTGATTTTCATTTTCAACGCTCCAGTTCATGAGCGCCTGCCGATAAAATCGGCATGGCGGTTGACGTGTCTGCTGAGAAAAGGGGTTTGTTCACCGACAGCCCTGGACACCGAACCGTTTGATGGAGGTAGTGGCAGCGGGAGCTACAGACTGGCGATTTCAGCCCATGAGTTCGCGAGCCTGCCGTCGAGTTGCACCTCGGCGGTCCTGCTGTCGCTACCGATCAAGGAATTCACTTCGTGGCCGACACGTCAGTCAGGCGACACTGGAGGTTGCTGCGCGCGCTTGCGCAGCGGAGCGATGTGATCCGGGCCGACACTCCAGCAGGCGATTCGCTGGTCGTGGGCGGACCTTCCGGGCAGCACGATCGCGCCTTGCGCGTGGCCACCGTTGGAGCCCGCCGACGAAGTGCCGGCGCCGGGCCCGACGGCGCCGATGGGCGCTGCCGGGAAACCAAGGGGAAGGCGGTCGACCGGGCGCTGCGAGCCGATGTCGGCAGGCGCCGCCGTCGCGGTCGAGGGCTGGAACGAGGATGCTTCGTGCGGCCCGTTCACGCAGAACGCGCAGTCGCCGTCGAGCGGAGCCGCCGGGGCGGACACCACCGGCAGGTCCACCGCCGTCGAGGTCTGCGGCGCCGCCGAAACCGGCTCGCGGTGCGTTTCCGGGACGGGCCGCAGGTGGGACGGCTCCGGCTGCGAGCCCTCCGTCGCCGTGATCGTGACGACGCCCGGCACGCTGATCCGGGGCTGCAAGCCGGTGCTGGAAACGACCGGCGCGAGCGCGGACACCGTACCGGTGAGCTTGGTCGTGACCGGGTTGTCGAGCGTCCGGTTCACCGTGGTGACGGTCTCGCTCACCGCGGTGTCGACGGTCTGGGTGAGCGCGGTCGTCATCGCGGTGACCTGCTCGATCGCCGGTGCCAGCGCCGGCGCGGCCGAGCCTACCAAGGCCGTGCCCTGCCCGGCGGTCGTGTTCACGAGGGAGATCGCCTTCGTCGTGATCGGCGAGGGCGCGATCCGCGCGGCGGGCTCCGTCTCCTGGACGGCGACGGTCGCGAGTTCGCAGGCCGGTGGCGCCGTGGCGGGGTCACCTGGATCGCATCCGGAATCGGCGGCGACAGCGGTCTCGAAGGCGTTCATCACGGCGAAGCCGGCGAGGATGAACACGCCGAGCAGAACCGCGCGGCAGACCACGGCGAAACAACTCGCCCGCCGCGAGACGGGCTCGCGAAGACCGCGTGAAACGGGCGTCGTGCCCATTCCACCGTCGGTCGTTCGCAGCCACACCATCGCACTCCACCATTTCCGGTTTACTCGAAGGTTTGCCCCAACAGCAGACAGTAAGGACCCGTCAGGCAATAGGGAACTGCCACTTACGGGACCCGCGGCCACCACTCCTTACAGTCTCCCCCACCTCGAATGAACCACTCTCCGTCGGAGCCGTAACGCGGAAAATTCGACCTTATGGCCACGATCGGGTGAATCGAAATGGCGGCGGTCAACTGCTTGTCGAAATCCCGGCCCAGGGTCGAGGGTCACAGTTCGGTAACTCGACATCGGGTGCCGGAAATTTTTGATCATCCCGCGTAAGAGAATGTGCGAACCGGCGTTCCACGGACATGGAGGCCGTGTTCGATCCCCGAAACGAACGCGATCGCGATCGATCCCCGGAAAGGACGGTCGCGGTGGCGATAGTGGTCTACGCCGACCGGCCGAGTACGCGCCACGGGATCGCACGGTCCCTGCGGGGCGCGCCGGGGATCGGGCGCGTCGAATGCGCCGCGACCGCCGAGGAACTCGTCCGCGGCTACACGCGCGCGCCCGCCGACGTGGCGCTCGTCGCGGTCCGGCCGGACGAGCCGACCGGTCCCGCCGCCGCGGCGGCGTTGCTGTCGGTCGCCCCCGACGCCGCGGTGATCATGTTCGGGTCGTTCGGTACGGCCGCCGGGGCGCTGGTGCCCGGTATCGGCGGATTCCTCCGGAAGTACGACGGCCTGTACCCCGAACCGGCCACCGCGCCACCCGACGCCGAACGCCTCCGCCTGTCCGAACGTGAACTCCAGATCCTCTGGGGTATGGCGCAGGGGAAACGGAACATTCAGATCGGCGCCGATCTCGCGCTCTCCGAAGACAGCGTCAAGACTCATTGCAAACGAATCTTCCGCAAGCTGGGCGTCCACGATCGCGCCGAAGCGGTCGCCATCGGCTTCCGCGCCGGTTTCCTTTCCTGACCCGCACGGACCGGGCGGGTCGGCGCCCGGCCCGTGCGTGCCGTCAGGCCAGGCGGACCTGGAAGACGGCGACCCGGGCGTCATGCCCGTCCACGCGCATGTCCACGGTCTTGGTGTCGATGAACTGCTCCTGGACGACGCCGTTGCCCGCCAGCCAGTTGATGCGGTCGATCCCGGTGCCGAAGCACCGGCGCTCCGCGTCCAGGCCGGTGGCCTTGTAGTAGTTCGGGTTGTTGGTGTCCGCGGTCCAGAAGACCAGGCGCCCGACGTTGTGGTGCGCGAGCACGCGACTGGCGTGGATCCTCTTGTGCTCGTTCCACTCGTCGCGCAGGTCGGCGCGCTGGTCGCCGTTGTACGCGTTCGCGATGTAATGCGAGTTGATCAGCGCGAACTGGAGCGTCGGGTGGCTCTGGTGACGCACCACGACCTCGTTGATCCAGCGCGGCGGGGTCACCCCGGTGATGCCGCCGTGCACATACGTGGTCTTCGCGCTCGCCACCTCCCAGGGCTGCGGGATCGAGATCGGGATCCGGAACGACGTGTTGTGGCGCAGGAACGCGTTGTTGTACAGGGGCCCGAAGTAGTGGTCGATCATCGCGGGCTCGCCGGTGTCGCCCTCGTTGATCTCCTGCCAGCCGACCAGGGGCCGCACCAGGGAGTCACAGTTGCGGACGGCGTCGATCGCGGCCTCGCGCGCCCCGAGGTTGTCGCGGCCGATGTTGGCGGTGACGATCGGCAGCCGGACCCATCCCGTCGCGGCGGAAGCCGTACCGGCACCGGCGACCATGGCGCCGAGCGCGGCACCTCCACCGAGAGCGAGCGCCTTGCGTCTGTTGAGCATTCCGGACACAGCAGATTCCCTTCTCGCGCTGTCACAACGGGACACAGCCCGTGAAAGTGTCACAGAATGCGGCGCCGTTGTGACCCCTGTGCGCCAAAACTGCCGCTTCCCGGTCAGCGCGCCACCCCGGTCGCCGGGCTCGGCCGAGACCCGCCCCGGCGCGGCGAGCAGCCACCTCCCGCGCCGCCTATCGCACGATCGAATATCCGAGCGCCGGCCGGGAAATGGCCACAATGGACGGTGAACCGAAATACCGGGTAGCACTTCTGAAGAAGACACCCCTATGCGGCGGGTCCATTATTGGAGGACCGCAGCCACCGGCCGCAGGAAATGCGACAAGAGGATCCGGCTGAGGTGAGACGACAAAAAGGAGGTGACGGAAGATGAAGATCACGGTCAAGGTGCAGCGCACCGAACTCCCGGTCAAGAAGATGCTGCTGTGTTCGCACACCATCTGATCGACTGAGCCGCCGATGGCCTATATCGGCGGCGCAGTCGAGTCGTGGCGGCCCATCGGAGATCGGCTTGAAATCAAGCTGATCATCCCCAGCGATGACCGCCGGATTCGATGAGACCACTGCGGAGGGGTCGACGACCTTCGACCCCTCCGCAGTGTACCTGTGTTGTGTCCGAGGAGGAACAGGACGATGGAGCTGCGACGCGCCCGCTCCCTGGTGGGGTATTGGGTGAACGGGGACCTTGTCCTCGACGATTATCTGGCGGTCACCCCCGAAGACGGCGAGAAGCAGGGCATCGCCGTCGACGGCACGGCCGTGGAGCTGCTCAACCGCTTCGAGGAGTGGACCGATCCCGAGTCCGTGACCAGGGATTTCAACGGCTACGACCCCGCCTCCGTCGCGGAGGCCGTCGAGGCGCTCGCCGGTGCCGGTCTCCTGCGAACCAAGGAAGAGGCCGCCGACGAAGACCTCATGCTCGACAAATGGAGCTCATGGGGACCGTCGGCGCAGTTCTTCCACTTCGGCACCAAGGACACCGCGTACATCACGCATGAACGCGCCGCCAGCGACGCCGAGGTAGCGGCATGGCGCGTGGCCGCCCGTACGGAAATCGAGGAAAGCGGCCCGCCGCCCGAGCCCTTCACCCGGCGCCCCGACGCGAAGCGCATCAGGCTGACACGGGCCTTCCTTCCGCTGCAGCGCGATTTCGGCGACGTGTTGCTTTCCCGCCGGACGCATCGTCATTTCACGACGGACGCGGTTCCGCTGCGCAGCTTTTCCACCATTCTGCATTACACGTTCGCGCCGATGCATTTCTTCGACGCCGGCGTGCTGGGTACGCTGACTCTGCGGACCAGCCCCTGTGGAGGCGCGAGGCACGAGAGCGAATGCTACATCGTCGTCCGCAACGTCGAATCCATTCCGCCCGGGCTTTACCGGTACTCGCAGGACGACCACAGTCTCGAAGTGGTCTCGCAGGAATTCGGTGACGAGGAACTGAACCGGCTCGTCTTCGGGCAGCGGATGATCACCACCGCGGGCTTCGTCGTCTTCCTCACCCTGAACGTCCACCGCGCGATGTACAAGTACCGCAACGCGCGGATGCTCCGGACGGTGCTGCTCGACACCGGGCACCTCGCCCAGACCTTCGCCCTGTGCACCACCGCGGTCGGCCTGGGGCCGTCACAGAACGACGCCTTCCGCGACACCGAGCTGGAAGCCGCGCTCGGCATCGACGGCGCGGGCGAGACGGCGCTGTACGTCCTCGGCGCCGGCGTCCCGGCTCGCCGGGCCGACGGCATGCCGGTGAGTGACACCCCGGAAGAAGTCGAGCGCCGGATCACCGAGGGTGCCGAGAACCAGTAGAGGAGGAGGGCCGAGGGTGTCGGTCAAACCGGCGGACGGCGAGACGGTACGCGGCGACGAGTCGCCGCGTACCGTTCAGCGGCGGGTGATCCGCTCGCTCCTGCTCGTCCAAGCCGTCTTCTCGCTGATGTTCGCGATGGCGGGGCCGCTGATCTCGTTGATCGCCGAGCGGCTGACCGGCTCGGCGGGCAAGGCCGGGCTCGCGCAGGCGATGATCTACTGCGGGGCGGTGGTCTTCAGTGTTCCGCTGGCCTCGCTGTCGATGGACCGCGGACGGCGGGCGGGGATCGCGGCGGGCTATCTGACGGGTGCGGCGGGCGCCGCGGCCGTCGTCCTCGGTGCGATGTTCTCGACCTACGTCCTGTTGCTGGCCGGCGCCGTCTCCTTGGGGGCGGCACTGGCCGCGGGCGCGCAAGCCCGCTACGCGGCGACGGATCTCGCCTCGGCGGACCGGCTGGGCAGGTCGATGGGTGTGCTCTCGTGGAGCTCCATCGCCGCCGCCGTCCTGGGCCCGGCCTTGACCGGTGCCTTCGCCGGGATCGGCCATGGTGTCCTGCCGGAATTCTCAGGACCGTATGTCGCCATCGCGGCCGGGCTCGCCGTCAGCGGTGTGCTGGTCTTCGTCATGCTCCGGCCGGATCCGCTGCTGCTGGCCAGATCCCTCGACCGCGAGACGAAGGCGCGGCCGAAATTCCGCACCGCGCTGGCCGCGGTCGCCGGTGATCCGCCCGTGCGGCGCGCCGTCCTCTCGCTGATGATCGTGCACGCCACGATGATCTCGCTGATGAACATGGCCTCCATCCACCTGGACCACGGCGCGGCGACCCTCGCGACGATCGGTGTCGTGATCAGCGTGCACACCGCGGCGATGTTCCTTCCGGGGCCGCTGGTCGGTTACCTGAGCGACCGGATCGGCGCGCACCGGATGCTGCTCATCGGGCTCGCACTGGAGGTGGCCGCCGCGATCACGCTCGCCGCCGCTCCCGCGCACGACCCCTTCCTGGTCGGCCTCGGGCTCCTCCTGCTCGGCGCGGGGTGGTCCGCCGGCTACCTCTCCGGCTCGGTGCTGCTCACGGCGTCCACCCGGAGCGGCATCCGGACGCTGGTCCAGGGCGCCGCCGACTTCCTCGTGCTCCTCACCTCCGCCGGCGGCGCGCTGCTCGCCGGCGTCATGGTCGCCCTGTGGGGCTACGGCGGGCTTTCCCTTTTCTGGGGTGCCGTGGTGGCGATCGTTTTCGTCCGGATCGCCACCGCCGCCCGACGCACATCACCGGAATAGGAGTGGCCGCCTGGGGCTCGAACCCAATCCTGGGCCGGGTCTGGCGCCGTCTGCGGTCGTTTCCCGGGGATGAACCGGGGAGATGATCTTGGTCTTGGGTGGCCACAACGTGTGGACCAGGCGAAAGAGTGGGCCGCCTGGGGCTCGAACCCAGAACCTACGGATTAAAAGTCCACAAGTCAGCCATGTCACCTACTGGCGTTCAGTATCAAATACTGCCGGTTCGTGCAGGTCAACGTCAGTCTTTGCCGCGGACGAGTGCCGTCCTGTACCAACCTGTGTCGGGCTCTACGTCGGCAACGGAGCCCAATCGGAGACGACGCGCCCGTCCATTCGGCAACACCTTTGCCGCCAGCAGCACCCAACAACTGGAAACCCGGCTTTGCGTACTCGCGCCTTCCAGCAACCCTTCGGTTAGTGATGACAACTACGTCCTGACAGGGAGAACCACTAGGCGCCCTCTCCCTGCCGACGATTACCCCATCCCTCAAAGAGAGCCGACGCCAGCCAATGACGACTCTCGAAGGCCATCTGCTCCGCTGTAACGCCACAACCACCATCCGAAGGACGCAGCGGGTCCGCTCCTCGCGCGAGCAAGTAAGCCGTGACGTCCACGCGCAGCGGCTCGCCTGTCTGCGTGTGACTGTCGATCTCGACATCAATGGCATGATGCAACAACGTGAGCCCATCATGCTCTTCATTAATGTTAGCGCCGCCATCAAGTAGTTCACGAAGCAGCGGAAGATCGCTCATCTCAACAGCCTGATGAGCAGGACTGAGGTCGGCCACTATTTGCACTCCGCATTGACTGCGCCGCCGGCGACACTTGCACCGCGCCTGCGGCCGACCGGTACTGCAGCGCCATCGGCCGTCGCTTTGCTCACAAATCACTTCGACCGAACATCGAGCCGATATAGGGCGCGGCACCAGACCGCGGCACGATGATCGGGCCGTTACCAACCAAAGACGAGACGATGTCACCATCTTCGACGAAAGCCCGGCTATTGTAACTGAAGGCCCAGCCCTCTTCGTCCTCGGCGCACTTGACGATCACAAGTTCCAACGCGTGCTCGGGGCGAATCTCCTCATCGAGAAACTGTTGAGCTGCTTCGAATGCGTCTTGCAGTACCACGTTAGTTAGTCCTCACGAAGAAGAAGGTCTTCCACTGATCGAATGATGCGGGGCCATTGGAAGCCACCCCCTGGAAGTCTACGTAGTTGACCTGCCCTCTTTGGACGACGGCGTTCCAAACGTGTGCTGTGCCGCCGTTGCCGCCGTAGACGATCCCACGGGCTCCGTTGCCGGCTGCTAACAACTCCTTCTCGATCGCCGGTTGACCACTCACTGGGCGCCATGACGCCCCAGCGTACTTCTCGATCAACTTCATGCCACCTGGAACTGGATGAGCAGGGTAGAGGTTGGTAGCTGACGCTGGCTTACCGGCTAGAGTCAGGTCTCCCGAGATAACACATGCCACACAGTTCTGAGTTCCTCCCACCGCGTTGACCGCTCCCGCTGCGGCGGCTCCGGCGCCTGCTGCGACTGGTACGGCTCCACCAGCCCCAACCGTTGCGGCTTTGGACGCGGTGAGTCCCACGCCGAGTTCCCAGGCTGCCTTGCCGACTCTGCCCCAGGGGAAGAAGAACAGGGCGGCTTGAAGGGTTTCTTCCCAGCCGGGCGGTGTGGGATCACAGCTGCGGACATCGGGGAATTCCGAGCAGAAGGCGAACTCGAACTGGGCGAAGTCCGGCGAAAGTTGCGCAACAGGCAACTTTTTCGAGGTGTTGAACCGATGTTCCAAAGCTGCTCGTCGCTGCTTTGGCGACATCGAAGGAATGTCCTTGCCCATCGACGCCGGGTAGGCATGGCGCGTGTCCTTGGGCGACGGCGGTGGAGCCACCGGCGGCGTCCACCCACCGCTGCCACCGCCGCATTTCCCGCTGTACATGCAGTCACAGTTCGCGCGGCACGGTTCCGTGCCGCTCGGGTCGCTCAGGTTGATCGGCGAGTTGTTGGCGTAGTTGTAACCGTTGATCTGCTGCGGGTCGGTCGGCCGCATGATCGGGTCCAGCGACACGAACCGGCCCAGGTCAGCGTCGTAGTCGCGAGCTCCGAGATGGACCAGTCCGGTTGAGGCGTCGTTGGTGCCGCCGACGAAGCCGCGTTCGCCCGGCATCACGACACCTGGACCGCGCTGGGCCCCGAACGGTGTTTGGCGCCGTTGCTTGACCGTGAGGTCGTTCGCGTTGATCGCGACCTGCGTAGTGCCCTGGTGGTCGCCGGCGAGCCAGCTCAGGACACCGCCGGTGCGCATCGCGACGGCCAAGCCACCGTGGGTGTAGTACCGGGTCGTGGTCGCGTTGCCGCTCGCCTTATCGAGCCGCACCTCCTGCTGTCCGAGATATAGCGTGGTGCCGGTCGGGTCGCGGCGGATGAGCCGTTCGCCGTCGGCGTCGTAGACGAAGCTCGTCGCCGCGTCGCCGTCGGCGACCTTCTCCAGTCTGTTCTCGACATTCCAGTCGAGGTTCTGCTGACCGGTGACGCCGGGGCGGGTCTTGGTGTTACCGATCTCGTCATAGGTGTACTGGGCCGTTTTGGTCCCGGCTGGTCCTTCTGAGGTGACCGAGTTCAGGATGTGGGGTTTCGGCGTGCCTGGTGCGGCGTAGGTGTACTTGCGGGTGACGTCCCCGCTGGGCGTGTGCTGGGTGTCTCCGGTGCGGCTGCCTGATTTGTCGTACGAGAAGGACTGCCAATACGGCGCCGGCCCGGTAAGGCCGGCGGTAGCCGGGGCTTGCCCGCAGTCTCCGTTCGGTGTCCAGGCCTCGGTGAGACGTTGCAGGTAGTCGTAGCCGAAGCACTGCTTGTCGGCAGGCTGCCCGATCGGGGCGTTGGTGATCGAGGTCAGGCCGCCCGCGGGGTTGTAGTCGTAGCGGGTGTCGGTCTGCATCGGCTGCGGTACTTCGGCGTCGACGATGGTGCGGTCGAGACGCCGGGTGTTGGTGTCGTAGTAGTAGGACAGCCAGGCCCGTTTACCGTTGCTGCTGGCACTGCTCTCACCGCCGAGTTGGAGACGTTGCGGTTCGCCGTAACGGGTGTACTCCGTCGCGGACACATAGTCCTGATACTCGGCGTCGCCCCAACTGCCCTCGGTGCTGACCGGGTTGCCGAGGTCGTCGTACGTGAAGAGCATGCTTTCGACCGGTAGATCTCCGGCCGGGGGAACGCTGACACCGCCGAGGGTGTCGTCGGGGTTGTACTGGAGAGACGACTGGTAGGTGCCAGCGAGTCTCGGTCCTTCGATCGGCGGGATGATGATCGTTTGCGTCGTCGGCTGGTACAGCGGTCCGTAGACGTTGACCTTTTTGACGTAGGCGTTGCCATCGACCCAGCGCGTTGACGACGCGAGCTTCCCGATGCCCTTGTGCGCGGTGTCGTAGACCCATTCGCTGAGCTTGGTTCCCGACAGGTTGTCTTTGAAGACGCCGGTCTTGCGACCGAGTTTGTCGTAGCGGACGACGAGGGTGTTGTTGCGGGCGTCGGTGCTGCTGGTCTGTTGGTTCAGCTTGTTGTAGGTGTAGGTGGTGGGCCCGCGATCGGGGTCGTCCGAGCGGATCAGCGAACCGTGGATGTCATAGGTGTAGGACCAGCGGTTGCCGCTCGAGTCGGTGAGCGTGGCGAGCTGGCCGGCCAGGGTGTAGTCGTACTTGGTTTCGTCGTAGTTGTCGCCGGTCGGCTGCGCGCCGTGGTACTGGCGAAGGCTGGTGGTGCGGCCGCGGGCGTCGGTGATCGTGGTGGTCGCGACACCGCCTTCGGGTGGCGTAACGCTGACCGAGTCCCCGCCGTAGGTCGTGCTGGTCCGCCATTCCTTGGTCCCGCCCCGATAGGTAGAGGCGATGACGCGGCCCGCTCCGTCATGCTCTAGCTGCGTCAGCCCGGGGACCTTGACTTCGCTGGCCTCCCAGAGTGAGGTGTCGACCGGCTTGTCGTTGTAGAAGGGCTGGGTGGTCTTGTAGGCGCGGCCCTGTGAGTCGTACCGGGTGTCGGTGAGGAGCCTGCCGCCGCCGGGTGCCGGCGTCTGGACTTGCCTCGTCCGGTAGAAGCTGTCGAGGATCGTCGTCGAGGTGGCGTAGTTGCCGTTGGGGCCGATCTGGGTCGTCGTGACAGAGCTGGGTGCGTCATTGCGAACGCTATAGGCGAAACGCGCGTTGCCTTGAGGTTTTTCTGAGCGCGGCCGGTTGGGTTGCCAGATCTCGGTCTTCCGTCCGAGCGCGTCGTAGGTGATTTCCGCGACCCGGTTGTTGGCGTCGGTGATGAGTCGCGGTACACCCCATGCGGGCTCGAAGACGGTGGTCGTCTTGTGTCCCAGAGCATTGGCCGAAACCAACTGGGTAACGGGGCCGCTGGTCGCGGGCGTGTAGACGGCGGTCGAGGCGTTGCCGTCCGCGTCGGTGGTCTCGAGTGCACGTCCATGAACGTCGCGCTTGTACTTGGTGGCAGTGCGGTAGACCGGCGTGAAGCCGTTATATCCGTCGACTTCCTCAGTCAGTGTGACGTCACCGACGGTCGGCGGAGCTCCGTTCGCGAGAGTGTCATAGGACGTGCGGACGTCGGAGATGGTGTCGCGCGGATACTGCGGCAGGAAGCCACAGGTTCCCGCGCGTGTTTCGACTCGGGAGGGGTAGTTCAGCAGCCATCGTTCGGTGTTCTGTGCGTAGGTCGTGGTCGTGCAGCGTTCGTCACCCGTCACGTTGGCGTCGCCGAGGTCGTGGACCTTTGTCGGGAGGCCGTTGGAGTCGTAGTCAGTGGTGGTTTTCGTGACTCGCCAGCCGCCGGCTGCGAGCGCGGTGAACGCGCGTTGGGTGCCGGCGTGGACGATGTAGGCCTTGAAGGCACCCCGAGTTGCCGTCGGTCCTTCCCAGCTGGGCTCGGTGATTGTTTTGCTGACTGCTGCCCCGGCCTCGCCGTTCTTGCTGGTGGTTTCCAGTTCGAGCCCCTGGAGCCAGTCTTCGTCGACGTGGACGCCGCCTTCGCTGTCTTTGGCGTCGGCTGTGCGCGTGCCGTTGTTGGGGAGCTTGTCCCCGTGCATACCGCGGAAGTAGCGGCTTTCGGTGTAGCTGATCGGCCCGCTGGGATCATCGGGCTTGCCGGTGCGGACGATGACCTTGCCGAAACCGCGGAACTCGTTCCAGGTCTTGTCTTTCTCGGCGGTGAACTCGGACGTGGTGAAGTGCCAGGCCGCGCCTTCGGGGTAGGCGTAGCTGGTGACCTGTTCAGAACTCGAGCCGAGGCGGTCGGACTGGACGACGGAGTCGACGACGTGCTTGTGGAAGTAGTCGGTCCGTTCGGCGAAGTCTTTTTTGATCCATGTCACCGGATAACAGCGTCTGGTGTTGTTCTCCGGCTTGTCCGGCAGAGAGGTCGCGGTGCAGTCGGGCTGGGCGTAGTTGATGGTTGTGACGGCACCGGCTTCGGAGACGATGGCGGAGAGCCGGTAGCGGTTCAGAGGGCCGACACCATCGTCTTTCACGACCCGGTTCGGCAGCTTCTTGCCTTCGAACGTGACTTTGGGTTGCGCGATGGGCGCGCCCACGTGGCCCGTGTGGGTGATGGATTTGAGCCATAGTGCGGCCTTGTTGCCGTCGTCGGGGTTGGGGAATAGGTGCTCGAGCGTCCAGCTGTCGACGTCGGTGTAGGCGTTGTCCTTGCGGAGCTGCGTCGTGATCTTCGCGAGGCGTTTGGTCGACCAGAACGTGGGGGTGTAGTGGTCTTTGCATGTCGCGCCGTCGCATCGGTCCGACAGGGCGACGTCGGGGAAGTTCTCCGGCTTCTCGAAGACGCACAGGCTGCCAGGCACGCACCGTTCCTCGGTCGTGAAGCTCACCTTCCCCGCCGCCGGGGCGGGATCACCTTCACGAAGGCCGTACTGGATCTCTTTGAGTGTGCCACCGCGAACGTATGAGACGGCTGCGTCTTTGAGGTTTGCCCGTAGTTGTTGGTCTCGATGTCGTAGGTGTAGAGGATCAGGTTGCCGTGCCGGTCGACGACTTTGTCGAGGTTCCAGCGGTAGGCTTGGGTGCAGGCGGAGTTGGCGAACGTGTTGTCCGCCGCATGACAGGGTTCGCCGGCGTCGTCACCGTAGACGGGCACGGTCCAGGTCGACTTGGACGCCGGCGCGGATCCGAAGAAGTACTGCGTGCCGTCGACCGTGGTGATTTTCCAGTACTCGCCGTCACGGGCTCCGTTGGCGGCGCCGGTCAGATGCTCGATACGGGCGCCGTTGTCGCTCTTCTGCCGCCAGACCTTCTTGTCGGTGTCGTGGATCAGCATCCCGCCGATCCCGTTGTAGACAGCGGTGGCGTTGTCGCTCTTCCAGCACAGATCGCCGACCTTGGGTGGCGTGGTCCCACCCTCTTTATCGTCCTGACAGCCGCCGTAGGTGCGTTCGACGAACCCTGGATTGAGGTCCCAGCCGTCACCCACCCACGACGCTTGGTTGTTGGTGGCGCTGGTACGTCCATCGACCGTCGAAGACGTGTAGGACAGAGCCAGGCTGGGTGTCAGGTTTCCCGGCACCGGGGGCACACGCAACGGGTACGACCACGCGAAGTCGCCGGTCTGCTCCGAGACGTCCCAGGTCGCTGTGGGCGACAGGGAGGTCGCCTTGCTGGTGCCGACGCCGTCGGGGGTCGTGGACCCGCTCGGCTGGTCTCCGGTGAGCGCGGCGCGACTCGCGTCGTCGATGGCCCGGCCAGCCATTGATTGTTGCGTCACCGGAGTCGAGTCGACTATCGGTGAGTCGACGCTCCAGCCATTGGCGGCGCTCGCGATCTGCGTGGTGCTGACGCCGGTCACGACCAGCGAACAGATCAGCGCGACGGTGAGGGTTCTCGACGTGCGGCGTGCGGACGGTTTGTGTCGCATCAGTTCTCCAGGCTGGACGCGGCGAGGCCCTCCCCTGCGCGGGGCTACCTCGTGCGCGGTGGACGATTCGCGGTTTGGGCTGGAGATCTAGCCGCCACCGACTGCCGATGGCCGTACTTCACCGGGCGCCGGCTCCGCACTGCTCGTAGCTACGAAGACGGGTTCGACGTGGGGGATGTCGGCGAGGACGTAGCCAAGGAATCGATCCTTGGGCAGGCCTTCGCAGTTGTCGTCGTCGCTGGTCATCGACTCGGTCCCGCTGCTGCCACATCGGTAGAGAGATTTCGCGGCGGGGTCGTCGGGTTTCTGTGTCCAGAGATGACCGATCGATTCGATGACGGTTTTGCCCTCACAGGCGCTGTCGAGGGAGACGAACAGGTCCGTGTCGTTCACGCACGCGGTCAAAGGTTGTGTCCCGGTCTGGGGGAGCAGTGACAGATAGCCGTGCCGGAACTCGGCGTAGTACCCGGGCCGGGCCGCTTGTGTGGTGCCGAGGTGGTCGTAGGCGGCGTTGTTGTAGTACCGCACGAGCGGCGCGTAGGCGAGGGTGTACCCGAGGAGTGATTCCTGGGTCGCTCCCCCGCAGTCAGCCTGGCGGCTGTCGAAATGCCCGGCCGACGAGGTGCACCGGTAGACCGGGATCGTGGGAATGTTGGTCGGCTGCTGGGTGTAGACGGAACCGATCTCACCGAGCTTGGTCTTACCCTCACAGGCGGCGTCGGTCGAGGTGAAGAAGTCCGCACCGGATTGGCAGGAGTGCAGCACACGCGTGTTGGGCTGCGCGCCGTCGATCAGCATGCCCAGGCTTTCCTGGAACCGGTAACCGACCGCGGGCGCGGCACTCGTGCTCACGGTTCGCTTGCGTCCCGTCCCGTCGACGTAGCTGCCCAGTTGGCCGCCGTCGGGTGCGGGGAAGCTGCCGTAGGTCTTGATCGTCGCGTCGGAGGCCATGCCGTAGTGGGCGTAGACCTCGTCGATCATGCCAGGGAAGAACTCGGCTGCCTTGCCGTTGGTCTTGCCTCGGCCGATAGCGAAGGCCCCGTTCGCCTGCCAGAGCACCACACCGTCCTTCTTGCCCGCGAACTGTCCATCGACATACAGACGAAGCTGGTGTGCCGCCTGGTCGTAAATCCCGGTGAGGTGTGTCCACCGGTTCACGACCGCGGGGTCGAACGAGCTGACGTAGGAGACCGGTGACGCGTCAACGTCCTGTGCGGTCGCGCCGAACGTCCACCGCCCGGCCTCGGGCCGGTACTGGAGGGTGAAGCCGCTCATCCGGGCGCCGTCCTGTGAGAGCACGGTCGCGACCTGATCGGTACGGGCGAGGTTGGCCCAGGCGGACACGGTGAAGCTGTCCTGCATGGCCAATCCCCGCTCGGTCGCGGTGGCCTGTCCGTCAGCGCCGTTCAGTTTGAGCGCGGTACCGCTCACACCTGGCGCGAAGGACGCGCCGCCGGTCAGGACGACGGCGTTGCCGCGCCAGCTGTAGTCCTTGCCGGTGCCGTTGTCGAACCGCCAGGCGCCGCCGTCACCCCGGGGAGTGTCGTCGTGCACCTTGCGCACTTCGGCGTCGGTGAGTGCTCGCGAAAAGACCCGCGTGTCGTCGATTCCCTGAGGGAAGAAGCCGGCGTTCCCGCCGTTCCACCACGCTCTGCCGATAGAGAAGGCCCCGGCCGACGGAATCACCGTGACTCCCACCTGGACCGCGCTTTGCACACCATCGACGTACAGCTTCAGTTGCCGGAACTGAGCGTCATACACCACGGCCAGGTGCGTCCACTGGTACGCCTGCGGAGCCTGGCCGGCCCACAGCGTGACAACCGGAGGGTTGTCCTTGTCCTCGCTGGGTACGACGACACGCCACTTCTTCGCGCCCCCGTCGTATTGGACCTGAAACGCGCTGACCCGAGCACCGTCCTGCCCGAACACCGAGTAGTAGCCGCCGTCGGTCTTCGTCAGTTGCACCCAAGTCGCGGCCGAGAAGCTCTTCGCCGTATCCAGCACCGGGCCAGCGGTCTGTGCGTAGCCGGTGACCCCGTCCAGACGCAACCCCGGCGTGTTCATCCCGCCGCCCCACCCGGCACCGTTCTTCAACGCCACGGTCGATCCACGACCGCTCGCGTCCATGGCCACCTGGCCGGCGTTCTCGTCGAACCGCCAGTGCCCCGCATCCGCGACCGGCAACGTCGCAGTACCACCGTCAGCAGCGGGATACGACTTGTACAGACTCGACACCCGGTCCCTGTCAAGCGCGGTCGTGTAGACGCGAACATCGTCGACCCTGCCGGTCCAAAACTGGCTCGGCTTGTCCGCGGTCAGGCCACGGCCGATCTGGGCGGCTCCGGATGCTTGCCAACGTCCGTTCAGAGTCCCGTCACCGACGCGCTTGCCGTTGACATACAGCCAGATCTTCTTGGTCTGCCGGTCGTAGGTGCCGGCGAGGTGCACCCACGTGTTGATTTCGGCCGGCAATGTGGACACTGCGGCCTTGGTGATCGGTGCCGCGTCCGTGTCGGATTCCGCCATCTCGAACACCCACTTGCCACAGGCGTTCGGATTCTCGAAAACTCCGTCAAAGCAGGTCGCGTTCATCTCATCGGCGACATGCCCGAGCCGGAACTTGCTGGTCCGCTCGCCATCGATGCTCAAAGCCGTGAGCTTGGAGACGATGTCGGATTTGCGGTCCATGTAGACCCACGCCGACACACTGAAACTCTCATCAGTCCGCAGGTCGACACCCGTGGTTCCCACGGCACCGGTCTTGCCGTCGAACTGCACCGCGTTCCCGACCCGCCCAGGTGCGAACTGCGCGCCCGGCTCAAGTGTTCCGGTGCGCGCTCCTGCCGAGTCGGCGACCTTGATGCCGCTGGATTCGTCGAGCTGCCAGTTGTGCACCAGGGTGAGGTCCTGGCCGGACATGGTACGGATCTCGTCGGTGAACAAGGTACGGCTGTAGACCTTGACGTCGTCGACCGTGCCACCGAACGCGTCCAGCCACGTGCCGTTCCATTTACCGCGGCCAATGTCGAACTCGGTGGTCGCGTTCCACTTCGCGGTGAACGTCGCGGTCCCCGACAGGGTGCCGTTCACATACAGCTGCATCTCACCGGTGTTGCTGTCGTAGCTCGCGACGAGATGTGTCCAGACACCGGTCTGCACCGGCTGCGCCGACCGGGCCCGCACGACGGAGTTCGGTGCGGTGCTGTCGGGACCGTGCATCGCGAAGGCCCACCGGTCATCGGCAGTGCCGGTGTAGCCGATGTTGAACGCGGACACGTTCTGCCCGCTCTGGCTCACCACAGCACCCCAGCCTGGGGTCTTGGTGGTCATCTTGACCCAGGCGGCGACGGAGAAGCTCATGCTGCTGTCGACCGGCGCGGGAGCGCTGACGTAGTCGTCGACGCCGTCCAGATTCACCGCGAGATCGGTTTGATCCGGATAGCTGGTCTGCCCGGCGACCCACTGGGCACCGTTCTTCGCCGCGCCGTGCTTCGCCATGCCCGAGGTGTCCTGCGCGTCACCGTCGAGTTTCCAGGTGGCGGCGGTGACGTTGTTCTGGGCGACGATGCCCTGGACCTCCGCGAGGTCGAGCGTGCGGCTGTAGGCCCGCACCTCGTCGATGCCACCGGACCAGTACCCGAGCGGCGTCCCGTACTTCCCCCGCCCGATAGCGAACGGACCGGCCGCGTGCCACGGTGATGCCGGGGCCGGGACGCTCGCGACCTGCTTTCCGTTGACCATCAGTGTGAGGGTCTTGGCGGTCGCGTTGTACACACCGGCCAGATGCGTCCACGGCTCGGTCTGCACTGTGTTCGCCCCCGACCTGGCCTCTGCCGCCGTGCCACCGGTGGCGTCACCGGGATTCATGCCGAAGACCCAGGAACCGTTGTTCTGTTTCAGGTAGAAGCCGCTCACCGCCGTGCCGTCCTGGGAGACCGCGGCCATGTCCCCGAGCTTGTCCGGCCGCACCCACGCGGTGATCGCGAAGTTCTGATCGGTCCGCACCACCGGCCCCGGCGTGGCCGCGAAGCCCTTGACTCCGTCGAAACTGGCCGCGCCGTTGACCGCTCCCTGGGGAACGAACCTGGCACCGGGCTGCAGGACGGCCATCTCGCCGCCCGCGGCGGCGTTGCGCGCGGTCGTCCCGTCCGCGTCGTCGAGGTTCCAATAGCCCGCGGTGACGTTGTCCCGGGTGACGGCCGATTTGACCTCGGCATCGGTCAGCACCCGGTCATACGTGCGGATCTCGTCCACCGCGCCAGCCAGATAGTCCGCCCCGGCACTGTTCACGATCGCGCGCCCGACCGCGAACTCGTGAGTCGCAGGCCACGGGTTCGCCCACGGCGCACTGCCTTGGAGATCGCCGTTGACATACAGCCGGATCTGCTGTGCGCCGGAGTCGTAGACACCGGCGAGATGAGTCCACGTGTTCGTCTGCGCAGCACTGATCGAGGACACCGTGGTCGGAGTCGACGCAGGGTCGTTCCCGGGCCGGAACTCCAACGCCCACCGATCGGTCGCCGTGCCGGTGTGCCCTAGCTTCACCATCGCCGTCGTCGACGCGTTCTGGCTCAGCAACGTCGACCAGCCCGGCTTCTTCTCACCGAGATTGATCCAGCCCGAGAACGAGAAACTCGGGTACGTGCTCGCCGAGATCGGCGCCGTCACGTAGTCGTCGACACCATCCAACTTGAGGCCCGAACCGGTACTTCCCGGCACGTAGACGGGGCCGCCGTGCAACGTCGCGTCGCGGAAGCCGAGGGTCGCGGTGTCCTTCGTGTTGCCTTCCAGGGACCATTGCGCCAACGGGCCGTTACCCGCCCGCACATAGAAATGGTGTACCTGCGTCTGGCTGGGATTCCCGGCGCGGTCGACACTCTGCACGAACAGATCCCGCGGTCCGTCCCCAGGCGGGGTCAGCTTCACAGAGGCCTTACCACCGAGGGCGACCGCATCGACCTTCGTCGTGGGCGGATCGGTCCAGCCATAGAGGTAGTGATCGACGTCCGGGACCGTGGTGGTCGCATCGCTGGCGTTGAACTCGAACACGTCTGGCACGCCGACACCACCGTGCCAAGCGTTATCCGCCTTGTAGAGCGGCGCAGTCACAGTCGGCTTGATACCGATACCCGTCCGGTCGACGATGAACGGACCCGGCCCGTTCCGGAAGGCACCACCGTCCGCGGAATCGTGTCCCCACACTGTCCACGTGACACGCTGCCCGTTACGCGTCGTCAGATCGACATCGGTGCTGTGGTAGGCACCCGACGCTTGATAAATCACCGGAGCGCGCTGGTCCGGAGCTCCGCCATAAATGTTCCAGACCGGACGGAGCTGGTCATTGGCATCCGGATCGGACAACCTGCTCAACAGCCTGATCGACTTGCCCCCGACATACGGCACGCCGTCACACCACCGGCACGGCGCGGGTAGCGGCGGATCGGTCTTCATGTCATACGGCGGGTTCGGCTTCGTGTTATAGGTGATCTGCAGGATCGTGCTCGGCACGTCATACCTGCGCCAAGCGTCGGAATCCGTTTCGGACTTCGCCTGCAGGAAATACGTCGTCGACCCGTTCGGATTGATGTAGAGACCGACGCCGAAACCAGCAGGCTGATTACCCGGGCAACTATCCCAGCTACCTGGAACCCAGGAAGTACTGACCTCTTGGCCGCGCGGCTGGTTGTTCCAGGTGACCCCCCCAGTCGAGATTGCGATCCGCGATGAAGAGCTTGTGCTCGTTCGCACCACAATCCGGACCATGAACCACAGCGGTGTTGAAATTGACTGTCTTGATTTCCTTGCCAGCCAGGAACGCCGTGTCGAACTGGAAGAACGTGCGGGCAAGATCGATATCCTGGCATTGAGCCCACGTACACTTTCCGACCTTCGCCCACGCGTCACCGTCGCCCGTCCCGTTGACATACGGCCGATCGGGGTGTCCTCGGAAGACTTTCGCCCACATGCTCTGCCCCGGCGACCGCATATCCGGGTCGACTACCACCGGGTACCGCGTGCCCGGATCCGCCAGCATCGCGGCGTTCGGCGTCAACGTCATCGCAGAGCGGTCGACCTTGACCTCGACCGGCGTGCTCGTGCTCTCGCGCCCCCGGGCGTCCCACATCGTGGCCGCCGGCGCGACGAAAACCTTCTGCCCGTCGCCATCGACGGCCTGGACAAGACCGCTTCCATCCGAGGTGAGCTGCACGCCTTCCGTCTCGACCCCGAGCTTGATCGACGCCAACGCCGGATTGCGTCCCGCTTCCGGAGTTTTGACCACAAAACGCTGGTTGTATCCCTCCGCTTCGGCCTGCATCTCCAGGTCGACACCAGGCAGCACCTCCCGATACCTCGCCGTGCTGCCCTCGATCTCAGGTTTCGGCAACGTGCCAGGCCACCGCAACGCGAGACGCTTGCCCTCGCGCGAGAACTGAACCAGCGGTCCCTCGCCACCGGCAGAGAACGCCACGTCGGCCACAGCCGCTTTCGCTCTGATCGTGCCGCCCGGCACGGAGGTCAGCGCCGTGTCGACGGGCACCCATCCGGCTCCCTTGCGCACCCGCACCGGCTGCGGCGACAACTGTGCTGTCAACGTCCCATCTGGGTTCGCCAGCACCTTCTTCGCCTCAGCGGTCTGATCCGCCACCCCGACCGGCGTGCCCTGCAACCGCGCAGCCGCGAACGCGCTGGCAGCGTCCGGCGCCTCCGCGACGGGAACGACCGGAGTCGGCAGCGAACTCTTCGGCGAGCTCGCCGTCACCACGACGACGCCGGCGAGCATCAGGAACACCATGGGTAACGCGCGCAGCCTGAAACCACGCGTCACTGACGGACGCACCATTGAAAAGGACCCCCTCGGCCCGGTCAGCACGCGTCCCCCGACGCCACGCGACCCACAAAGTCATCCTGACTCTTCACGATCACTATCGAGTGAAGGAAGACTCCAACAGAGTGAACGATCATGACATGGCCCAGACCAATTCGCGGCAACACTGCAAGCGGACCTCGGGTCCACCACCCCTTATTCCGACAAATTGTTGGCTTTTTTCCAACTTAACGCTTTAATTGTTGTCCGCCATTTAAACCGTTGGCAGTAACCGCAGGCGAGTTCCGGCGCCTTGGTGCATTACCTCGACACAACGACGTCGGTCCGGCCTTCTATGCGCTCGCCCAGCGCACAGGCTTCCCGGTTCCGCGCAGCGCCTCGGCCCGCTACATCGAACTCCCGGCACACCGACGCCCGCACGCCGTCGTCTGGACACCACCACGCATCGCTCAATGGCAAGCGACCGGAGAACGACCCGCCGTCGCCGTGTGGACCGCTCAGCAAACCGCAGTCTTCCTGCACAGCGTTCGCGACCACCGGCTCTACCCGCTCTTCCACCTCGTCGCGCTGCTGGGCCTCCGCCGAGGTGAAGTCGCAGGGCTGATGTGGAGCGACATCGACCTTGGACGCCGGCTACCTCACCGTGTCCCACCAAGCCCGCCAAGTCGGGTCCGAAGTCACCCTCGGCAAACCCAAGAGCGAAGCCAGCAACCGAGTCATCGCGCTCGACCACAACACCATCACCGTCCTGCGCCGTCACCGCGCCCAGGCCCGCACACCTCTCCGCAGCCAACCCGTCGGCTACCTCTTCCCCAACGGATGGGGCGAACCGATCCGCCCCGACTCCATCACCCACCTCTTCCGCACCCTCAACGACCAAGCCGGACTACCACCCATCCGGCTCCACGACCTCCGGCACGGCGCGGCGAGCCTGTCCCTCGCCGCCGGAAACGACCTCAAAACCGTCCAAGACCTCCTCGGCCACGCCAGCATCGTGCTCACCGCCGACACCTACACCAGCGTCCTACCCACCCTCGCCCACCAAACCGCCGAAGCCACCGCACGCCTCGTCCTCGACGCCGCCCGCACCACCGCCACCCGCCTCCGCCCCAAACGACGACCCCACCGCACCACAGGACGCCGCCTGATCACCGTCGGCAGACGAGCCGCCACCCACGCCGCATAGCCAGACCCAAGAACACGTCAGCAGATGCAGCCATCAACGAAAGGGAACGACCCCGGGGCTGAAGCACGCCCTGAGCCGTCCGGGCCACCACGAAAACGAGCCAAACGCAGGGCCGAGCACCCACAGAGCCCACAGCGAGCCCACCCAAGATCACGCCGACGACCGCAAGATCCACAAACAACAACATCCCCGCTGATCAGCGAGGATGTCGAGTGAGTGGGCCGCCTGGGGCTCGAACCCAGAACCTACGGATTAAAAGTCCGCAGCTCTACCAATTGAGCTAACGGCCCGTGCGGCCGAGTCTAGTAGACCGCCGTCGACCACCAGGATGCCGGGGCGGCGGCCGGAGCGCCACGGAATTGTCGGGGGTCTCTGCCATGGTCGTGGGCATGGACACGATCCCCGACGAGAACTACGCGGCGAACTGGGAGGGCGACCGCCCAGAGCCTCCGCGGGTGGCGAGCGAGCGCGAGATCCTGACGTCCACGCTCGACTGGCATCGCCGCACCTTCGAGCTGAAGTGTCAGGGGCTGACGCCGGAGCAGATGGCCCGGCGGCCGATCGAGCCGTCGGGTTTGTCGCTGCACGGGCTGCTCAGGCACCTCACGGGCACCGAGCGCTGGTGGTTCCGCCTGCAGTTCGCGGGTGAGGACGTGCCGATGCTCTATTACTCCGACGAGTGGCCGGAGCAGGACTTCGAGGACACCGGTGGCGACGTCGAGGAAGCGTGGGCGGTTTGGCGTGCGGAGTGCGCGCGGTCGCGGGAGATCGTGGCGGCCGCGTCGCTCGACGACACGGGTAAGCGTCGTCGCGACGGTGAGCCGTTCTCGTTGCGGTGGCTGCTGACCCGTCACATCGCCGAGTACGCCCGCCACGCCGGCCACGCAGACTTGCTTCGCGAGCGCATCGACGGGAGGACAGGCCATTGAAACTCTGAAATGCGATGCTGGGCCGATGAACGCCGATCCCGATTCCGGCCTCCTGTCCCCGGTCCGCGCCGGCACGCCCGCCGAGGCGGCGACGGGTGATCTCGCCTGGTTACGGGCCCTGTTGGACACGGAGGCGGCGCTCGCCAGGGCGCAGGCCCGCACCGGGCTGATCCCGCAGGACGCCGCGGCGGCGATCACGGAGGCGGCCGCGTCCGCCGAGATCGACGTGGTCGCGTTGGCGAGGGCGGCTCGTGAGACGGCGAACCCGGTCGTCGGGCTGATCAAGGAGCTGACCGAGGCCGCCGGGACGGAGTACGTCCATCGCGGCTCCACCAGCCAGGACATCTTCGACACGGCGATGATGCTGGTCGCCGCGCGGACGCGGGCGCTTCTCACCACGGACCTCGAGTCGACGGCGGAGGCGCTGGCGGATCTCGCCCGCGCGCATCGCGACAAGACCATGGCCGGGCGCACGCTCACCGCGCACGCGGTGCCGACGACGTTCGGGCTCAAGGCGGCGGGCTGGCGTCAGCTGACGCTCGAAGCGCTCGACAGGCTGGACCGGGTCGTTCTGCCGGTCTCGCTCGGGGGCGCAGCGGGCACGAGGGCCGCGTACGCCGAGTACGCGCGCCTCGCGGAGCTGCCCGACGGGTATCCGCAGCGCCTCCAAACGGCCTTCGCCGAGGAGACCGGGCTCGCCGAGACCACGCTCCCCTGGCACACGCTTCGCACCCCGACGGCCGACCTCGCGGCCGCCCTCTCCTTCACCGCCGCCGCGCTCGGGAAGATCGCGGTCGACGTCCAGTTCCTGACGCGCACCGAGGTCGGGGAGGTCGCCGAGCCGGCGGGTGAGGGCCGTGGCGGGTCCTCGGCGATGCCGCACAAACGCAATCCGGTGCTCGCGACGCTGATCCGGTCGGCCGCGCTCCAGGTGCCGGTGCTGGCCACCGGCGTCACCCAGGCCCTGGTCTCCGAGGACGAACGGTCCGCGGGCGCGTGGCACGCGGAGTGGCAGCTGCTGCGCGAGTGCCTGCGCCTGACCGGCGGCGCCGCGTATACGGCGGCCGAGCTCGCCCGCGGTCTGGTCGTCAACGACGAGCGCATGCGCGAGAACCTCGGCCTCACGCACGGCCAGATCGTCTCCGAGCGGCTTTCAACGGTGCTCGCCCCGCTGCTCGGCAAGGCGCGAGCCAAGGAGGTTCTCGGGCAAGCGGCCACGCTCGCCCTCGAACAGGACAAGGCCCTCGGCGAGGTTCTTTCCGGCCTGCCGGAGATAACCGGAGTGCTACCCGCCGAATCCCTGGCCGACCTGCTGGATCCCGCGCACTACACCGGCTCGGCCGGGGTGCTCGTCGACGCCGCGCTGGAGGCCGGCGAAGAAAAACCGAAAACTCCTTGAACCGGTCTCGAACCGGCTCCGTGTAGGGGGTACAAGCTCACCGCGCCAAGCCGCGGAACCCCTACGAACAAGGAGAAATCCCATGCTTCGCAAGCGTTTCGTCGTCGCAGCGGCGTCCGCGGCCGCAGGCCTGGTGGTGCTGTCGGCCTGCTCCGGCGGCACCGAGGCGGCGGCCCCCGCCGTCGCTCCCGCCGCGGCGGTGGCCGGGGCGGGCGGGAACGCCCCCGCGGCCAAGGGTGAGACCAAGGTGGCCGTGGCCGAAGCCGGGAATCTCGGCCAGGTCCTCGTCGACAAGGACGGTTTCACCTTGTACCGCTTCGACAAGGACAGCGCGAAGCCGCCGAAGTCCAATTGCGACGGTGACTGCGCGAAGGCCTGGCCGCCGGTGCTGGCCGAAGGCGAAGTCCAGATCGAAGGCGTGGATCAGGCCCTGGTCGGCGAAGTGACCCGTGCCGATGGGCGCAAGCAGGTCACCGTCGGCGGCTGGGCGCTTTACCGCTACGCCAAGGACGCCAAGGCCGGCGAAGCGAAGGGGCAGGGCGTCGGCAGCACTTGGTACGCCGCGAACGCCAAGGGCGGCAAGGCCGGCCAGGCGGCGAAGGAGGCTCCGGCCGAGCAAAAGGGCGGCGACACGAAGCTCGTCGCGAGCAACGTCGACGGCATCGGACCGGCCATTGTGGACCAAGACGGCTTCACGCTGTACATGTTCACCAAGGACAAGAAGAACAAGCAGCCGACCTGCAACGGTGACTGCGCGAAGGCCTGGCCGCCGGTGCTCGCCGAGGGCGACGTCCAGCTCGAAGGCATCGACCAGAAGCTGCTCGGCAAGGTGAAGCGCGCGGACGGCACCATGCAGGTCACCGTCGGCGGATGGGCCGTCTACCGCTACGCCAAGGACGCCAACGCGGGCGAGGCCAATGGTCACGGCGTCGGCGGCACCTGGTTCGTCATCGAGCCCGCCGGCTGCAAGAGCACCGCGCCGGTGAAGGACAAGGCAGCGCAGAGCGGGAACGCCGCCCCCAAGAAGGAGGAAGACGCTCCCGCCCAGGATTCCGGCTACTGAGCGCTAGTGGGCCAGGCCCGGCGGTCGCTCTTCCCGAGCGACGGTCGGGCCTTTTCCGTGCTTCGGCCGTCGCGAATCGTCCGGAAGGGGTTCGACGGCCGTGGCGCTGTCCGCCCGGTCCGCGACCACGGTCTCCTCTTCGTCCTCCGGCAGCAGTACCTTGTGCCGCGCGGGCAGGAACGCGATCACCAGCCCGAGCGCGGCGAGGCCGAGGTGCAGCCAGTTGTCCGGCCCGTTCAGGTTGAACGGGTTACCGGCCTGTGAGACCGGGTTCGTCGAAACGGTCCCCGTGATCATGAGGCCCCAGACGAACAGCACCCCGAAGGCGACGAACGTCAGGAAACCGAAGACCCGGGACCGCCCCGACCCGAAGGTCAGCAGCAGCCCGATCGCGCCCAGCAGGACGAAACCGAGGTTGTACAGGGGATTCACCGAGAAGCCGAGCACGGTCGCGTCGCTGCGCCCGGCGAAATCGGCGAATCCCGTCCTGGTGAAGCCCACGATCCCGAACACCAGGAAGGCCAGGCTCGACAGCCCGGCGAGAACCTGAGCGGGCTGGAGCCCCGCCGTCCGGATACGAGCGCGTTGTGCACGTGCCATTGCTCCGCCTCCCAGAGTTGGCGACCTGAATTCACGCTGGACCCCGGATACCCCGCTGCCCTTCCGGACAAACAGCATCGTCCGAACGGGCTACCCGTGAACACGAACGGGTGACGCGGTCAACAGGTCATGTGGGCAAGGTGAGCGGAGTCTTCCTCCTGGTGGGGCTGTGCCTGGGCGCCATCCTCGCGATGGTCCTGATCCCGACGTCGCGTCCCGGTCCGGTGGCGGTCGCGGAGGCGGTGCCGAGCACCCCTGCGCCGTCCGTCGAAGTCGAGGTCGAACCGGAGGATCCGGTCGTGTCCCCGACGCCCTCGTCCTCGGCGGCGCCGGGTCCGCCACCGAAATCCGTCGACAGCCAAGCCCTCGCGGACCTCGTCCCCGGCGGGCAGGTGAGCGTCGTCGTCTACGACCGCACGGCCAAGAAGAGCACCGTTTCGCTCAGGTCGGAACGGTCCTACACCTCGGCGTCGGTCGTGAAGCTCCTCATCGCGTTGGAAGCGCTTCAAGCCGGCACACCGCCGAGCACCGTCCAGCGGATGCTGTCGGTCAGCGACGACGACATCGCCAGCAGGCTGTGGACGGCCCTCGGCGGCCCCACGATCGTGACCCGCTGGGCGACCAAGATCGGCCTCGGCGGTACGCGTCCGCCCGAGGATCCCGGCCGCTGGGGCGACACCCGGATCACCGCCGCGGACGTCGTGAAGATCTACCGCTACCTGCTGGACAAGGCGGGGGCCGGGCCGCGCACGACGATCATGCGGGCGTTGAGCGGCGCGACGGAGAACGGCTCGGACGGGATCCGGCAGTACTTCGGCATCCCGGACGCCGTCGGTTCCCTTCCCTGGTCGATCAAACAGGGCTGGGCGTGCTGCCGCGGCTCGCGGATCCTGCACAGCTCGGGCGTGGTCGGCGAAGACGACCGCTACATCGTCGTCGTCCTGACCTCGCAGCCGTTGTCGACCACCTACGCCGGTGCGGGCCGACAGGTGACGGAGGTGGTCAAGGCACTGCTCCCCGCTATTGACGAGGTGTAAACAAGGTGGGACAGTGGCGTCACGCCGCTCTCTCGGGAGGTCGTCATGAGCACCGAAGCCCGCCTGCCCACCGTGACCCCGCTCGGCCCGGATTCCGTTGCCTGGCAAGTGGTCGGCGACCGGAGACTGCTGCTAGGCGCGGGGACGGCGTTGCTCTTGCAGGTCGCGCATCCGGTGGTCGGCGCCGGCGTCCACGACCATTCGAACTACACCGAAGACCCGTGGGGCCGTCTCGACCGGACCATCGATTCCTTGCTGAGCCAGGTTTTCGGCGGCCGGGAGGCGGTCGCGGAGGCCGAGCGGCTCCGCGAGATGCACAAGGCGATCAAGGGCGTCGACCATCACGGCGAGCGCTACCACGCGCTGAACCCCGAGGCGTACTGGTGGGTGCACGGCTCGACGTTCTGGACGACCGTCCGCATGCACGAGGTCTTCGTCCATCCCTTGTCAGACAAGGAAAAGCGCCGGTTCTACGCGGAATGGCGACGCGTCGGCCTGCTGCTCGGCCTCCGTGAGCACCACATGCCGGAGGACCTCGAAGGATTCGAGACCTACTTCGACGACGTCGTCGCGAACCGGCTCGAAGACAACCACACGGTCCGGGAACTGCTCCGCTCGATCACCATGCGCGACACACCACCGCCCCCGTGGTGGTTCTTGCCGGAAGCCCTGTGGCGCCCCGTGCGGCCGGCGGGCGGGAACGTGCTGACCCTGTGCGCGATCGGCTTGCTGCCACCGGCTCTTCGCGAGCGCTTGAGTCTCAAGTGGACAGATACCGACGAACGCCGTCTCCGGCGCCTCGGAGCGATCACGCGGGCGGCCGGGAAACGGGTTCCAGACCGGATCCGCTTGTACCCCAAGGCCTATCGAGCCAAGTCACTCGACGACGTCCACTAGCGCGCCCTTGGCGCCGGTGTTCGGCAGCGGCCATGGCGTGACGCCGCCGTTGGTGATGATCTTCTTGTCCTGCGGCGCGCACGGCGGCACGATCCGCGCGCCGATCCACGCCAGCACGTCGGGAACCTGCGCCTTGAAGGTGTTCATGTTGTGCCCGGCGTCCGGGATCCGCCACGACGAGAGCGTCGCGGGCGCGCGGACGGCCGCCTGGATCTGGTCGATCGAGAAGCTCTCGAAGCTTTCCTTGTCCCCCGCGATCGCGAGGATGTCGACCGGCGACGGATGCTTCTGCAGGTTCACCGTGACCGTGTTCGCGTCGACGATGTCCTGCCTGCCCTTGAACAGGTTCTCCGTCTCCGCGTCCACCGAAGCCTTGTAGTACCCGCTGACGCTCGCCGCCTGGCCGTACCACTGCGGATGCCGCGTCACCAGGTTCATCGCGCAGTATCCGCCCGACGACCAGCCCGCCATCGTCCACGCCTTGCGCTGCGGGTTGGCGCCGAGTTTCTCGACCGCCCAGTCGCGGATGTCGGCGGTCAGATAGGTGTCGTTGGCGGTCCCGTTGACCTCGTCGATGCATTCGGTGTCGTGGCCGACCTTCGGTTTCCCGGTCGGGTCCGGGATGATCACCAGGGTCGGCGGGAGCACGTGCTTCGCGATGGCCGCGTCGAGTTTGGCGGGCAGTTCGTAGGGACCGGTGACCACTTCGGGCCCGGACGGGTAGTTCGGGATCCATTCGATGACCGGGAATTTGAGCGACCGGAACGCGGGATCGTAGTACTGGGGCGGGAAGTACACCGAGACGTCGCGGGTGAGGCCGGTGCGCTTGCCGGTCACCGTCATGTGCACGACGGAACCCTTGCCCTCCTTGGCCCGCATCGCCCCGGCGTCACGCAGTTTGTCGAGATCCGAACCGTTCTGCCCGGCGACGGCGTCGACACTCTCGCCGGAGTACACGCCGGTGCCGAACAGGGCGCCGACCGTCGGGAAGAACCCGCCGATCATGTTCCCGCCCATCCCGGTGCTGACCACCACCAGCACGACCGCGACGAGGATCGTGCCGCTGCGGCCGAGAACCTTGCGGCGCCAGCGTTCCCAGAGGAACGGGACGGCGATGATCGCGAGCAGCGTCAGCACCAGGACGATGACGAGGTTCAGTGTCGAATCGAGCCGGATGGCACTCAGTCCCAGTCCCATGGCGATCGTGTCCCTCTCCGGCCGCGGCACGCCCCCGCACCGCACTTCCCACATCTGGATCAAGAGACGTGCGACCACCGGGAAGTGTTGTCCAGGGTGACGCGTGTCACCCTGGACAAACCGGGTTCCGGACTACTCAGCCTGCGAGAGCGGTACGCAGCACGCCGATCGCCTGCTTTGTCGCGGCCTCCGCGGCGTGCGTTTCGCGCAACGTGTTGAGCATGACGAAGTCGTGGACGATGCCCTGGTATCGCACGGCCGTCACCGGCACACCGGCCTGACGCAGCTTCGCGGCGTACGCCTCGCCTTCGTCGCGCAGGACGTCGGCCTCGGCCGTGATCACCAGCGCGGGCGGGAGACCGGCCAGCTCGTCGAGGCTCGCCCGCAGCGGCGACGCGGTGATTTCCGCGCGCTGCGCCGGGTCGGTCGTGTACTGGTCCCAGAACCACTTCATGCCGTCGAGCGCGAGGAAGTAGCCCTCGGCGAACCGCCGGTAGGACTCGGTCTCGAAGCTGGCGTCGGTGACCGGGTAGAAGAGCACCTGCTGGCGGAAGGTGACGTCGCCGCGCTGCTTGGCGAGCAAGGTGAGCGCCGCGGTCATGTTCCCGCCGACGGAGTCCCCGGCGATCGCGATCTTCGTGCCGTCGAGTCCGTTTTCGGCGCCGTGCTCGGCGACCCACTTCGCCACGGCGTAGTTCTGCTCGATGGCGACCGGGTAGCGCGCCTCCGGCGAGCGGTCGTATTCGGGGAAGACGACGGCCGCTCCCGCGCCGACGGCGAGCTCGCGGACCAGACGCTCGTGGGTGTGGAAGTTCCCGAAGACCCAGCCGGCGCCGTGGATGTAGACGATCACGGGCAGCGGCCCGGTCGCGCCCCGCGGCCGCACGATGCGGACCTCGACGCCGTCCACGTGCGTGGTCTCGACGTCCGCGGCGGGCAGTTCGACGTCGCCGCCCTGGACCTCGTCGACGGCCTTGCGTCCTTCCTCCGGCGGCAGCTGGAAGAGGAACGGCGGCGTGGCGGTGGCCTCGACGAAGGCCTGCGCGGCCGGTTCGAGGGCCAGGTTGTGCGGGTTGGCGGTCATTTCTGCCTCCTGGGTTCCGACGTCGACGCAGTAAAGGTAGCTCGCAACTCAGTTGTGCACAACTAAAATGCACCCAAGGAGATTTACCCCACTCCCATGGCGAGGTGCGGCATGATCGGCGCACCATGGGGAGAAGGAGGACCGATGCCCACGGACAACACCGGGTCGCTGTGCCTGGACGATCAGCTGTGCTTCGGGCTCTACGCGGCATCGCGGGCCGTCACCGCGCTTTACCGCGTGGTGCTCGACGAACTGGGCCTGACCTATCCCCAGTATCTGGTGATGCTCGCGCTCTGGGAGGAGGACGAGCGGCTGGTCAAGGAGCTCGGCACCGTGCTGAACCTCGACTCCGGCACGCTGTCCCCGCTGCTCAAGCGGCTGGAGAAGTCCGGACTGGTCCAGCGCGTCCGGCAAGCCGACGACGAGCGGTCCGTGCGCATCAGCCTGACCGGGAAAGGCGCCGCGCTCAGGGAACGCGCGAGCGGGATCCCGAAGATCATCGGTGACGCGATGGGGCTCGACGCGGCCGGTCTCGCCCGCACCCGCGCGGAGCTCGATCGCTTGACCGAATCCGTGAACGCCTACCGCGAGGCCTACGTCCCGGCCGGTTAGCATGGGATTTCCGGCGCGGACAAAGGGATGACGATGATCGATCACGACGCGGCGCTCAAGGCCGTCGAGAACAGCTTGGACCGGCCGTCCGCGGCCCGCGTCTACGACTACTTCATCGGCGGCGACACGCACTACGCCATCGACCGCAACTTCGCCGAGAAGGTGCGCGAGCGCCTGCCGCTCATGGGCGACTACTGCAAGACCAGCAGGCAGTTCCTCGGCCGGGCCGTGCGGCACTGCGCGGAACTGGGCATCAAACAGTTCGTCGACATAGGCTCCGGGCTGCCGACCGCGGGCAACGTGCACGAGGTCGCCGACGAGGCGCGACCGCAGGAGGACACGCACGTCCTCTACATCGACAACGAGCCGATCGCGCTCGCGCATTCGACGCTGCTGCTCGCCGACACCGCCGATCCGGACCGCCACCACGCGATCGCGGCGGATCTGTTCGATCCCGAGGACCTCTGGAACCGGGTGATGGACTCCGGCATCATCGACGTCCGCGAACCGATCGCGCTGGTGGTCAACGCGGTCATGCACTTCATCAAGGACGAACAGGACCCGGACGGGCTGCTGGACTTCTACCGCGACCGGCTCGCGCCGGGTTCGCTGCTGGTGCTCTCGCAGATGACGAACGAGAACCCGGCCAACGACGAGGAACGGCAGGCGCTGCTGGACATCCTCGAGTACTACGAGACCACGACGAACCCCGGTTTCCTGCGCACCATGGACGAGTTCCGGCGTTTCTTCGGCGGCTGGCCGCTGCTGGAGCCGGGCCTGGTCTACGCGCCGGCGTGGCACCCGGACGAGAAGACGATCTTCGCCGCTTCGCCGTCGGAGTCCCGCGTCATCGGCGGGATCGCCCGCAAGCCGTAGCTTTTTCCCGTGAAGGCCCCCTTCCCTCGGCTCAGCCGAGGGAAGGGGGCCTTCACGCGCTTGTGACGTGCGTCGCCTTGCAGTGCAACTAGGTGCATATGAAACTAGGTGCATGGCACTGGAGCACGCGATCCTGGTCTCGCTGTCCGAGCGATCCGGCTCGGGCTACGAGCTGACGCGCCGCTTCGAGAAGTCCATCGGACTGTGGTGGAGCGCCACCCACCAGCAGATCTACCGCGTCCTCAAGCGGATGGAGGACGCGGGCTGGATCACCGTCGACCAGGTCGCGCAGTCCGGGAAACCCGACAAGAAGGTGTACACCGTCGGCGACGCGGGGCGGGCCGAACTGGCCCGCTGGCTCGCCGAACCCGATCCGTCGGCCACCGCCAGGGAGCTCGCCGTGAAGATCCGCGGCGCGGCGCTCGGCGATCCGGCCGCCGTCGCCGCCGAGGTCACCCGGCATCGCGACGCGCACGCGGCACAGCTCGACGCGTACCTGCTGATCGAGAAGCGCGACTTCCCCGACCCCAACGTCCTCAGTGGACAGTCGTTGCACCAGTTCCTCGTGCTGCGCGGAGGAATCCGAACCGAACAGGGCCACGTCGAGTGGCTCGAAGAAGTCCTCCGGGCATTCCACCACGATGCGTAAGGACCAGCGATGAGCCCGTACCCGAACCTGCTGTCCCCTCTCGACCTCGGCTTCACCACCCTGCGCAACAGGGTGATCATGGGTTCGATGCACACCGGCCTCGAAGACAAGGAAGCGCATTTCCCGCAACTGGCCGAGTATTACGCCGAACGTGCCCGAGGCGGCGTAGGGCTGATCGTCACCGGCGGTTTCGCGCCGAACCGGACCGGCTGGCTCCTGCCGCTGGCGTCGAAGCTCTCGACGCGCGCGGAAGCCAAGGTGCACAAGCAACTCACCGATCCGGTGCATGAGGCGGGCGGAAAGATCGCGCTGCAGATCCTGCACGCCGGCCGGTATTCCTATCACCCGCTGAGCGTTTCCGCGTCGGGTATCAAGGCGCCGATCAATCCCTTCAAACCACGGGCCCTTTCCGGATACGGCGTGCTGCGCCAGATCCGCGCTTTCGCCGATTGTGCCTTCCTGGCGAAGGAAGCGGGCTACGACGGCGTCGAGATCATGGGCTCCGAGGGCTACTTCATCAATCAGTTCCTCGCCGAGCGGACCAACAAACGCACCGACAAATGGGGTGGCAGCGCGGAAAACCGGCGGCGGGTCGCCGTCGAAATCGTGCGCCGCACGCGGGAAGCGGTCGGCGAGGACTTCATCATCATCTACCGGCTGTCCATGTTGGACCTCGTCGAGGGCGGGCAAAGCTGGGAAGACGTCGTCGCGCTGGCCAAGGAGGTCGAAGAGGCGGGCGCGACGATCATCAACACCGGCATCGGCTGGCACGAGGCTCGAGTGCCGACGATCGTGACGTCCGTGCCGCGTGCGGCCTTCACCTGGGTGACCGGGAAACTCAAGCCGCACGTCGGGATCCCGGTGGTCACGTCGAACCGGATCAACATGCCCGAGGTCGCCGAGGAGGCGCTGGCCGGCGGCGACGCCGACCTGGTGTCGATGGCGCGGCCGTTCCTCGCCGACCCGGAGTGGATCCGGAAGGCCGAGACCGGGCGCGAGGACGAGATCAACACCTGCATCGCGTGCAACCAGGCCTGCCTCGACCACGCCTTCAAGCGGAAACTGGTGTCCTGCATGGTGAATCCGCGCGCGGGCCACGAGACGACGCTGACGTTGTCGCCGACGCGGAAGACCAAACGCGTCGCCGTCGTCGGCGCGGGTCCCGCCGGGCTCGCGGCCGCGACCGGCCTCGCCGAACGCGGGCACGCGGTCGAACTCTTCGAAGCCGACGACGAGATCGGCGGCCAGTTCGGGATCGCGCGCAAGATCCCGGGCAAGGAGGAGTTCGCGGAGACCATCCGGTACTACACGCGGCGGCTGGAGGTCACCGGCGTCAAGGTGCGCCTCGGCACCCGCGTGGCCGCCGCCGATCTGGTCGACGCGGGGTTCGACGAGGTCGTGCTGGCCACCGGCGTGACACCGCGGGTGCCGTCGCTCCCCGGTATCGACCATCCCAAGGTTCTGTCCTATGTGGACGTCGTCCGGCACGGGAAACCGGTGGGCGGCAAGGTCGCCGTGATCGGCGCGGGCGGGATCGGCGTGGACGTCAGCGAGTTCCTGACGCACACCACCTCCCCCGCCCTCGATCTGGACGCGTGGATGGCCGAATGGGGCGTCACCGATCCCGAGCGGGCCGCGGGCGGGCTGACCGAGCGGAAGGTCGAGCCGTCACCGCGGCAGGTCTTCTTGCTGCAGCGCAAGAAGTCCGGGATCGGCGCGGGGCTGGGCAAGACCAGCGGCTGGGTGCACCGTGCCGCGCTGAAGGCCAAGCGCGTCGAGCAGCTCACCGGGGTCGCCTACGAGCGGATCGACGACGACGGCCTGCACATCACCGTCGGTGACAAGCCGCGCGTGCTCGACGTCGACACCGTCGTCGTCTGTGCGGGACAGGAGCCGGTGCGCGACCTCGTCGACGACCTGCGGGCGGCCGGACTTCCGGTGCACCTGATCGGCGGCGCCGACGTCGCGGCCGAGCTGGACGCCAAACGGGCCATCGATCAGGGAACCCGCCTGGCCGCCGTTCTCTGACGAGTGGCCTAGTAGATGGCAGGATGAGCCTTGTGCGGGACGTATGCGTGATCGGGCTCGGGTTGATCGGTGGTTCGCTGCTGCGCGCGGCGCATTCGATCGGCCGCACCACGTTCGGGGCGACGACCTCCGAAGCTGACGCGGACGCCGCCAGCAGAGCGGGTTTCGACGTCACCACACAGGTCGAAGCGGCGCTGAGCAAGGCGGCGGAGCGGGACGCGATGATCGTGCTCGCGGTGCCGCTGCCCGCGGTCGAAGAGGTGCTCCGTACCGTTTCGCGGGTCGCCGGGCATTGCGTGCTCACCGACGTGACCAGCGTGAAGGGGCCGGTGCTCGACTCGGTGCGGCGCCGCGCGCCGTACGCGAAGTTCGTCGGCGGGCATCCGATGGCCGGGACGGCGAACTCGGGCTGGAAGGCGAGCAATCCGGCGTTGTTCGGCGGCGCGGCGTGGGTGCTGGGCGTCGAGCACGACACCGATCTGACGGCGTGGGCGGAGGTCGCCCAGCTCGTACTGGACGTCGGCGCGCACGTCGTGCCGCTGCCCGCGGACTCGCACGACGAGACGGTCGCGCGGATCTCGCATCTGCCGCATATCTTCGCGGCCATCCTGGCCACGATCGGCGCGCAGGGCGGGCCGCTGGCGATGTCGCTGGCCGCCGGGTCCTATACGGACGGCACGCGGGTGGCCGGGTCGAGCCCGGCGCTGGTGCGGGCGATGACCGAAGGCAACCGGGACGCGCTGCTGCCGATCGTCGACGAGGCGCTCGGGCGGCTGGGCGCGGCGCGGGGTTCGCTGGCGTCGACGGGCGGTCTCGCGGTGACGGTCAACGCGGGCCACGAGGGCGCGCAAGCGTTTGCGGCCAGTAAGGACGCGGAACGCGCTGGGGTGCGGGTCAGCCTGACCGCCCCGGACGCGCGCGACGGCCTGATCGCGCTCGGCGAGCGCGGCGGCCGGATCACGGCCATCGAAGGCGACATCGCGATCGGCGAGGTCTCCTGACGCGTTTCGTCCTCTGAATGCGGTCCTTGCGTGTGCAAGTACCGCATTCAGAGGACGAAATGCGGGAGGTGGGGGGGTTACTGGCCCTGCGGCGGGTTCTGGGGCTGGGGGTTGTCGGGGGTGTCGTCGAACTTGTTGATGAACCCCTTCGCCTTCTCGACACCCGAGTCGATCTGGGAGTCGTGACCGGAGAACTTCGACTTGGCGAAGTCGGCCGCCTTGTCCAGGCCGCCCTCGATCTTGTCGTTGTGCTCGCGGAGAGCGTCGGTGGCCTTGTTCTTCAATTCATCGAAGTTGATGCCCATGGCCACATCGTCACACAGGTACGAGTGAACACGCCTCGACGATCACCCGTCATGGGGACGCTCGGAACGGCCGGTCGCCCGCGATGGCGACGCGTTCGGCCACCCGCGCGTACGGGTGGTAGTCGTTGACGGCGTAATGCTGCGTGGCGCGGTTGTCCCAGAAGGCCACCGAACCCGGCCGCCAGGCGAAGCGCACCTGGAACTCCGGGATGTGCGCCCGGCTGAACAGGTACCGCAGGAGCCTGTCGCTCTCGTCGCGGTCGATGCCGACGATGTGCGTCGTGAAGGCCTGGTTCACGAAGAGGGTGCGGCGTCCCGTTTCCGGATGCGTGCGGACGACCGGATGCTCGACCGGCGGGAACGCGTCTTGGTGGCGCAGCAGGAGTTCCGGGTCGGAGAAACGGTCGAAGCCGGGGATGAAGTCGTGCACCGCGGTCAACCCGTCGACGCGTTCGCGGACGTCTTCGGGCAGGTTGTCGTAGGCGGCGGCCATGTCGGCCCACATCGTGTCGCCGCCCACCGGCGGGACCTCGATCAGCCGCAGGACCGAACCGAGCGCCGGCGCGGGCCGGAACGTGACGTCCACGTGCCAGATGTTCTCGAACGCCGGCATGGTCGCGGACCGGGCGAACCGCGTGGTGTCCTCGGTCTCGCCCTGAGGGATGAACGGGTTCGTCTCCAGTTCGCCCCAGTTGGCGGCGAACGCGCGCTGATGCGCCGAAGTGATGTCCTGATCGCGGAAGAACAGCACCTTCCACTCCAGCAGCGCGCGGTTCAGCTCGGCGTGGAGCTCGGATGTCAGCGGACGGGCGAGGTCGACGCCGCCGATCTCGGCGCCGATCACCCTTCCCAACGGGCGTAGCGAGAAAAGCTCGTACGGACGCTCCTCTACGCCTTCCGGCAAACGCCGCAGCAGACGCGGCCCTTCGAAGATCCCGCCGTCGGGGACGGTCGCGGGGCGGAGACCGACACGGTCGGGCAGTTCGATGGACATGGAGGCTCCCTGGATTCACCGTCGGACGACTTGGCGAGATGAGGAGCTACGCGGGCGGAGAGCCCAAACGTCCACGGCGCAGGAAGAGCGCGACGGCACCTTCACCCACCGAACGGATCGGCGAGGACTCCAGGATGGCGGACACGTGGCCATCGTGGGCGTGTTCTGGCATGCGGTCAATACCGTCCACGAGCCGGGACGATCAACGCCTCCGCTCGGAGGGGAAGCTGCCCGACCACGTGTTCCGGTGCTCGCGTGGCCGCAGCGCCTCGGCCAGCACCCACTGCGAATGCGTCGTGCCGCCCCGGCCCACCGGGCCGAGCTGGAAGGTGACCCAGCCGACCCAGTGCCCCGTCGTCGTCGCCCGCCACATCCCCAGCAGCCCGGGGACGGTGGCGGTGAGATCCAGGCCGTCGGGCAGGCGGGTCTTCACCGCGCCGACGGGGTACACCAGCGTGAGATCGACCCAAACGGGCTGGTTGGGCCGGACCATGTGCAGGTGACGCGGCCCCGGCGGCAGCGTGTCACCAGTGTCGAGCATGCGTCGATTATGCGTGAAAACTCGAACATTAGTTCGAGATGATGCTCACCCATCCCCCGTCCGGGTGGGTGGTCAGAAGTTGATGTACCGCTCGAGCCGCAGCGGCGTCGCCCGGCCTTCGAGGTGGACGTCGGCCGTGAGGTTGAACATCCCCCAGCCCGCGGTCCTCAACGCGAAGTCCGTCTTCCGGTCCGTGACGATCCGGTTCGGCTCGTAGAAGGTCGGGTGGAGGTGGTAGGCGACCTTGGTGACGCGGTCGAGATCGCGGTCGTCGTCTCCCACGAGGAAGGCGTGGATGCCGTGGTACTGGTAGTTGTCCCGGTCCAGTTGCTTCTCGCGTCGTGCCGTGTGGGCGAGGTGGATCGTGTTGACGCTGGTCGTGTCCGGCCGTGGTTCGTCCGAGCCTGACCCCCGAGGCACCGGCCTCGAAAGAAGCGCCCTGGCTCACCCGGCTCGTGATCGTGTCGGCGAGCCGATGGAGCGACGACCGGAACTTGATCACCAAGCCCACGATGAGCACCGGCCAGATCAGGCTTTGGATCAGCGGTATCCAGTCCTTCATCGAGCCCCCAGGAAGCCGGTCCGTCCGGACCAGGATGCCTCAGGCGCGGCGGTGATACGGCAGGAAGCGCCGGACCAGCCGCAACGGCGCGCGTTCGACGAGGTCGGGACCGCGCACGGCGTCGAAGGCGGCGCCGATCTGGTCGACGACGCCGGACAGCCGTTCGTTGTCGGGCATCGGCATCTCCGCCGGATCCCGTTCCTCGCGGACGGCGGCCGCGAGTTCGGTGAGGGCCGCCGTCAGGAGCGCGACATCGGCTTCGTCGGGGGCAGGGGCGCCGCGTCCGAGGGTGACGCCGACCTCGGTGACGGCGTCGGCGACGCGTTCGAGCCCGGCGATCACCGGCCACCAGGCGACGGCCTGCCGTCCGGCGGCGGAGGGTTCGACGACGACCTGCTGGAACGCGGTCCGCAGGTCGGCCAGTGCGCGGTAGGCGCGGCGGCGGGCGCGTGAGCGTTCCAGCCGGGCCTCGCCGGACGGCGCCAGCACGAGTCCTTTGTCGACGTACTTCACCAGGCTGTCGAGGCTGTCGGCGAGCCGTCCGCCGACCTGCGGCCGACGGCTTCCCGGCCAGAGCAGGTAGCCGAAGATCAGGACGATCGCGCAGCCGAGCACGGTGTCGACGAGCCTCGCGAGCACGATGTTCCAGCTTCCGGTGCTGGCGAGATCCATCTGCAGGATGATCAGCGGCGTCACGAAGGCGCTGAGGATGCCGTAGTTGCGGACCTTGCCGACCGCGACGCCGCCCGCGAAGACGGCGATCAGCAGGACCAGCAGCCAGCCTTCGCCGCCCGCGGCGAGTACGGCCGCGCCGATGCCCACGCCGATCACCGTGCCGATGCCGCGCAGCACGGCGCGGCCGAAGACCGAGCCGAAGTCCGGTTTGAGGACGATGCCGACGGTGAGCGTGATCCAGTAGGACCGTTCGAACGGGACGAGCAGCGCGACGACTTCGGCGATCGCGACGCACAACGTGAGGCGGAGCGCGGCGAACCAGGTGAGCGGGCCGGAAACGAGCGAACCCGCCCAGCCGCGAAGGCGTTTGTGCCACGGCTGGACCTCGCGCCGCTTCCGGTTGTCGCCCTTGCCTATCCGGGCGAGCCCGGCGTAGAGGGCGGCGAGGACCGGGTCGGCGTCTTCGGGCGCTTCGGGCGGCTCCGGGAGTTCCTGGTTCGCGAGGACGGCGGCCGAGGTCGCGATGAAGTGGTCGATCACGTCGTCCGGGGCGTGGCGGCCGGCGTTGACCATCGCGACCGATGCCTCGACGGCGGGGGTGCTGGCCGAGAGCAGGTTGAGCAGCTGGCGGTAGGTGGCGTCGCGGCCGGACAGCCAGGAGCGGGCGGTGAGCAGCCGGTCGTACGCGGTGTTCATCGCGGTCGTGAGCTGGTGCCGCGCGACGCGGGAGGTGGCCTCGTCGGTCGCGGAGAGCATCGCGGCGAGCTCGACGTAGACGTGTGCGACGGCGCCGCGTTCGGGGCTGGTGGCGCGGAAGGTCCAGGTGGCGAGCGCGATCAGCAGGCTCCAGGCGGCGCCGACGCAGAAGTAGCCGAGGAGGACTTCGACGCGCAGGCCGGTGACGTGCTGGCCGGTGCCGAGCACGCAGAAGACGAACATCTGCAGTCCGGCGACCGACGCGTTGCTGCCCGCCGCGCTGATCAGCGCGGACACCGCCGCGACTCCGACGACGACCGGGATGGACGCGGCGGGGATGCCGCCGGTGATCAGTCCGGCGAAGTAGCCGAGACCCGCCGCCGCGGTGGCGCCGCCGAGCCGCCGGGCGCGGTAGCGGTACGGGCCGGCGGATTCGGAAAGGACGGTCGGCAGGGCGCCGGTGGAGACGAGCGCGCCGACTCCGATGTCGCCCAATGCGTAGCCGACGGCGAGTGGGACGGCGAGGGCGAGGACGGCGCGGGCGACCATGTTCCACGGAATGGGAACGGGTGTGCTGCGGAGCAGCTGCACCAGCCAATGTGGTGCGGCGATCTCGCGGCGCGGCGTGCTCACGTCCCTATCTTTACTTATCCGTGGCGCTCGGAGCGGTTATCGTCGCCACATGGGCAAGACGTACTCCTTCGAGGTCAACCGGACGAGCAGCGCCTCGCCCGCTTCGCTGTTCGCGCTGGAGGCCGACGGTTCCCGGTGGTCGGAATGGGCGAAGCCGGTGGTGTTCCACTCGCGCTGGGCGCGGGAACCGGGCGCGGACGGCGTCGGCGCGGTGCGGGCCGTCGGCCTGTGGCCGGTATATCTCCACGAAGAGACGCTGGAGTACGAACAGGACCGAAAGCACGTCTACGGCTTCGCGGGGCTCGCGCTGCTGAAGGACTATCGCGCCGAAGTCTCGTTCACGCCGAACGCTTCCGGCGGCACGGATCTCCGGTGGACCGGCCGGTTCACCGAACCGCTGCCCGGGACCGGCGCCGGCATCCGCACGGCCCTGCGCGCCGTGATCTCGATCCTGGCCACCCGCCTGGTGAAACACGCCGAACGCGCCTGACCCCACCCCCCGCCCTTCCCAAGGGGGGCGACCCCGAGTCCAGTCTACCGGCGGAGGGCGACGGGAACGGGCGCTCGGCGGAGTTGTCCACAGACGACGATGGTTGTGGACAACTCCTGTGGGTAGGCGAAGGACGCCATAGCCACATTGGACGCGGCGAAGGGAGCTTTCGCCGCATGAGACGCGGTGAAGGACGCTTTCGCCCCATAAGCGAGAGAACGTCAGCCCGCGCCCAGGCACAGGAAAGGGCGCCGCAGCGGATCGGCGGCGGTCGCTTCCGCGAGCGCCAGAGCGGGCGCGGTCCCCAGCGCCAGCCGCCGGTGCAGATCGGTCATCGCGGCCGCGGCCGCCTTGTCGCCGACCCGCGCGATCGCGCCGATGACCGTCCGCGAACCACTGGCGAGCAACGTCCCGGCGAAACCGAGCGCCTCCTCGCCGGGCCGGATGTGACTCATCGCGAGTTCGCACGCGGCCAGCACCACCCGTTCCGGCGGTTTCGCGAGCCGGGCGGTTTCGTGCGCGTACAACGGGCCGTCGACCAGTTCCAGCCGCGAGAACAACGCGTTCGCCGGTTCGTGCGCGCCGTGCGCGACCAGGTGCGCCATGCCGGAACCGTCCAAAGCGGACAGGACGGTGTCGCTGGTCGCGTCCTTCCCGTCGACCAGCCGGGCGTGCGGGTACACGGCCCGCAGGTTCCGCACCTCACCGACCGAACCCGGCACCCCCGGCCCGCCGGCGAGCAGCACCGGGCCGGAGTTCCGCCGCCCGGACGCGGTCACCCAGGCGGTCGCCGACGGCGCGATCGACACCGGATGTCCGTGCAGCGAAGGCAAAGCGCCCCAAGGCAACGCGTACAGCGAACCGATCGGCACGATGATCAGCTCACGGTTCTCCAGCGTCTTCGCCAGCGACGCGGAGATCAGCCGGTCCAGTTTGTCCGCCCGGCGCCGCGCGGAACCGGTGACGACCTCGACCAGCGGCGCGGGCAGGTTGTCCGGCGCCAGCGCGTCGAGGTCCGCGTGCAACTGCCGCGCGGTCTCGACGATCTCCCCCAGCGGCCCCAGCTTCAGGAGCCGGAACCGGCCGCGGTCGACGACCACCGCGTACAAGGTGTCTCGATACCCCATCAGGCTGACCAGCACGCGATCACCGAGCCGCTCGACCACCTCTTCGGGTGCCGAGACGGGCCTCGGGCGACCCCACTGGCTGGTGTACCACCCGAGCCGCGTCGCCTCCCGCTGCAAACGGTCGTAGCGCTCCTCGAGCTGTCCGACCGGTTCACCGGACAGCCGCCGCGCCTGGATCGTCCCCTGCACGTGGCGCATTTCGTTGATGTGCCGGGCGAGCGCGGGATCTTCGATGACCGGGAGCGGCTCGTAGCGGTACACCTGCGCGCGCGTGCGTTCCAGCCACGCGAACAGGCTCTTCGCCCCGGCGCCGCTGCGCCTCGCCTTCTTGAGCACCAGCGTCAGCGCGAGTTTGCCCAGCTCTTCGCCGTGCGCCGCCGTCCCGCAGACGAGGTCGAGCCCGCCCATGCGGTCGCGGATCTGCCCGAGTTCCGCCAGCCCGGCCCGTGCCTGCGCGAGCGCCGAACGCGGCCGGTGGGACGCCACCGCGAGTTCGGCCCGGCACAACCGCAGCTGCATCCGGTGGTCGATCGGCGTGGTCTGCCGCGGTTTCGGCACCTGCGCCAGCAGTGCTTGGGCGGCGGCCGTCTCCCCGCGACGGATCAGCAGCCGCACCGCGAACATCCGCGCCGCGCCCGCTTCGTCGCGCAGACCCAGGCCCGCCAACCGGATGGCGAGTTCGGCCAGTCGCTCCGGCAGTTTCGCGGGCGGTTTCTTCTCCCTGTCCGCCAAGACCTTCACCGCGTCCGCGCGGAGCCTGGTCAGTTCGGCGATCTCCGCCCAGCGCCCCTTGCCGCGCCGCAGGAAACTCCGCCGCGCCGACGCCGCGAGCTTCTTCGCCAGCGCGTAGTCGCGTTCCAGGATCGCGGCACCGGCCCTGGCGACCTCCGCTTCGGCGACGAGATGCACCGCGCCGTTGTGCCGAAGTTCCGGAATGGCGTCGTCGAGGTGCCGCGCCGCCTCTTCGGCGAGCCCGGCGGTGAGCAACGCTTTCGCCTGGTCCAGCCGGACGAGCGGCAGCGAACCGGGCCCGTCGGTCACGAAGATCGCGGCGGCCTGCTCGTAGTGCCGGAGCGCTTCCGGGATGTCGCCGAGCAACTGCGCGTGATCACCGAGGTTGTGCCGGATCTTCCCTTCCAGCAACCGGTGACCGTGCTCGACCGCGAGGTCCGACGCCTCGACGAGGTCACGGTACGCCGCGTCCGGATTGCTCATCTCCAGATGCAGCCACGCACGGTTCACCAGGGACCTGGTGAGCACCGCGCTGTACTTGCCCGCCTCGGCGGCCAACCCGGGGAGGAAGGCGTTGTTGAGCGCGAGCGACTCCTCCAGGCGCCCCGCTCGCATCAGGACGACGGCGCGCTGAAGTCCGACGACGAAGCGCAGTTCGTGCCGCACGTCGCCACCGGGCAGCAACAGCCGGATGCGTTCCGCCTCGTCCAGCCGGGCGAGACCGTCCTCTTGGGACACGAACTCCGCCTCGGCCGCCGCCAGGCTGATCAGGATCCGGACCCGGATCTCCAGCCGGGCGACCAGATCCGCGTCCACCGGGCCGAGCAGCGTGAGCGCGCGCCGCAGCAGACGGATCGGCCTGCTGAGCCCGTGATCCGAGGCGGCGGCCCTCGCTTGGCGATGAAGGTCGGCCGCTTCCTCGGCTACGGGATCGACGACAGGAGGAGACGGCGCGGGCACACGCACTATGGGAGCACACCCACGCCGCATAACGGAACAGCCGTCCGGTTACAGCACCACTGTGGGGGTCACGACCGTTCGGCGACAGGTCACGTCGCCGAGGTGGATCACGATCTGGGTGGTGCCCTGGGGGACGTTGTCCAGCACGAACCGGCCTCCTTCGTCGGCGGTGGTGGAACTCGTGCCGTGCTCGGCGACGCGAACCTCCACTCCGTACTCGCCGGCGGGCACGAGCCAGCCGTCGATCCGGTGCTTCTTGCCGATCTTGGTGAGGTTGATCATCACGGTCAGGTCGCTGACGGTGAAGGTGATCGTGCCGGTGTCGCTGCCGCGAACGCCCGCGGTGGCGTCCATCCGTTCCCAGCGGGCGACCTCGACGTCGAGGTTTTCGAGCGCGAGCGCGAACTGAACCCGCTGCACCAGGTCTCCCGGTGGCGGGTCCAGTTCGTCCATGAAACGTCCGATATCGGCGAGCAAGGCCTCATCGCCCGGGGAGGTCATCTCCCCCGGCGTCCCGAGGTCGTTCATCGGCTTCCCCCTTCGTGGGCCAGCAGGTCGCGCATCGATTCGAGGCAACGGCCCCTGGTCGGGCCGACACTTCCGCGTGGCATACGGAGTGCTTCGGCGACCAGTTGGTATTCGGCCCGCCCGGCGAGCACGGTCAGCCGAAGGAGCTGCTGACAGCGGTGCGGCAGGCGGAGGAAGGCGCGCCAGACCCGGCGATCCCGGTCGGCGCGGACGGCTTCCTCTTCGGGGGCCGGATGGGTGCTCTCCATGCTTTCGGCCAGCTCGTCGGTCAGCGGGACGGGCTGAGCGCGGCGGCCGAAGGGATGCTGGGCCTCGCGCCTGGTGGTGGTGATCAACCAGGCGGCGAGCGCTTTGGGGTCACGAAGTTTTTCGAGCTGGCTGAACAGGGCCAGCCACACCGTTTGGACCACGTCCTCGGCGGTCAGGCGATCGAGCCCGTTCGCGCGCGCGACATGCCACACGAGCGGGGTCAGCTCGTGCACAAGTCTGTCCATCGCCTGGCGGTCACCGGCCCGCGCCGCACGCATGCAGGCGGCATGCAGGTCGGCACCGGTCAGTCCTTCCCATGGCGGGTCTACCTCGGTCGTTTGCACGTCGGTCACCGTATCTGCCCCACTTCGGACGTGTCTTCGTGTCGGCGCTGGCAGTATCGCGGGCCCTTCGGGGAGAAGGAGCGTGCAAGAGGCTCTGGGATACATCAAGTCACTAACTTTTTTGTCGAGTTTTCGGTCGTCCCCCTCGGTGTGGGCGGAGGACAAAGGCACCGGCCGGCGCGAGTAGGTGTGGACTGCGCACCGGCCGGTCCTTTTTTCCCTCCCCCCGGGCCCGCTCCCCAACGGGCCCGCGTCCGGGCGTCCCCCTCCCCCGAAGGAGCACCCGGAGGTGATGCCCGGCGGCCCCCTCGGCCTCCGGACATCACCTGTCTGTGTCGGTTCAGTTCACCGGCGGGTCGGTGCTGTGCGGGTCCCAGTTGCCGTCGGGGCTGGTGCCGGGACGGGGCGGGACCGGCGCCGTGATCGGCTTCGGCTTCGGGGTCGTCTCTTCGAGGTCTTCGGTGGCCGTGGCCTCGTCGTCGACGGGCGCGGTGTTGGTCTCGGTCGTCATCGGGTGTCCCTCATTTCCTCGACTGCTCCATAGGACGCAACGAGGCTGCCACCAGATACACGCAGAGCCAGCTTTTTCGTGGAAATTTCTTAATCTGTGGCATGCGAGTGACCTGATCAGCGCTTTCAGTCCGAAAAGGTGTCGCTGAGTAGCCGGCGGCTCACGTCCGCGAGTTGCCCGGCCCAGCGCCGATAGCCCTCGGGACCGGGGTGGAAACGGTCCTCGGCGAAGGTCGCGGGGTCCAGCATCGCGGCAGGCATCGGGACGTGGACGACGCCGGGCAGCAGGGCCAGCCGGGCGGCCGCGGCGTCGAGGACGGCCGACCGCGCGCCGAGGACGTCCCGCAGCGGACGCGGCAGCGAGGGGAACCGGCCCATGGGCGGCACACCGGCCAGCACCACCGGGACCCGTCCCACGCGACGTCGCAGTTCGACGATCAGGTCGAGCAGGTCACGCCGGTAGCGCGTGGCCGAATGCAGTTCGATCGTGTCGTTGACGCCGAGTGCGATCACGACGAGGTCGGCGGGTTCGAGCAGCGGCAGCAGGTCCTCGCGCACCACGCGGGCGTTGGCGCCGGTCCGGCCGAGTGCCTGCCAGGCGACCGCGCGGCCGTCCCGCGCGAGTTCCTCCGCGAGCCGTCCGGTCAGTGCCTCGGCGTGCGTGGCCGCACCGACCCCGTCCACAGTGGACTCGCCGAGCACCGCGAGCCGCACCGGGTCGCCGTCGCCCGCCACCAGGCCGCTGACCGGCCCCGCGGCACCGGGTAGCCTGGGCGTCGTACGGCGCACCCGGACGGCTTGCGCGAGCAGGATCGGGGCGAGCACCACCGCACGGCTGATCACCTCGCGACCTTACTGCCGCGTTTCGTCCTCTGAACGCGATCGTTGCGCACGCAACAACCGCATCGAGAGGACTGAACGCGGGAGGTCAGCCGTGGGCGATCGAGACCGTCTGGCGGACGAGCGAGTCGTCCGCGGCCGCGCGGAGCAGGTAATCGGCGACGTCGGCGCGGTTGATGCTGTAGCTCCCGCGGACGTTGCCGTCGGTGCGCGCGGCGATCTCGCCGGTGTGCGGCCCGTTCAGCAGACGCGGCGGACGCACGATCGTCCAGTCGAGGTCGCTCGCGCGCACGATCCGCTCGGCGCCGATCATGTCCGTGAACGCGTGCCGGAGGATCCTGCCCAGGATCGGCTTGACGACGTTCCTGGTGAAGAAGGTGTCGCCGTCGACGAACGGGCCGCTGGCGCTCACCAGCAGCAGCCGCCGGACACCCGCCGAGCCGAGCGCGGCGACGGCGGCGTGGGCCCCGTCGGTGACGATGGTCGTCGGGTTACGGTCGCGGGCGCCGAGGGCGGAGATCACCACGTCGCGCCCGGACACCGCCTCGGTCAGCGCGCCGTGCTCGGACAGCCGCGCGACGACCACTTCCAGCTGTTCTCCTTCGACGTCCAGCCGGGACGGGTCGCGGACGACCGCGGTGACGTGGTGGCCGGCGGCCAGCGCCTGCTTGACGACTTCGGAACCGACCCCGCCCGTGGCACCGAGAACAGTGAGCTTCATGGTCACGCCTTCCTGGGTTAGTGAACACTCACCCACTATGGTGAGTGTTCACTAACCACTTGTCGAGCGAACGCTGAGAAGCCCTCAGGAGCGAACATGGGAAGCCGCGAGGAGATCGTCGCCGCGGCGGCGAAGGTGATGCGCGAGCAGGGCTACGCGCATGCCACGACGAAGGCCATCGCGCAGGCGGCGGGCTACTCCGAGGCGTTGCTGTACAAGCACTTCAAGGACAAGACCGAGATCTTCACGAGCGTGCTCACCGAGCGGCTGCCCGCGCTCGGGTCGACCTTGGACGAGCTGATGGACACCGCTGGGACGTCTTCGGACACCCCGCTCGCGGCGAACCTCGCCCGGCTGGCGCGGATCACGCTGTCGTTCTACCTGGAGAGCTTCCCGATCGCGGTGTCGCTGTTCTCCTCACGGGAGTTGCTCGCGACCCACCGGGAACGGGTCTTGAGCAGGGACCGCGGACCGGACGTCCCGCTCGTGCGTGTCGCCGAGTATCTGAAGGAAGAGGCCCGGCTCGGCAGGATCCGCGAGGACGCGGATCTGGACGCTGCGGCGTCGTTGCTGCTCGGGGCGTGTTTCCAGTACGCGTTCCTGGCGTCCTTCGAGGACCGCGAACCGTCCCCGAGGGAGCTGGACGAGTGGGCGGAACGGCTCGCGGGCACACTCCTGGTCGCGGTGGCCTCGTGAGTGTTCAGGACGGTTCCACCCGTCCTAGGCTTCGGTCCGTGAAGGTTCTAAGGGCGTGTTGCGAAAGCCACTTTCGCAACCTTCAACGTTGCGAAAGTGGCTTTCGCAACCCCGGTCAAGACCAGACATGCGTGGACGACGCTCGGCGACAACCGGGCACGCGAAACCACCCGACCGTAGGCATGGAGGACAGGGCTGGTTCTAACCGTCCTTGCCACTCACGAGGACGTGGCACCGCACTCACGTGATCGAAGCCGGAACTCGCGAGTGCGGCATCCAGTCACACGAGTCACGCCTCCGCGCACGCCGCGCCCCGTCTGCCAGTCCGTGAAGGCCTCCTTGAGAGACTCTGGGTCCCTCAAGGAGGCCTTCACGGACCTTCGACCCAGCAGGTACAGAGGACGGTTCTAACCGTCCTCACTCACGAGGCCCGATGGCCCTACTTGCCCTTTTCGGCCCGCATCTCGTGCCACTTCGCGTACATGTCGTTGAGCTCCTTGATCATGAAGCTCAGGAAGTCGCGCATCTCGGCGACCCGCTCGCCCGCCGGCGTGTCCGCCCCCAGCGCCGAAACGCCCTCGTCGGCCGCGTCGCGCCACATGGTGATCATGCGGTCGCGTTTCATGAAGGTGGCGTACCAGAGGTCGTCGAAGAGCCGGTAGTGGTCGCGGCGCGAGCCTGGCTCGCGTTCCTTGGCGACCAGCCCGATCTGCTCCAGGTACCGCACGGCCCCCGAGATCGCGGCGGGGCTCACCGAGAGCTGGTCGGCCAGCTCGGCCGCGGTGAGCCGGCCGGCGTCGGTGGTCATCAACGCGGCGAACACCCTGGCGGGCATCCGCTGCATCCCGATCTGGGAAAGCGTGAGGCCCAGGTGCTCCACGTAACGGCGGACGGCGTCCTCGTCTCTCTGCGTGCTCGAAGCACTCTCAGGCGTCGTCGTCATGGGCACATCCTCTCTTACTTCCCCCAGAGTGATCACACCATCCATACGTTTTCTTAACTTCACAACTTCGTGAAATCACTGTACCTTCAGCTTCATGGAAAACGCCATCTCCATCTCCGGCCTCCACAAATCCTTCGGCCGGACCAAGGCTTTGGACGGCCTTGACCTGCGGGTACCCGTTGGGGAGGTGCACGGCTTCCTCGGCCCGAACGGCGCGGGGAAGTCGACCACCGTCCGGGTCCTGCTCGGTCTGCTCCACGCGGACTCGGGCGACGTCCGCCTGCTCGGCGGCGACCCATGGAAGGACGCGGCGAGCCTGCACCGGCGCCTCGCCTACGTCCCCGGTGACGTGAACCTCTGGCCCAACCTCTCCGGCGGCGAGGTGATCGATCTGCTGGGGCGCCTGCGGGGCGGGCTCGATCAGCGCCGCCGCAAGGACCTCGTCGAACGCTTCGACCTCGACCCCAAGAAGAAGGGGCGCACCTACTCCAAGGGCAACCGGCAGAAGGTCGCGATCGTGGCCGCGCTGGCCTCGCACGTGGACCTGCTGATCCTCGACGAGCCGACCTCCGGCCTCGACCCGCTGATGGAGGCCACCTTCCAGTACGCGATCCAGGAGGAGCGCGAGCAGGGCCGCACGGTGCTGCTGTCGAGCCACATCCTGGCCGAGGTCGAGGCGCTCTGCGACAAGGTCAGCATCATCCGCAACGGGCGCACCGTCGAGACCGGCACGCTCGCCGAGCTCCGGCACCTCACCAGGACGTCGATCTCGGCCGAACTCGCCGGTCCGCCGAACGGGCTGACCGAACTCCAGAACATCCACGACCTCAAGGTCGAGCGCAACCGGGTCCGCTTCGACGTCGAAACCCGCTCCCTCGACGAAGCGCTGCGGCAGCTCACCCAGGTCGGCGTCCGCAGCCTGACCAGCCAGCCACCGACGCTGGAGGAGCTGTTCCTCCGCCACTACGCAGGCGAAGCGAGCGCGAAATGACCGCGACGCTGGAGCGCCCGGCCGTCGTTTCCGGGCCGGCGCACGGACTGGTCGGCACCTGGCAGCTCACCCGGCTGGCGCTGCGGCGGGACCGGATCGTCCTGCCGATCTGGATCGTCCTGCTCGGGATCATGCCCTCGACGTCGTCGGGCACGTTCGAAACCCTGTACCCGACGGCCGCCGAACGGGCCGGGCTCACCGCGAGCATGGGCGCGAACCCGTCCCTTTCGCTGATCTACGGCCCGGCCTTCGACCTCTCGACCGCGGGCGGGTTCACCGCGTGGCGGCTCGGCGGTTTCCTCGCCCTGGTCATCGGGCTGATGGCGGTCTTCACCGTCACCCGCCACACCAGGGCCGAGGAGGACTCGGGCCGTGCGGAACTGCTGGCCTCCGCGGTGGTCGGCCGGTACGCCCTGCTGACCGCGGGTGTGCTGGTGTCGGCCGGGGCGAGTGTCCTCATCGGACTCGTCGAGACGGGGCTGATGATCGGCGCGAAGCTGCCCGTCGAAGGTTCGCTCGCGCTCGGCGCCGCCACCGCGGCGACCGGTCTGGTCTTCACGGCGGTCGCCGCGGTCGCCGTCCAGGTGGCCGAGTACTCGCGGACGGCCAACGGGATCGGCGCCACCGCCGTCGGGGTCGCGTTCCTGCTGCGCGCCGTCGGTGACTCGACCTCGGACGCGACCTGGGTCTCCTGGCTTTCCCCGATCGGGTGGGCACAGCGGATCCGGCCGTTCGCCGACGAACGCTGGTGGGTGTTCTTGCTGCCGCTGGCCGCGACCGTGGTCGTCGGCGCGATCGGTTACGCGCTGCTCCCGCGGCGCGACGTCGGCACCGGCATCGTCCCGCCGCGTCCAGGACCCGCCGAAGCCGCGGCGTCGCTGCGTAGCCCGTTCGCGCTGGCGTGGCGCCTGCACCGGGGCCCGTTGATCGGCTGGCTGATCGGCACGGCGGTCTGCGCCGCGGTGTTCGGCTCGGTCGCGACCGGGATCGGCGACGTCGTGGGGGAAAGCCGGCAGGCGAAGGAGATCTTCCAGCGCCTCGGCGGCACGGACGGGCTGATCGACGCCTTCATGGCGGCGATGACCGGACTGTTCGCCATGGTCATCGCGCTCTACGGGGTGCAGGCCGCGTTGCGGCTGCGCGCCGAGGAGACCGCGGTGCGGGTCGAGCCGCTGCTCGCGACGGGCGTCGGCAGGATGCGGCTGCTGGGGAGCCATCTCGTGTTCGCGTTCGGCGGCACGGCGCTGATGATGGTCGTCAGCGGTGTCCTCTTGGGACTGTCGAACGGGATGCGGTCCGGCGGTGCCGGTGACGCGGTCGGCGACATGGTGGTCGCGTCGCTCGCGCAGCTTCCGGCGGTGTGGGTGATCACCGGGCTCGCCGTGACGCTCTTCGGCCTGGCGCCGAAGTTCACGACGGCGGCGTGGGCGATCGCCGGGCTGGCGTTGCTGCTCAGCCTGTTCGGCCCGGTGCTGAACCTGCCGCAGGCGATCGTGGACGCCTCACCGTTCTCGCACGTTCCGAAGCTGCCCGCCGCGGCGTTCACCGCGACACCGCTGGTCTGGCTGACCGGGGTCGCCGTGGTCGCGCTCGTGGCCGGGCTCATGGGCTGGCGGCGTCGCGACGTCGGCTAGCCACAGGGGATGACCGTGGAGGCCGTTCATCGGGGGCGGCCTTCACGGTCATCAGTCGCTTCGGAACCCGGTGGTCGTCGAAGGCGGAAGCACCGTCGACGTCGGTGTAGGCGTCACGGTCCGGGTCACCGTGCGCGGCGCCGGCGTGCTGGTCCGCGTGATGACGAGCGGCTCCGGAGCGCTCCCCGGCACGGTCACCGTGACCGGCCCGACCGAACGGGACGTCGAGGTCGGGGACGGGGTGGTGCCGACTTCGTAGACGCGGGGCTGTGGCTCGCGGCCGGCGACCAAAAGCGCGGCGACGAGCAGCCCGGTCGCGAGACCCGCGATGGCCGCGACCGTGACGGAACCGGTGGTGGGACCCTGACTGGACATCCGGCACCCCCTCGCCATGCGAAGCGCAGGTACGAGGACTTCTCGCGTTGATCTTACGTTTTGTTACGTAGCGTGCGCAAACCGTCGACAATGATCCGCACGAGATGCCGCTCTTCGAGTGAGTACCGTTCGGCGGCGAGGCACCCGGCGATCAGGGCGCGCAGATCGTCGCCGTCGATGTCCTCGCGCACCGCGCCCGCGGCCTGTGCCCGCGTCAGCAACGCCTGCGTCGCCGAGCGGAACTCGTCGCCCGCGCTCGCCTTGAAACCCAGCCCGGTCGTCTCGGCGAGCGCGTCGCAGAGGGCCCGGTTACGGGACGCCTGCTGGACGACGCGTCTGAAGAAGTCGAAGAACGCTTCGCCGGGGTCTTCGGCGGTCAGCAACTCGCGGGCTTCCCGCGCGAACTGTTCGAGACGGTCCACGACGACGGCCTGGAAGAGCGCTTCCTTACTGGGGAAATGCCGGTAGACGGTGCCCGCGCCGACACCGGCCATGCGGGCGATCTCGTCGAGGGGTACGGCGAGGCCGTCGACGGCGAAGGCCTCTTCGGCGGCCGCGAGCACCTTCGCTCGGTTGCGGCGCGCGTCGGCGCGCAGCACGGGCTTGTCCACTGTTCCCCCTCCTCAACCGGGTCCGGCGTTCCGATTCAACGCCGGCGGCGACGAGGGCATTCCTCACTGCACCGCGGTCTGCGTCCCGTCCGGCGTGAGCAGCCCTTGGACCGTGGTGAAGAGGTACTCCCAGACACCCGGGATCAGCACCACCGCGGCGACCGCGAACACCGGGAAGATCAGCCGGTTTTCCACCTTCTTGCCGGTGCGGAACCGCAGCGGCTTCGGCGGCCGGATCTCGTACCAGGTTTCGCCCGCGATCGGGATCGGGAACAGGAACGGGCAGCCGGACTCGGTCAGCGCGTCGCCGAGGCAGTGCACGAAACACCCGGCCGCGACGGCGATGCCGAGCCAGCCGGAGATCTCCGCGAGCTGCGCCGACTTGTCCGGCGGGGCGGTCCACACCCACCAGCCGACGGCCGCGCCGCTGACCGGCAGGAGCCAGTCGCCGAGCGCGCCTTCCGCGAGCAGCAGGCCGAGGACGACGACGCCGAACACGGCCCAAGGCCCGCCCTCGGCGGTCCCCCACGAGGTCAGGAAGCCGAGGCCGACGGCGAACAAGACGGTGTGCGAGAGATGGCGGTGCTTACCGGTGACCTTCTCGTCCCGAGGTCCCTTGGTCAGCGCGTAGAGAGCCGCCGAAACGCGGCGAAGCATCCATGAGATCGCGCCGGTGAACCAGCCGAGCAGCTTCGACGCGCGAGCGCCCGGGTGGTCGAGGTCGGGAAGGAGGGCGAAACCCGCCGTGGTCGCGGCGAAGACGACCGCTTGGTGCACTGTCCCCGCTCCGACGGCGGGCGCGAGCGCGAGGCCCGCGCACCACCCCGTCAGGGCATGCGTCCGCCCCATCATCTTGCTGCCCCCAGGTGTCGCGGATCACGAGCCCACGACCGTAGCGGGGGATCAGGCGGGGGGCTCCTCCGACACGCTGAGGTGCTCGGCGACGCCGGTGAGCTCGATCACGCGGCTCACCTGGGGGCTGGGCACCAGTTCGAGCTCGACCGCCTTCTCGGCGGCCTGGCGCTGCGCCTGGAGCACCACGTTCAGCGCCGAGGAGTCGAAAAAGGTCACGCCGGTCAGGTCGGCGACCACCCGGCCCGACGGTTTGTCCGTGATCAGGGCCCCGAGGGTCTCCTGAAGCTGCGGGCTCGTCAGCAGGTCGAGCTCACCGGTGACCACCACACGCGGTTCAGACGCGTCGGCGTCCAGCGTGATGCTGAAACCGGGCGGCGTGGTGTTCTGGTCCGCTGCGGGCATGCACATTCTCCTCATCAGGTGAGAACCGACGCTCAGCGCCGGAACGCGCCTGTGGTCTCAAGCGACGGCCGCGCCCAGTCCGGACACGGACGCACGCTCTTCTTCGGCGGGTAGGCGTGGCTGTCCCCGCAACGACAGTCCCAACCCTAACCCAGTACGGACGGGGCGCCACGATCGCCGTCGTGCGCGTCGCCGACCGGTGCCCGGGGCGCGCTCAATGCGCGGTCAAGGCCTTGCGCCCGGCGCGGCGTTCACGAAGGAACAGCTCGCGACGCTCGATCTCGCCGAGGCCACCCCAGATGCCGTACGGCTCCTGCACCGCGAGCGCGTGCTTGCGGCACTGCGCCAGCACGGGGCATGTCTGGCAGATCGCCTTGGCGCGCGATTCGCGCCGCTCACGGGCGGAACCGCGTTCGTTGTCCGTGTGGAAGAACAAGCTGCTGTCCGCGCCTCGGCACGACCCACGGAGCTGCCAGTCCCACTCTTCCGCCACCACGTTCGGCAGCCGGCTCACGTCAGCCATGTCGGTCCCCGCCTTCCAAGGAGATCGTTTGTCGCCGGTTACATGCCCGCCCCCTGCACGGCTCAAACGTGGGTTTGGTTTGCTCACACCCAGGGCATGTGACCCATCGGCAGCGCAGCTCGAGAGAGGAACACACGTGGTGGACAACACCCCGCCCGGCGGGGAGGGCGCTCAACTCATCGAGGTACGCACGGCCGCGGTACCGCACGTGGTACCCACTCTCCGTACGATCGTCGCGGATATCGCGATGCGCCAGGACTTCGATCTGGACGCCGTCGAAGACCTCCGGATGGCGGTGGACGAGGCCTGCTCCATGCTGCTCCCCTCGGCCGCCGACGGCCATCTGACCTGTGTCTTCTCGTGGAAGGACGGGCGGATCGAGGTGACCGTCTCGGTGCTTTCGGACTCCCCGGAGCCCGACGACGAGACCGGTCTGTCCTGGCAGCTGCTCACCGCGCTCGCGACGTCCGCGCGGCGGAGTGTCACCCCGGCCGACGGCGGCTACCTGTCCAGGGTGGAACTCATCCGGGAGAGCGAGGCGGCCCGGCCGTGACCGAACCCGTCGAGCAAGACGGCGCGGATGTCCCGGTCCTGTTCGAGCGCATGTGCGCGCTGCCCCCGAACGCCCCCGAGCGCGAGGCGCTGCGGGACGAGCTGGTGCGCGCGCACCTCGAACTCGCGCGCAATCTGGCGCGCAAGTTCCGCAACCGGGACGAGTCGATGGAGGATCTGGTCCAGATCGCGACGATCGGGCTGATCCACGCCGTCGACCGGTTCGATCCCGGTCAGGGCAGCGACTTCCTGGCCTTCGCGGTCCCCACCATCTCCGGCGAGCTGCGGCATCACTTCCGTGACAACAGCTGGTCGGTCCGGGTGCCGCGGCGGCTCAAGGAGCTGAACGCGAACATCTCGGCCGTGCGCGAGGAGCTCACCGTCCGGCTCTCGCGTGCGCCGAAACCCAGTGAGATCGCCTCGCATCTCGGCGTCCCGATCGACGAGGTCTACGAGGGCCTCCGGGCCGGCCAAGGCCGCTATGGGGCCTCGCTGGACAACCTCCTGGAGAACTCGGCGCACACCCGCTTCGGCGAGGCGGACGCGAATCTGAGCCAGGCGGAGCTGCGGGAGGCACTGCGGCCGATGCTGGAACGGCTGCCCGATCGCGAGCGCAAGATCGTCGCGCTGCGGTTCGGATCCGGGATGAGCCAGTCGGATATCGCGCGCCGTGTCGGTGTTTCCCAGATGCAGGTGTCAAGACTGCTGGCCGCCACGCTCAAGAAACTGCGTGAAGGACTGACCGAGACGGAACTCACCGACGGAGTCTGATTCGACCTCGGCCCTTGTGGGTATCAGGGAGGCGAACAGCGGATCTGGGAGTCTCTCGTGAGGGGAGGTGCGGAACCATGACGATGTCCAAGACGCGATCGGAGGGCTCGTTGCCGGTGGTCTCCCTGCCCCTGCCGGTCGATGTGACGGCCCCCGCCGTCGCGCGACAGGCCGTGCGGGCGACTCTCGGCGGCCTCGGCCTCGACGGGCCGGCGGTCGACGACGTCCTCCTGGCCACCTCCGAGCTCGTCACGAACGCCTTCGAGCACGGGGAGAAGCCGGACAGGCTCGAGGTCGAATACTCCGATGGAAGGCTCACCCTGCGGGTCTTCGACTCTGGGACGGAGCGGCCGAAGCTGAAGGAGCCGTCGCCGATGGCGGCGCGCAGCCGCGGTCTTCAGCTGGTGCACGCGTTGTCCGACGACTGGGGGCACGAGCTCTGCTCGGGCGGGAAGTACGTCTGGGCCGTGTTCAGTCTTTCTCGGGCCGACGCTTCAGCTTGAGCGCGGCGTCCGTCTCGGCGATGCGCTCGCGGAGCGATTTCCGCTCCAAGGCTTCGACGGCGGCGACCAGCACCTCCCTGAGCGGGTACGGCAGTTCGGCTTCCAGCTGGGCGGCCGCGGCGCTGGTCGCCGCCCACTCCGCTTCGAGCGTCGGCATCAGGTCGCGCGTCTTGTCGGTCAGCGAAACGATCCTCTGGCGGGCGTCGGTCCCCGGCCGGAGCGAGACGAGGTCCTGACGCGCCATCTGCGCGATGGTCTGGCTGGCCGCGGAATGGGTGACGCCGACTTCGGCGGCGAGGTCGCGGATGGGCAGCGGCCCGTGCTCGACGATCGCGCGGACGAACGGCGTGAACCGCGGCCGGTAGTCCCCCAGCCCGATGTCCTCGAAGAACGCGGAGACGTCCGCCTCGGTCACGTCGAGGACGTGCCTGAGCAAAGTGCCCATCCCTCGTTCGCGCGGCGGCCTCCCCACCAGCGGATCATAACGACATACTTCTGAGATGACGCCCGAAGAGCTGCTGACGACCACCCGGACCGTCCGCAAACGACTGGACCTGACCCGGCCGGTGCCTCTCGAACTGGTCAAACACGCCCTGCAGGTCGCGCTGCAGGCGCCGAGCGGGTCGAACACCCAGCGCTGGCACTGGCTGGTGATCACCGATCCCGGGCAGCGGGCCGAGCTCGGGAAGCTCTACCAGCGGGCGTGCCGCGAGTACCTGGATTCCCCTCGGGCGGCGGGAAAGCTGTTCGCGGACGACCCGGAGCGGTCGAAGGTGCAGCAGCGCGTCGGCTCCAGCGTCGAGTACCTCGCCGACAAGATGGGCGAAGTGCCCGTGCACGTCATCCCGTGTCTGGAGACGAACAGCGCGGACCTGCCCGCCGGGAACCAGGCCGGGCTGTGGGGGAACCTGCTGCCGGCGGTGTGGAGCTACATGCTCGCGGCGCGGGCGGTCACGCTCGGCACGGCGTGGACGACGCTGCACCTCGCGTACGAGAAGGAGGCCGCGGAGATCCTCGGCCTGCCGGAGAACGTGCACCAGGCCGCGCTCATCCCGACGGCGTTCTACACCGGCGACACCTTCAAGCCCGCCGCGCGTCAGCCGCTCGAAGACGTCATGCGGCTGGATCGCTGGTGAGGTAGGACTCCAGCCGGTCCGCCAGTTCCTTGGGGTGGCTCAAGGGCACGGAGTGGGAGCCGTCGATCTCGTCGGGCGCGAAACCGAGCCTGTCCTGGACGACCCGGCGCTGGAACTCAGGCGCGAAGAAGCGGTCTTGGCGCGCGATGAGGACCTTCGTCGGGACGTCCGGCCACTTGTCCAGCGGCCATGGCTGTCCCCATTCGGCGCTGACCTGGTTCCGGGCGTGCGAACCCGCCTCCGCGACGATGTCCGCGGGGACGCCGTTGTAGAACTGCTCTTCTTCGCTGAGGCTTTCGTCGGACTTGAAACCCGTGTTGCCCCACCAGTCCCCCGGCGATTCGCCCGGCTTCGGGACCATCGGCGTCAGCATCACGAGCAGCCGCGGTGAAAGCTTCTCGGCCACCAACGGCGCGGTGAAGCCGCCATAGGAATGGCCGAGCACGACCAGGTCCCCGCGATCGCCGATGGCGTTCACGACGGCTTCCACGTGTTCCGGGAAGCCCGCCTTTTCGTCGTCGATCGGCAGGTTCACCGCGACGACGTCGTGCCCGCGCCCGGTCAGTTCCGCCTCGAGGAGGTGGAAGTCCCAGGCGCTGCCGCCACCGCCATGGATCAGTACGAAGGTCGCCATGGCCCCAGCCAACCCGAAGCCGGGCGGATCAGCAACGACCGAGCATGTCGCTGAGCGCGCTCTTCTCCGCTGTCGTGATCGTGAGGCCGTAGTAGTGCTTCACGGTGATCCAGTCGGTGGCGTAGGTGCACCAGAACGACACGAGCGGCGGCTTCCACTGGTCCGGCGCCTTGTCGCTCTTCTCCTGGTTGACGTTGTCGGTGACGGCGAACAGCTGCGGCCGGGTCAGGTCGTTCGCGAACTGGCGCCGCTTCTCGTCGGTCCACGACTTCGCGCCGCTGACCCAGCTTTGCGCGAGCGGCACCATGTGGTCGATGTCGACGTCGGTCGGCTTCGTCCAGGTCTCGCCGTCGTAGATGCTCGTCCAGCTGCCGGAGGTCGGGGCGCAGTCGGAACCGGCCTTGACGTCCTTGCCGTCGCGTTTGAGCACGAACTCGCGGGTGTTGCAGTTGTTCCCCTGGTTGTCCCAGTGCGGGTACTTCTTGCGGTCGTAGCCGTCCATCGAACCGCGCGGGGCGACGGTGAGCTCGTCCAGTTGCTTGCGCGCGTCGGCCGCGCTCGCCGGGTTCGCGGGCTTCGGCTGCAGCGCGTCGCCCTTGCCGCTCACGAACCAGAACACCGCGAGTACGACGGCGGCGAGGGTGATCAGCAGGAGCAACCGCTGAGCAGTGGTCATCTGGCTGGTACGCGTGGCCACCGCGCGGTTCCTCTCGACGGGGGAATGGGGAGCGCCAAGTATCGCCGCGCGGGGCGCGGAAACCGGGCGCGACACGGCGATGACACCCGGTAGTTGTTGTCACATCGGGGCCCTGAGCAGCGACTACCCCAGGGACGCTGCCGGAAGGAGCGGGCTCGTGAGCGCCGAAAAACGTAAGTGGAACACCCGGGTCGACGACTATCTGAACCGGAAGGCCGCGGAACGCGGACACGTGATCGCCATGGCACGTATGGGATCCACCGCGCTGGAGCGTGGTGATCTCGACGGGGCCGAGACGTGGTTCCGCAAGGCCGCCGAGGGCGGGGACAGGGTCGCGATGGGCAACCTGGCGCATCTCCTGAACGAGCGCGGCGTGCCGGAACAGGCCGAACGCTGGTATCGCGAAGCCGCGACCGCCGGTGATTCGCATGCCATGTCGCATCTGGGAAATCTCTGCGCGCGCCGAGGGGATCGGGAGGCGGCGGAGGACTGGTGGCGCCGGGCCGCGGCCGAGGGCCGGGTCGAGGCGATGGCGGAACTCGCGCGGTCCAGGCACCGCAGTGGCGATCTCGAGGAAGCCGAGTACTGGGCGGGCGAGGCCGCCGAGGCGGGCAACGTCGAAGGCATGATCACGCTCGGCGCGGTGCTGTGCGACACCGGCCGGACGTCCGAAGCGGATCCCTGGTGGCGCAAGGCGAGCGAAGAGGCCGACGCCGCGTCGCTGATCAAACTCGGCCATCAGGCGCAGCAACGAGGCGACCTCACGCGCGCCGAAAGCTGCTTCCACGCGGCCGCGGCCGCCGGTGCCCCCGACGCCGCCGTCCGCCTCGGTCTGGTGCTGCACCGCCGCGGCGAACTCGACGCCGCCGAACGCTGGTATCTCAAGGCCGCCAAACGAGGCGACGCCGCCGCGATGACGAACCTGGGCGTGCTGGCCAACGACCGGAACGACCCCGGTGAGGCCACCGCCTGGTACCGGAAGGCCGCGGAACTCGGCAGCGTTCCCGCGTACACCAACCTCGGCAGGCTGGCCGCCGACCACGGCAACTTCCAGGAGGCCGAACACTGGTTCCGCGCGGCCGCCGACACCGGCGACCAGGCGGGCCTACGGGATCTGGAGGAGCTGTACCGCAACCGGCAGCGGTACTAGGCCTTCCAATTCCGCATCGCCGCGAACCCTTCGCGCAGCCGCTGGAGCTTGCGGCTGCGATACGGGTCCTCGCCGTCGTCGAGCCGCCACCGCTCCTCGACGCCGGCGCGGAACACCGCGAGCCCCTCGAAACCGAGGCCCGCGGTGAAGTCCGCGATGTTCACGTCGACGCGGCCGGAACCGTCGAGATCCAGCCGTAGCAACCACTCCGCGAGCTCCTTGGGCTCCGGCGGCGTGTCCGCGCAGGCTTCCGCGTACAGCGCGAGCGCGCCCGACACCTCGGAGCCGAGCACGCCGAAGGAGTCCTCGACGAAGTCCAGTGCCTCCACGACCAGCTCGATGACGCGGCACAGCAGCGGCCCGTCCATGAGTTCCCTGGCGGTGGCGAGCACCTCGCGCACCTTCTCGGTGTACGCGACCGTGCCCTGGAAGCCGACGAAACCGCGCAACCGCAACGTTCCCTCGACGTGGCGGCGCAACGCGTCGAGGTCGCCGCGGCCCGCCTTGAGCGAGAGTTTGCGGAACAGGACCGGATCTTCGTTCGCGTGCCCGACGAGCAGCTCGATCAGCTCGTCGCGGTCCAGCGTCTCGACGTACCCGCGGATGTCGGCGGCGCCGCCGTCCGCCACCCCTTCGAGGACCAGCAACCCGACTGCCACGCAGTGCTTGCAGAAGAAGCCGTCCGCCGCGTGCGGACAGGAGCACTCGCCGACCAGCTCGCCGTCGACGTTGCGCAACCGGACCGTGTAGCGGTCGGTGCCGCTGACCACGGCCGTCACCCCGCCCGCGACGTCGTCCAGTGTCTCGACCGACTCCAGGTACTTGGCGCCGCGCGCGAAGGAGACGTCACCGGCTTGCCTGCGGAGTTCGTCCTCGCTGAACCACGTCACCGGCCTATTCTGCGCCTTGGCCCGGAGGACCGAGGAACAACCCACCGCTCGCGTCGAGGACCTGCCCGGTCACCCACCGGGCGTCGTCGGAAACGAGGAACGCGACGACGTCCGCGATGTCCTCCGCGGTGCCGAGCCTTCGGTGCGCGGTGAGCGTCTTTATGGCGGCCTCCAGCTCCGGCGTGAAGATCTGGCCGTTGTCCGCGGTCCTGGTCGCGCCCGGCGCGACGACGTTGACCGTGATCCCGCGCGGTCCGAGCTGGTGGGCGAGGGTGCGGCTCATCGTCTCGAGCGCGCCCTTGGTCATCGCAAAGGACGTCTGCGCCGGGTTGGCCATCCTGGTGGCGACCGACGAGATGTTGACGATGCGGCCGCCGTCGTTCAGCGGTGCCCGCTGGATGAGGAAGTACGGCGCCTTCACGTTCACCGCCATCAGGTGGTCGAACGCTTCGGGCGTGTCGGTCCCGATCGGCCCTCCCGGTGCGGCCGCCGCGTTGTTGACCAGGATGTCCAGGCTGTCGATGCCCTCCAGGGCCTTGTCGACTCCGTCCATGGTCGACAAGTCGGCCTGCTCGCTTGAGCGCTTGATCGTTCGTATGCCGTCTTTCTCGAGCCGCCGCGCGATCGCCGCCCCGATCCCCCGCGACGCTCCGGTCACCAATGCCGTCTTCATTGCGCACCCCAGATGTTAGTGACTAACACTTTGATAGTGTCTACCACGTGAGCCTCCGAGACCGCCAGCGCGCCGAAACCCGGCTCGCTGTCCAGACGCACGCGATCCGCCTCTTCACCGACGCCGGCTACGACGCGACCACCGTCGCCGACGTCGCCGCGGCCGCCGGCGTCTCGGCGATGACGGTCTACCGGCACTTCCCGACGAAGGAGGACCTGGTCCTCTACGACGAATACGACCCCGTGACCGCTTCCGCTGTCGCTGCCGCGCCCCCTGGGCCCTTGTCTGCGCGGATCGGACACGCGCTCTCGGAGACGGCCGCTCACGGGTCTTCTTCGGAGAAGGCGTTCCTGCTGGCGCGGCTACGGCTGATGATCTCGGTGCCGGCGCTGCGGGCGCGACATCTGGACAGCCAGTACGCGACGGCCGATGCGATCGTGGCCGCCCTCGGTTGCTCTCCCGAGGAGGAGTTTCGGGTGCGGGCTACGGCTATGGCGTGCCTTGGCGCCGCTCACGTCGCGCTGCTTCGGTGGGCGGAGACGGACGGGGAGGCGGGTCTGGCGGGGTTGATCCGCGAGACGCTGACCAGCGTGTTCGGAGACTAACCGGCTTCCAGCGGGCTGGACTACCGACGCGAACGAACTACGTCCGCGATACGAGTCGCCGCCTCGACAGGGTCCTCATGCTCCCAGACCCTGACAGCTGTCCATCCGGCTTCAGCCAACACACGATCGGTTTCCCCATCGCGTTCACGGTTTCGGACGACCTTATCGGCCCAGTAACCGGCATTGGTGGCGGCCACGGTGTGATGCACCGGGCAGCCGTGCCAAAAACATCCGTCGACGAAAACAGCCACGCGAGCGGACCTAAAGACCAGATCGGCCGTTCTCCTGAATTCGGGCAATGGCCTCACAGAGACGCGGTAACGCAGTCCCATGGCGTGAACAGCGCGACGAACCGCCATCTCAGGCTTCGTGTCACGCCCCTTGTTGGACTGCATACTCTTACGAACAGCCGGACTCGAGGCCGAAGTCGGTCTTTGCCAGTTCACTCTCACCTCCCGAACGGCACCACTACGACCGGCCGAGATCAGGAGCCCTGAAGCCCCTCGGCGATATGAAGCGCCAGGGCCTCGGCCAACTCGACAGGTACGGCGTTACCGATTTGCCGAGCGATCTCCAGCTTCGTACCGCACCACTTGAAGGTGTCCGGAAACCCCTGAAGCCGGGCAGCCTCATGATGGGTCAGAGCCCGATGCTCCTCTGGATGGAGGTAGCGCCCCTTCTCGGGCTTGAAGAACTCGGTTCGGATCGTGACCGATGGCTTCTCCCAGATCAGGCGTCCCATGACATCCCCGGAACCGGTCTTGTGCTTGATCCAGCAGGGAGCCTGCAGCTCTTCACGAAGATCGAACCTGTTACCCCCGTAAGGGATGTCGCGAAACCGCTTGCGAGACATCTGCTCGTAGCGCCTAGTGATGTGTAGCTCCTCGGCGCTGTAACCACCGGGAACAAGCACGCCGAAGACTTCGCACGTTCGTTCGGCCGGCAGGTTCACCTTGCTCCAGTGAACTCTGGCCTTTAGATCGCCCACGGCGTCCTTGACGGTCCTCCAAGCCTCGGTCGCCAACTGTGTCGTCGGCAGCAGAACCTGGTCCAGGTCCTTACGCGTACCGATCACGATCGCACGTTTACGCAGCTGAGCAGCCCCATAGTCGGTCGCTCGGAGAATCCCATAGTCCAATCGATAGTCGGCCAACGAGCCGTGTTCTTTGGTCTCGTCGCGGAGTGCTTCGAACTGGCGGCTCTTCAGGAACCGATCGACGTTCTCGAGGAGGAAGACCTTCGGTTTCACTTTCACGAGCGTGTCGACGTAACGTTCCCAGAGGTCGTTACGTTCGTCGTCATCGCGTTTGGCACCCAAATTGGAAAAGCCCTGGCATGGCGGCCCTCCGACCACGACGTCGGCCTCAGGGAGGTCACCCTGGACCCATTCTGCGATGTCTCCCCAGTAGACATGGTCTTCGCCGAAGTTGGTCGCGTAGGTCGCAGCCGCATAGAGGTCCTTCTCCACCGCCGCGACAGGAGCGAACCTTCCGGACTGACGAAAGCCCAAGGACAGTCCTCCGCAACCGGCGAACAGGTCGATCACCTTCAGGTGCGAACCTTCGACGCGCCGCGTCCGGCGTTCGGGCATCGAACTCCTACACCTTTCGTAAGCCAACGGTCGCCAAACGGACCGATGCGCAGCTCGATCCGATGATCGAACGGATGTTCCGATGCTAGCCGGCCGAAGGCCAAGAAGCCAGTAACCGGCCCCGAGCCGCGTCGCATGCTATCGGCGTCACAGAAGGTGGCTTCAGCCCGGCGCGCTCAGCATCCGACGCGGCAGCAGGTGTGAACACCTTCCGTAACACAACAGGCGATTCGGGCGATCTTCATGGTCACCGAGCGTGCATCGGAGTAACCGTCGTACATCCGATCGAAGGCATGCCGATCCACCGTCCTACTGATCGAGGGCCATCGCCCTACCTTGGTAGCAGGTGAGTCGAATGCCCTCGTGCTCCTCGATGCGGGTGCCAGTGAGACACACGGAGGGGAATCTGTGACGAACACGTTCGAGCAGCAGTACGCGGTCTTTCTCAACCTCGTCGACTCGGGGACGCCCGAGGAGGCCATCAAGCAGATGCAGCTGGTAGGGGCGACCGAAGATCTACTGCAGCAGATCATCTCGCGACACGAGAACGAGATGATCCGGATCAAGGAGCGTGAGGAACCACGCTCGGTGGTCCTCGGTAACAGGTTCACCTGGTACACAGGACCCCGGCCGAAGGACAAATGCTGGCCATCGGTCTGCTCCATCCTGAAGAAGTCCGGCTGGCAGGACGACTCGATCGACGACCTCGATGGAGCATCGACCAAGGTCGTCTCGTTGCTCAGCCACCCGAAGGAGCGAACCTTCTCGACTCGTGGGCTCGTCGTGGGCTACGTACAGTCGGGCAAGACCACGAACTTCACGGCCGTCATGGCCAAGGCCGCAGACCGCGGCTACAAGTTGTTCATCGTACTCGCCGGAATTCACAATGGCCTTCGCCGCCAGACTCAACGAAGGCTTGTGCAGCAACTTGTCGAGCAGAACCCGTCACGGTGGATGCAGCTCACGGATCCGGACAGGGACTTCTCCCCTCCCGCCAACGCCGCGGCCTACTTCGCCAAGACCAACAAGCAGCACGTGCTGTGCGTCATCAAAAAGAACCCACGTGTGCTCCGTAAGTTCAGTGCCTGGTTGGAGTCGGCTTCGGAGTACCTCACCGACTGCCCTGCGCTGATCATCGACGATGAGGCCGATCAGGCGACTGTGGCGACCAATACGATCAACCCACTGATCTGCGGAATTCTCGATCGATTGCCGAAGTCCGCATACGTCGGCTACACCGCCACACCGTTCGCCAACCTGCTCATCGATCCATCGGCCAAAGATCTCTACCCAAAGCACTTCATCGTGAATCTTCCGCAACCCAAGGGTCACTTCGGCACTGAGGTCTTGTTCGGGCGAGACCCCTTGGACGGTGAAGATCCTGGAGACGTGCCTGACGGGTACGACATGATCCGTGACGTCCCGGACGACGAAATAGCACTTGTACGACCATCTTCACGCGCCGACGCCGACGGTTTCGTGCCGACGATAACGGGCAGCCTGAGAGAGTCGGTGCTGTACTTCTGGCTATCGACGGCCGCACGAAAAGTTCGCGGCACGGGCAATGAACACTCGACGATGCTGATCCACACCAGCGTCAAGACGTCGGTGCACAACAGCTTTCACCGACCTCTGGAGATCTTCCGCCGCGACACCGCCACGGAGTTGCAGGCGAACGACCCGACGCTCCTCAATGAGTTGCGGACACTTTGGAACGAAGAGATCGCCCGCGTCGACGCGGGCGATCTGGGCGAGACAAGGGTCGAGTTCGACGATCTCGCCGCTTTCCTGCCGAACGTGCTGCAAACCTGCAAGATAATCATGGACAACTCCAGCAGCAAGGATCGCCTCGACTACGAGCGAGGGCCGATCGTCGCAATCGCGGTGGGCGGTAACACGTTGTCGCGGGGGCTTACGTTGGAGGGACTCGCAGTCAGCTACTTCGTGAGAGCCGTATCCGCTTACGACACGCTCTTGCAGATGGGCCGCTGGTTCGGCTATCGCAACGGCTACGCGGACCTGCCTCGGATCTGGATGACCTCCGAGCTTCAAGGGTGGTTCCGTCACATTGCAACGGTCGAGAGTGAAATGCGTCGCGACATCGATGTGTACATGATCGAAGACAAGGACCCGATGACGTTCGCCGTTCGTCTTCGGATGCACCCAGCCTTGCGTGTCACAGCTGCGGCGAAGATGACCGACGCGGTCAGGGCCGCCTCGGCCTACGGAGGCCAGCGCGTCCAAACCAGATACTTCAATACCGCGGCACCGTGGCTCATCGAAAATCAGGCCGCCGCTCAAGCTCTCGTCGCGCGAGCAAGAGAAGAGGGCGCGGAGGGCGAGGACCGCCTGTCCGATGGTCGCTACCTATTACGAGGCGTGTCCCATGAGGCCGTTGTCGACTTTCTTGAGAATTACAGATTCCATGAAAAATCCCAGGAGTGCGACAGTGGACTCCTGGTCTCGTACATCGAGAAACGCGTGCAACTCGCGTCCGCATTGACCAAGTGGAACGTGGCGATCATCGGCAACCCCACGAAGCCCGATGACGACGACGTGTTCGAGTTCGCTCCTGGGATCGCCGTGAAGCGGGTCGTGCGCGCTCGACTCAAGGAGACCGCGAGCACCGATGTCGCAGACATCAAGACCCTCATGAGCCGACGAGACGCAGCAGTCGATCTGGACACAAGTCAGGTGCAAGGCGAACTGACCGAAGCGCGGATCAAAGAACTGCGTCGAGAGCAGGCATCCCGAGTAGGTCTGATCGCTCTATACCCGATAGACAAGGACTCCGTGCCCAGTGCAAAGAGGGACAAGCGTGCGCCGATGGAGGCAGAAGAGCACGTCATCGGAGTCGGCCTGGTCTTCCCTGAGCCCAAGGGCGGCGACACTTCGATCGAGTGGAACTACGTCAGCGCAGATCTGTCCAAGGTGGAGATCGAAGAAGAAGACCTGAGCGCTCTAGAGCTTGAGGACGTCTGATGGCATCTTCGCTCCGTGAGGTATTGGACGAGCATTGGCGGCGGCTTGAATCGACCGTGCCATCGTCCACGAGTCATCTCCGCACCTCCGAATTGCCGTCGGTGTCCGAGTTGGGAAGGCTCTTGGCCGCAGTGGACCATGACGGGCTTCGTCACCTGCTCGTACCGCTCGCGGCTCGCCAGCGGGTACGGCGTGGATCGACCGGAGCCGTACTGAACCTGCGAGAACGCGCTTTGGAGGACGACGACACCTATGGCCGATACGCCGACCTCTGTTGCTCACGTCTTGACCTGAACGATGTGTTCACCGGCCTCTGTGGCGATGTCCTGACAGTCGTCGAAGACAACCCTTCGAGACCACTCAAGGCCCTGTATCTAGTCGTCGACCGCTGGCGTGCGCTGTTTCAAAGCACCGGCCCGACTCTGAACAGCGAACAGCTCGCAGGCCTGTTCGGTGAGCTCACTGTCCTTCGGCGACTACTAGAACTGAATCCCGCGGCCACTGAGCATTGGACGGGGCCTTCCGGACATCGTCATGACTTCGTTTTCGCCCCATCTGCCATTGAAGTCAAAGCATCGACGGCGACCGAGGGAAGACGAGTCCGCATCCATGGGGCAGATCAACTCGAGTGCCCGCTCGACGGACGATTGGACCTCGTCTGGATACGCCTGGAAAGAGTCCAGGATGGCGGCGTGAGGCTGGTCGAGCTGGTCGAGCACCTCCGGAGGCTGTCGGACGACGAGAACGGCTTCCTGTTGAAGCTCGCGCAAATCGGCTACCGCCCTGCGGACATCGACCTCTACAGGGAGGTCAGATTCGTAGTCCGCGAAGAACTCTGGTTCGAGGTCGGCCAGGCCTTCCCCCGGCTTACGCCCACAGATCTCCCAGTGGACATCGTCGATGTCCAGTACTCGATCGACCTCGCGTCCGAGCCACCACACCCGATCAAAGAAGCCGACCTTGATCGCCACTTGAACGACATCACGCAGGAGGTCAGGTGACGGACGTATCCTGGTCCTCTCAGCCGTATCCACCCGAGGGCGCGAGCGCGGCAGAGGGCATCCGTAATCAGCTCGGTCGCCCCGAACTCGACCTGCTGACGATCCTGGTACGGGAATCGGCGCAGAACAGTTGGGATGCCCGGCTGGGTGACACGACGGTCGACTATCGGATCGATCTCGATACGCTCGGCGCTGCGCGGGCGCCGATCTGGCGTGATCTCCTCCTACGCGGAGCCCCGACCAAGGAACAACTTCCACTCAGATCGTCCCTGCAAACTGGGGCGATCCGCATTCTCACCGTGTCGGACCGTGGCACAGGCGGGCTCGGCGGCCCGACACGAGCCGACAGCGCAGTGGCAGAGAACCATGACTTCGTGTCCTTCATTCGCAACATCGGCGAGCCTCGCGACACCGATCTCGGCGGCGGTACCTACGGATTCGGCAAGGGAATCTTTTACCTTATGGCGAAATCGGGGACCGTGTTGATCCACACCCGATGCCGCGTCGACGACGGCTTCGAAACACGCCTGATCGGCTGCGCTCTTTGGAAGAGTTACATCGTCGGAGAGGGACGTTCGGGGCGACGATACACAGGGCGCCATTGGTGGGGAGATAGAACAAGCGATCTCGTTGAGCCAATTCGAGGCGACGACGCCGAGGATCTGGCCGCTAGATTGGGCCTGAGACCGTTCGCTCCCGATGAAACGGGAACGTCCGTCATAATCTTGGATCCGGACCTAGACGAACGTGCACCCTTGGAAGTCGCGACCTACCTGGCCAACACCATACTTTGGAACCTTTGGCCGAAAATGCTGTCCAAGGAGGATGCCCCATCGCCGATGAAGTTCTCAGTTTTCTGCGAGGGAACCCAGGTCCCGGTACCGGACCCACGCGAGACACGGCCGGTGGACCTCTTCGTGGCAGCCTACGAAGCAATGGAATCCCCCATAGGAGAGGAGGTACATTCTCGTCGACCCACGCGACTCTTGGGCCGACTCGGGGTCGAGAAGCGCTTCATGCTGCCGGTCGAACCCGACCCTGCCGGCAAGGCCATGGGCCTCGAAACCACCGTGCACCATATCTGCCTAATGCGAACAGCGGAACTGGTCGTCTGTTATCACGCTGGGCCGAAGCCTCCGGCCGAACAGGTTTCATACGCCGGCGTGTTTCGTGTCGATCCGGAGTTGGACTCGGTCTTCGCAGACGCCGAACCTCCGACTCACGACGCCTGGCGTTGGCAGTCGCTCGAGGGACCTGCCAGGACCCTCGTGCGGCAGACATTCACGAAGCTCAAAGAAAGAATGGACATACTCGTCGGGGTCAATGACGGAGTACGTGGTGGTTCAGCCGAAGTACCCCTCGGAGCTGCGAGCAGAACATTTGCTTCTCTGGTAGCAGGTGCGTGGGGTATCGGTGGTGGCACCGACTTCGCTCGCGCACGGCGGGAAAGGCCACGCGTGACTCCGCCTCCGGATCTGTCCGAGCCTCCAGACACCGGAACGTGGGAACCGACCGTCGGGCACGTCCCAGACTCCATGCCTTCTTCGTTCGGGAGTATGCCTTTCCCATCACATGGTGGGAGCGATTCTGAAGCGCCCTCATACCCGCCCTTGCCGCCCGCACGGCCATTCCTCAAACGAAGGCGTCTGCGACTGGAGTACCTTGACGAGCCGTACTTCGATGTGAGGCGCGGCCATGTTGTTCTCATTCAGGCATTTCGCGCCCCGGAACCCGGCCCACAACGAATCCGGGCACGGCTCGCCATCGCACTCCCCGGCACAGTCGGGCGTGAGACCGATCCGCCGAAGGATGCCGCCCAGCCGGAGCTCTTCGGCTGGGAAGACGAATCGGGCGCATTGAACCTAAACACCGAGAACATGATCGAAGGTGGCGATCATGTATGGCGCCTCATAGTGCTTCCGGCGCCTGACACCATGACCGATATCGATCTCATTGTCGACCCTGGCGACGGTGCTCAATGAGTCGCCGCGCCTTCCCCTACCGGACACCACCAGAGGATGTCGTCAAAGCGGAGGAATGGACGCTCCGGATCGACGACGGTCAGATTGACCTGCCGGAGTCATTGCCGGATTGGGACTATCAAATGCAGCTCGATCTTCGTCGGACGGTCCGTATCGACCTGGACCTACTTCAGTCCTCCACGGGGCTTCCGACGACCGCGTCGCTGGCACTCGTGGTCGTGTGGGCCGCCACCGGTTCCAGCCTGCGCGCGCCTGCAACCCGCGTCCCTTTGACCGGCACTGGGATTCGCTCGCTCGATCTCGCGATCGACCTGGACGGCAGAAACCTGGGCGGTCTCTTGACCCTCGACACAATCCTCGTACTGGCCGACTTCTGCTCGGACGGGACGCCGGCCGCACCTCGGCGAGCAGGATCGGTGTTGTGGAGTGACAGGCATGAGGTCAGGCTCCAAGGCGACGCGCCACAGTTCCCCATTGCCATAGTCGACTTCGCCAAGACGAGCTTTCCCGAAGAAGCGGCGTGGCACGTCCAGGTGGTCGGTAACCTCGAAACGGCAACCATGGGCGCGCTCCTTCTGCTAGTGAACGAGAAGAACGCAGTAGCTGTGAAGGCCTTTCAGAACGCTGCGGCCCCTCGCCCCATCGACCGTGTCATCCTGTCCGCCGTCTATGCCGACGTCGCAAGGACGATGATCGAACATGCGTTGCTGTCTCCGGATTTCGACCATGAAGTCGACTTCGACGATGAAAGCCTGGGGGCGACCCTGCAGAACTTGATCAACCGTCTGTTCCCGAACGTGACGATCGATCACCTGCGTCGGCGGCGCGAACAGTCACCGGGCCTTTTCTCATCCGAGGTACAGGCCGCTGTCAAGATCTTCGAGGACGTCCGATGAGTCTCTTGTATCCGCGCCTTCTCTCGGCACAGGCGAAAGAACTTCATCGGGAGTACCAGACGCTCTCCATCGACGCCCTGCGCTCGCGTGTCGCCTTCCAACACGAGTCCGCAGTGTTCGCTGCGACCGGCGGGAACCGCGCAAGACAGCCTGATCTCGAACGGGTCCGGGCAATCGTCATGGAGCTCGCGAAGCGCGCCGGCTATCCGGATGAGCCAACGCAAGAGCGCCGTGCGGCTTTCGACCTGGATCTCGCTGTCGTCCTTCATCGTGAGGCAGGCATGGTTCCCGCAGAAGCGGCCGCCGGCGACATCTGGGCCTTTCTGGCCCTAGTCGTCATGCCGGACGTCGCATACTGGCGTTACCCTGAGCCTCCAGGGGATCGCGTCTTGGCGACAGACCTCACCCGGCACGTCTTCGGTCGGCTCTGGTGGCGGGCGCAACTCGTGCACGAACCTGGCGAACCGGAGCCCTACGCCGCGCTCGGCATTCTCGGCGAGGCGGCGTTCGACCAGATCTATGCACGTCGCAAGGCCCTCGGCGGAAGCCCTTATTTAGTGAAGGGCATCTTGAAGGTCTGGAAGGATCTCGACAGAAATGGACTAGCCGAGCGCGACCTGCTGCGAGACTTCCTCAAGCGGTTGCTACGCCTCGCACCGTTCATGGCCTTCGACGCGCTCGATGAACGGCAGTTGAATGCCGAGCTATGGCGAACAGCTCGCGATTCGGTGCGCGCTTTGACCGGATGAAGCAGGTGCCGAAGTGATTTAAAGGAGGATCTCCTCGGGACGACGGTGAACCACTTCAGCACCCGAACCGGCCGTGAGTGCGGCAATGCAGGCTCCAATGTCGCTACGATGACTTTCGTTGGCATGCTGCCGCACTTGTTGGGCAAGCATCAGGCCATTGACGAGGATGATCGGGTACCTATCTTCCAGGATCTCCAACTGCGCGGCATCTGAGAAGGCCCCGGTCGTCACATAGACACCGATCCACCCTCGCTGTAGCCGCGCCACGACTCGTGCGACCTGATCCGCGGAGATCGTGGACTCGGGCTTCACACATTTGGCCTGTCCGAGAACGACGAGTTTGGTGACGGCCATCCCTGTCCCCACGTCGAGCCTGCCGACGAAATCGGTGCCGCCGTCTTGTGACGGTCGGGTCAACCAACCCTCGTGGTACTCGATGCCGTGGCATCGAATGATCCTCGCGGCAATCGCCGATGCGAGGTGTTCGAAGTCGTGTTTGCGACCATCGAACCATTTATAGATCACCTGAAGGTCGGACGCCTCGACACTTCCCTTCTCCGGGCGTTGGTCCGCCAACTTATGCACGGCTGCACGAGCGACGCGTCGACGGAGGCGCGGTAGGGCGACAGACCCCTCACTGACCCACCGTCGCCATGATGCCGGTGCGCAATCCAGCGTCCGGTCGATCGGTGAAGCAGGGTTCCTCCGCTCGTTCACCCACGCCCAATCGAGTTGATCATCTTCGGCCGAGAGATCCAGCAGAGCCAGGTCGAACACGTAGTTGACGAACGTTGAACCGCCGTTTCGCGCCCACTGAACCACTCGTTCGGCTCGCTCGACGATACCGAATCCGCAGAACTCGATATGGCCCTTCGGACGATTGTTACGTCGGACCGACCTGAACACCATTAGCGGTACGGCTGCTGCGCGTAGTGCAGCGGTCGGCGCTTGGTGAAGTTCCCATGCCGCGAGTAGCGAGCGGTTTCCAACCGTTTGACCGACGGGCTCCACCGTATCGGCCTTGTGATCGCCGAAGTACCGTACGTGACCGTTGTTCAAGTCGAAGACGTCATGCCATGGCGTCTGTTCTGTTCCCGCCTTCCAAGGACTGGATCTGATGAGAACGACAGGACGTCGCTCACCCTCGGGCGCGATGATGGAGGCGGGGGAATCGATACCTCGCTCCAACTGGACCCTCGAAGCGCCCGCCAGAGCGGTGATATGAAAGAAGTTCCTGAAACCGTCGACTTCAGGTTCCGTTGGGTCCTTCGCCGCGGCATATCTGAGCACTTCGCCCACTTTGATCTTCGTGCGCACGGGCTCCATGGAACGACTGTGCCACAACCGACCGCGGCACGGGCACGTCGACGTGACAATCACGATGTGCTCACGGTCACGGCTCCGAGGTCCATGATTCTCGTACGCAGCGGCCGACCATGACCTGCCAGTCGATCGTGCAGACCTCCGGGCAATCAACGCGGCGTGAACTTCGCTCCAGCGTCTACTCCTACCGAAATACGATTGCCTTCCCACGATCCATGGGCGAGAATGGACGCACTCGACCAACCAGAGGACTGGCCATGACGAATATGCAACAGCGAAAGGCGCAGCGTCGGCATTCGGCCCTCGCGCCCATCGCCGTATGTCCTTCGCCCTGTTCCTGGCGACGTTCATGCCGTGCTGACCAGCGAGTTCTGGCCGACAAAGGCTCCCCATCATGACGCCATAGCGCGTGTGATGCCAGGGAGCCGCCCATCGGAAAACCGATCCGGGCGGCTTCTCTTTTCGCTGCGCAAAAAGCAATTCCCTATCGGCGAGCTTGGGAAGCGGAACGGCTTCCAAAACCGTATCCAGGGGGTTCGACTCCTCCCGCCGGTGCTCGATGCTGCCCAATTCAGCCCGAACCTTGACAACAGAAGACTTTTCCCGAAGCTCGTCCCCGTCGCCGAAAGAGGCGGCCAGGACGAGCGCCGGTGGAGGCGTGTGCTCGTCTCCACCTCACCCCTGTAACTCAGGTGGACAGAGCGCCGCACTACGAATGCGGAGGTCCCAGGTTCGAGTCCTGGCAGGGGTACTGGTCGGCGTATCGGAGGGGGATACGCCGGTCGACGGATGCGAGGGGCACTGGCGACCCCGCCTGATTTGGGATCAGGAGTCACCGCGTTCGACTCACGGGCGTCCGACCGAGCAGTACGACAAGGAGGATTGGCCGAGCCAGGTAAGGCAACCGTCCCGAAAACGGTGGTCGGCGCGAGAGCGTCGCGCAGGTTCGAATCCTGCATCCTCCGCAAGCCCTCGTGGTCCAACGGATACGACGCCGGCGTCCGAAGCCGGGAACGCAGGTTCGACTCCTGCCGAGGGCACGATGGTCCGAACTCGGCCCACTTCACGACGGTCGTGCGGCGGCCTGCAAAGCCGTTGGACTCCTGGGTGGACCTCCAGAATCCACAACGGACAGACAAAAAGGCCCTCCCGCGAACGGGAGGGCCTTAGTGCTGTCTCAACCAGACGTGCGCCCGAAGGGATTCGAACCCCTGACCTTCTGATCCGTAGTCAGATGCTCTATCCAGCTGAGCTACGGGCGCTTGTTCAGTTATCAATCTAGCACCTGCCGGAACAGGCACCAGCGGAGGCTCCGGGATTTGAACCCGGGAGGGGGGGTTACCCCCAACCGCATTAGCAGTGCGGCGCCATAGACCAGACTAGGCGAAGCCTCCCAGGCCCAACGACCACTGCTCAAATAGGTTACACACCCTCCTGCCCCCCTTGGAAGGCACCCCCCTTAGACGCGTTGCAGGGCTCTGAGCAGGCCTGATGGGCGTCCGCCGAGTCCTTCGGCTTCGAAGACGGCGACGCCGACGCGAGGGAGGTCGCGGGCCGCGGGGTAGGCGAGGTAGCGCGGGACCCAGCGCGGCTGGAACTTCGCGTTGAAGCGGTAGAGGGTCTCGATCTGGATCCAGCGTGAGAAGAATCGCAGTGTCCGGGCGGACAGGCGCGCGACGGGGCCGGCGCCGATGCGTTGGCCTTGTTCCAGCACCGCGCGGAAGGCGGCGAAGTTCAGGGAGACGCGCTGGGCGGGCGTCGTCAGAAGCAGCTCGGAGATCATCAGTTCGTTGACGCCGTTGTCGGCGGTCCGGTCTCGGCGCATGACGTCCAGCGACAGGCCTTTCTCACCCCAGGGGACGAACTGGAGGACGCCGCGCACCTGTCCGTCGTGTTCAGCGGTCACGAGGACCGAGCCCGGGTCGCCCATGCGGCCGAGGGCCATCGAGAAGCCGCGTTCCGTATCCGTGCCGCGCCAGGTGGCGGCGAGGGTGCGGAGTTCGTCGAGTTCCGCGGTCGGTAGGTCTTCGGCCTTTCGGATGCGCGCGGTGTAGCCGGCGCGCTTCGTGCGTGAGACGGCTTGGCGGACTCCGCGCATGACGCGCCCTTCGAGGGTGAAGGTGTCGGTGTCGACGACGGCCTCGTCGCCGATCTCCAGCACTTCGAGGCCGAAGCGGGCCCAGACGGTCGCGCCCAGTTCCGAGCAGCCCATGGTCGCCGGGGTCCACGCGTACCGCCGGCAGACGTCCAGGTACCCCTCGATCGCGCCGGGCCACGCTTCCGGGTCACCGAGCGGGTCCGCCGAGCACAGCGCGACCCCCGCGATCACCCGATAGGTCACCGCGGCCTTCCCCGACTTCGAGAAGACCACGAACTTGTCACGGCGTAGCGCGAAGTACCCGAGCGAGTCCCGCTCCCCCAGCAGACCTCTGAGCCGCTCGACCTCCTCGTCGGTCAGCTCCGGCGCGGGTTCGGCCGAGCGGAGCAGGAAGTACGCCGCCAGCAGCACCGCGCCGATCCCGAACAGCAGGCCGACCGCGGCCGACAGGTCTTCCAGCCACAGCGCGGGGAACGTCACCGGGCCGCTCACGCCGACCAGGGCCAGCGTCGACTGCGCCAGGCGGTCGCCGACACTCGGCGGAGCGAGCGCGACCGTCAGCAGCGCGAAGTTGATCGCGACCCCGGCCACCGTCAGTTGCAGGAAGACCCGGATCGCGCGCCACCGGCCGGTCACCGGATCGGGGAGCGCGATGAAATGCCGCCGCGTCGCGATCAGGGCGATCAGCAGCGCGAGCGACACGAGCCCCGCGCCGAGGGTGTGCCGCAGTCCGAGGTGTGACACCGTCAGCAGCGCGGTCGCGGCGACCGCCAGTTGCCAGGCCCGGCGCTTCCGTCGTTTGAGACCGGTGGCGAGCAGCATCAGCAGCACCCCGGTCACCAGCGCGACCGTCGCCGCGCCGACCGTGGCCTCGTGTGGCAGTTCCAGCCAGGCGGCGACGTGTCCGCGCAGGGTGCGCCGCCCGGCCGGGACCAGCACCGAGACCAGTGCCAGCAGCCCGGCCAGCCGTGTCACCCAGGTGATCACCGCCACCGAGGTGGCGCCCGCCACCCGCCAAGCACCCGCCAAGTTCCGCCCCTGTCAGCTCCTTGCCAGCTCTACGAACGGTACAAGGGCGTCGGGGTTCAGCAGGGCGTCCCGGCTGACGGCGCGGTCAGGTGAAACCCCCGAAAGGATCTTCTTGACCGGGACCTCGCACTTCTTGCCGTTGAGCGTGCGGGGCACCTCGCTCACCTGGACGAACCGGTCGGGCACGTGCCGCGGCGAGAGGGCTCCGCGCAGTTCCTTGCGCAGCGCGGGTTCGACCTCGTCGAGCGACGCGCCTTCGGTCAGCACGAGGAAGCACAGCAGCTGCCCGTCCTCGTTGCCCGCCGCCGAAGTGTCGATCACGAGCGAGTCCGCGACCTGGTCGAACGATTCGACGACGCGGTAGAACTCGGCCGTGCCCATCCGGACGCCGCCGCGATTGAGCGTCGAATCGCTGCGCCCGTAGATGACGGCGGAGCCGCGGCCGGTGATCCGGATCCAGTCGCCGTGCCGCCAGATCCCCGGGTACATCTCGAAATACGCCTCGCGCAGCCGTGAGCCGTCCGGGTCGTTCCAGAAGAACACCGGCATCGACGGCATCGGCTCGGTGATCACCAGTTCGCCGACCGTCTCCACCACCGGCTTGCCGTCCTCGTCGAAGGCGGCGACGGCGGCGCCGAGCGCGCGGACCGAGAGTTCGCCCAGCCAGACCGGGACGTCCGGGGCCGACGCGACGAACGCCGCGCACAGATCCGTGCCGCCGGACACCGAGCAGATCTGGACGCGTTTGCCCACCTCGTCGACGATCCACCGGAAGCCCTCGACGCTCAGCGGCGCGCCGGTGGATCCCAAGGCGCGCAACGCCGTCAGGTCGAACCGCTCGGCCGGTTTGATCCCGGCCTTCAGACAGCTCTGGATGTACGGCGCCGACGTGCCGAAGTACGTCACGCGGTGCTGCTCGGCCAGATGCCACAGCACGTTGAGGTCCGGGCTGCCCGGACTGCCGTCGAAGAGCACGATCGTGGTGCCGGTCAGCAGGCCGGAGATGAGGAAGTTCCACATCATCCAGCCGGTGGTGGTGAACCAGAAGAACCGATCGCCCGGGCCCAGATCACTTTGCAGGGCAAGGGCTTTGAGGTGTTCGAGGGTGATGCCGCCGTGCCCGTGGACGATGCCCTTCGGCAGGCCGGTGGTCCCCGAGGAATACAGGACCCACAGCGGGTGCGCGAAGTCGACGGGCTCGAAGCCCAGCTCCGCGCCTTCGTTGCCGGCGAGCAGTTCGTCCCAGTCGAGGGTGCCGTCGAGGCGGCCGCCGGCGTAGTCGACGAGCACGGTCGCTTCGAGCGTGGGGATCTCGTCGCGCAACGAGTTCACCGTCGACCGGCTGTCGAACCACCGTCCATTGTAGACATAGCCGTTGACCGCGATGAGCACCTTCGGCTCGATCTGCGCGAACCGGTCGGTGATCGCGCGGACACCGAAGTCCGGCGAGCACGACGACCAGATGGCGCCGAGGCTCGCGGTGGCGAGGAAGGCGATCAGCGTCTGCGGGCAGTTCGGCGCCAGCGCGACGACCCTGTCCCCTTTGGACACTCCGAGCTCGCGCAGCCCCTGCCGCGCGGCGGCGACGGCGGAGCGCAACGCGCCGTATGTCAGCTGCGACGAGAGGCCGTCCTCGCGGTGGAAGATCACGGCGATTTCGTCGTCGGCCTTCGCGGCGCCCGCGACGCCGGGCATGAGCGAGTGCTCGGCGTAGTTCAGCGTGCCGCCCACGAACCACTGGGCGTTCGGCATTTCCCCGGTGAGCACCTCACCGGGCTGCTCGTGCCAGCGCACGCCGAGGAACTCGGCGACGGCGGACCAGAACTCCGGCCCCCGCCGCGCGGAGAACTCCCACAACGCGTTGTAGTCGTCGACCTCCACGCCGCGTTCGGTGCGCAGCCACTGGCGGAACGCGTCGATCTTGGTGTCGGGCAGGCGGCTCGGCTCGGGGCGCCAGAGCACTTCCGGGGCGTCGGCGGTGTGAGTCACCCCGCGATGTTAACCCTCGTTAACCTGCTTGGCGAGCCCCCGTGAACAGCTCGTACGCCATCGACTTCAGCCGTGACGCGTCGAGCGGGGTGACGGTCAGCCACCCTCGGTCGCGCCTGAGCCCGTAACGGCCGTCGGGAGTGTCGACCCAGGTCAACGTACCCTCTCCGCGCACCCAGCGGCCCTCCCAAGACTTCCTGACCGCGCCGAGCCGCCCGCTGCCGATCCGCTGCGTCGCGATCCGCACCATGACGATGATCTCGGGTTCCCGCAGCCCGGCGTCGCGCAGGACGTCGGAGAACGCCGGCTGCCCGCCGCGTTCCCCCGCCTCGCACGCGGCCGTGTAGTCGTCGACGCGCAGATTGACCGACAGGCCCCGCCCCTGCTCGCATGGCGGCAAGGCCTGCAGCAGCGTCGCGGCGACGAGCGGTTCCCGCAGGGCCGCCAACTCGACGTCGGTGCCCGAAACGCCGATCGCGACCGCGCCGCGATCGGATACGCAGCCGACCGCCCGGTACGGCGGATCCCCGTCGAGCCGCAGGTCGAGCGTGAGTTCGCTGTTCGCGACGGTGTGCAGCAGCCGGACCAGTTCGGGCGCGGGCGCGTCCACCGTGCCGAGGCCGCGTTCCGACAGCGTCGCGCTCGCCGTGGCCACCAGTTCCGCGCGGAACTCCGGGGTCCGCCCGACGTGCGGGACCTCCAGCACCGCGGGCAGTTCGTCGCGTCCGTGCGCCGACCAGAGCAGGAACAGCTCGCCGACGTGCAGCCGGATCCAGTCCATCAGCGACCGCTCCTCGGGTCCTCGCCGATGACCGGCGGGGTGACGTGCCCGCTGAGGCCCCATACGTCGGAATCCTCGACGAGGTAGTCCGGCGCCTTGTGCGCTTCTTCGCCCTGCCGACCCTGCGAAGGCGCCATCCCCATCGGCATACCGCCGAAGCCGCCCATGCCCGCGGCCGCGGCACGGGTCCCGGCCGGCTGGCCGGGCTGCCCCGACGGCCCGAACCCACCGGCGCCGGCACCGGACCGGCCGCCTTGCCCGAGCTGCTCTTGGGTTCCTCCGATGGTGCCGGGTGGTGGTGGCACGTAGGCGCCGCTGCCCGCGCCCGGCGCGCGCGGCGCCTCGACCGGCTCCCGCACTTGGATCGGGGCTGTGTCGTCGACGCCATCGACGCCACTGCTGCGTGTCGAGTCGTCCGGCGGCGGGACCGGCTCCGGCTTCGGATCGGGTTTCGGCTTCGGTTCTTCGGGCGTCTCAAGGATCTTCGGCTGTTTGCCGTACGACGTGAAGCTCGGAACGTTCTCGTAGACCTCGCCGGAGCTGAACTGCATCCGCGTCATCACGTCGGCGGCCTGACGGTGCAGATCCTGCGAGCTCTCGTCGGTGGGTTCGGCGACGATCCGCCCGGCTTCGGCGAACCCGGATCCCGACGGCGCCGAGGTCGACATGGCCTGCGTCGAATCGGAGACCGGGATCGGACGCCGCTTCGGCGGCTCAGGCAGCTTGGGTCGCGGCGCGTGTCCCGGCGGCTCGGGCATCGTGCGGCGCGCGGTTTCGGCGATGTCCGTCTGGCGGCGCACGCAGTTCGCGACGTTCTCCGCCCGCCAGCCCGTCTCGCCCGCCCAGTCGACGAGCTTGACCGCGGCGTCGCGGGCCCTGTCCGCGCCCTCGCCCGTCCAGCCGTCGGCGGTGGCCGCGAGGGCCGCCCTGAGTTCGGAACCGACCCGGTCGAGGAAGGCACTGATCTTCGTCCACTGCGCGGCGACGGCTTCCGCGCTCGCGAGATCCAGCTCGTTGTGGACCATCGCGTAGAGCTCTCGATGCGAGTAGCTCATCCAGTCGATGTCGGCGATGAGGCTTTCGGGGCCCGGCTGTGGTTCGGGCTCCCGCGGCGGCCACGGCATGGGCAGGATGCGCATCAGTGCTCGTCCTTCCGCTCGTGGCCGACGATGTCCTCCATGTCGAACCGGCGGGCGACCCGTTCGAGCTGCTCCTGGCCCTCGTCGTCCGCGGCGACGTACATCTTCCGCGCGGCCATCACGGTGAGCTGGAAGTCCTTGAGGACCTTCGCGAAGTCCTTGAGCACGGGCACGGCCGCCTCGGTCCCCTTGTTCGCGGCGCCCTGGAAGCGATCGCTCATGGTGTGCCCGACGACGTTGTCGCCCAGCTTCAACGGTGCGTTGAACTCCGTCGAGTCCTTGATCAGCGCGTTGAGCTCCTGGCGCGCCTTGAGCAGGGCGTCGACGAGCTTCTTGGCGGCGTCCTCGGAGACCTTGACGGCCCCCTTCTTGGCATCGGTCTTGGAGTCCCGGATCTGACCCGCCACCGGAGCCAGCGCCGGAGCCGAAGCTCCGAACGCGGCTTGTGGCGTCACGGGCGCCTTGGGTGACTGTGCCATTCGACCCTCCCCTGTCACATCTTGAGGGGAATGCTAGCGCGAACGGCGTCAGCGCAGGTGGGCGTCGAACCAATTCAACGTGCGCTGCCAGGCCTCCGCGGCCGCGTCCGGGTCGGCGTCGAAGCGGTGATTGGCCCCCGGGTAGTGGACGACGTTCGTCGCGACGTTCGCCGTCGCCGCCGCGTCACGCAGCTGCTCGACCTCGGCCCCTCCGGCCTCGTCGCCGGCGTCGCCGTACATGCCGAGCCACGGGCTGGTGAGCCGTCCCGCGATCTCGACGAGGACCGGCAGCCCGGTGACCCCCTGCCCGCCGACGCTGACCGCCGCGCCCAGCCTGCGGTTCGACGCCACGACCAGCGCGGCCGTGCCCCCGAGATCGAAACCGACGACACCGACGAGATCCGCTTGGACACCGCGCTCCGCGAGCCAGGAGAGCGTCGCGTCGGTGGCTTCGAGCAGGTCCTGCTGCGTGAGGTTGTCCCGGTCGAGATGCGGAGTGACGGTGAGCCAGCCTTCGCCGGCGAGACCGGCCAGGAGCAGGCCCAAACCCTCTTCGACCTCTTCGGCCTCCTCGTGCAGCACCACGAGTCCGCCGCGGACGACACCATCCGGTTCGGCGAAGGTCAGGCGCAGCGTGTGGCCGTCGGCGTGCTGATGTTCCACGGTGGTCGTCAGGGTCATTCCTCCATCAGACCACTCTTAGGTAAATATTCGGAGCTTGCGCTCGCGCGGGAGGATACGGTGTCGGAGCCGTCCCCCAGACGTAGGAGCGCCGAAGATGTCACCTGTTTCGCCGCGTGCGGATCTCGAATCGTTGCCGAAGTACGTCCCTGGCCGGACAATCCAGGGCGCGATCAAGCTGGCGAGCAACGAGGTCCCCGGTGGCCCGCTGCCGAGTGTGGCGCAGGCCATAGCCGAGACGGCGCAGGGCATCAACCGGTACCCGGACATCACGGCTTCCGCGCTCGTCGAGCGGCTGGCCCGCGAGCTGAACGAGTCCGTCGACCGGATCGCCATCGGCTGCGGTTCGGTTTCCCTTTGCCAGCAGATGATCCAGGCCCTGTGCGGCCCGGGCGACGAGGTCGTCTTCCCGTGGCGCTCGTTCGAGGCGTACCCGATCGTCACGCAGGTGGCGAACGCCGTGAGCGTGAAGGTGCCGCTCACAGGTGAGCATGGCTTGGATTTAAAGGCGATGCTCGCCGCGATCACTCCGAAGACGCGGCTGGTCTTCGTGTGCAACCCCAACAACCCGACCGGGACAGTCCTGCGGCGCGCGGAACTCGAGCGCTTCCTCGACGCCGTGCCCTCGGGCGTCCTCGTCGTGCTCGACGAGGCGTACAAGGAGTTCGTGACCGACGCCGAGGTGCCGGACGGCGTCGAACTCGCGCGCGGCAGGGACAACGTCGCGGTGCTTCGGACGTTCTCGAAGGCGTACGGCCTCGCCGGCCTTCGCGTGGGCTACGCGGTGGCCCCGGAAGCGATCACCGTCGCGCTGAAGCAGGTCTACGTCGCGTTCTCGGTGAACATGATCGCCCAGGCGGCGGCCATCGCCTCGCTCGACGCGGCCGACGAACTGCTGGAACGCTGCAAGGAGATCGTCTCGGAACGCACCCGGGTCCGGGATGCGTTGGTGGCCAAGGGTTACGAAGTGCCGGAGACGCAGGCGAACTTCGTCTGGCTGCCGCTGGGCGAGCGGACGACCGAGTTCGCGGAGCACGCCCTGGAGCGGAAGCTGATCGTGCGCCCCTTCGCGGGCGAAGGCGCGCGAGTGACCATCGGGACGCCTGAGGAGAACGACCTCTTCCTCGAAGCGGCCGGGGACTTCCCGCGCTGACAAGGGTTTCGCCGCGGCCCGCACTTCGCCGACGAAGTGCGGGCCGTTCCCATCTCGCGTGCCATGAAAGGTCCTTTCCTTGCAAATTTTGCAAGGAAAGGACCTTTCATGGCGTTCGCCGGGGGGTGTCGGTCGGGGTGCGGGCCGTTCTTACTTCAGGAGCAGCTGCACCATTGCGGCGACACCGACCACGACGATCACGCCGCGCAGCACCTTCGGCGAGAGCTTGCGGCCGATCTTCGCGCCGAGCTGACCGCCGATCGTCGACCCGACCGCGAGCAGCGCCACCACGGGCCAGCTGACCGGCGCGATGAAGGCGTAGATCGTGCCCGCGACGATGTTCACGACGGCGGACAGGGCGTTCTTGACGCCGTTGAGGCGCTGCAGCGACTCCGACATCAGCATCCCCATGACGGCCACCATCATCACGCCCTGCGCGGCCGTGAAGTATCCGCCGTAGATGCCGATCAGGAAGATCAGGAACAACAGGAGCGGCCCGATCTTGTGGACCTTCCCGTTCTCCTCGCGGCGTTTCGCGACCCAGGCGGCCACGCGCGGCTGGACGATCACGAGTACCACCGCGAGCCCGACCAGCGCGGGCACGACGGTCTCGAAGGCGTCCTTCGGCAACGAGAGCAACAGGATCGTCCCGCAGATCGCGCCGAAGAACGACGCCACCGCGAGTTTGACGACCTCGGGCCAGTAGCCCTTGAGCTCCTGCCGGTAGCCGATCGCCCCGCTGACCGTGCCGGGGGCGAGGCCGATCGCGTTGGACGTCGTCGCCGTCAGCGGCGAGTAGCCGAGCGCGACCAGGACCGGGAACGTCACCAGCGTGCCCGAACCGACGACCGTGTTGATGGTGCCCGCCCAGAGCCCCGCGATGAAGATCACTACCGCGTGCCACCACGTCATAAAGCACTCACGTCCGCACCCTAAGCACCGTTACCTCCTTTCGCGCTCCGGATGTGTCTAGTCGAACATTCAACGAGCCCGTTATGTCCCGTTCGGCGGGGAGAACACGCAGAACTCGTTGCCTTCCGGATCCTCGAGGATGTCCCAGTCGATCTCGCCGTCCCTGGCCCGGACGAGCCGCGCCCCGGTGGCGACCAGCTCGGCCGTCGAGCCGAAGACGTCGATGTGCATACGGTTCTTCACGGTCTTCGCCTCGGGCACCGGGTTGACCCAGATCAGCGGGCCACGACCGGCCGGATCCTCGATCGCGACCGGCCATTCCACCGGCCGCTCGTCCCGGTGGCGGCGGACGTAGCCCATCGCGGCGCACCACCAGTCCGCGAGGGCCTGATGGTCGCTCGCGTCGAGACAGATGTCCTTGAACACCGCCGCCATGTCAGTTCTCCTCCGGCAGATGGGCCGCGGTGATCTCCGTGGCGACCGTCCAGCCGAGTGTCAGGTACAACGCGCGCCCCTCCTCCGTCGCGACCAGGACCGCACGCTCCGCCCCGGCGGCGACCGCCACCTCGTCGAGCCTGCGCATGACGAACCGGCCGAGCCCTCGCCGCTGGTGCTCGGGCTCCGTCACGACCTGATCGATCACCGCCGTGCCGCCGGCTATCGCGACCCGGCCGGTGGCCGCGCGCGAACCGTCGGGCGCGCGCACGACGACGTCGGTGACGACGCCATCGCCGACCAGCTCCGCCCGGTACGGCTCGGGCGCGGCCATGACGGGACGGAGCGCGATCGGCGCGCTCATCAGGTATTCCGGCGGGCCCACCTTCCACTCCGGCGGCACCGTCTTCGCCACTTCCTCACGTGAACCGCTCACCTTCAACCACGTTCCGGGCTCGGTCAGCGAACGCGCCCGGTTCGCGACCGATCCGGTGTCCGCCAGCACGTACCGCACGCGATGCCCCGGACGCCCGACGTCGAGCCGGTAACCGTCCGGCTCGGCGACGGGGACCCCGACGCCGCGGGAGAGCGCCCAGCCGTGCACCCATGCCTTGATCAGCCCTGCCACCCCAGTCATCGGCACAGGATGACATCCCGCACCGACAATTCCGGACGTCCCGCCGGGCCTGCGAGGATGGGGCCGTGGCCGACGACGAGCGCGAACAGGTGTGGAGTGCGACCGTCGATCATCTGCGCACGATGATCGACTCGGGCAGGCTCCCCGCCGGGTCGAGACTGCCCGCCGAACGGGCGCTCTGCGAGCAGCTCGGGATCAGCCGCGGTTCGCTGCGGCAGGCGTTGCGGGTGCTGGACTCCATCGGTTACGTGCAGGTGCGGCCGGGTTCGGGCACCTACGTCCGCGAGAACCTCGACGAACAGCCGCTGCGCGGGTGGTTCTCCGAACACGAGCAACTGGTCGAGAAGCTCTTCGACCTGCGGACCACCGTCGAGCCGACGCTGGCCGAGCGGCTCGCGCTCGAGCACACTCCGCGAGTGCTCGCCCGGCTGGAAAGCACCGTCGACGAGATGGACCAGGCGGCCGCCGACGGCGACATGCTGCGCGTGATCGCGGCCGACGCCGAATTCCACCGGGTGATCGCGGGCAACGCCGGCAACGACGACGTCACCGATCTGCTGCGTTCGGTGCTCTCGCTGGTCGGCGAGGAGCGGCGGGCGGCGCTGCGGCTTCCCGGGCAGATCAAGAAGGCCGTCGACGAACATCGCGCGATCCTCGAAGCGATCCGCCGGTCGGACGCGGCGGCCGCGCGGGAGATCACCTTGCGGCATCTGCTCGACGCCAAGACCTACGTCCACGACTACACGACCGGGGATTAACGCTTCCTTGATGGCGCGGCCGCCCTCGCGCGAGTATTGTTTTCAGAAGTTTGTGAAACTTCTGACGGGGGTGTGCGGTGGAGAAGGTCCGGTTCACCGAAGAGAAGGCGACGATGCTCGCCACGTTGTACGGCCGGGCGCTCGACGCCCGCGGCGAGCGGCCGATCCTCGGCGACAAGGCCGCCGACGAGGCCGTCAAGCAGATCGACTACGACTTCGCCTCGCTGGGCGTGAACGCCGACATGGGGCTCACCGTCGCGCTGCGCGCCAAGCCGATGGACGACTGGGCCGCGTCGTTCCTCCGGGAGCACCCGGACGCGACCGTCGTCCAGCTCGGCTGCGGGATGGACAGCCGCGTGTACCGCGTCGACCCGCCGCCCACGGTGCGATGGTTCGACGTCGACTACCCCGAGGTCGTCGACCTGCGCGCCCGGATCTATCCCGAACGGGACGGCTACCGGACCATCGGCTCGTCGGTGACGGACTTCGGCTGGATCGACGAGATCCCGTCGGACAAACCCGGTCTGGTGATCGCGGAGGGGCTGACGATGTACCTGCGGCCGTCCGAAGGCGAGGAATTGCTGCGGCGGCTGATCGCGCATTTCCCGCAGGGCGGCGAAATGGTCTTCGACATCTTCAGCAGGCTGGGGATCAAACTGCAGAAGCTGAATCCCGTTGTCCGCAAAGCCAACGCGACGCTGTACTGGGGCATCGACGAGATTTCCGAATTGGAGCGGCTCGGGCTGACGCTGGTGTCGAAACTCGATTCGACGGATTACGCGACGCCTGAGGTGAAGGACCGGCTTTCCGGGTCGATGCGGGCGCAGCTGTGGTTCGCGGGACTGTTCCCGGCGTTCAAGAAGATGGGGCGGATCCTGCGGATGCGGTTCTGAGGCGTGGCAGAAGGCGGCCGGGGCGGTTCCGGAAGCGTTGCGAAAGCCCCTTTCGCAACGTTGAAGGTTGCGAAAGTGGCTTTCGCGACATGGTCGCCGGGCCGCGGGGGTCAGGTCTCGCGAGTGGCGAGGACGGTTCTATTGAGGGGTAAGGTAAAGGTGTCGTGGTCGCGGGCGGGTCGATGGTGGGGTGAAGGCTCCCTTCAACGCGTCTAATGCAGTGAAGGGAGCCTTCACCCCGGTCGCTCATCCGCGCCGACATGGTCGCCGGGCGGTTTCGCGTGATCGGACGGACGGCAGGCGGTGTACCTCAGCGTGACTCGAGTACCCGCTCCACGAACCGGTGCAGCTTGTCCTCCAGCCGGAAGACGCGTTCTTCGAGCGACAGCGTTTCCGCCGGCTGCGGCACGTCCGACTTGAGCTCGCCGCGGATGTACCGGCTGCACGCCAGATTCGCGCACGCGTAGATGCCGAGCGTGTTGCCCTCGCGCCCGAGCTTCCCGGCGCGGCGGCCGGAGAACAGCGCGATGTCGGACAGCGGATGTGTCGTCGTGCACAGGCCGCACATGTTGCTCAGCAGCACACGGCCCTTCGGCCGGGGCGCGGCACGCAGGGAAAGCCCGACGGTCTCCCCGCGGTACGGCAGCACGAGATACGCCCGCGCGGCGGCCTTCGGATCGCGCCAGCCGAGGAATTCCCTTTTCTCCCAAGGGATCTCTTCGGGCCGGGCGGGCAGCGTGACCCCCTTGGCCTCGCCTCGGGTGCAGTTCACGAAGGACGCTCTGATCTCGTCCTGGCCCAGCGGTTCCATGCCCGCACGGTAACCACCGCGCCCGGGAACCGGCGAACCGTTTTCCGCCGGAGGTCATACGATCACCGGGTGCGCGCGAAGACGATGTCGAGCCGGTTCCGGCTGGTGCTCAGGACCAGTCTCGGCTTCGCCGCGCTCGGCGTCGGATCCAGTGTGTGCGGCGCCGGTGTCGTGGCGTTGCTGCTGCTCCTGCAGGGCCTTCCGAGCGAGGTCGGCGATCGCGGCTGGATCCTCGGTGTCACCGCGGCCGGGATCGTGGCGCTGTCGCTGATCGTCGGCACCGTGTGGACGGCGTGGCTGCAGCGGCGCACGGCGGTCTGGTTCGTCTTCGGCCGCCCGCCGACGAAGGCCGAGGCCGAGCGGGCGCTCCGGCTCCCGGTCGACATGGGGATCGTGAGCGGCACGCTCTGGCTGATCGGCACGATCGTGCTCGGTTCACTCGCGCGGGTGCTCGGGTCCTGGATGGACGCGCTCGGGATGGCGCTGGTCATCGGGCTCGGCGGGCTGACCACGGTCGGTCTCACCTATCTCGCCGCGGAATGGGTCGCCCGGCCGGTGATGACGATCGCGCTCAAGGTGACGCCGCCGAAGGGGACGCTCAAGGTCACCGTGCTGACCAGGGTGGTCGTCACCTGGTCGCTGGCGAGCGGGGTCCCGTTCCTCGGCGTGCTGCTGGTGGCCACGCCGCCGGATCTCGGCCAGGGCGACCACGTCGCGAGCCTGATCATGCTTTCGGTGATCGGGCTGGGCGTCGGTGCGATCGGGACGGGCCTGCTCGCGAAGGCCGTCGCGACTCCGCTGCACCGCCTGCGGATAGCGCTCGACGAGATCGCCCGCGGCAACAAGGAGGTCGTGGTCGAGGTCGACGACTCCAGCGAGATCGGCCTGCTGCAGACGTCGGTCAACGATCTCGCCGCCGGGCTGCGCGAGCAGGAACGGATGCGGGACCTCTTCGGCAGGCACGTCGGGGACGAGGTCGCGCGGCACGCGCTCGAGTACGGCGCCTCCCTTTCGGGTGACGTGCGCGAGGTGACGGCGCTGTTCGTGGACGTCGTCGATTCGACGGCCTTGGCGAGCCGCACCCCGCCCGAAGACCTGGTGAAGATGCTCAACCGGTTCTTCACCAGCGTGGTGCACGCGGTCGGGGCGCGGGGCGGGCTGGTCAACAAGTTCCAGGGTGACGCCGCGCTCTGCGTCTTCGGCGCCCCGACCCGGCTCGCGGACGCGCCGACGGCCGCGCTTTCGGCCGCGCGGGCGATCCGGGACGCGGTCCAGGCGACCGGTGAGCTGGACCTCGGCATCGGCGTCGCGAGCGGCCGGGTCTTCGCCGGTCAGCTGGGCACCAGCAGCCGGTTCGAGTACACCGTCATCGGCGACGCGGTGAACGAGGCCGCGCGCCTGACCGAGTACGCGAAAGCCGCCGACGGCCGGATCCTGGCGAGCGAAGCGGTGCTCAAAGCGGCCTTGGAGAGCGAACGCTCGCACTGGGAGCCGTACGCGGAACTGGAGCTTCGCGGGCGTCAGGAACCGACGCCCGCCTGGGCGGCGCTCAGCCCGGAATGACGTCCGGCCAGCGCAGCAACGTCGATCCCCAGGTCAGCCCGGCCCCGAACGCCCCCATCACGACGCGGTGCCCAGGCTGGAGCGCGCCCTCCTTGGCCGCGTCGGCCAGCGCGATCGGGATGGACGCCGCGCTCGTGTTGCCCACCTTCTCGATGTTCGAGTACATCACGTCCTCCGCGAGCCCGAGCTGCTTCGCGCAGGTCTGCAGGATGCGGATGTTCGCCTGGTGCCCGATGAACCGGTCGATGTCGCCGACCGCCCAGCCCGCGGCGCCGACCACCGCGCGCGCCGACTCGGCCATGCGCGCGCAGGCGTGCCGGAAGACGGTCTGGCCCTGCATCACCAGATAGTGGTCACGCGGGTCGTCCGAGCGGCGGTTCTTCGCGCCACCGGCCTCGACCCAGAGCAGTTCCGCCAGTTCGCCTTCGCTGTGCAGGTCGAACGGGCCGAGCGCGCCGAGTTCGTCCGGGTCGCCCGCGCGCAACAGGACGGCGCCCCCGCCGTCGCCGAAGATCGGCACCGTGCCGCGGTCTTCGGGGTCGACGAGCGAGGTGAAGACGTCGGCGCCGACCACCAGCACCCGCCGCGCGACACCGGCGGCGATCAGCCCGGCGCCGGTGGCGAGCCCGTAGACGAACCCGCTGCACACGGCGTTGACGTCGAAGGCGGCGACACCGTTCAGCCCGAGCTTCGTCGCGACCTGCGGCGCGCTGGCCGGGCACAGCTGGTCGGCGGTCGACGTCGCGAGCACGACCGCGTCCGCCTCGGTCTCCCCCGCCGAGGCCAGCGCCCGTCGCCCCGCCTCGACGGCGAGATCCACAGTGGACGTCCCCGGATCGACGACCCGGCGCTCGGCGATGCCGGTCCGCGAGCGGATCCACTCATCGGAGGTGTCCAGCCGCTGGGCGATCTCCTCGTTGCCCACCACGCGCGGAGGCAGCCAAGAGCCGAGACCGGCGAGAACGGCCGCCTGAGATGAGGGCACCAAGAAATCCTTTCGCGGGGAAATGAGAGGTCTGCCATTCACTTGTAAGCGCTACCATTCAGTAGACCCGCCAGTTGTGTTCCGGGTCACAATTCAAAGAATTCTCACCTTCGCCCGGGCGTGACCGACGCCGCGCGAGGGCGCGATCAAAGAACAGGCGCCGGGGAGAGCCGTCCGGTTAGCCTGACCTGGTGCACACACCCGACCTCGACCGCCTGGACGTCGCCATCCTCGCCTGCCTGCAGTCCGACGCCCGCACGATCGCCGAGCACATCGGCGCGAAGGTGGGCCTGTCGGCGGCGGCCGTGCAGCGGCGGATCAAGCGGCTGCGCGAGGCCGGGGTGATCGAACGCGAGGTGGCGGTGCTGTCGCCGGCGGCGCTCGGGCTGTCGATGACGTTCGTGGTGATGGTCGAGATGGAGCGGGAGAACCTCGCGGTGCTCGACGGGTTCCGCCGTCAGGTGCTCGCGGACGACAACGTCCAGCAGTGCTACTACGTCACCGGCAACGCCGACTTCGTGCTCGTGGTGACCTGCCGGGACATGGCGGATTTCGAGACGTTCACGCGGCGGATGTTCTTCGACAACCCGAACGTGCGGCACTTCACGACGTCGGTGGCGATGGACCGGGTGAAGACCGGGCTGTCCCTGCCACTGGAGCCCTGAAGGTCCAAAAAGGACTCCCTGACCTCGTCACCACGGGTATCGGCCCGAACGCAAGGGGTCTGTGCCCGGCGTTACACCACTATGGACATATGCAGCCGATAGCGTGAACGTGGCGACAGTCGCGTCATCCGGCCCGTGCCCGGCCATCTCCTCCCCGAGACGAAAAGTTCGCGCCGCGCGAACCACGAGAGCACTGAGGAGTGGCCGTGCACACCGACGCAATTCACCAGAGCCAGTTCGTTCTGCTGAACAACAGCAGCACGCCCGTTCTCTCCCGCCTGTCCTTCCACGCCGGCGAGCCGTTCGCGGTCACCGTGTCGTTCCGGACCGAGCGCGGCCGGTGGGTCGAGTGGACCTTCGCGCGTGAACTGCTCGTCACCGGCCTCACCGATCCCGCCGGGCTCGGCGACGTCCGCGTCCGCCCCGACCTCTCCGAGGACGAGGCGATGCTGACGCTCGAAATCGAGTCACCCGACGGTTATGCGTCGTTCGAGCTGGAGCGCGAGGACGTGGAGACGTTCCTCGAGTCCACTTACGACCTGGTCCCGCTCGGGTCCGAGAGCGAGCACTTCGACGTCGAAGCGCTGATCGAGGAGATCAGCAACGTCTGAAAACTTTCCCGCGGCACGAAAACGAAGGGCGGCCCGAGTGCGCTGGAGGCACTCGGTCCGCCCTTCGTCCTGTGTCAGCCCAGGACCAGGGAGGTCCCGGTCGCGGACAACGCCGGCCGGACCGGGAAGAAGTAGGTCACCGAACTGTTGCCGCCGGACAGCATGCCCTGCGCCTGGTTGCCCGCGATGAACGAACCGCCGGAGTCGCCCGCCTGGGAGCGGACGTTGGTGGCGGTCATGCCGTAGACCGTGCCTTCGGCGTAGCGGACGGTCTGGTTCTTGGCGCCGACGGTGCCGCAGGTCCAGCCGGTGGTCGAGCCCGACTTGCAGACCGAAGCGCCGGTGGCGGCGACGGTCGAGCCGCTCACCCGGGTGCCGTTGTTGATGATGCCGCGCGGCGTCCAGTTGCTGTTGACCCGGACGTGCCCGTAGTCGTTGGTCGGGAAGCTGACGCGGGCGAACGAGCCCATCGCCACGCGGTTCGAGCCGGTCACCGTGCCCGGGCCGCAGTGCCCGGCGGTGAGGAAGCCGCCGTTGACCGAGAAGCCGATCGAGCATCGCGAAGAGCTGTTGATGTAGTAGGCGTCCCCGCCGCGGACGTCGTACTTGAGGGTCGGCACCGAAGTGGTCTCGACCACCGAGACGGCGGTCTTGTCCACCTTGGTCTTCTCCAGGTACGAGTCGACGACGCCGCTCTTGCCCGGCAGGACGTTCACCGTCACCCGGTTGGTCTTGGTGTCCACACCCCAGCCGGTGATCGCGCCGTCCGCCGCGCGCTCACTCGCGTTCAGTCTGTCCACAGTGGAATCGAGTTGGGCGGCCGAGAAGCGGACCAGTTCGGCTTCCGCGCCGCTGGCGAGGACCTGGCCGAGTTTCGCCGCGTCCGTCACGCCGACGCGGAGCTTGCCGGTGGCCTCGTTGTAGCTCGCGCCGCCGAAGCTGCCGGCGAGCGTCGAGGCGAGCGCCTGTTCGAGCGTGCCGGCGGCGGTCTCGCTCTGGATCCGGGCGAGTGCCTGGTCGGCGGTCAGGCCGAGGTCCCGTTGCAGGGCGGGGACCATCTCGGCGTTGAGCAGAGTGTTCGAGGTCGCTGCCGCGGGGGTACCCGTGACGAGCGCGCCGGTGGCCAGTGCTGCCGTGGCGGCCACACCGAGGAGCTTCGTGATCTTCATGCTTCTCCCTCGTCATCACGCACGGCTCCGGTTCGCCATGCGATGGCCCTCCCCTGACGGGTGAGGGTTCTGGACTCCGGGGAAGGCCGCAATCCGGGTCGGCGCGGGATAGGTATACCCATTCTTCGGGAACCGAATCCCCTGCTCCACGGGCGGCCACCTAGAGCAGGCACCCGGACGGACACGTCCGTAAGTAGGGTTTCGAGCGAATACCTTGCGTAGTCGTTTCCACCCCCTGAACGTGGGATGAATCGCCGAATCAGGTTGGTGGCCGACGTTTCGGGTGCCCGGTGATTTTCCAACCGATGATCCGTCAGCCAACCGGTGACTCTGCGTCCTCGAACGGCCTCAGGGGGTGCCCGGGGTGTCCGTGTTGGGTGGTTTACGACCCGGTAGGCAGTGCTTAGGCTCCGCAGGACAACGCACAAGATCGTGTCGGGCTCAGCGGGAACTCCCCACCGAGGAGCGCATGATGTGGCTTGCCACCCCTCGCCCGACCTCGGTTTCGGTCCGCGCCGGATCGACGGCATTAGTGGGCCGCGACGTCGAGGTCTCGGCGATCGTGAAGATCCTGCTGCGCCGTCCCGCCGCCGTGCTGATCGAAGGCGAACCCGGGATGGGCCGCAGCAGGCTGCTCGAAGAGCTGGCCGGGCGCCGCGAGTTCGCGTCCGCCCGGGTGCTTTCGGGCGCCTGCCAGCCGATGCGCGAACCGTTCCCGTTCGGGCCGGTGCTCGAAGCGCTGCGCTCGGCGGGCGACCGGCCGCTCGGGCCGCTCAGCCCGGTGGCCGGGGTACTGAGACCCTTGCTGCCCGAACTGGCGGAAAGCCTTCCGCCCCAACCGGAACCGCTCGCCGACCCGTGCGCCGAACGCCACCGTCAGTTCCGCGCCGTCCGTGAACTCCTGATCGCCTGCGGGCCCGCGCTCGTCTTGATCGACGACCTCCAGTGGGCCGACGAAGGCACCCGCGACCTCTTGCGTTTCCTCGCCGCCGCGATGCCCGCCGAGCTGGCCGTCGTCGCGGCCTACCGGACCGGTTCCCCCTCCGGGCACGGTGCCGGCATCCCGTTCCGCACCCCGCCGAACGTCCAGACCGCCCGCGTGACGCTGGGCCCGCTCGATCTCGACGCCGTCGGGAAGCTCGCGGAGGAACTGCTGGACCTGCCGAGGGTTTCCGCGCCGTTCACCGCGAAGCTCCACGAAAGCACCGCCGGGATCCCGTTCGTGGTCGAGGAGACACTGCGGGCGCTGCGGGACGCGGCGGGACGGCTGCCGATCGGCGAGGTGCTGGGCGACCGGCTGCTGGAAAGCCTGGAAGTCCCGATCTCCCTGCGTGAGGCCATCACCGAACGGCTCGACGCGCTGCCGGAACCCGCCGTCCGGCTCGCCCGCGCGGCGGCGGTGCTCGCCGTCCCGTCGGAACCGGCCGTGATCGGTGAACTCGCGTGCCTCGACGGTGACGCCCTCCGCACCGCCCTGTTGTCCACTTTGGACGGCGGAGTGCTCGGCGAACTCGGCGGCGACCGCTACGGTTTCCGGCATCCCTTGGCCCGCAAGGCCGTCTACGACACGATCAGCGGTCCGGAACGGACGCTGCTGCATTCGCGCGCCATCAAGGTGCTCGCCGAGCAGCCCGCCCCGCCGCTGACCCTGCTGGCGAACCATTCGCGCGCGGCGGGCCGGACCGGGCAATGGCGTCACTACGCCGAAGCCGCCGCCGACGAGGCCATCGCCCACGGCGACACCTCACGCGCCATCGACCTGCTCCAGTCCGTGCTGGCCGAGGCGGGACTCGGCGAGGACGACATCGCGCGGCTGGCCACGAAGCTCAGCCAGGTCGCGCTGCGCGGGTTCCGCCCGGACGTCATCGAGACGCTGGAGCGGATCCTCGAAGACCTCACCGACCTGCGCCCGAGCGTGCGCGGGACGATCCGGCTCAGCCTCGGGATGCTGCTGGTCCGCACGATCGGGCGGCTCGGCCGCGGCCGGGTCGAGGTGGAGAAGGCGATCACCGAACTGGTCGACGAGCCGGAGCTGGCCGCGCGCGGGATCAACCTGCTCGCCCAGCCGATCGACGGGCTGACCCCGTTGTCCTGGCACGAGGTCTGGATGGACCGGGCACGCGAGGTCTTCGACCGGATCGAAGACCCGGAGCTGCGCCTCGCGCTGCTCGGCGACCGGATCTCCACCCAGGCGCATATCGGCGACGGCTCGGCCTGGACCGAGTTCACCGAACTGGCCGACCAGGGCGGCGGGGTCGCCGAACGGGTCCAGCTGGCCAGGATGTGGTGCAACCTCGCCGACGCGCAGTCCTGGGCCGGACATCTGGCCAGGGCGGAAAAGCTGGTCACGGAAGGGATCCGCCGCGCGACCGACGCGGGCGCGCTCTACGCCGCCGGCCTCGCGCAGGGCACCAGGGTCCGGCTCGACTGGGTGCGCGGCGACTGGTCCGGGCTCGCGGAGGCCACCGAACAGCTCCGCGACGGCTATCCCGACCTGGGCCCGATCGTCATGGAATGCTCGCTCGTCCTCGGCGGGCTGGCCGCCGTGCGCGGGGAATTCGCCGCCGCGCAACGACATCTGACAGCGGCGAGTGTGCACGCGCCGGAGCACGGCCCCATCCCGGTCGTCCTCTCGGCGGCGGGCGTCCTGATCCGGGTGCTCCTCGCGACGGACGACGTCGACGGGGCGTGCGCGGCGGCCGACAACGCCGTCGCGGCGGCCCGGCGCAAGGGTGTCTGGGTGTGGGCGGCGGCGCTCGTCCCCGCGGCCGCCGAGGCCTACACGCGGGCCGGGCGCTGGTCGGAGGCGGACGCCGTGGTCGAGGAATTCGCCCGCGGCGTCGACGGCAAGGATTCGCCGGTCTCCCGGGTCGCGCTGCTCGCCGGCCGGGCGATCCTGCTCGACGCGCGCGGCAAACATCCCGCCGCGGCAACGGTTTTCGACGAGGCCGCGGCCGGTTACGAAGCCTTGCCGATGCCCTATCAGGCCATCGGCGCCCGCGAGCGGGCGGCGCTGTGCCGTCTGACCGCGGGCCGCCTGACCGCGGGCCGTCTCGACGCGGGCGACCGCAAGGCGATCGAGGAGCTCGCGGCGGCCGCGGAGGCCTACGAGCGGCTCGGCGCGACCAGGGACGCCGGACGCTGCCGCCACCTGCTCCGGGAACACGGCGCGTGGGCGCCTTCGCAGCGCGGGCGGCGCGGCTACGGCCAGGAGCTCTCGCCCCGCGAACTCGAGGTCGCGCGCATGCTTTCCGACGGACGCACGAATCGGGAGATAGCGGACGGATTGTTCCTTTCGCCGCGTACGGTCGAACAGCACGTCGCGAAGGTCCTGCGGAAACTGGGCGCCCGTTCGCGGACCGACGTGGCCCGCCGGATGACGACCTACGCCCCCGCGGCGGCCGACCGGTAACGCGCCGGTGAACAGGCCGTCATTCCTTTAGGGGCAAGAAAAGTGCCCGATCGGGCATGGTGATCCATTCCATCGGGTTCAGCGGTGTACGTATGGTTCCGTAGGTTCATGCGCTGTGCTAGTTTGTTTTGGCCATTAACAAAGTCGGGGCCCGACCCCGTGAGGGAGTAGCGCAGAAGCATGGCTGAGCGAGCCGATTTCGCGCTGGGGACGGTCGAGGCGACAGTGGTCGGGCGGGCGCTTGGCGTCGACGCCCGCTTGTTTCCCTTGCGCGTCCAGAACACTTCGATCGACCCGGAGCGGTACTCCGCGATCATCCGGAAGGTCTATACCGATCTCGAACGGCGCCGCCTGTCGATCGACGGCGAGCTGAACCAGGCCGTCCGCACCGCGTTCGCGCTGCTCGGGAACCACCGGATCACCGTTTCGATCAACGGTATCGACGGTATCGGCCAGGACATCGCCGTCCTCGCGCTCACCGACGGCAGGCAGGCGCTCGGCATCACGCAGGCCCACGGCGAAGACCTCCTGCAGTTCGCGCTCTTCGACGACGAAGAGCTGGTCGAGGTCCTCTCCGGGGTCCTGCCGCGGATGCGCCCCGCGTCGACCGGCCGCCGCACGCTCGTGCAGAAGGAGGAACGCGCCGTCTCCGCGATGGCCGCGCGCCGCCAGGCCGAAGCCGAGTTCGACGAGGAAGAGACCGACGCGTTCGGCAACCTCCAGTTCACCGGTGTCGTCCGCGCCCGGCCGGAGGCCGCGGCGCCGCGCAACGACGAGAGCGACGTCGAGGTCCTGGAGAAGGTGCTGTCCGGGACCCGTCTCGGCGGCGGCTACATCATCGTGAGCGGGATCGGCCGCCGCGGCGAACGGCTCCGGTCGACACCGTTGAGCTGGCTCGACACCGAAGACGGCCGGTACCTGATCCGGACCGAGACCGACGAGGCCTCCGGCGCCGTGATCGGGCACTACGACCCGGCCAGTCAATCGGGCGTGGCGAACGCGATCCGGGACGCCATCGCGGACATCTACTGACCTTCCTGAATCCGGCGAGAGGACCCTCCGTTGACCGAGGAAGCACAAGAACTGCAGCCGATGATGGCGGCGCGCAAGGTGGCGTTCGCGAGCGCGCGGCTGAAGGAGATGGCCAAGCAGGGCGGCTTCGCCGTCGACGAGACCACCGGCCAGGAGATGATCCGTTCACTCCAGGGTGTGATCGACAGCCTCGAAGAGCGCTGGAGCGCGCTGACCAAGCTGCAGAAGTCGCCGCCGATGAGCTCCACCGCGACCGCCCGCTGGGTGTCCGAGCACATGCACGGCACCGCGACGGACGCGCGAGGTCTGCTCACCCAGCTCCAGGCCGCTCGCGCCGAGTTCCCCACTTACATCGAGGCGATCGAGCTCGCCCAGCGGAACTACCGGGAACGCGACACGCAGAACCAGCGTGACCTGAAGCGGATCGACACCGAGATCTGAAGGAGAGACCCGTGACCGAATCCGAGGAGAAGACGGCGAAGGTCTCCGACCCGAACTCGCCCGACTACGACAAGCTCGACCCGCACTACGACCCGACGGCCGACTCGTCGTCCGACTACTACGTCGGACCGCTGGCGGACGAGGCCGCCTCCGGCGACGAGATCCGGGCCGGGGCCTCGGCCGGGACGGACCTCCTCTTCAACATCCTCGGCTGGGGTGACAAGGCGCTCAACGGCTTCAAGGACATCTTCACGCAGAAGATGTACGAGGGGCAGCTGGAGAAGGCGCGCGAAGGTCTCGACAAGAACCTGGACATCCGCAAGCCCGGCGAGCCGCCGTCCACGGTCTGGGCGAACGCCACCCACGAGCAGATGCAGACCGCGATCCTGGACAACGCGGATCCGGCCGCGGTGGGCGAGACCTCCGAAGAGTGGGTCCGGGCGGGCAACGACCTGGCCTCGCATCAGCGCAACCTGGCGAAGGCGATCAGCGCGAGCACGGCCAACTGGGAGGGCGAGGGCGGCGACGCGGCCCGCGAGCACCTCGCCGGTGTCGGCAAATGGCTCGGCTCGACCGCGAACGGCGCGACGCTGGCCGGACGGCAGCAGCAGATCCACTCACAGACGCTCAACGAGACGCAGAAGCAGATGGCGGCGAACCCGCCGGTGGCGTTCAGCGTGCAGGAGGCCAACGCCAACCTGCAGAAGATCACCGACCCGTACGTCTACATGGCACAGCTCGGGAAGGATCTCGGCACCTTCAAGAAGCAGCAGGACGCGCGGGACCAGGCCGCGAAGGTGATGACCGACTTCGACACCACGGTCGGAGCGGCGATCGCCACCCCGGCGTTCCCCGCCCCGCCGAAGCTGGCGACGGCGACCAGGCAGATGCAGGGCACTCCCGCCGGCGGTGGCGCGGGCTCGCCCGCCGGCACGCTTCGCGACCGGATGTCGCCCGAAGGCGCCGACGGGCAGCTCAGCCCCTTCAGCGCCGTCACGGACCGGACGCGCCCGGACGGCCTTGTCGCTTCGATGGACGGGACGCCGCAGGGCGGGGCCGGTGGTCCCGGCGGTGTCTCGCCGTTCAACTCGCCGACCGGCGGACCGGGCGGCGGCCCCGGTGGTGGTCCGGGCGGAGGTCCCGGCGGCTTCCCCGGCGGCGGTGGTCCCGGTAGCGGCGGCCCTGGCGGCAACCTGAACATGCCCACCATCCCGAACGGGCCGACCGGCGGCGAGACCTACAAGCCCGCCGCGTCGTCGGGCCCGAACCTCCCGAACATGCCCAAGATCGACGACAGCACGCGCACGACGGGCTACACGCCCCCCTCCGTTTCGCCGCCGTCGTTCACCCCGCCGAACATCCCGATCCCGGAGAGCGGCGGACCGCGGCCCGGCGGTGGTCTTCCGTTCACGCCGCCGAACATCCCGCTCCCGAACGGGCCCAACGGGCCCACCAGCGGCGGGCCGAGGCCGGTCATGCCGAACATCCCGCCGATTCCGCGGCCCGGCGGCATCGGCGAGCGGCTCACCGGCCCCTCGTTCCCCGACGGCAACTCGTACAAGGGCACGCCGTACAACGCGCCCAAACTCGGCATGCCGAACATCCCCGGCGGTGGCGGCACCGGCGGGACCAGTGGCTTCGGCGGCGGCGGTACTGGTGCGGGTGGCGCGGGCGGCGGCGGTCTCGGTGGCGCCGGACGGGCGTCCGGCTCGCTCGGCATGGGCGGCGCCGTCGGCGCCGGCGCGATGGACGCCGAAGCGGCCGCGGCCCGTGCGGCGGCCTCCGGTGGCAAGCCCGGTACCCCCGGCGGCATGGGCCCGATGGGCGGGATGGCCCCCGGCGCCGGTAAGGGACAGGGCCAGGACGACAAGGAGCACAAGGTCGCCGACTACGTCGAATCCGACGACCCGTCCTTCTTCGCGGCCGACGAGGTCGTGGCGCCGCCGGTGATCGGCGACTGGAAGAACAAGGACTGGAAGTGACCGCCTCGTTCGAGGTCGATCCGGACGACCTGACCGCGCACGCGAGCCATCTCGACGGGCTCGTGGACCGGCTGAACACCGCGCACGCCGCGACCGGTTCGGCGATGTCGGCGGACGCGTACGGCCTGCTGTGCGCGTTCCTGCCGCCGATCGTCAACCCGGCGGGCGAACGCGCGGCGGAGACGATCAAGGCTGCCGTGGAAGGGATACAGGCGACGGCCGACAACGTCCGCACCGCTGCCAAGTCCTATGTAGACGGTGACAAGACCAACGCGGAACCGTTCAAAGCGGACTTCTCCGCCTTGAACATCGGAGGAAAGAAGTGACCGGCGCGAACGAGCTCGGCGAGCTCATGCTGGACCCGGACGAGGCCCAGCGCAAAATGGAGCGATGGGCCGCCGGGCTGGAAGAGAAGGCTCAGCGGTACGCCGCCGCCCAAGAGCGGACGGAGCAGCTCCGGCTGACCGCGTCCAGCTCCGACGGCGCCGTGAAGATCACCGTCGGGGCGGACGGCGGCGTGACGGACATCGAGTTCGGGACCAAGGCCAGGACGTACCCGCTGGAGGAACTGTCGCGGGCGATCCTGCAGACCATGCACCAGGCGCAGGCCGGGATCGCGGGTCAGGTCGCCGAGGTCATGCAGGAATCGCTCGGCGACGAGGACCAGGAGACCAGGTCGCTGATGATCGGGACCCTGCGCAGCCGCTTCCCCGAGATCGAGGAGGAAGAGCCGCCGCCTCCGCCGCCCGCACCTCCGGCGGCCTCGACCGACGCTCCGCCTCAGGCCCCTCGCGAACGGCGCCACGAAGCGCCGGACGACGAAGAGAACTCACCCTGGTAGCCCCCTCACGAGCGGGGAGGGCGGTCCTACTCGGCACGTCCCTTGGACTGTCCAAAAAGGACATCTTTCGAGGCCGAGGTGTCTGTTTTAGGCGCTTTGCGCAGTATTACGCGGGGGTCGTGAGTGGGAATGGTCGTTCTAACCCTCTTTACCACTCACGACCCTACGCGGAACCGGACTTAACGATATAAAGCAGGCGTACACTGCTCGGAAAGTGACCACTGCGGACACCAAGTGCCTCAGGCGGCACGACGTGGCTCGCCCCTGAAGTACGTGAAGGCCCCCTTCACTGCGTCTAGCGCAGTGAAGGGGGCCTTCACGCGCCACCGCTGCGACTGCGGGGTCTGGTGGTGTTGCTGGGGCTTCGGTGGCGATCGCGTAGTCCAACGGGTCAGGCGGCCGCGAGGGACACGACGCGGTTCCGCCCGCTGTTCTTCGCCTGGTAGAGCGCGGAGTCGGCGACGTGCAGCAGCCGCTCCAGCACGGTCCCGCCCGACGGGTACACCGCCGCGCCGATGGACACCGAAAGCCCTCGCACGACCCGGGGCCCCGACGCGGTCGCGACCTCGACCTCGATCGCCATCACCGCCCGGCGGACCCGCTCGGCCACGGGGAGCACCTCGGTCTCCGTCGCGCCGGGCAGCAGCACGACGAACTCCTCGCCACCGAAGCGGCCGACGGAGTCGTAGTCGCGTACGTGCTCGGAGATCGTCTTCGCGACGACCTTGAGCACGACGTCGCCCGCGAGATGCCCGTAGACGTCGTTGACCTGCTTGAAATGGTCGAGATCGAGCATCAGCACGCCGAGCTTGCTCTTCGCCCTCGCCGCCGACGACAGCTCCCGTTCGCTCAGCGCGTGCCACGCGTGTGCGTTCAGGACGCCGGTCTTGCCGTCGATGTTCGCCGCGATCTCCAGTTGCCGCACCAGCACGCTGCGGTGCAGCACCAGCACCGGCAGCAGCACGAACGGGACGAGGGCGGGCGCGTGCACGATGCCCAGCGCGGTCGAGGTCCCGAGCACCAGGGTGGTGACCTCCAGCAGGTTGTCGTCGCCGGTGCCGAACAGCGACCGCAGCGACCTCGCCCCGGTGTGCAGGTACACCGAGAGCGCCACGATGAACGCGTTGACCACCGTGAACACTGCCGCCGCTTCGACGATCTTCAGTGAGCCGGCGAACCCGACGGGCAGCCCGTTCCAGCCGGCGACGATGGCCCCCGCGGCCAGGCAGGAGATCACGATCGCCGCCGCGCAGTACACGACGCGGTAGGCCGGGCGGTGGCTCATCCCCCGCCACACCCGGAACCAAAGATGCAGGTAGATGAGCAGACCGAGGGCGAGCGCGAGCCCGGACGGCAGGACGAGCACCCCCGCGAACGTCCACACCGAAGTCATGTTGATATGCGGCCGGTCGCACAGCGTGCGCCGCAACCGTTCCACCGAACGCGAAAGCTCGGCCTGCAGAACAGCGAGGCCGAGCAGTGATCCAAATCGGACGAATTCCGTAGTCTCGTAGTTCGATCGGAGCAAGGCGATTACGGCGACTGCCGCCGCGAGGCCTTCCACCACAAGAAAAACCGCGGGAACACCGCGTGGTCCGGACCATAATTCCCAGCGTCGGACCCTGGCTCTCAGACGTGTGCCGGCCCCTTCTCCGGCGAGTTCGACATCCCCCATAATCATCGTCACCGGTCCCCCTTCCGTACACATTTCAATGTATCCGAGGTAGTACTGAGGGTGGCTCGAGTCATTTCCGGAACACACAGATGGAGCAGTGGGAGGGAGGACCATCATGAACGGTCGCGAGGACTGATCCCACCAATTCAGCCGGTTCGGCTCCCGGCCGGGAGCCATACATCGGGGCCGGTGGCGATGGCCCGTTTCCACGCCATCGCCATCGGTCCCGCCGAGGCGACGGCCACCGTCGCGGCCACCCCGACGGCCACGAACGGACCGGTCAACTGGGCGAGACCGCCCGCGAGCATGATCCCGATTCCTTGCACGGTCACCAAACTCGTCGAGGTCAGGCCCATCACCTGCGCCCGGACGCCGTCCGGCACCGCGCGAGCCATCAACGCGACGGCCTGCAGGTGGTACGGCGCCGCGAAGGCCCCGCTGAGCCCGATCAGCGCGAGGCAGACGGGTAATGACGGGCGAAAGAAGACGAACACCAAAGGAACGACGGATGCGATGGCGAGAATGCCGACGATTCGCGTTTTCCGTCGTGCCGGAACCCATTTCGTGAAGATCCACGAACCTATTACCGAACCGATCGGATCGGCCGCGAGAATAAGTCCGACCGCGAAACTGCCCGCCCCGAGCCCGACGGCGAGCGGCGCCGCGAGCCCTTCCGGCGCGATGGCGAACCCGGCGAGCATCTTCAACCCGAAGAGCACCCGGATTCCCTTGCCCTGCCACAGTTCCTTGGCGCCTTCGCCACTGAAAGCCCGCGCCACACGGCTTTTCACCGAAGATTCCGTGGCGGCGGGCCCTCGGCGGCGCACCCCGACGGACACGAGCAGCGCCGAGACCACAAAGGTCACCGCGTCGATCACCAGTCCCCAGTAGGGCGTCACGAGACCGATCACCAGTCCGCCACCGCCGAATCCGGCCAGCTGTGCCGTTTGGATGGTGATCGTCCGGACCGCGAGCCCGGCGACGTACCGGTCGCCTTCGAGGACGTCCGGGAGCAACGCGAGCTGCGCCGCCCGGAACGGACCGCCCGCCATCGTCAGGATCACCAGCAGTCCGGCCAGGACCGGCAGCGGTATCCCCGGGACGGCCATCAGCGCCGCGATCGCCGCGCGCACCAGGTCGCAGACGATCATCACCGTCCGCCGCGAATACCGGTCCGCCAGACCGGCGAACAGCGTGCCGCCGATCAGCGTCGGCAGATACGTCAGGCCATAGGTGAGCCCGGTCAGCCCGGCCGACGCCGTCCTTTCCCAGACCAGCACCGACAACGCGACCCTGGCCAGCTGGTCACCGGCCTGCGAAAGCGCCTCGGCCGCCCACAACGCACGGAACTCGCCGACCGCGAAAGCGGCCCTGAACGCGGTGCCCCGAGCGGAATCCCCCTTCTCCATGAGCCCCTCCCCTTGGCTCACGGTAGTCGATCACTTCCGCAGTGTCAGCGGCCATCCGGCCCACGACGACCGTCAGTGTCCACTGTGGACGGTCAGATTCGCGTGCTCCGTGGCGGCCGAAGCGAAGGCGCGGACGACCGGATGCGGCCGGGTTCCGTCGCCGGCGAGTTCCGGCTGGAACAGCGTCGCCAGGAAGAACGGGTGCTCCGGCAGTTCCGCGATCCGCGCGTCGCCATCGCCGTCGAATCCGCTGAAGACCACCCCTTTCGCCGCCAAGGTGTCCAGGTGCCGGGCGTCGAGACCATACGAACAGTGGTACCGCTCAACGGAACGCTCCGCCCCCAGAACCCGTGCCGCCAGGGTGCCCGGCGTGACGTGGACCGCGCCTTCGTGCCCGACGAGCGAACACGCGAGCGGGACGATCAACCGCTCTTCCGCGTCCGGCGCGTTCTCCGCGTGCCCGATTCCGCCGAGACCGCAGACGTTCCGCGCGAATTCCAGCAGCGCGTGCTGGAATCCGGCGCAGGTTCCGAGGAACGGGATGCCGTTCTCGCGGGCGGCACGCACGGTCTCGATCGCACCGGATTCGGACCGGTAAGGACTGCCGGGCACCAGCCAGACGGCGTCGAAACCGGTGAGGTCGCCGACGGCGTCCGTCGGGATCCAGTAGGCGTCGAGTTCGAGGCCGTCGCGTTCGGCGAGCCGATCGAAGAGCATCGGGATGCGGACGTGGGAGCGGACGCCGTCCGATCGGTCGCCGACCAGGGCGACCCGGGCTGTCTGTGTCATGCGGTCATCCTGACCCGCGAACCGAGTTCAGCGCCAACGATGATCCTTGCTGCGTCCATAAGCGATACTGATGACCATGGAGACTCATCTGCTCCGCACCTTCGTGGCGGTGGCCCGCGGCGGCTCGTTCTCGCGGGCGGCCCGCGACCTCGGCTACACGCAATCCGCGATCTCCCAGCACATCGCCGCGCTCGAACAGGACCTCGGCACCGCGCTGCTCACCCGGCGGCCCGTCGCCCCGACGCACGCCGGGGAACGTCTCCTCGAACACGCCGGCCCGCTGCTGACCCGGCTCGACGCCGCCCGCGCGGACCTCGCCCGGCTCACCGCGGCTCCCACCGGGCGGGTCGTCCTCGGGCTCACCCCGCTGTCGCTCACCGCCGAAGTCGCCACGGCCGCGCGTCGTGGCACCGAGTTGCGCGTCCTGGGCCGCGAAGACGTCCTGACGGAGGTCGCGACGGGCTCACTCGATCTCGGCCTCGTCGACGGGATGACCGCGCCGAGTGATCCGCTCCCGCTGCCGGACGTCGGCCCGCTCACCACCACCGTCGTCGGCGAACGCCCGCTCGCGGTCGCGGTGCCCGACGGCCATCCGATGACGGGGCGGGCGGTCCGGCTCGCCGAACTCGCCGACGCGGCGTGGATCGACGCTCCGGATACGGCGATTCCGTTGGAACGGTTGAGAAAGTTCGCTTCGACCGACGGATTCCGCGGTCGGCTGCGCTACACCGGGACCGATGTCCGCGGTCTGCTCGCCCTGGTCTCGGCCGGTCAGGGACTGGCGCTGCTCCCGGCGGACGTCATCACCGGCGTGAGCGCGCTTTCGCTGTCCTCGCCGCGCGTGGTGCATCGCACCGAACTCGTGCACGGGGATCCTGGCGAGGGCTCGGCGCTGGCCGCCACGCTGACGGGTCAGCGGCCGTAGCCGTAACTCACCATTCCCTGCGCCATCTGCATCGCGAGGGAACTCGCCACGACGGGATCCATCATGCTCCGGATGTCCTGCGTGGCCTTGTCACGCGAGCCGAGGTCGGTGCGCGGCTGCTCCGGCGGCCGGGTCTCGGCGGGCGGAAGGGCGACGACGCGTTCCTTGGCGGGCTTCTTCTTCGTCGCGGGCGCTTGCTGCTTCACGGTGACCGGGACGTAGACGGTCACCGGCGCGGCCTGCGGCGCGGGCTGCGCGGCCGGCGGCGCCGCCTGCTGGGTCGCCACGGCGGGCAACGGCTGCTCGGGCAAGGCGGTGTCGTCGGCGGGCTGGAAGCTGAAGGTGCCGGCGAACCAGCCGATCGCGAGCAGCGCCACCCCCGCTCCGCCGACGAGCCAGGACCGGGCGCGGCGATGGATGACGACGGCCTTCGGGCGGAGATCCTTGTCCACCACCGGTTCGCAGACCGGGGGCCGCACCGGCATCGGCTCGGGTACGGGTTCGTTCTCCGGGCTGCGCCGCCGTTTCGGCAGGCTCGCCGCGATGATCCCGGTCCGGTCCAGCAGCTCCGCCGTCTCGACGGAGAGCGCGGCATCGGTCGGCGTACGGCGCTGGGCGGCGCGCGGCATGGGGACCTCCGGAAGGGGAATCACGAACTTGAGCATTGTGGTGCATTTCCGACGCCGCCGTAAGTAACGCACCCCGATCGAGTTATCCCGAGCCGTCCGGACCACGGAGGGTTACTCCGTTCAGTGGCTTCCGCTTTCTCAGAGATTCCGCATTCCCAAGCGCCCCAACAGCGCGAGCGGCCGCTGGTAAAAGGAGCCGAGCACGCGGGGAATCGCGTCGATGGCGTACGCGTCCGGACCGATCAGGATCCGCGCCGTCCCCCGTTCGATACCGCGGACGATGGTCTGCGCGGCCTTCTCCGGCGTCGTCCTCGCGATCTTTTCGAATCCCTCGGCGGCTTTGTCGATGTCCCGCTCGACGCCACCCCGCGCGTCACGGGCGATATTCGTCTTGATGCCACCGGGATGCACGCAGCTGACCTTGACCGGATGCCGGGCGATCAGCATTTCCTGCCGCAGCGCCTCGGTGAACCCCCGCACCGCGAATTTCGCGGCGTTGTAAGCGCTCTGCGTGGGCACGCCGATGAAGCCGAACACACTCGAAAGGTTGACGATGTGCCCGTCACCCGAAGCGATCACCTGCGGCAGAAACGCTTTCGTGCCGTTGACCACGCCGCCGAGATTGATCCCCATCAGCCAGTCGTAGTCGTCCCAGGTCATTTCCTCGACCGTGGCACCGAGCGCGACCCCGGCGTTGTTCACCACCACGTTGGCGCCGCCGAAATCGACGGCGACCTCCTCGGCGTGCGCGAGGACGGCGTCACGGTCGGCGACGTCGAGCTCGTACGCCTTCGCGGTCGCGCCCGCCTTCTCGCACTCCGCGACGGTGCCGGCAGCGCGGACGGCGTCGACGTCGGAGAGCGCCAGCCTGGCGCCCCGGCCCGCGAGCTCGATCGCGAGCGCCTTGCCGATCCCCGAGCCCGCGCCCGTGATCACCACGACCTTGTCCGTGAACGACTTCATACCCGCTCCAACCCGCTCGACTGTTACCGGAGGTAACACATACTACGGCTGTGAGCTTGCTGTGCGTTGATCGATTCGGGCTGTGTTCGTACCCCACTTATGGTGATCTGTACCCGGACAGCCGTGGACGAGCGAAAGGAAGGCGATGCGCCGCGCCCTGTTGCTCGTGCTCTGTGTCGTTCTGTCCGGTTGTTCCGCCGCGTCGGATCCCGCCGCGACCGAAGACGCCGCCGCCGCGACGGTGGCTGCCACTCCCGCGGCACCGAAGACCAATCCCGCGATCGGCGCGCTCTTCCTGGACGGAACGCATTTCTGCACGGCCAGCGTCGTCCACAGCGCCCCCGGCGACCTCCTGCTCACGGCGGCGCATTGCCTGCACGACGGCGAAGGCGGCGAGTACGCGACGGGGATCTCGTTCGCGCCCGGCTACCACGACGGTGTCGCGCCGTACGGCTACTGGGAAGTCTCCGATCCGCAGGTTCCCGACGGCTGGGCCGATTCCTCCGATCCGGACCTGGACGTCGGGTTCGCGACCGCCCGCCAGGCCGGCACCACGAAGACCCTCGAAAGCGTCACGGGCGCCAACACCCTGCTGACCGGCGGCGGATTCGACCACCCGATCACCCTGACCGGGTATCCCGACGAACGGGAGGCGCCGGTCGTCTGCCACGGCACGAGCGCCCAGGCCGACACCTACCAGATGCGCGTCGCGTGCCCCGGCTTCACGACCGGCACCAGCGGCGGCCCGTGGGTGGTCGACCCCGACCCGAAGACCGGACTCGGCACCGTCGTCGGCGTGATCGGCGGCTACCTCTACGGCGGGGACGATCCGGACACGTCCTACAGCAGCTACTTCGACACCGACGTCGCCACCTTGTACCGGAAGATGGACGCACGGGGATGATCTCCCCATGAGCATCCACGACGTCCCGATCACCGGTGAACCGATCCGCCTCGGCCAGTTCCTCAAACTGGCCAACCTGGCCGAAGACGGATCGCACGCCAAAGACCTCCTCGACGCCGAAGAGGTCACGGTCAACGGCGAGGTGGAGGTCCGGCGCGGCCGTCAGCTGACGAACGGCGACGTCGTGGAGGTCGGCGGCGAAGGCGGCCGCGTCGTCCTGGGCTAACGCCCCTGCAGCGGCGCCAGGCGCAACGCCTTCGCGAGTTCTTCCAGCTCGCGGTGCACCGGCTCGTTCAGTGGGACACCCAGCGCCTGGCACTGTTCGAGGTACTGCGCCTCCCGCCAGCCCGGATAGCGGACCGGCGTGCCGCCCTCCCAGCCGAGCAGGCTGCCGAACAACGCGCTCGCCGCCTTGTAGAACCCGTCGGCGCTGCGCAGCGTCGTCGGCGCGATGGCCATCACCATCAGGCCGGTGTCGTGGTCGTGGTCGCCGACGCCCGACAGCACCCCGGCGAAGATCTCCACCAGCAGGGCGAAGCCGGCGATCGCGGCGCTGCCCGCGCCGTCGACGTCCCCCAGCGTGTTTAAGTCGAGGACGAATTCGGGGTACGCGCCGGCGGGGGCGGCCATACCGAGCGGGTTCGCGGCCGTCCCGCGCTCCCCGCCCGCCGCCATGACGAGCCCGATCATGGTGTGCGGCAACGCCCTCGCGGCATGATGCCCGGCGCTGCCGAACGGCCCGACGCCGCGCACCGACATGAGCCCGACGCCGTACCGGCCCGCCCGGGACACCGCCCGGTCCATCGCGTCGCCGACGGCCCACAGGCCCGGCGCGCGGCGGTAGTCGATCAGGGCGGCGGCGCCGCGGTCGGCGATCATCAGCGGTTCGGCCCTCGGCCGCACCATCCCGTTGGTCAGCATCGGCAGATACAGCCGGGTCAGCTCGGCGACACCGGATTCCGGCGTTCCGGTGAGATCGCCGTGGCACAACGCCTCGGCGGCCATCCTGGCCCGCGACCAGGGCAGGTCGTGCGCGGTGAAGATCTCGGTGACCAGGTCGATCAGGGCGTCGATCGGGACGCGCTGCCCGATCTGTTCCGGTATCGGGGAGGGTTCGGCCGGTTCGGGGGTCGGCTCGACGGGCGCACGGCGAAGAGAGCGAGGTCTGAGGGGCACTCCGCCGAGGGTGCCCAAACGCGTTTTTCGGCGTCAACGAACCACGGCACCTTCTAACCGACTGTGTGATCGAAGCACTCGGAAACGTCGGTGAGCGGACGTACGATCGGGGCATGTGCCGGAACATCACCACGCTACGAGGCCTGGAACCGGCGGCGACGCCGGACGAGATCGAGGCCGCCGCCCGCCAATACGTCCGCAAGGTGTCCGGGGTGCAGAGCCTTTCCGACGCCACCCGTGAGCCGTTCGAGGCCGCCGTCGCCGAGGTCACCGCGATCACCCGGCGGCTGCTGGCCGAACTGCCCGAGCGCCGTCAGCCGCCGGCGAAGGTGCCGCCGTTGCGCCGTCCCGAGGTCCAGGCGCGAATCGCGGCGAAGGCCGCGAAGAGCCAGGCATCCTGAGCTCCGGCGGTTACGGTTAGCGGGTGACATACCCGCAGGACCCCTACGGTCAGCAGCAGCCCTACGGCCAGCAACCTCCGTACGGGCAGCCGTACCAGCAACCGGGTTACGGATACGGCCCGGCGATGCCGCCGCCGCAGGAACAAGGGCTCGCGATCGCGGCGCTGGTCGTGTCGATCGCCAGTCTCGTCGCGTGCAGCGGGCTGCCGTCGATCGCCGGCGTCATCATGGGGCATATCGCGCATTCCAAGGCCAAACGCGGGGAAGCGGGCGGCCAGGGGATGGCGCTCGCGGCGATCATCATCGGCTACCTCGGCGTCGCCGTCATCGTGCTGATCCTGATCGGCGTCATCTTCGTGGGCATCCTGACCGACTGGGACTTCGACTAGATCCGAAACCTTCCACCAAAGCCCCGTCGGATACCCTCGACAGCGGTAGCGTGTCCGAGCGGCCGAAGGAACATGTCTTGAAAACATGCGAGGGCTCTGTCCTCCGTGGGTTCGAATCCCACCGCTACCGCCAGTCTTGAATACGAAAGCGCCCCAGGCCGACCGGCCTGGGGCGCTTCGCGTCACGCGGGTACCAGTGCCCAGACCGTCTCGTCGCTACGGCCGCCCAGGAACGGCCGCTGCTCCAGCAGCGAAGCCGTGCCGTTGTTGATCTGCCGCACCGCCAGCTTGCTCGCCCGGTTCACCAGTCCGTAGCGCATGTCGGCGCTGCGCAACAGCTTCCACTGCTGGTTGACGGCGGAGCCGCAATGCGTCTGCTCGAACTGCGCGCCCTCCGCGGTGCTGCCGGAGACCGGCCGCAGGCACTGACCGCTCCGCTCGTTGGAGATCTTCCAGTACCCGCCGCCCGCGTCGGTGAGCCGCCATTTCTGGCCGTTGTCGTTCTGCCTGGCCACATGGGTGATCTTCGCGCCCGCCGACGACGAGCCGTCGACGACCGCCGCGCTGTTTCCGTTGGTGGCGACGGTCAAGTAGTACTTCTTGCCCGCCTGCGGGCCGGGATCGGCGACGGGGTTCAGCGTCCACTGCTGGTTGGCCGCCCCGGTGTAGGGCTGCTGGACCAGAGGCGCCGGGTACGTGCCGCCGTCGGTGATCGCGTAACCGGTCAGGTAGTTGAAGATCGCCACCTTGCCGTTGCCGAGCGGCTGGAACGCCCACCGCATACCGTTCTGGCCGTTGCAGTTGTACTGCAGGATCGGCGTTCCCGGCGCCGTCCCGCTCTGGGCGCTGTCGGCGCACAGCTGACTGTTGGCGTTGACCAGCTGAAGACCGGTGTTGTAGCCCAGGACCCACTTCTGGCTCATGGCGTCGGTCCGCGGCCGATGGCTGAGGTTGACGAGGCCGCCGGTCGACGAGCCCACGACGTCGATCGCGTTACCGCTCGCGCCGGTGATGACGTAGGTCTTCCCGCCCCTGGCGTGGCCGTCGTCGTTGTCGGGCGTGTCCTTCTTGATCAGGAAGGCGCTGTTCGCGACGTTCCAATGCGTCGCGAGCCAGCTGCCCGGCGTGGGGTTCGTGCTGAAGTAGTCGTCGTTGCCGCAGTCCAGCAGCCGGTCGAAGTCGCGTTCCGTGCAGTCGAAGGACTGCGTGTCGCCGTAACACATCAGATCCCATTCCTGGGAGCAGTGCCCGCCGCCCTGATAGTGCGGGGCGCCCGGCAGAACCGCGCCGAGCATGTGGCCCAGTTCGTGGGCGGCGGCGTTGACACCCCAGCAGGGGACGGCGATCTCCGTGTAGTGCCTGCCGTTGTTGAAGGCGTTGGCGGGGCCGGGCTGGTCGTCGCTGTCGCCCCACGTGCCCGCGCAGGTGTGCGGATTGTCGGAGAACAGCATGTAGTCACGGTCCGCGTCGAAGAAACCGGCCTGGATGGCGCGGTCGCGGATGGCGCCGGACAGATACGTGCCGTCGGGCACCACGAGATTCGCGACGGCGACCTGGCAACCCGCGCCCGCGGTCGTCACGTAGCGGAGATGCCTGCTGCCGCCGGTCGCGGCGGCGCTGTCGTTGAACGAATCGTCGATCCCGGACGCGTAGGCGCGCAGGGACGGCGCGACGGTCGCGTACCGGTCGGGCTGGCCGGCCTCACGGACGTAGACCAGCTCGACACGTTTGCCGGAAACCCCGTCGCCCTCGCAGACCACCGGGTTCGCGGCGATCAGCGCTTGGGCGACGGCTGGAGCGAGCGGGGCCGGGGCCACCTCGGAGGCGACCGCTTCTCCGGTGAGCAGGCCACAGCCGAGACCGATGGTCACAAGCAGGCAGGCGGTTCGCCGTTTCGCCTTGGACAAGGGCTCTTCCTTTCGCGATGGAGGAACGCGAAAAAGACGCTAGAGGTCGGATGTCTCAGCCGACCAGGCAGAAGGACCGGCAGTCTGCCGCTACCCTTCCGGCATGCCCAAGTACCTGCTGCTCAAGCACTACCGCGGCGCTCCGGCGGCGGTGAACGACATCCCGATGGAGCAATGGGCGCCGGAGGAGATCACGGCGCACATCGACTACATGAGGGACTTCGCGACCCGGCTCGTGGAGACCGGCGAGTACGTCGGAGAGCAGGCTCTCGCGCCCGAAGGCACCTTCGTCCGTTACGACGGAGAGGGCAAGCCGCCGGTCACCGACGGCCCGTTCGCCGAGACCAAGGACCTCATCGCCGGTTTCATGATCATCGATGTCGACAGCTACGAGCGGGCGCTCGAACTCGCGGGTGAGCTGTCGGCCGCCCCGGGAGCGGGCGGGAAGCCGATCCACGAATGGCTCGAACTGCGTCCGTTGCAGGGCGACCCGCTCGTCGTCACGGAGTGACCACCGAACTGGACGAGGCCCTGCTCCGGAGCCTCACGCCGAACGTCCTCGGGATCCTCGTCCGCCGCGGAGCCGACTTCGCGTCGGCCGAGGACGCCGTCCAGGAGGCGCTGATCGAGGCCGTCCGCGTCTGGCCCGGCGACCGGCCGAACGATCCGAAGGGCTGGCTCGTCACCGTCGCCTGGCGCAAGTTCCTCGGCATGGCACGGTCCGACGCCGCCCGCCGCCGTCGCGAAGACCTCGTCGACGACGAGCCCGCCCCGGGGCCCGCTCCCGCGGTGGACGACACGCTGCAGCTCTATTTCCTCTGCGCCCACCCGTCGCTGACGCCGTCTTCGGCGGTCGCGCTCACCCTGCGCGCCGTCGGCGGGCTCACCACGCGCCAGATCGCCCAGGCGTACCTGGTGCCCGAAGCGACCATGGCGCAGCGCATCAGCCGGGCCAAGCGCACCGTCTCGGGAGTGCGTTTCGACCAGGCGGGCGACGTCGCCACCGTGCTCCGCGTGCTGTATCTCGTGTTCAACGAGGGCTACTCGGGCGACGTCGACCTCGCCGCCGAAGCCATCCGGCTCACCCGGCGGCTCTTCGCCTCGATCGACCATCCCGAGGTCGCCGGACTGCTCGCCCTCATGCTGCTCCACCACGCCCGGCGCGCCGCGCGGACGGCGGCCGACGGCGAACTGGTGCCGCTCGCCGAACAGGACCGCGGCGCCTGGGACACGCGTCTGATCGCCGACGGCGTCGAGATCCTGCAAGCCGCGCTGGCCCGCGACAGGCTGGGCGAGTTCCAGGCGCAGGCCGCCATCGCGGCGCTCCACGCCGACGCGCCCACCGCGGCGGAGACCGACTGGGTGCAGATCGTCGAGTGGTACGACGAACTCGCGCGGCTGACCGGCAGCCCGGTCGTCCGGCTCAACCGCGCGGTCGCCGTCGGCGAGGCGGACGGACCGCGCGCGGGCCTGGCCGCGCTCGCCGAACTGGACGATTCACTGCCGAGGTACGCGGCCGTGGCGGCGTACCTCCACGAGCGCGACGGCGACCTGGAGACCGCGGCGCGGCTGTACGGCGAGGCCGCGGGCAAGGCGGCCGACCTGGCCGAGCGTGCCCACCTGACGCGTCAGGCCGCCAGGCTCAGGAAGTGATCGGCGGCAGCCGCGGCAGGCCGTCGATCTCGGACAGGTGCTCCAGCACGCGTCCGAAAGCCTGCCCCAGCACCCGCTGCTCCTCGGGGCTCAGCAGGTCGATCAAATGCTCGCGGACACCCTCGACATGCGTCGGCGCCGCGCCTTCCAGCAGTTCCGCGCCGCTCCCGGTCATCTCCGCGACGACGCCGCGTTTGTCCGCCGGATCGCGGGTGCGGCGGATGAGACCGTCCGCCTCCAGCCGGACCATCTGGTGCGAAAGCCTGCTCTTGGTCGAGCCGAGCATGCTCGCCAGCTCCGTCATCCGCATCCGCCGGTCGGGCTGGAGCGAAAGGCAGACCAAGACCTCGTAGTCGGCGAGGGTGACGTCGTGGCGCTCGGAGAGCTCGCGATGGAGGCGCTGTCGCAGCCGCATGGTGGCGACGATGTACGAGCGCCAGGCGACCATCTCGGACTCGGAAAGCCAGCGCACTTCCTTCTGCTCCACCGCCATCCACGCAGAGTAGAGCGTTGATCGCACAAGGCGCATACCCACCGGTCACTTTTCGGCCCCTGAAAAATCCGGCGGAACATTCGCCCGAAGGAGGGTTACGAAAAGGTTGAGACTCGGCGCGAAAAGGCGCATTCTGCTTGTCAGCGGATGGTCGGGCAAGTACCGGGCGAACCCGTGGAAGGGTCGCCGGACCTGCTCCCAGCCGGGAAGGGTCAGGTGGTGGTATGGCGGGTGATTCTCGCGGTTGACCGCCTGCTGTGTCCCCGCGACCGGAACGGAAAGGACCGGGTCGGTCGCGACTGTGAACAGCGACGAGCGCGGGCATCTCGGATGCGCTCGACAATTCTGGCGCATTCGGCGTCACTCCGGCCTGTTTCGGGTTAGCGGCCTCTTCGACCGCCTCGGCAGTGCCAGGACGCCGGCCCGGTGATCGCGGCCGACCGGCGATCAGAACAAGACAACCTCGGTAGCCCTGGGTGCGGCCGCTCCACGCGGCCGCACCCAGGCATATCCGGGGTCTTCCGGCTACGCTTCCCCCGTGCGATTCGACGAAGGCGCGGGCCTGGACACCTCCGAGGTCGAGGACCTGCGCGGCGGTGGCGGTGGCGGCGGGATCGGCGGCCGGGTGGCACTCGGCGGCGGCGGGCTCAGTGTGGTCGGCCTGGTCATCTACTTCCTCATCTCCCAGTTCGGCGGTGTGAGCCTGAACCCGTCCTCGAGCGGGCTCGGCGGACTGGGCTCCGGGCAGCAGGTGGACAACACCACGCTGTCCCAGGAGTGCAAGACCGGCGCGGACGCGAACCGGAACCACGACTGCGCGATCGTCGCCATCATCAACTCGATCCAGGACTACTGGGGGCAGGAGTTCCAGCGGTCCGGGTCGACCTACCGCAAGTCGGTCACGAAGTTCTTCAACGGCGGCGTGAACACGGCCTGCGGCAACGCGACCTCCGACGTCGGGCCGTTCTACTGCCCCGGCGACTCAACGGTCTACATCGATCTGGGCTTCTTCAACGAACTCCGCACCAGGTTCGGTGCACAGGGCGGGCCGTTCGCGGAGGCGTACGTGCTGGCCCACGAATACGGTCACCACGTGCAGAACCTCACCGGAGTGTCCAAAAAGGGCACCGGGAGCGGGCCGACGTCCGGTTCGGTGCGGCTCGAACTGCAGGCCGACTGCTACGCCGGTGTCTGGGCGAACCACGCGACGACCACCCCGACCGAGAGCGGGCGGCCGCTGATCACCGAGGTCAGCCAGGAGGACGTCGACTCGGCGCTGGACACCGCTTCGCGGATCGGTGACGACTACATCCAGTCGAAGCTCGGCGGGGGCCGGGTCGACGAGTCGAAGTTCAGCCACGGCACCTCGGCGCAGCGGAAGAAGTGGTTCACCACCGGCTTCCAGACCGGCGAGCCCGCGCGGTGCGACACCTTCGCGGCCAAGAGCCTGGGCTGAGCGCGTTCCCAAGTACGTGAAGGCCCCCTTCACTGCGTCTAGCGCAAGGAAGGGGGCCTTCACGTACTGCGAGGGGCGCGTCTCGTGAGAGATCAGGCGGCGACGTGGTGGTCGTCGGCCTGGACGGAAGCCGTCATGCTCCGCTGCTGAGACCGCTCGGTCGCGCGAAGGGCCTTCGCCTTCGCGGCCGAACTGCCCGACACACCGTTGATGTCCGCGGTGCTGGTCGCGTACACGCCCAGCGCCCACGCGACGGCGTCGGAGTTGCGTTCGAGCGCGACGCGATCGACGTTGCCGAGGTTGTCGCACGCCTGGTGGTAGCACTTGTCGTAAGGAACGTCGGCACTGCCGCCCCACTTGGCCGCCTGCGCCGCGGTCTTCACGCCTTCGGCACCGGTGAACAGGCCGCCGGCCGGGATGCCGACCGCGATGAACTGGCCGTAGTCGGAGCGACCGGTGAAGTCCGTGCCCTCGACCGGGACACCCTTGCCGAGCTGGAGGTAGTCCACGAGCGTCTTCTCGAGCTGCGCGGAACCGTACGGGCCCGCACCCGCGCCGACACCGTCGGAGTTGTCGCCGTCGTAGGCGAAGTACGCCGCGTTCGGCGAGCCGATCATGTCGTAGTTGTAGTAGAGCGCGATGTCGAGCTGCTGCTCGAAGCTCAGCGAGTTGACGTAGTAGGTCGAACCGACGAGGCCGAACTCCTCGGCGCTCCACCAGCCGAAGCGGACGGCGTTGTTGGCCTTGGGCTTGCTGCCCAGCTGCAGCGCGGTCTCCAGCAGCGCGGCGGAGCCGGTGCCGTTGTCGTTGATGCCGGGGCCCTCGGTGACGCTGTCGAGGTGGGCGCCGAGCATCACGACGTTGTCCTTGCGACCGGTCTTGGTCTCGGCGAGGACGTTGTAGCTGGTCCGCGCCTCCTGGAAGGCACGCAGGTCGAGGGTGACCGAGGCACCGGCCTTGCCGGCGAGCGCCTGTCCGTCGGCCTGGGTGATGCCGCCGGTCGGGATCTTGCCCGCGGCCGGGTCGCCCAGGGTGCCGTTGACCGGGCCCGGGACGTTGTTGTAGACGATCGCGCCGACGGCGCCCGCCGCCGCGGCCGTCGCCTGCTTCTGCGCGAAGGAGCAGCCACCGCGCTGGATCAGCGCGATCTTGCCGGTGACGCCGCCGGCGTAGTCGGTCGCTTCGCAGCCGCTGGTGTCGTCGACCGGGACCACCGCGAGCGGGGCGGTGATTCCGCCGGCGGGCGTCGACGGGCTGTAGGACATGATGATGATCGGGACGTCGGCGCCCGCGACCGTCAGCTTCTCCGCGAGGGTTTCCGCGTATGTGAAGGGGAACTCCTGCCGCGTCACCGTGAAGCCCGCCTGCTCCAGCTTCGTGGCGACGTACTCCGCGGACTTCTTGTGCCCTTCGGTGCTGGCGGCACGGCGGCCGCCGTTCGCGTCCGAGATCCGCTGCAGCGCGATCAGGTGCCGGTTGACGTTGTTCACGTCGACCTTCTTGACGAGCTGCTTGGCCAGCGCGGGACCGTCGATTCCGGTCGTGGCCGTCGCAGCGGGAGCCATTCCGACCGTGAGCGCGGCGGTGGCCATCACCACGATCGAGGGAACAATGCTTCTTCGCGAATATGACATGAGCGTCACCTTTGTGTGGTTTGCGCCACAGGTCAACCGACGTTCGGCGGACTTTACGACACCGGGATAGGGTCGTTTGTATGTACGCGATCACCATCCGTGAGCCCGGCGATCCCGATGTTCTCGAATGGACCGAGGTCCCTGATCCCGTGGCGGGTGAAGGCGAAGTCGTCATCGAAGTCGCCGCGAGCGCCGTCAACCGCGCTGACCTGCTGCAACGTCAGGGAAATTATCCGCCGCCGCCGGGTGCCAGCGAAATCCTCGGGCTCGAATGTTCGGGCACGATCGCCGAAATCGGCGAGGGCGTCGAAGGATGGCGAATCGGCGACGAAGTTTGTGCTTTGCTCGCCGGTGGTGGCTACGGGGAAAAGGTCGCCGTACCCGCCGGACAACTGCTTCCTCTTCCCGCCGAAGTCGAATTGCTCGCGGCCGCCGGACTGCCCGAAGTCGCGTGCACGGTTTGGGCGAATGTGGTGATGCACGCCGGCTTGTCCGAGGGTGACGTCCTGCTCGTCCACGGCGGCGCGGGCGGGATCGGCACGCACGCGATCCAGGTCGCCAAGGCGCTCGGCGCGACGGTCGCGGTGACCGCCGGCTCGGACGAGCGGCTGGAGAGCTGCCGCCAGCTCGGCGCCGACATCGCGATCAACTACCGGGAGCAGGACTTCGTCGCGGTGCTGCGCGCCGAAACCGGCGGCGCGAACGTCATCCTCGACAACATGGGCGCCAAGTACCTCGGCCGCAACATCGACGCGCTGGCCATGGACGGCAGGCTGGTGATCATCGGCATGCAGGGCGGCGTCAAGGGCGAGCTGAACATCGGCAAGCTGATGGGCAAACGGGCGAGCGTGTTCGGGGCGGGCCTGCGTTCGCGGCCGCTGGCGCAGAAGGCGGCGATCGTCGCCGACGTCCGCGAGCGGCTGTGGCCGTTGGTGGAGCAGGGTTCGGTGAAGCCGATCGTCGGTCAGGTCGTCCCGATGGCCGAAGCCGCGTCCGCGCACCGGGCTCTCGAGGACGGCACGGTTTTCGGCAAGGTTCTCCTCGCCGCGAAGTCCTAGCGGATCTCTTCCAGCACTCGGACGAGCTGATTGACCTCGAAGACGTTCGAGTAATGCGCGAGTCCGATGCGGACGGCGCCGCCGACTTCGGCGGCGCCGAGGGAGCCGAAGACACCACTCGTACCGTCGTCGGCGAAGGCGCAGAGCCCCTGGGACGCCAGGTATTCGGCGACTTCGGGCGCTTTCTTGCCCGCGACGGCGAACGCGAGCGCGGGGATCCTGCGCATGGCGTCGCCGATGACCATGACGTGCCGCAGCGAACGCAGCTCTGTGGACAGTTGCGCCAGAAGCCCCGCGTGGTACGACTTCGCCGAGCCCAGCGACGTCACCAGCTTCTCGCGCCGGGAGCCCAGCGCGGCGTCGTCCAGACCGGCCAGGTAGTCGATCGACGCGATCAGCCCGGCCAGCAACGGGTACGCGTGCGGCCCCAGCTCCATCCGGGCCGGACCGCGCGCGGCCGGGTCGAGCGAGACCGACGGCAGGCGTTCGAGCAGTTCGGGGTCGCGGAAGACCAGCGCCCCCACCGACGGCCCGCCCCAGGCCTGCGCCGAAACCACCATCACGTCGGCGCCGAGCGCGTTGAGGTCCAGCGGCACGAACGGCGCCGCGTACGTCGCGTCGACGACGACCAGCGCGCCGACGCGTTTGGCGAACTCGATCACCGTCGGGACGTCGGGCCGGGTGCCGACCGAACCGGACGCCAGCGTGACCGCGACGGCCTTGGTGCGCGCGGAGACGAGGTTCTCGTACTGCCAGGCGGGCAGCTCGCAGGTCTCGATGTCGATCTCGCCCCAGCGCACGACCGCGCCGACGCGTTTCGCCGCGCGGCGCCACGGCGCGAGGTTGGCCTCCTCGTCGAGCCGGGAGACGACGACCTCGTCGCCGATCGTCCAGCGATCGGCCATCGCGTCGACGAGACGGCGGATGAGATCGGGCGCGTTGGGTCCGAGCACGACTCCGGCCGGGTCGGCGCCGACCAGGTCGGCGACCGCCCGGCGAGCGGCCGTGACAATGCTTTCCGCGCGCTGGGAGGCCGGAAACGCTCCCCCCGGCCCGGACACCGGAGCGCGCATGGCCGTGGATACGGCCGAAGCGACCTGTTCAGGTACGAGCATTCCGGCGGCGCCGTCGAAGTGAATCCAGCCGTCACCCAGCGCGGGAAACAACCCACGGATACGAGCGACGTCGAACGCCATGTGGACACCGTACGGACGTGCGGTTTGGCGCTTTACCCGGGGTTGGCTGCCCGATCACGGGGCGCGACGATTCCCGCTACGCTCGGAGACGGCGCTGAAAACCACACTGCGCTTCGTGCCCGACGTAGGCCAGGATGGAGCACATGACCGACCCAGTTTCCCGCGAATCGACCACCCCCGGTGACGGCGGCGGAGACTCCCAACACCATGTGGTGGTCGTCGGTCCCGACGGCACCCCGGTCGGCACCGCACGCATCGCCGCCCCCGGCTCCGACTCCGGCGAGGAGGCGCACGAGGAATCGCTCGGCGACCTCGTCGAAGAGCCCGCCAAGGTGATGCGCATCGGCACGATGATCAAACAGCTGCTGGAGGAGGTCCGCGCCGCGCCGCTGGACGACGCCAGCCGCACCCGCGTGCGCGAGATCCACCAGACCTCGATCCGTGAGCTGGAGCAGGCGCTCGCGCCCGAGCTGCAGGACGAGCTGGAGCGGCTCGTGCGGCCGTTCACCGAGAACTCGACGCCGTCCGATGCCGAACTGCGGATCGCGCAGGCGCAGCTCGTCGGCTGGCTGGAAGGGCTGTTCAGCGGCATCCAGACCGCGCTGTTCGCACAGCAGATGGCGGCGCGGGTGCAGCTGGAACAGATGCGGCGGGGGCTTCCGGCGGGTCCGTCCGCGGGCGGTGCCGCTTTGGGTGGGCACGGCGCCGCCGGCGAGTCGCACGGGCCCGGCCAGTACCTCTGACACGCGCAATGAAAGGTCCTTTCCTCGCAAATTTTGCAAGGAAAGGTCCTTTCATTGCAGCCGGGAGTCAGCGCAGCGGGCGGAAGAACGTCCGCAGGTCGTCGATGAGCAGATCCGGCACCTCCAGCCCGGGGAAGTGACCCCCTCGGTCCGGAGTGGACCAGTGCACGACGTTGTCGGTGCGCTCGGCGAGGTGCCGGATCGGCAGGCCGGTGTCCTTCGGGAACACGGCCACTCCAGTGGGCACTGTGGACTGTGGCGGTGGCGTACCCCAAGCCGGGCCCAGCGTGGCGTAGATCCGCGATGACGAGTTCGCCGTGCCGGTGAGCCAGTAGAGCATCACGCTGGTGAGCAGATCGTCGCGATCGATCGCGTCCTCGGGGACGTCACGCGAGTCCGAATAGGACTTGAACTTCTCCACCAGCCAGCCGAGCTGCCCGGCCGGTGAGTCGGTGAGCCCGTAGGCAAGCGTTTGCGGCTTGGTCGACTGGATCATCGCGTAGCCCAGCTCTCCGCTCTGGAACTCCCGCCCGCGCGCCAGCGCCGCCTCGCCCCGCGCGAGTTCTTCGCCGGTCAGTCCCTCGAGATCGGCCTCGCTTCGGGGCACCGCGTGCGGCAGCATCGTCAGATGCGCGCCGATCACCCGCTCCGGGCACCGGACGCCCACCGCGCGCGACACGATCGCACCCCAGTCGCCCCCGTGCAGCCCGAACCGCTCGTACCCGAGGCGCGACATCAGCACTCCCCAGGCGTCGGCGATCCGGTCCGGTCCCCAGTCCACGTCGATCGTCGGCCCGGAGAAACCGAACCCCGGCAGCGACGGCACGACGACGTGGAACGCGTCCCCCGCGTCACCGCCGTACGCGCGCGGGTCCGAAAGGGGTCCGACGACGTCGAGGAATTCCACAATGGACCCCGGCCAGCCGTGCGTGAGCACCAGCGGGATCGCGTCCGGCTCCGGTGACCGCGCGTGCAGGAAATGGACGTTCGCGCCGTCGATGTTCGTCAGGAACCCGGGGAAACCGTTGAGCCGCTCCTCGTGGGCGCGCCAGTCGTAGCGGAGTCGCCAGTATTCGGCGAGCTCCTGGAGGTAGCCGAGCGGCGTCCCGAGGCCCCAGCCGACGCCGTCGATCTCGTCCGGCCAGCGGGTGTTCGCCAGGCGGGCGGCGAGGTCGTCGAGGTCGCGCTGGGGGATGTCGATCGTGAACGGCGTGATGGTCATGGGGACGACGGTAGGGAGGATCGAGGACAGCCGCGGTCCTCGATCGAAGGTCAAACCCGGTACTCGGGCAGTCTTTCGCGAAAGGCGTGGTTCATGATTCCAGTGTCCGCGCACTTACAAGCGATATTCCCGCGGAACCCAGTCCGACATCAGGTCGGCGACATCCGCGACACGGTCTTCTTCAGCCTCTCGGCCCTGCTCACGGAGAAACAGGATCGTGTCGAGCAGTTCTTGATACAGCTTCTCCCGCGAGACACCGCGCTCGAGCTCCGCGGCGAGCAGGGGCCGGATCTCGAAGATGGTCAGACCCGCGGCGACGAGCTCAAGAAGACGGGTCCGGAAGTCCGCACTGACCCCCATGCCCTCAGCCTCCCGGCAGCTGAGCACGCAGACGATCGAGCCACCGGTCGATGGTGTCCTCGTACCGGCCGGGGTCGTTCCGGCGCTGTGCCTCGCCGACGGACTCGTCGAGCGCCGCGCGGATCCGCGCGGCGTGCTCGGGCAGGGCGAAGACCTCCTGGAAGTAGCCCTCGCGCATCTGCACGTCCGCGACCAGCTGGTAGTCGCGCGCCGCGTCGGGGACGACGAGGCCGTACGCCCAGCCGGGGGTGGCCCCGCGGCCGCGAGCGGTGACGACGATGACCGTCGGGCGGACCGCCTTGACGACGTCCGTCGGCGAGGCGCCGTGCGCGATGGCCTCGTCGTTCAGTCCGATGTAGTCGATCGACTTCCAGCCGCTGTAGTACGGGATCGCCCCCGCGTCGGAGACCGCCAGGCTCCGTGCCGCCTCCGGCACCTGGGCGTTCGCGAGGCCCTTGCCGATGGCGACGTGGGCGCGCTGCAGGTCGGGGCCGTAGTTGGCGATCACCGGCAGATCCGTCGACTGGGCACCGGTGACGGCGACCCAGCCGACCGCCACCGCGCCGGACACCGCAGCGATCCACCGGCGGCCGAGGTGCGCCATGGCCAGCCCCGCGCCGAGGCAGAGCACGGGGAAGGCGTGGAAGGCGAAGCGGTGGATGTAGTCCATGGTCGGCCCGGAAACCGCGTAGGTCATGCCGGTCAGGAGGACGACCGAGGACAGCACCAGGCCCGCTCCCCTGCTCGCTTTGCGGAACAGCAGGAAGGCGGTCAGCACCAGCAGCGGGAGGACGAGCCAGGCGGTGGTCTCCAGCCAGACCGAGCCGGCGTCGAGGTTGCCGAACTTGACGTAGAAGGTGTTCGGGAACAGATGCCCGAAGTACGTCCACCGCCAGACGAAATACCCGCCGCCGAGGACGAGGACCGCGGCGACCAGCACCCAGGTCCGCCGTCGCCCGCGCCCGAGCCACAGCCAGATCAGGAACGCCGGGAAGGTCGCGAGGACACCCTCGGGCCGGATCATCCCGGCGAGCAGCAGCAAGAGCGGCGGTTCCCAGTCGCGTACCGCGCGGCCCTGGACGAGGTCCACGCCGACGATGGCGGCGCGCAGCACGACGGCGGCGAACGCGATGGTCTCCAGGCCGGCGGTGACGTGGAAGTAGGTCGGCACGAACAGCAGCAGCGCGCCGCCCGCCACGAGCGCGCCGAGGACACCCGCCGCGCGATGCCCGGCGCGGACCAGCATCACCAGGATCAAGGCGCCCAGTACGACGGAGGTCACCTTGGCGACGGTCTCCAACGGCAGGCCCGCGAGGGCGAACGGGACGTGCCAGAGCATCCAGAGGAAGTTCGTGAAGCCCTCGATCGGGTCTTCTCCCACGTTCCACACCGGACCGTGGCCGTTCGCCATGTTCGCCGAGTACCGGAAGGTGATGAAGGCGTCGTCGACGGTGAAGAACCACGCCGCCCAGCACCCGGCGAGGAAGAGCGCTCCGAAACCGAGCAAGACGGCGAGAAGCCCTCGACGCGGTTTCGGTTCCTGGACGGCGTCGGCCTCGCTTCGCTCCGCCGTGGTCGTCATTCCGCCATCCTCGTCTTCTCCAGCCGGTCCAGTACGCGGTCGACTCCTCGCCCGTCCACAAGAGCCATCGAAGTCGCGGAAAGACCGTTACGCACGGCCGAGTCCGAAAGCAATTCTCCGAGCGTCTCGGTGGCTCGGCCGTCGAGCGCGTCCGCGCTGCCCAGCCCGGCCGCCAGCCCGAGATCCAAAGCCGCGCGATATCCCGCGTCCTGGTTCTCCACGAGCCGGACGACGGCGGTGGGTACGCCGAGGCAGCACAGTTCGAGCAGCGTCACCCCCGCCGCGCTGATCGCCACGTCCGTTTCCACCAGCAGGTCGAGCAGCCCCGGCCCCGGCGGTGCGATCCGGAACTCCTGGCCGGGCAGCGGTTCGGGCACGGTCGGCTCACCGCGTACGAGCACGTCGGCTTCGAAGGGCGCGCGAGTGTCGCGAAGGGCACGTAAGAGCGCGCTGACCGTATCGGCCCATTCCGCGCCGCCTCCCAGCACGACGGTGATCCGCGGCCGTTCCCCATCGGGGCGCTGGGACCGCTTTTCCCGCGCCCGCACGACGGCTTCCCTCAGCGGCGCGTAGCGCGCGCCGCGCAGCAACTCTCCCGAGCCGTCCTCGGGACGCGGCTTCGGCTCGAAGGCGCAGTCGACCACGAGATCCGCCGCACGCCTGCCGAACACGTCGTCCTCGATGGACACCAGCAGCGCGCCCGCGGCGTTGACCTCCTCACGCAGTTCGCCGAGACCGTAGTGATCGACGACCACCGCGTCGAAGCCCTCGAAGGGCGCCGTCGGCACCACCGGAACCGACAGCTCCGCGAATCGCGCGGCCAGCCATTCGGCGTTGTCCACCCGCCCCGCGAACACGACTTCCCAGCCGCGCGCGACGGCGCGTTCGGCATAGGCGACCATGCGCGAGACGTGGCCGGCGCCGATCGACGGCGAGGCGTCGGCTCGAAGCAGCAGCCGGGTCACCTGCTCACCTTCTTCTGCTCGACGTGCGCATTGAGCCTCGCCAGCTCGGGCCGGGACCGCAGCACCGCGACCACCTCGCGCCAGTCGCCGACGCGGTCGCCCAGTTCGGCGACGATGCCTTCGATGACCGACCAGTCCTCGACGGTGTCCAAGGTCACGCGCAGGTCGTCGGCGGGCGGGCTGACGACGATCCCGGCGCACGAGTACCGCTCCGGGTGCGCGTAGACGCCGGAGGTGACGTGCTCGCGGTCGGCACCCCGGGCCGTCTCGATCTGTTCGGCGAGCACTCCGGTGCGCACGAGCTCGGCGTCGAAACCGCGCGGCAGGGTGCGCACCAGCACGGTGCTCAGGTAGTCCAGCGACGGCTGCGCGCGCCACTGCGCCACGAGCTGGCCGATGAGGTGGGGATCCAGCAACGGACAGTCCGCCGTGAGCCGCACCACCGCGTCGGCCGGGTACGACTCGATAGCGACCGCGAAACGCGCGAGGACGTCGTCGAGCGGACCTCTGGCGACCAGGGCGCCGTGCCGGGCGGCCTCCTCGGCCACCGCGTCGTCGTCGGCCTCCGTCGAGGTCGCGACCACGACGTCGTCGATCCCCGGCGAAGCGGCGGCGGCACGGATGACCCAGCCGAGGACGCTCCGGCCCGCCAGAGGGCGGAGCACCTTGCCAGGTAGCCGGGTGGACGACGCGCGTGCCTGGATGACGGCGTTGACCACGTGGGCCCCGGGGTCTGGATCCATGGGTGACATGATGTCGTGCGGCAGTAGCACCGAAACGCGGAGGTCAACGATGTCCGAGCTGGATGGCTCCAGCATCCTGCTCACCGGCGGGACCGGTTCGTTCGGCAAGGCGTTCATCACCTACGCCCTGGCCGAGCTGAACCCGCGACGGCTGGTCGTGCTCTCCCGCGACGAGCTCAAGCAGTACGAAGCGCGCCAGCAGTTCGACAACGACCCGCGGCTGCGCTGGTTCATCGGCGACATCCGGGACCGCCGCCGCCTCGAGCGCGCGATGCACGGCGTCGACTACGTGGTGCACGCCGCCGCGCTCAAGCAGGTCGACACGGGTGAGTACAACCCGTTCGAATTCGTGCAGACCAACGTCGTCGGCTCGCAGCACGTCATCGAGGCCGCGATCGACACCGGGGTGAAGAAGGTCGTCGCGCTGTCGACGGACAAGGCGTCCAGCCCGATCAACCTCTACGGCGCCACGAAGCTGTGCGCCGACCGGATGTTCATCAGCGCGAACCACTACGCCGCGACACATCCGACCAGGTTCTCCGTGGTCCGCTACGGCAACGTGATGGGCTCGCGCGGCAGTGTGATCCCGTTCTTCCGCGCGCTCGCGGCCAAGGGCGAGTCGCTCCCGATCACGCACAAGGAGATGACCCGGTTCTGGATCACGCTCCCGCAGGCCGTGCAGTTCGTGATCGATTCGTTCGACCAGATGAACGGCGGCGAGCTGTACGTGCCGCGTATCCCGAGCATGCGGCTGGTCGATCTCGCGCAGGCGATCGCGCCCGGTTCGCCGATGCACGAGGTCGGCATCCGCCCCGGCGAGAAGCTGCACGAAGAGATGATCGCCCCCGACGACGCCCGCCGCACCGTGCGGCTGAGCGACCGGTACGTCGTCCAGCCGCATATCGCGGGCTGGGGCTACGAACCGCCGACCGGCGGCGAGGCCGTGCCGGAGAACTTCGCCTACCGCTCGGACACCAACGACCTGTGGCTCGACGCGGACGAGCTGCGCGACCTGGTCGAGCAGTATGGGTGACTTCCTGCCCTACGGCCGTCAGTCCGTTTCGGACGAGGACATCGCCGCCGTCACCGAGGTGCTGCGCGGCGACTGGCTGACCACCGGCCCCGCCGTCACGCGCTTCGAGTCCGATCTCGCCGAGCACACCGGCGGCACGCCCGCGGTGGCCGTCACGTCGGGCACGGCCGCGTTGCACGTCGCGTACGCGGCAGCGGGGATCGGCCCTGACGACGAGGTCGTCACCTCGCCGATGACGTTCGTCGCCACCGCCGCGACGGCCGCGTTGCTCGGCGGCAAGGTCGTGTTCGCCGATGTCGAGGCGGACACGGGCAACCTCGACCCGGCGGCGGCCGCGGCTGCCGTCACCTCGCGCACCAAGGTCGTCGCGGCCGTGGACTACGCCGGCCACCCGGCCGAGCTGGACGAGCTCGGCCGGATCGCGCACGACAACGGCGCGCTGCTGCTGGAGGACGCGGCGCATTCCGTCGGCGGAAGCTGGCAGGGCAGGCCGGTCGGCTCGCTCGCCGACCTCACGACGTTCTCCTTCTTCCCCACCAAGAACCTCACCACGGCCGAAGGCGGCGCGGTGGTCGCCGGTTCGGACGAGCTGCTGGCACGCGCCCGCGGTTTCCGCAACCACGGGCTGGTGCGCGACAAGGCGGCGCAGCGGTATCCGGACGAAGGCGCTTGGCACCAGGAGGTGCACGAGTTCGGCCTCAACTACCGCTTGCCGGATGTGTTGTGCGCCTTGGGAAGCAGCCAGCTGCGGAGGCTCGCGGAGTTCAAGAAGCGGCGCGCGGAGATCCACGCGCGTTACACCGCCGCACTGTCCTCATTGGACGGAGTGCTGACGCCTGCCGTGCGCGAAGGCGCGGATCCGGTGTGGCACCTGTACCCGCTGCGAGTCCTCGAAGGACGCCGCCGCGCGCTGTTCGATCACTTGCGCGCCAAGGGGATCGGCGTGCAGGTCAACTACATCCCCGCCTACTGGCACCCGGTGTTCGAGGACCTCGGGTACCGGCGCGGGATGTGCCCGAACGCGGAGCTGTACTACGGCCAGGAGCTTTCGCTGCCGCTGTTCCCGGCGTTGACCGACGCCGACGTGGACCGCGTCATCGACGAGGTCCACGGCTTCTTCGGCTAAGGCCGACCGCGTCTTAGGACGTCCCACCGGTGCACGGGTAGCGGTTTCGCGTGACTGGACGGACGACACGCGTGTCGTCCGTCGGATCACACGTGTCGTCCACCAGGTCACGCGAGGCTAGATCAGGCCCCAGGTGAGCGCGGTGCCCTTCGGGACATCGGACGAGAAGGTGCGGCCGAGCACGTTCACGATCTCGGCGGGGGCCAGCCCGCCGGCGGGCCGGATCGAGCGGACGTTCTCCCGCGTCACGGTGTCCCCGGCACGCACGTCTTCGACGACGTACAGGGAACGCCGCAGCCGCAGGCCTTCCTTCTCGCTCTCGCGCGGCCCGATCACGGCGGCGCCCAGCGCCTCCCACGCACGGTGCGATTCGGTGACCAGCGCGGCCAGTTCGGCGGGCTCCAGGGAGAACTCCGAGTCGACACCGCCGTCGCTCCTGGCCAGCGTCACGTGCTTCTCGATGGCGACGGCGCCGAGCGCGACGGCCGCGAGCGGGGCGCCGATGCCGGGTGTGTGGTCGGACAGGCCGACGAGCGTCCCGGTCACGCCCGCCAGGACGGGCAGGCCGCGCAGGTTGCTCTCGGTCGGCGACGCCGGGTAGCTCGCGGTGCAGCCGAGCACGATCAGCCGGTCGTTGCCCACCTCACGCGCGGTCCGGACCGCCGCGTCGATCTCGGCGACGCTGGCCATCCCGGTCGAGATGATCAGCGGCTTGCCGGTTTTCGCGCACAGTTCGATCAGCGGCAGGTCGACGATCTCCGACGACGCGATCTTGTACGCGGGCGCGTCCAGCGACTCCAGCAGTTCGACGGCGGTCGGGTCGAACGGGCTCGAGAAGATCTCCAGGCCGCGGGCGCGGGCGCGTTCGAACAGCGGCTCGTGCCATTCCCACGGCGTGTGGGCGCGCTCGTAGAGCTTGTAGAGGTTCTCGCCGCCCCACAGCGAATGCGAGTCGCTCACCCGGAAAGCGGGGGCGTCGACGTCGATCGTGATCGTGTCCGGCCGGTAGGTCTGCAGTTTGACCGCCTGCGCGCCGGTTTCGGCGATCGCGTCGACGATCTCCAGCGCCCTGGCGAGCTCGCCGTTGTGGTTACCGGACATTTCGGCGATGACGAACGGCGGATGCCCGGCCCCGATGCGGTGCGCGCCGATCCGGACTTCCTGTGCTGACATGGACGAAACGCCTCCCTGACGACGGTCTGGTCAGGACACAGTCTTACGCAGCTTCCGGAAACCGTCGACGGCAGGCGCGGTCTCGGCGTACCCGGCCCGGTCGAAGAGCGCGGCCGACGCCGCGTTGTCCCGGTGCACGGCCGCGGTCACCACCCGCACGCGATGACCGGCGGTGAAGGCCCGCTCGCCCTCCGCCAGAACCGAAGCCGACAAGCCGCGGCCCCGGCTTTCCGGCGCGAGGGTGATGCTGACCTCCCAGACCCCTTCATCCTCGCGGTCGAACCGGACGGTGCCGACCGGGATCCCGTCGAGTTCGACGACGTACAGCACCCTGTCCGGCGACGCCAGCACCCCACGCAGCCACGCGGAATGCTCGTCGAGCGTGATCACCGCGGTCGAACGGGACGCCTGCCGGGTACGAGGATCGTTCCGCCAGGCGAGCAGCAATCCGGCGTCGGCCTCCGTGGCCTCGCGAGCCAGCACGGATTACTGCGTCTGCTCGATGGTTTCGCGCTGGCGGTCTTCGATCCGGCGCAGCCGGTCCTCGTACCGGGCGATCCCGGCGAGCCGGACGCGGATCTGGGCGTGCTGGCGCTGGATCTCCTGGATCAGGCTGCGCGCCTCGGCCAGCTCGGGCTTGTCCGCGTGCACCGGCAGCGACAGCGACTCGCGCAGATCCTCCAGCTGGGCCTCCTGGGCCGCGACGCTCGGGATCAGGCGGTCCAGCTCGGCGCGGGTCCAGCGCAAGTCACCGCGGGCGTGCTCGAGGCCGCTCTCGGCGCCGTCGAGCCGTCGGCGGTGGTCCGCGGTGGCGTGTTCGAGGTCGTTGACGCGCCCGTTGAGGTCGCGAAGCCGCTCGTCGATCCGGAAGTCGATGAGCCGGGCGATCCGGCCGATCACGCCGCTGCGGAGTTTCTGCACTGCCATGGGGTGTTCCTTCTCGGGATGGGCTGGCTGGGAGTTCAGCGCAGGAGTTCGGTTTCGCCGGTCTTCGTCCACGAGTCCAGCAGCCTGCCTTCGGCGGCGATGCGGTGCTCGGGTCCGACGATGCAGGAGTCGCCCGCGGCGTGCTCCCAGCGGGTCTGGGCCGGGTCGTCGATGAACGAGAACCCGGACAGGACCAGCGTGGCGTGCGGGAACGACGTGCGCGCGATCCACGCGGCCAGCGTCCCGGTGGTCGACCACAGGCCCTCTTCGCGGCTCGGCAGCCCGAGCGCGTCGGACAGCGGCAGGACGACCTCGCGGTTCGGCACCGGCACGTAACCGAGGTCACCCGGCCACCAGCCGGGGATGTCTTCGGGCTCCCAGTGCATCCGGCCCGGCTCGACCAGCAGGTAGAGCCGTTTGCGGTAGTCACGGAAGACGTGCTTGGTGGCGCGGACGGCGCGGTTGAACACGACGACGTGCACCCGGCTGCCGACCGTTTCGGGGCCACCCGGCTCGTCGACGACGAAGCCGTTGACGCGGATCACGAGGTCACACGCGTCGATGGCCTTCGCGCGCCGGGGGTCCGGCGGAAGCGGCTGATTCCCGACCACGGCCACCGAACGGGGCTCCGGCCGGTCGGCGTATGCGGCGAGCAGATTGACCATCAGGCTCGCGTCGCCGAGTGCAGCAGTCATGAGGGCAGAAAGTACCAGCACACGCACCGCGTTCGGGTGCGAATCCGACGGTAGCGTTCCGTGGTCGGGACGGGGCGCCCCAGGCATCATCGGCCCCATCGGTACCCTCGTTCCCGTGCATGCCACCAGCACGGTTCACGCCGCCGACGGTGCTGCTCCGACCTCGGTTCCGCCGATTTCGGACAGCAAGACCTTTTCGCGCGCGTTCGCCGACATCAAGACCGGTTTCGCCGCCAAAGAGCTGTGGGGACACCTCGGCTGGCAGGACATCAAGCAGCGCTACCGCCGCTCGGTGATCGGCCCGTTCTGGATCACCATCAGCCAGGGCGTCATCGCACTCGGCCTGGGGCTTCTGTACTCACAGTTGTTCAACCTGCCGACGGCGACGTTCCTTCCCTACATCAGCACCGGCTTCATCATCTGGGGCTTCATCAGTGGCTGCCTGTCCGAGGGCATGGAGACCTTCATCTCCAACGAGGGGCTGATCAAACAGCTCCCGGCGCCGCTTTCGGTGTACGTGCTGCGGACGGTCTGGCGCCAGACGCTGATGCTGGCGCACAACCTGATCGTCTACGTGATCGTGGTCGCGATCTTCTTCACCAGCCTGGACCAGCCGTATGCGATGAGCGGCGAGTGCGTCGGCCAGGTCCTGTGCCACCCCGGGCTCGGCTGGTACTCGCTGAGCGCGATTCCCGGCATTCTGGTGCTCGCGCTGAACGCCGGCTGGGTCACCCTGCTGCTGGGCATCATCTCGACCCGGTACCGCGACATCCCGCAGGTGATCAACTCGCTCATCCAGCTGCTCTTCTACATGACGCCGATCGTCTGGCCGATCGACCAGCTGATGGCGGGTGGGGCCCGCGACGGCATTTCGGGTGCCCTGCCGTTCGTCTACGCCAACCCGCTCTTCCACTTCATCCAGATCGTCCGCGCGCCGCTCATCGGCCAGGCGGTCAGCATCAACAGCTGGTTCGTGGTGCTCGGCATCACCGTCGTCGGCTGGGGCCTCGCCCTGGTCGCGATGCGCAATTACCGTTCCCGCGTCTCTTATTGGGTGTGACAGATGGTCAGCATTGATGTGCACAACGCCTACGTCGACTTCCCCATTTTCGACGCGAAGACCCGCTCCATGAAGAAGAAGGTGCTGGGCAAGGTCGGCGGCAAGATCGGCACCGAGAGCAAGGTGCCGATCATCGAAGCCCTGCACGACGTGAGCCTTCAGCTCCGCGAAGGCGACCGGGTCGGCCTCGTCGGCCACAACGGCGCCGGGAAGTCGACGCTGCTGCGGCTGCTGTCCGGCATCTACGAACCCACCCGTGGTTCGGCGCGGATCACCGGCAAGATCGCCCCGGTCTTCGACCTCGGCATCGGCATGGACCCGGAGATCTCCGGGATGGAGAACATCATCATCCGCGGCCTGTTCCTCGGGATGACCGCGAAGCAGATGGAAGCCCGGGTCGACGACATCGCGGAGTTCACCGAACTCGGCGACTACCTGCAGATGCCGCTGCGGACGTACTCGACCGGTATGCGGGTGCGCCTGGCGCTGGGCGTGGTCACCTCGATCGACCCGGAGATCCTGATCCTCGACGAGGGTATCGGCGCGGTCGACGCGGCGTTCCTCAACAAGGCGAAGGACCGGCTCAAGGACCTCGTGAAGCGCTCGGGGATCCTGGTGTTCGCCAGCCACTCGGACGAGTTCCTCTTCGAGCTCTGCGACTCCGCCATCTGGATGGACGAGGGGCACGTCAAGCAGCGCGGTTCGCTGCGCGACGTGCTCACCGGCTACAAGGGGCGCGACCCGTTCGAGAACATGAGCCAGGAGACGCTGGAGCGGTTCGGTATCGAACCCGAGCCGGTGGCGACGACGAACGGCGGCCAAGGATGACCAGCGAGACCCGGCAGTTACCCGAAGGCGCCGTCGTCGGCGTGGTCGTCACGCGCCATCGACGGGAACTGCTCGCGGACTCGCTCAAGGTGATCGCCGCGCAGACCCGGCCGGTCGACCACCTCGTCGTGGTCGACAACGGGCCGGACAAGTCGGCGCGGGACATCGTCGAGGACTACCCGCTTCCCTTCACGTACCTGCCTTCGCACCGCAACCTCGGCGGTGCGGGCGGGTTCGCGCTCGGCATGCTGCACGCGCTTTCCCTTGGCGCGGACTGGATCTGGCTGGCCGACGACGACGGCCGCCCCGCCGACGAGAACGTCCTCGCGATCCTGCTGGAGGAGGCCGAGAAGCGGGACCTGGCCGAGATCTCCCCGGTGGTGTCCAACATCGACGCTCCGGACAAACTCGCGTTCCCGTTGCGGCGCGGGCTGACCTGGAAGCGCTCGTCGTCGGAACTGGGCGTCGACTTCCTGCCGGGGATCGCCTCGCTGATGAACGGCGCGTTGTTCCGCGCGTCCACTTTGGACGTCGTCGGCGTGCCGGATCTGCGGCTGTTCTTCCGCGGTGACGAGGTCGAACTGCACCGGCGCCTGGTGCGTTCCGGGCTGCCGTTCGGCACCTCGCTCAAGACCGCGTACCTGCACCCGGACGGCTCGGACGAGTTCAAGCCGATGCTGGGCGGCCGGTTCCACGCGCAGGATCCGGAGAACGAGGTCAAGCGCTACTACACCTACCGAAACCGTGGATACCTGCTGTCCCAGCCGGGTATGCGCAAGATCGGCGCGCTCGAAGTGGTGCGGTTCGGCCTGTACTTCGTCGGTGTGAAGCGGGACCCGAAGGCCTTCCTGCAGTGGCTCAAGCTGGTCCGCCAGGGTCGCAAGGAGAAGTTCTACCGCTACTGAGATCCACGAGAAAAAGGGCCCCTCGCTCGCGCGAGGGGCCCTTTCCGTGCGTCTACTCGCCGATGACCGGCGGCGCGGTGCGCATGTCGGTCCCGAAGACCTCGTCGGGGTCGCCCTCGACGAGGTACGTCGGACGCTGGTGCTCGGTGTCCTCGTCCCCGTCCGACTGCTGGCCGCGGCCACCCATGCCGCCGCCCATCCCCGGTCCGCCGCGACCGGCCGCGCCACCGCCGAGACCGCCCATACCGCGGCCGGCGGCCGCTTCGGCGGCACCGATACCACCCGGGCGGGCCGCGCCGGACGCGGAACCCGAACCGGGCGTGGAACCGCCGCCGCTGCCGGGGCCGAACCCGCTTCCGCCGCCACCGCGGCCGGTTCGGCTGTTGTAGTCCGAGTCGCCCATGCCGCCACCCATCATGGGCGGCGCCATCGGCATGGGGCTGATCGGCATCGCGGTGTTGTTGTTGGGGCCGGGCGTGGTGATCGGCGCCGGCCCGTTCTGGAAGCCGGACGGCGTCGTACCCGACGGAAGGCTGCCGGATCCCGTGGTGCTGCCCGGACCGGGCAGGTTGGAGCCGTAGCCGCCGCCACCGCCTCCACCACCGCCGCTACCCCCGCCACCGCTGCCGGGCGGGATGTAGGTGTTGCCGGGGTTGTTGGAGCCGGGCGTGTTCGAACCGGGCGGCACCTGGTACGGCTGCGGCTTGCCCGGATCGTCGATACCGCCTCCGCCGCCTTCGCCGAACTTCGGCGGCTCGGCGAACACCGGCTGCTTCGACGCGGCCTCGTACAAGGACTTGTCGTAGCTGTTCATGGCGGAGGCCGCCTGGGTGTGGGCCTCCTGGCTGTCCTTCTGCTTCTGGATGGACTTGTCGATGTTCTCGCCCATGTTGAACGGGTTCGACGTCATCCACCCCCCGACCTCTTCCTTCCAGCTGAAGGGGATCGGCTTGGGCATCGTGTTCTTCACGGTGGAGGCCGCGGTGCCCTGGTCGTAGATCGTCTCGGAGGCGAGCTTGGCGTTCTGGGAGTTCGCCTCGGACCATTTGCTGAGGCTCTTGAAGTAGCCCTGCGCGTTGCCCGCCGCGTCACCTTCCCAGGTGCCCTGCGAAGCGGTGACGGCCTGGTCCATCGTCCTCGAGAAGGTGTCGAAGGCCTTGTGGATCTCGTGGTACGCGGTCGAGACCTCGGAGACCTGCTCGACGTTCAGGTTGCTGTTGACGAACTGTTCGAGCTTCTCGTGGTCGTAGCCGAGGTAGTCGCCGTTCGGCGGCTCGAGCCCCTCGACGTACTTGACGTCCTTGTTCTTGGTCAGCTCGTCGACGGTCTTGTCGCCGACGTCTTCGGACTGCTGCTGAGCCCTGCCCTGGGCGATCAACCGCTGGAAGATGCCGAACGGCCCGTCGTCGCCCTCGCCGCTCGCCTTGTCCCGGTAGTACTGGTCCCGGGCTTGGGGCGAGAGACCGGCGACGTACTCCTGCTCGGTCATCTGAGCCTTGTTGGTGGTCATCCTGGTCCCCCTAGCCCTTCGGAAGTTTCGGTTCGACGATGTCGGCGATCTTTTCCGCCATCCCGCACGACTTCTCCGGATCCGTGCTGACGACCACGACGTCGGCCCGCGCCGAAGCGCTGATTTCGAGCGCCATCAGACAGCTGCCGGGTGGTTTCGGGGCGAGCACGGCCTTGCGTCCGTTGACGTTGCCGGTGGTCTTGCCGTTCCCGCCGTCGACGACACTGTCGACACCCTGCTTGTCTCGAACCCCGACGCTGAGGGTGACGCTGTCGGCCGCCGTCTGGGAGTCCTTGGTGAACTCGCAGACGCGGGCACCGCCCACGTTCCCGGGGACGGGTGGCTCGAAAGTGCCGAACGACGCGAGATCGGCGGCGCCGAGGAGCGAACACGGATCGATCGACGCGGAGTCGGCACCACCGGTGGCCGTCGTCGGGGCGGTGGACTCACCGCCTTGCGCGGGTGACGACGGCGCCGCGGAGGGGGTGCCCGGCTTTTCGGTGGAACAGGCCGCGAGCACGAACGCGGCCGCGGTCAGCGGTACGAGGAGCAGCTTCTTCATTCCGCCTCAGTTCTTGAGCCGGTCGAGCGCCTCGACCGTTTCGTGTTCCTTCTTCTCGTACTGGCCCGAGGCGCGCAACAGCGCTTCTTCGGTATCCAGGACCACCTGTCGGAACTGACCGATCACCGCACTCGCCGAATTGGCCGACTGGGCGGCGCCCTTCTGGTCGTGTGCCGCGACGGCCCTGCCGTACGGGTGGTCTCCGAGCTGCGGTGCTTCAGAAAGGTAGACCGTCTTGCTTTCCAGCCTGTTGAGCTCTCGCGTCATGTCGCGCACCGCTTTGAGCAGCGGCTTGACGCCTTCGGAGGTGATCTTGAAGCCGCCGCTCTTGGCGGCCGAGACCAGCTTCTGGGTCTCCGCGCTCACCTTGGCGATCGCGGCCGCGTTCAGGCCGCCCGCCGCCACGTAACCGGCTGCCGCGCCCATGGCCGCGCCGATCGAGAAGTCCGGTGCCGCCTGTCCGCCGTCCGCTTCGAAAGCCATCGCCCGCCCCACTGCCTCGTCTGCTCGCCCGTGCGTATCGCCCGGCAGTCTACTAGCCGGGCACTCAGCGCGACGGTGATTCACCGATCGCCGAAGATCTCCGTGACTGTGACGAATCGGGCGTCACCCCGGTTCCCCGTGGTTCAGAACTGCCCTTCGAGCTGGGCATACAGCTGCTGAGCGATCCTCGCGTTGTCGGCGGGAGCGTAGGTCAGCCAGCTTTGCCCGTCGGCCGCCTGGCGCGAAGTCATCATGAAGCGGCCCGCTTCGGTGTCGAACCACGCCAGCGGCGGGAAGACCTGGCCACCGCGGATGAACACGCTGAACTGGCCCACTCGCGTCTTCGGCTTCTCGAAGATCCGCTCCACGTGCCGCAGCTGCGGGTTCGACCCGTGCGACCGCGGCCCGCTGACCTTGGCGAAGGGGTCGTACGTGTCGTCGTTTCGAGGGCGCTTCGGCGCGCTCGCCGGCTTCGCGATGGTGACCGACTGACCGGGGCCGGCCGGGGTGAGCGGCAGCAGGTCGACGATCGACGCGACGATCGCGGTCGGCCTGGTCTCCTCGAACACGAGCAGGTTCTCGTCCTGGCGCACGACGACCGCGAACTGCCCGTTCGTCGCCGCCCTCGCGAGCAGCTGCTTGTCCTTGTCCATCTGCGCGACCGCCCAGACGGCGAGCTGCGGGTCGGCGAAGGTCGCGATCGCGAGTTCGACGTCGGCGTCGAGCCTGCCGCCGCGCATCAGGCCGCGGCCTTCGAGGTCGCGGAAGACGGCCTCGCGCACCATCGCGCGCTGATCGGTCGTCGTGCCGATGTGCGGGATCTCGAACGGGACGGGCGCCGGCCCGAACCGGCCGTGTTCGAGCAGGATGTCCACCGCCGCCAGCGACAACGAGAACGAATGCGGCATCGCCATTTCCCCCCGCGGGTGTCTTGTCCGTCGGGATGAACGTAGTCCACGCGCCCGATACGCCCGCAGCGAACCCGCTTGCCCGGCCGTGATCACGGCTGGTGCCATGGATCCATGGCAGACCAGAAACCCGCGCTCGTCCTCCATCTCGCCACCGGCGGGGAGCCGCTGCTCTTCGCGCTCACGACGGAAGAAACCGAACGGCTGACCAAGGATCTCTCGCATTTCGTCCGCACCGGTTCGGTGCAGACGATCCAGACGAGGGACGACTCCGAGGTGGCGATCAACTTCTCCCACGTCGCCGCCGCCTACATCGACGATCTGAACCGCAAGACGAGAGTGTTCGGGCTCCACTAGTTCCGGGAGAAAAGCTCCAGCAGTCCCGATTTGATCTCCGGACGGCTGGCGGCGACCAGCAGGAAGGTGGCTTCCCGGACGAGCCGCTGGGGGTGTCGTCCGGCGAGTACCGACGTGCTGCCGTTGGCCGCGACCAGCACGCCCGCGGCCCGGAAGGCGAGCTCCGCGCCCGCCGCCCTGGCCGCGGGCAGCGACGGCGGATCGGCGAGTGCCGCGTCGAGCCGCAGCCGGGCGGCGTCGATCTCGGCCCGGATCCCGGCGGCGACGTCGGCCTTCCCGAGTTCCTCGATGAGCCGCGCGGCGCGGGCGGCGAGGCCGAGGGGCGCGCAGCCGTTGAGCCGGGAGGCGAAAGTGTTGCCCGCGACGAAATCGGCGTGCGGGATCTTCCCGTAGACGCGGTCCTCGGGCAGGAAGTAGCGGGTGAAGACGAGGTGCACGGTGGCCGTGCCCTGCGCCGCGACGAGGTCGAGCGGCCGGGCCTCCAGCCGCTCCCCCGCCACCGGGTCGATGATCGCGCTCACGACGGTGTCGCCGTCGCGGGCGCAGAGCTGGAGCAGGTCGATGACGCCCCAGCCGCTGACGAACGGGGCCTCGCCGTCGAGCAGGTAGCCGCCCTCGACGCGTTCCGCGCGCAACCTGGGCGGGGTCGGGATCACCGCGGCGAACGCGGCGCCCGCCTTGAGTTCCCCGCTGACCAGCCGCGGGAGATAGCGGTCGCGCAGTTCCGCGTTGCCGGCCGTCGTGAGCGCCGCGACCAGGCCGTGGTGCTGGATCCAGGTGAACATCGTGCTGAGGCAGCCGCCCGCCAGTGTCTCCAGGACCTGGACGATCGTCGGGAGGTCGGCGCCCGGACCGCCGGCTTCCTTGGGCGCCGCGAGACCGTAGAAGCCTTCGGCGGCGAGAGCGTCGAAGTGGCTTGAGGGCACTTCGCCCTTGAGGTCGACTTCGGTGGCCGCGGGGAAGAGGAGATCATCGGCGAGGGCTTGGGCGCGGGTGACCAGATCCGTCATACGGTAAGGCTACCCTTACTTGACCTCTTGTCGCCCGTCCCCGAACGCAAGGAAAGGCTCTTTCCTTGCAAAATTTGCAAGGAAAGAGCCTTTCCTAGCACGCGAGTGACGCGAAGCGCGCTTACAGCTCGTAAAGCCGCTTCCAGTTGTCCCGCGAGGTCAGCTCGGGCATGGAGCGCTTGTACTGCTCCTGCACCGCCGCGCCTTCCTTGCGGAGCCGCTGGATCACCTTCGCGCCCCGGCGCGCCAGGTCGAACATCTTCGCGCGGTCGTACGAGCGGACTCGCACGCCTTCCTGCGAAGCGTCGGTGACGACGGCGGTGTCGAAGGTCGCGACGTGCCACCAGTGGGCCTCGTCGATCGGGATCGCGCCGAGCGAGTGGCGGCTGCGGCCGAGCACCCGGTCGAGGATCCGCTTGATCAGCACCAGGCGCTGCATGCTGGGCCGCGGCGCGCTGTTGATGATGCCGATGTCGTTCGACGCGATACCCGGGACGTCGGTGGCCTTGTGCCGTTTGGTCTCGGGGTACTCGTCGCGGATCCGGCGGATCTCCTTCATCGCGGCGACGCCGCCGTCACGCAGGACCTCCGGTCCCTCGAGGAAGTCCTCGACGGCCTTGATCAGCGTGGCGGACAGGCCGTACTGCATGCCGAGCAGGTACCGGACCAGCTGCGCGATGAGCACGCGCGAGAGCAGGTTCAGGTTGAACGGCGAGTGCAGCGCGGCGGTGATGATCGAGTTCCGCAGGTTGAAGTAGCGGTGCCACTCGTCCCAGTCCTTCCAGTGGAAGTCGGCGTGCCAGACGCCGGCGCCCGGAAGGGTGACCGTGGGGAAGCCGTGCGCGCGGGCGCGGTAGCTGTACTCCGCGTCGTCCCACTGGAAGAAGAACGGCAGCGGGTAGCCCGTGGCCTTGACGACCTCGTACGGGATCAGGCACGACCACCAGCCGTTGTACCCGGCGTCGAGGCGGCGTTCCTGGCGGTTCGGCTTGAGGGTCTCCTCGTCGACGCCGAGCAGGTCGGCGGTCGAGAGCGAGTGCGGCACAGGCTGGCCGGGCTCCAGCGTGTTCAGCCGGGCGTACTCGGCGCCGACGTGCAGCTGGTTCGGGTGCAGCAGGTTCAGCATCTGCCCGCCGACGATGACCGGGTTGACCGTGCGGTTGGAGAACGCGGTCATCCGGATCACCAGATCCGGCTCCAGCAGCACGTCGTCGTCCATGAACAGGACGTTCGCGTGCTCGGTCTCGGTGTGCCCGGCGACCTCGTAGAGGCCGCGGGTGAACCCGCCGGCACCGCCGAGGTTCGGCTGCTTGATGTAGTGCAGCTTGTCGCCGAGGTCCTTGGCGACCTGCTCGAAGCCGTCGCGCGATTCGACGAGGTCGGTGCCCTGGTCGGCGACGTAGATCGCGTCGAGCGTCTCCAGCGAGGAGACGTCGGCGGCGAGCGCCTGCAGGTTCGACAGGCAGTCGTCGGCGCGGTTCATCGTGCAGATGGTCACCGCGGTCGGGCGGATCTTCTCCGGCGCTTCGACCGTCCAGCGGACCTTCTCGACACGCAGCGACTGGCCGCCCTCGGTCTCGATGTCGAGCCAGAGCGCGCCGCCGTCGTAGAACTTGTCGAGCTTCGCGGTGAGTGTCATCTTCTGCTGCTTCGCACCCGCGACGACCTCGGCGGCGACGACTCGCGAGTCGCCCTCGATGTCGGAGGCGCCGACGGACAGCTGGCCGTCACCGGTGACGACGGCCTCGACCTGGACCTCGGTCACGTCGGTCCAGCGCTGCCAGTAGCTGGCGGGGAACCGGCCGAAGTACGTGTTGCCGGACACCTTCGACGCGGGCTCGATGGAGATGCCCCCGCGCTCGCGCACGGCGGTACCCCATTCGAGTTCGGCGTAGAGGTCCTTGCTGACGATGGGGGCCGGGCCGGCGTAGAGCCCGCGCTGCGCGGTGAGACGGCCCTGCGGGGTGCGTTCCGCGAAGCGGGTGTCGTCGACAGTGCTCACCATGGCGCTCGGGGCCTCTCCGGTGACGGCGGCTTTACCGGGCATGAATCCTCAGTTCTCCTCTGTGCTGGTGGCGGTGGCGCGGGGCTCACGGAAGACGACCCACTTGAGCATGACGAAGTTGATCACGGTCGCGGTTGCCTGCGAGACGACCCAGCCGAAGGTGGCCTTCCAGGCCGACTCCGGCAGGACGTGCAGCATCGTGCGGTTGACGCCGACGGCCACGAGGAACGTCACGGCGTACAAGAGCACGAAGCCACCGATCTGACGCGCGCCCTCCTGACGTCCACCGGCGAAGGTGAACTTGCGGTTCAGGAAGAAGGCGGTGGTGGTGCCCACGATGAAGCTGAGCGCGCGGGCGATGTCCACCCACGGCGTCACGTCCATTCCGAGGGCACGAAGCCCCTGGTAGACGCCGAAATCGACCAGGGCGCAGAAACCGCCGATGAGGCCGAAGCGGATGAGCTGCCCGAGCAGCCCAGGGGAGGACGGCGCTGCTGCCGTCACGCCGGCTTTCGGGTCGGTCGCCACCACTGCTCTACCTCATAAACTGCTGGGGCTGATGCGCAAAGTGTAGAAGCGAGCACTTCAGGGTCACGTTCCGGGCAGTGTTCGGCGTGGTTACCCTGGTCGGCGTGACCCAAGCACCCAAGACACAGCGGCAGTCGCTCATGGGCTGGGCAAGGACGTCGCCGAGTATCGCGAACGTCCTGAGCACCCCCGACGTGGAAGCCATCGCCCGCGCGGTGACGCGGGCCGGGGAACGCGGGGTCATCGCGCGTGGTCTCGGCCGCTCCTACGGCGACCCGGCGCAGAACGCGGGCGGCCTGGTCGTGGACATGACCGCGCTGGACCGCATCCACTCGATCGACCCGGATTCGGGCATCGTCGACCTCGACGCCGGGGTCAGCCTCGACAAGCTGATGCGCGAGGGCCTCCCGTACGGCCTGTGGGTCCCGGTGCTGCCGGGCACGCGCCAGGTGACCATCGGCGGGGCGATCGCCAACGACATCCACGGCAAGAACCACCACTCGGCGGGCAGCTTCGGCAACCACGTGGTGTCGATGGACCTGGTCACCGCCGACGGGCAGGTGCGCACGATCACGCCGGACGGCCCCGACGCGGAGCTGTTCTGGGCGACCGTGGCCGGCATCGGCCTGACCGGCATCGTCGTCCGCGCCAAGATCCGGATGACGAAGACGGAGACGGCCTACTTCAAGGCCGACATCCAGCGCACCGCGAACCTCGACGAGACGCTGGCGCTGGTCACCGACGGTTCCGAGGACAACTACACGTACTCCTCGGGCTGGTTCGACTCGATCTCCAGGGGCGCGAAGCTCGGCCGCGCCGCCTTCCAGCGCGGCTCGCTCGCGAAGCTGGACGAGCTGCCGCCCAAGCTGCGGGCCGACCCGCTCAAGTTCAACCCGGGCACCCTGGCGACCCTGCCGGACGTGTTCCCGAACGGGCTGGCGAACAAGCTGTCGTTCTCCGCGATCGGCGAGCTGTACTACCGCAAGACCGCGAAGAACGCGCGCGACCAGATTCAGAGCCTGACCGCCTTCTACCACCCGCTCGACCTGTTCGGCGAGTGGAACCGGGCGTACGGCTCCAAGGGTTTCCTGCAGTACCAGTTCAGCACGCCGCTGAACGCGCACGAGCCGCTGCGCCGGATCATCCAGAAGGTCGCGGATTCCGGGCACGTGTCGTTCCTCAACGTGTTCAAGCAGATGGGCGAGGGCAACGCGGCGCCGCTGTCGTTCCCGCACCCCGGCTGGATGGTCTGCCTCGACTTCCCGATCAAGGACGGGCTGAGCCGGTTCTGCCAGGCACTCGACGACGACGTGCTCGCGCTCGGCGGCCGCTTGTACACGGCGAAGGACTCGCGCACCTCCGCGGAGAACTTCGCGAAGATGTACCCGCGGCTCGAGGAATGGCGCAAGGTCCGCGCTTCCGTTGACCCCGAAGGCGTTTTCGCCTCTGACATGTCCCGAAGGTTGGAACTGTGATCGACGCTGTGGGCAACCCCCAGTCCCTGCTGCTGCTCGGCGGCACCTCCGACATCGCGCTCGCGATCGCGGAGAAGTACCTGGCCGAGAAGCCCCTCCGGGTCGTGCTGGCCGGACGCCAGTCGCCGCGGCTCGACGCGGCCGCGCAGCGCCTGAAGGACAAGGGCGCCGAAGTGTCCACCGTGGACTTCGACGCGAAGGCACTGGACACCCACCCCGCCGTGCTGGACAAGGCCTTCGAGGGTGGCGACATCGACGTCACCGTCGTGGCGTTCGGCCTGCTCGGCGACCAGGAAGAGCTGTGGCAGGACCACGCGAAGGCCGTCGAGGCGGCGACCGTGAACTACACGTCCGCGGTGTCCGTCGGGGTCGCGCTGTCGAACAAGCTCAAGACGCAGGGACACGGCAAGGTCATCGCGCTGTCCTCGGTCGCCGGTGAGCGGGTCCGCCGGTCGAACTTCGTCTACGGCTCCTCCAAGGCCGGTTTCGACGGCTTCTACCTGGGCCTCGGCGAGGCGCTGGCGGAGTTCGGCGTGCAGATCACCGTCGTCCGGTCCGGCCAGGTCCGGACCAAGATGACCGAAGGCCTCAAGGACGCCCCGCTGACGGTGGACGTCGAGCAGGTCGCCGAGACCGCCGTCGCCGCCTCGCGCGCCGGTAAGGAACTGGTGTGGTCGCCCGCGCCGTTCCGGCTGGTCATGTCGGCGCTGCGGCACATCCCCCGGCCGATCTTCCGGAAGCTGCCGATCTAAGGCCGACCCCGGACCCGCTCCCACCCTCGCGTTTCGTCCTCTGGATGCGGTAGTTGGCATCGCGAACTACCGCATTCAGAGGACGAAATGCGGGGTCAGCGGGCCGGGAGGAGGTACAGGCTTTGCGTGCCCATCCACGGCGAGTGGATGGTCCAGGTCGCCAGGGCGTTCGCGGGCGGGGCCTTGCTGGTGGTGGCCAGCACCAGATCCGGCGTCGCGGGCGGGACGCTGTGGTCGAAGAACCGGAAGTTCGCCGCCAGCAGCGCCTTCCCCAGTTCACTGCTGCGGTTCTTCGTCTCGATGATCGCCGGATCGACGGAGCCGCGGTCGGAGAACTGGTCGACGATGTCGCAATCGCACGAGTACGCGAGCGCGCCGACCTCCCCCGCGCTCTCCACCTTGCGCCCCTTCGTCAGTTCGCCCAGTTGCGAGCCGATCGCGCGGTATTCGTCCGACGCGGCGTGATTGCTGGTGATCGGCGCGAACCGGCGCGGCAGTTCGGGAGCGGCGTAGGCGACGGCGCTCGTCAGCAGGAACGCACCCGCGAGGATCCCCGTCCCAAGCCGGGCCCGGCGGGGTACCGCGCAGGCCGCGGCGGCGAGGAAGACCGTCGCGCCGACGATGCTGGGCGCGTAGTACCAGTGGTACGGCGGGACGTTCAGCCAGCAATAGGCCAGATAATGCGCCGCGCCGGCGATGGCGAGGGTCGCGAACGGCAGCAGACGCTTCGCCCGCTCCGAGCCGCGCCGGAAGTGGAACGTCCACAGTAGACCGGCGAGCGCGCCGATCACGAGCGGCAGGAAGGAAAGTGTCGCCGCCACCGGGAAATTGCGCCAATACAGCAGCGGGCCGTTGGTGAAGCTGAACGGTCCCCACGACCGCTGCATGATCTTGATGACCAGGGTGTCCGGCACCGCCGAACCCAGCACCAGCCAGCTGAACCCGAACCACGGCAGCATCACCGCGAGCGCGGCGAACGTCATCCGCCAGATGCCCACCCAGAATTCGCGGCGCCCGAGGAACAGCACGAACGCGATCAGCAGCAGATCGATCCGGATCAGCGCGATCAGGCCGATCATCGCGCCCGCGGCGGCGGGCCGTCGTTCGTGCAGGAACACCATCGTCCAGACGACAGCCGTCGCGCCCATGGCGACTTCGAGGCCGATCGACGACAGCAGCAGCGGGTTCACCAGCAGCAGCCCCAGCGCGAGCGGGGCGAACCAGCCCGAGAGGCCGGTCGCGGCGCCGATCCGGCGGAGGCCGAGGACGAGCGCCACCTGGCTCGCGACGTAGACGATCCCGGCGGCGAACACGGCGTCTCGCACGATGAAGGTGACGAGCGCCAGCACGAGGACGTTCAGCGGCGACGTCGCGGTGTTGGCGGTGCCTTCTTCGATCAGGCCCCAGTGGCCGTGGAAGGCGAGGTTCTTCGCGTACGAGAGCGTGATGTACGTGTCGTCGATCAAATGCCCGCTGACCAGCACGAACACCAGGGCCGACGCCACCGCCGCCCCGGCCGGGAGCACCCAGGGTCGGGTAAGGACGGCGGCTCCCGGCAGCGCACCGGAAGCCTGGGGCAGATCAGCGGAGGCGCTTCGCATCACGAACACCGTACACGGTGCCGTGATGATTCCGTTATCTACCCGCCGTGGCGCTGGTCACGCCAGCCGGGGCCGTCACGGAAGTCGCGATCCATGCCGTGGCCGCCGGGGCCACGGTGTTCACGGGAGAAACCGGGCCGGTCGCCGTCGCGGGAGGCCAGTCCGACGGCGGTGCCGATGATGCCGCCACCGAGGACGAAGCCGAGTACGCCGACCGCGACCAACTGCGTCGCGCGGTGCCCGGCGAAGCGGCGGAAACCGCCCTTCGCGGGCGGAGCCTGCTGCGCCGGAACCCAGCCCGGCGGCGGGCCCGCGGGCGCGGCGGCCGGGGTCTCGGCGGGTTTCTCGGCGGCGGGCTGCTCGACCGTCTTGTCCTCGTCTTCGGACGGCCGCTGCTGGTCAGTCATCTTTCGCTCCTCAGGCTGATGGGGGCGGGCTGTGTGCCCGCCCCCATCACCGAGGATGCGTGCGCTTCCTATGGATGCGCTGTGTGTGAGCTGTCGAATCAGAGATAGAACGACAGGAACAGCGTGACCACCCAGCTCGCGCCGAGCACCTGGAGCACGCGGTCCTTGAGCGCGATCTCCTCCGGCTCGCCCGCGTTGCCGCCGTCGACGTCGACGGCGTAGCGCAGGACGGCCACCACGAAGGGGACCATCGAGACGACCGCCCAGACCGAGTCGTGCTCGACCTGGCGGATCTCGAACGCCCACAGGCAGTAGGACATGATCAGGATCGCCGCGGACGTCGCCCAGACGAACCGCAGGTAGCTCGCCGAGTACTTCTTGAGCGAAGACCGGATCTTCGCCCCGGTGCGCTCGAAGAGCATGATCTCGGCGTAGCGCTTGCCCGCCACCATGAACAGCGAGCCGAACGCGGTGACCAGCAGGAACCACTGCGAAAGCGCGATACCCGCGGCCACACCACCGGCGATCGACCGCATCAGGAAGCCCGAGCCGACGATGGCCAAGTCGACCACCGGCTGGTGCTTGAGCCCGAAGCAGTAGCCGAGCTGGACGGCCTCGTAGACCGCCAGCACGACCGCGAGCTGCCAGCTGGCGAAGAACGAGATGCCGAGACCGGCGGCGAAGAACACGGCCGCCGCGACGAACGCCACCGGCACCGGCACGATCCCGGCCGCGATCGGCCGGTTCCGCTTGGTCGGGTGCGCGCGGTCAGCCTCGACGTCGATCGCGTCGTTGATGAGATAGACCGAGGAGGCCACCAGCGAGAACGCCGCGAAGGCGATCAGCGCGGCGATCAGCAGGCCGGTCCGGTCCGTCGACTTCGAAAAGGCGAAGAACGGTGCGGCGAACACCAGCACGTTCTTCACCCACTGGCGCGGGCGTGCCGTTTTGATGATGCCGCCGACGAGACCGCCGGCGACCTTCTTCGGCTCGGCGGCCTCGGCCACGGGTTCTACGTCGTCAGGCTTGGAATCGGCCTTCTCGGTCGTTTCACTCATCGTCGCTTCAGCTTCCTACGTATCAGGCCGCCGACTACGCCCCCAAGGGCCGCTCCGGCCAGAACGTCGGTCGGGTAGTGGACGCCGAGCACGAGCCGGGAGGCCAGCATCGGCGGTACCAGGGCCGGGACCAGGTTACGCCCGGTCAATCCGGAGTAGAGCACCGCCGCCGCCGTAGTCGAGGTCGCGTGCGAGGACGGGAAGCTCAGCTTGCTCGGCGTGGAGACCAGGACCTCGACGCTCGGGTGGTCCGGTCGCGGCCGCCTGACCACGCGTTTCACCGCGATGGACGCGGCGTGCGCGCCGACGACGCCCGCCGCCGCGACCAGCCAGTCCTTGCGGCGCTTCTTGTCGACCGCGGCCCCGACGAGCCCCAGCGCGAACCAGCCCGCGCTGTGCTCGCCGAAGTGCGAAAGACCGCGTGCCGCCTTAACGGTGACGTCGCTCTTCAGGACGCCCTGAGCCTTCGCGAGTACAGCCACCTCGCCGGTGGGGGCGCCCTTCTCAAGCATCGAGGGACCCATCGAGAGGCGCGCCATCGGTGAGGTGCGGCGCGATCTTGTTGTCGAACGCGGACAGCGCCGAACCGATGGCCATGTGCATGTCGAGGTACTTATAGGTACCGAGACGGCCGCCGAACAGCACGTTCTTGGCCTTGGCCTCGGCCTTCGCCAGCTCGCGGTAGGCCTCGAGCTTCTCGCGGTTCTCCGGGGTGTTGATCGGGTAGTACGGCTCGTCGGCCTCGCCGGCGAAGCGGGAGTACTCGCGGAACACGACCGTCTTGTCGTTCGGGTAGTGCTTGCGCTCCGGGTGGAAGTGCCGGAACTCGATGATCCGGGTGTAGGGCACCTCTTCGTCGTTGTAGTTGACGACCGAAGCTCCCTGGAAGTCACCCGTCTCGACGACCTCGGATTCGAAGTCCACCGTGCGCCAGGTGAAGCGGCCCGCGGAGTAGTCGAAGTAGCGGTCCAGCGGCCCGGTGTAGACGGTCGGGGTGCCGGCGGGGATGTGCTTTCGGACGTCGAAGTAGTCGACGTTCAGCCGCACCTCGATGTTCTCGTGCTCCGCCATCTTCTCGAGCCACGCGGTGTAGCCGTCGACCGGCAGACCCTCGTAGGTGTCGTTGAAGTAGCGGTTGTCGAAGGTGTAGCGGACCGGGAGCCGGGTGATGATGTCGGCGCCGAGGTTCTTCGGGTCGTTCTCCCACTGCTTGGCCGTGTAGCCGCGGATGAACGCCTCGTAGAGCGGGCGGCCGATCAGCGAGATGGCCTTTTCCTCGAGGTTCTGCGCGTTCGCGGTCTCGAACTCCGACGCCTGCTTGGCGATCAGCTCGCGGGCCTCGTCCGGCGTGTGCGACTTGCCGAAGAACTGGTTGATCAGCGCCAGGTTCATCGGCAGCGGGTACACCTGACCCTGGTACTTGCCGAACACCCGGTGCTGGTAGTTCGTGAAGTCGGTGAAGCGGTTGACGTACTCCCACACACGCTTGTTGGAGGTGTGGAACAGGTGCGCACCGTAGCGGTGCACCTCGATCCCGGTCTCGGGCTCGGCCTCGGAGTAGGCGTTGCCACCGATGTGGTGACGCCGCTCCAGCACGAGGACCTTCTTGCCGAGCTCGGCCGCGGCCCGTTCGGCGACGGTCAGCCCGAAGAATCCGGAGCCGACCACGATGAGGTCGTAGCCGGTGAAATCGGCTTCAGTAATCTTGTCGGGGTTCGTGTGCGCGCTCACGGGCGTCGAGGGTACGCACGTCGACTCCGTGCCCTGCAGCGAGCACCGGTTTTCACCTTCGACAGACACATTTTAGGAAGCAGTGCCTACTCCGGACACCTTCTGGTCGTACTTCGGTGCGACCCTCACCTACCTGGCCGTCCTCGCGGTCCCCGGCGGGCTCGTCGGCCGCGCCGCGGGCCTGCGCGGCTGGGCCCTGGCGGGGCTGGCCCCGCTGCTGTCCTACACGGTAACCGGACTGGCCGGTCCGTGGCTGGCACTCGCGGGCGTGTCGTACAACCCCCTGACCGTGGCGGCCGTCACGGCCGTGCTCGCCGGACTGGGCTTCGGCCTTCGGAAGCTGGGCCAGGCACGCGGCTGGATCAAGCCGGGCGCCGAGGAGCCGCCGACGAGGTGGCACCCGCGTGCCCACTACGCCGTCGCGGCCTGCGTCGCCCTGGCCGTCGGCATCTCGATCCTCGTGGTGCTCTCGGCCCGCGGCGGCACGACGGCGGTGTTCCAGCGCTGGGACACCGTGTTCCACGCGAACGGCATCCGCTACATCGCCGAGACCGGCGACGGCTCGCTGACCGGGATGGGCACCATCAACTGGTACCCGGACGGCTCGTTCTACCCGAACGCGTATCACCTGGTCGGCTCGCTCGTGTACTCGATCTCGGGCACGACCATCCCGGTCACGCTGAACGCCATCACCATGCCGGTCGCCGGGATCTTCGCGCTGTCGATGGTCGCCCTGATCCGCCAGCTCGGCGGGCGGGCGGTGTTCGCGGGCTGCACGGCGCTGGTGGCCGCGGCGGCCACCACCGGCGCGTACGAGTCGGTGTCGAGCGGGCTGCTGCCGTTCGCGCTGGGGATCGTGCTGACGCCGCTGGCCGTGGTCGCGCTGGCCCGCTTCCTCGCGCGGCCCGGCCTCGACACCGGCTACGTGCTCGCGCTGACCGCGGTCGGCCTGCTGGCGGCGCATTCGTCGGCCCTGTTCGGCGCGCTGCTGTTCGCCTTCCCGCTGGTGGTGCAGCGCTGGTACCGCGCGCTGCGGCACAAGCCGCTCGACGGCGTGCCCGAGGGCCGCGGCGGCTGGCGGGTCATCGGCGGCGACGTCGTCAAGATGGTGCCGGTGATGGTGGGGAGCGCGCTGCTCGCGGCGCCGCACATCCTCGGCGCCCTGAAATTCACTTCGGGTTCATACCCTTATTACGCGTGGGGCTCCGACCTGCCGGTGCTGAAGTCGCTGGGGCTGCTGGTGACCTTCCGGCAGGTGCTGAGCGCCCCGCAGGTGTGGCTGACGGTGCTGCTGGCGATCGGCGCGCTGAGCCTGTTCCGGCTCGGGCGGATGCGCTGGGTGGGGCTTTCGGCGATCGGCTTCTCGGCGCTGTTCGTGCTGGTCGCCTCGTACGGCGCCGAACCGTGGGTGATCTCGCTGTCGCGGCCGTGGTGGAACGACCGGTACCGGCTGATGGCGCTCGCCGCGATCCCGCTGTGCCTGCTCGCCGGGCACGGGATGGCGGAGCTGCAGCGCTGGTTCGCCAAGTGGGCGAGCGGCCGGTCCTGGGTGAAGAGCCGTCCCGCGTTGCCCGCGAGGCTGGGGCTGGCGACCGCAGTGTTCGTCGTGGCCGCGTCGGCCGTGCTGACCAAGGGTTTCTACACCGAGTCGAACGCGCACGCGGTGTCGTTCCTGTACTACAACGGTCCCGAGGGCGAGGTCACGCCGCCGGTCAGCGCCGACGAGCTGGCCGCGATGAACGAGCTGACCAAGATGAACATCGGACCGGACGAGAAGGTGCTCAACGAGCGCTTCGACGGGACGGCGTGGCTGTACGCGATCACCGGTATCCACCCGGTCGCCGGGCACTACGACCCGGGTGTGCCGCCGCCGGACGCGAAGTACCTGGCGCTGCACTTCCGTGACTACGACACCGACCCCGAGGTGCAGGCCGCGGTGAAGCGGCTGAACATCAAGCACGTGCTGATCGGGAGCACCCCGATCAAGATCGGCGAGCCGCCGGCGCCCGGGCTGCGGGATCTGGACGGGCTGAACTTCCTGCGGAAGGACTTCTCCAACGCGGGCGCTTCGATCTACACGTTGACGCGCTGACGGCTGCTTCGCGCGGCCGGCGCGTGCAATGAAAGGTCCTTTCCTTGCAAATTTTGCGAGGAAAGGACCGTTCCTAGCATCGGCCGGGTCCACAGATAAAAGGCTCGCGTGGTCGCGGACTGCCCCTGCCGCGACCACGCGAGCCTTTCGTCCCCCATTCACCCCCGGGGTGACCCATGAGGGGTAGCCGTCGTCGGCCACACCCACTCGCTGTACTTGTTCTTCAGACGACTACTGGGCGGAACCGGTTTACCCGGCTGGCCAACGTCACCCGATCGGCCTAAGAGCTTCTTCCCTGGAGTACCGGGAGTACGTCGTTCACGACCTCTTCGAGCGTCGACTCGCGGCCGACGTAGTAGTCGCCGGACCTCGGCCAATGCGTGACGATGTCGGTGAACCCGAGTTCACCGGCCCGCCCGGCGGCGTCGGTGAACGCGCCCACGCTCTCGAGCGAGAAGACCGGCGCCGCGTCGAGGCTCAGGAACCGCTGCACGCTCGCCTTGTCCCGGCCCACGGCGTCGAGCCGCTCGTCGAAGGTCTTCACGAGCTCCGCGACCCCCTTCCACCACTCGTCCTGGGTTTCCGCCTTGACGCCGGTGGTGGCCCAGCCCGCGCCGAACCGCGCGGCGAGCGTCATCGTGCGGGGGCCGTTCGCGGCCACGAGGAACGGCAGCCGCGGCCGTTGCACACAGCCCGGCAGGTTCCGCGCACCCTTGGCCCGGTAGTACTCGCCCTCGAAGTCGAAGCCGTCGGTCATCAAGAGCCCGTCGAGTGCTTCGACGAACTCGGCGAAACGGTCCGTGCGCTGCTTGACCGACAGTTCGGGACCGTCGAGCACGGTGGCGTCGTAGTTGGTGTTCGGGACGCCCGCGCCGACGCCGAGGATGAAGCGGCCGTCGGAGATGTCGTCGAGGGTGGTCAGCTCACGGGTGAACGGCACGGGATGCCGGGCGACCGGCGATGCCACGAAGGTGCCCAGTCTGATCCGCGACGTCACCATCGCGGCCGCCGTCAACGTTGGCATCGCACTGAACCACGGGCCGTCGACGAGAGTCCGCCAGCCGAGGTGGTCGTACGTCCAAGCGTGGTCGAAGCCGTATTCCTCGGCGGCCCGCCATTTCGGCTCGGCCGCCCACCAACGATCTTCCGGAAGGATCACGATGCCTACGCGCACACCGGCAAGGTAGCGGTGCCCGCCGACACTTCGCCCGATGGGCGGATCTTCGGGGACAATGTGCCGGTGGAAAAGCCCCTCTTGATCGCCTCCGACGTCGACGGCACCCTGCTCGCCCCTTTGGAGGTCCTGTCCGAACGCACGATCGACATCGTCCGGCGGGTCACCGAGGACGGAGTCCCCTTCGTGCTGGCCAGCGGCCGTCCGCCGCGCTGGATCGCCCCGATCGCGAACCCGCTGGGCCTCACCGGCTACGCGGTCTGCGCGAACGGCGCGGTGCTCTACGAGATCGGGACGGACCGGATCGTGGCGGTCCACGGCCTGCTCGAACCGGCGCTGCTGCACGACACCGTGAGTGCTCTTGATCACGCCCTGCCCGGCTGCCGGTTCGCCGCGGAACGGGTCGGCGAGTCCGCGCAGGACCCGCGCGTCCGCAGCTTCGTGATCGAGCCCGACTACCACAATCCGTGGGGCAACCACGAGGGCGCGGAGGCGCCGCGGGCCGAGGTGCTCGGGCATCCGGCGATCAAGCTGCTGATCAGCAGGCGCGGGATGAGCTCCGACGAGATGGCGCGGGCGGCGCGTGAGGTGCTCGACGGCTCCGTCGACATCACCTACTCGACCGACACCGGCCTGATCGAGGTCGCCGCGCACGGCATCACGAAGGCGACCGGGCTGGCCGAGGTCTGCGAGCGGCTGGACGTGCCCGCCGAGCGGGTGATCGCGTTCGGGGACATGCCCAACGACGTCGAGATGCTCGGCTGGGCCGGCCACGGCGTCGCGATGGCCAACGGGCACCGCTACGTGTTCGACGTCGCCGACGAGGTGACGGGGCCGAACTCCGAAGACGGCGTCGCGCAGGTGCTGGAGCGCTGGTTCTGAGGCGCGACGTCCATCAGATCACGCGTGTCGTCCATCCGGACACGCGTGTCGTCCGGCTGATCACGCGAACCCACCGATGAGGGGTGCGGCAAAGATGACGCGACATAGGTCGAGGCGGACACGCGTGACGGGATGGACGGTTCGCGTGACTGGACGGACGACGCGCGTGATCAGACGGACGGCACAGGCGGGCTAGCGGCCTTCGCGGTCGAGTTTCGCGGCCTCTTCCGGCGTCGGCGCGGTGCCGCCGAGGTGCGCGGGCAGCCACCAGCGCTCGTCGTCGGAGGCGGGCTTCTCCGGGTAGCCGGCCTGGACGCGGTCCACGAGCGCCGACATCCGCACGCGAAGGTCCTTCGAAAGGACTTCGGCGTCTTCGTCGGCCTTCGGGTGCATCGGCTCGCCGACGAGGATCGAGATCGGGACGTGGCGTTTGGTGAGGTCCTTCGGGCGGCCCTTGGTCCACAACCGCTGCGTGCCCCACAGCGCCATCGGCACGACCGGGACGCCCGCCTCGGCGGCCATCCGGACGGCGCCGGATTTGATGTCCTTCACGGTGAACGACCGGCTGATCGTGGCTTCGGGGAACACGCCGACGACCTCGCCTGCCTTCAGGCGCTCGACGGCTTCCCGGTACGAGGCGAGACCCGCGCCGCGGTCGACGGAGATGTGGTGCATGCCGCGCATGAGCGGTCCGGCGACGCGGTTGCCGAAGATCTCCTTCTTCGCCATGAACCGGACCAGGCGTTTCGCCGGCTGCGCGCCGAGCCCGCAGAAGATGAAGTCGAGATAGCTCACGTGGTTGCAGGCGATGACCGCCCCGCCCGTCGACGGGATGTGCTCGGTCCCCTCCACCCGGATGCGGTTGTCCAGCACCCGGAACATCAACTTCGCCGCCATGATGACGGGCGGGTAAACGAGCTCAGCCATTCGTTCAGGTTACGCTACCGTAGGGTAACCAACCTACGGTCGCGTAGGTCACATCACTCCGAGCGCTCCTGACGCGCGAAGGTCACCACCGCCAGGACGACGCCGAGCAGCGTGCAGTACAGCGCGATCACCTGGTGTTTGACGTTCTCCAGCCCGTCGCCCAGGGCCGCCAGCACGAACTGCCCGGCGGCCACGGCGAGCAGGAAGCCCAGCACGACACCCAGCGCGGTGCGCCGGGTCTTCCAGCCACGCCAGGCGATCAGGGCCCATATCGGCAGCAGGGCGAAGAAACCCAGTGGCGCCAGCAGTTTCGTCGCGGTCGAGACGATCGGGACGCGATACTCCTGCGCTTCCGGGGCGAAGCCGGCCGACTGGTCGAAGCTGCCGAGGTAGGGCGGCCGCGCGGTGAGCAGATCGCCCGCCGCGCGGTCCAGGATCTCGACGGTGCGGAAGGGATGCGTCGCGAAGTACTCGACGACGTTGCGCCTGCTGATCTGCTCGCGGTACTTCGGGTACTCGGGGTCGAGTGTCGCGGGTTTCGGGTGCCACCAGCCGTTGCCCGCGTACTGGCCGAACGAGGCGGGCAGTCCCAAGGCGGCGAGGTCGGCTTCGGTGTCGTGCCGACCGTCCACAATGGTCAAGAAGATCGTGTTGAACATGTTGATCTCCCGCGAATCGTCGCCCGGACGCGCAGCGAGAGAGCCGTCGGGCAGTTTCGCGGGCTCGACGGTCTGCTGCGCGTAGGCCGTTCCCCCGGCGAGCGCGCCGATGACGAACACCACGGGGAGCCAGCGCTTCAGGCCGTGGACGCCCGCCGGGCGGACGAGCAGCGCGGCGAGCGCGAGCAACGGCAGGATCATCAGCGTCTGGACCTTGGCGTTGACCGCGATCACGCCACCGAAAAGCAGCACGGCCAAGCCCGCGTAGCGCCACCAGCCCGGCCTCGCGGACACCAGGAGACCGCCGACGGCGAGCAGGAGACCGAGGAACGCGGCGCCTTCGCCGAGCACGGACGCGAAGTAGCCGAAGAACGCGGAGTCCGCGACGACGAGCAGCAGCCCGACAGCCGCGAAGCCGCGGACGCGGCGCGAGTACGGCAGCCCGACGACGATCAGCGCGACCGCCGCGGCGGCGAGGACGCTGGTGAGCACGCCGAGAACCACCAGGCTGAGCGTCGATTCGAGGCCGAGCACTCCGCCGATCGACCGCGCGATCCGCGCGAACCAGCTCTGGGTCAGGAGATAGGTGGCGTCGCATTCGCCTGCCGGGACGGTGTAGGCGAGGTGGACGAAGCCCTCCGGTTTGCCCTTCCACGGGATGCCCGCGCCGCACAGCACGCGGAAACCGTCACCGTTGTCGGCCATCGCGACCGGCCTCGGCACGAGGAAACGCACCAGCAGCACGGTGAGCGCGGCGGCGAACACGCCGACGCCGAACAGGCGCGACGATGCTTCGAGCGCTGCCGGTCTGCTGGGGGAAACGACACTCACGCAGGGCACGGTACGTGGCGGAAATCGGGTGAGCGGTCGAGGGCCGACCTGACCACCCGCTCCACGTCCGCCCGCAGGAACACGGTGATCCACGACGAGCTTCCTTCACGCGCGAAGGTCGCGACGCGGTACCTCGCCGCGTACGCCGGGTCGATCACGCAGGACTGCTTCGCCGCATAGCCGCTGTCGGTGATGACGGCGATCGTCGGATGGCGCCGGGAGACGACGGCCTCACCCACTTCCTCCGTCTGACCGCGGACGCCGACGATCTGCAGCTGCGTCCCGGCGTGATACGACAGCACCCCGGGCGCCGACGTGCTCACGACCGAACCGGGCGGCAGGTAGGCGTCGAGCCAGCGGCCGATCTCCTCCATCTGCGCGCCGTGGTCGTGCCAGGCGCGCACCCGGCCCAGCATCTCCGGACTGAACACCGACACCAGCACGGCGAGCCCGGACAACGTCACCGCGGCGGCGGGCATCAGCCGCATGCTCGGCGGCCGAGGCCGGGGGCTCGGCTTCGCTGTCACCATCAGCACGCCGTAGACCGACACCGCCGCCACCGACAGCAGCGGCGGGATCGGCGCCAGCAAACGCCAGGCCGGCGCGGCGTCGCCGCCGAAGAAGACCACGAATCCGGTGAGCGCGACGGCGGTGGCGAGCATCAGCCAGGTCAGCGACCGGGCTTCGGCCTCGTGCGGGGCCCGGCCGGTGCGGCGCAGCGACAGCGCCACCACCGAGATCAGGCCGAGCAACAGGAATCCTTGGTGGACCACGGAGAACCCCGACAGGTACTGCCACCCGCGGTCGATCCGGGACTGGATGCCGAGGTCGAAGGGGATGACGACCGAGGTCGGCAGGACATGGTCGTAGTAGGTCACCCGCCAGGCCGTCCAGGGCGCGGCGAACACGAGCCCGCCGAGCAGCCAGCCCACCGGCGACCACCAGGTGTACCGGCGGCGCAGGGCGGCGACGACGAGCCAGCAGCCCACCAGCACCGCGAGCAGGATCCCCGCCGGACGCGTCATCATCGCGAAGGCCACGAGCACCCCCGCGACCACCGGCCGCCGGGCGGCGAGCGCGGCGAAGACGCCGAACAGGAGCAGCACGAACAAGGGCGTCTCGGTACCGGAGCCGCCGTACGCGGCGAGGCCCCCGGCTCCGGCGACGAGCACCGCGGCGGCCACTCCGTAGGCGGGCCGCGGCTCACCCGCTGCCCGCGCGACCACCCGGTTCACCGTCACGTACGCGAGCAGGACTGCACCGAGCGTGGCGAGAATGCCGAGTACGACCGCGGAGGTCTCGATATCGGCCCCGAAAGCGGCTTTCGGCAACGCGATCACGATCATCCAGAGGAAATTCGTGTACCCCTCGATCCGCTCACCCGTGTTGAACACCGGCCCATTGCCGTCGGCGATGTTCTGGGCGTATCGGAAGGTGATGTAGGCGTCTTCCGCGATGGTCGAAAACACCAGCTGGTGCACCAGCGAGAAACCGAGGGTCAGCACCAGCGCGGCGGCGCGCCAGCCCTTGTCCACGCCGATCTTGGGCCAGGCCACCAGCACGAAGATCGCGACCGCGGACCAGGCGACGACAAGCGCGACCACCACCTGATCCCACCCTCCCGGGCCGTGCCACTCCCCTGACGAAAGACTACGGTCAAGTATCGATCACCGCGCCAAGGTGTTTCTTTCGGCGCAGTCAATTGACACGAATGGGCGAGCGATGTGTGCGCCGAGTAAACGGAGTCGCGAGGTTTTCCCCGTCGGGATGTGACTCCTTCGGGTATCGGTCCCCGGTGGTTAATCTGGCTTCCCATTCCGTTCCGCACCTCGGGGGTTCTGTGCGGATTCCCCATCCGAGGTAGCCCGTGCCCACCCACACCTCCCTGTCGGCCGATGTCCTCACCGTGGTCGTCGCGCTGCTCGTCATCGGCCTTCCCGGTCTGCTCACCGGTCTCGCCGCCGGCCTGCGCGGCTGGGTGCTCGCGGGGATGACGCCGTTGCTGAGTTACGCCATCGGCGGGCTCGCGGGACCGTGGGCGGCCACGCTCGGGCTGCCGTTCACTCCCGTGACGTACGCGGTCGCGACGGCGCTGTTCGCCGGTGTCGCGTTCGGACTGCGGCGGCTCACGCTGCGCCGGTGGCCCCCAGCGCCGGAAGAACCGCTGTGGGGACGCTCCGGGCACCTCGCCGTCGGGGCGTGCCTGCTGCTCGCGGCCGCCGTCGGGATGTACGCGGTGGTGCGCGGGATGGGCAGGCTGGACGCCATCCCGCAGGGGTTCGACGCGGTGTATCACGCGAACGGCGTCCGGCAGATCGCCGAAACCGGGGACGGCAGCCTGTTCGGCACCGGCGAGGTGAACTGGTACGGCGACGCGGCGCCGGTGTTCTACCCCAACGCGTACCACCTGCTCGCGTCCGTGGTGTATCTGCTGAGCCCGGCGACCATCCCGCTGGCCCTGGACGTGAACACCGCGCTGCTGCCCGCGTTGCTGGCGTTGTCGCTGGTCACGATGGTGCGCGTGTTCCGGGGGCGCGCGGTGTTCGCGGGCGCCGTCGCCCTGGTCTCGATCGCGCCGGTGATGGGCCTGTACGAATCGATGAGCAGGGGACCTTTGCTCCCGTTCCTGCTCGGCCTCGCGCTGACGCCGCTGGCCGCCGTCGCGGTGAAGCGATACCTCGACCGTCCCGCACCCGGCACCGGATTCGTGCTGCTGGCGGGCGCCGTCGGACTGCTGTGCGTGCACTCGTCGGCGTTGTTCGGCGCGATCCTGTTCGCCGGCCCGCTCCTGCTGCAGCGCTGGCTCGCACCCGGGGAACGGTGGCGGCGGATCGGGCGTGACCTGCGCGCGCTGGCGATCGTCGGTGTCGTCGCGATCCTCGTGGCGTGGCTGCAGCTGTTCGGCGCGATCGGGCTCGCGAGCGGCGAGGTGCCCTACCGCAGCTGGCCGGTCGAATGGCGGGCGACGACGGCGCTCGGCGCGCTGCTCGGCTTCCAGCACCACGAGCCGTATCCGCAGATCTGGCTTTCCGTGGCGTTGTTGCTGGGCTTCATCTTCTTCTCGCGCGCGGGCGCGCTGCGCTGGATCGGGGTCACGGCGCTGATCACCGGGCTCGCCTACATCGCGGTGACGTCGTCCGAGCAGCCGCTCGTGCTGGCGCTGTCCCGGCCGTGGTGGAACGACCCGTACCGGTTCATGTCGATGGCGGCGATCCCGCTGTCGATCATCGCGGCGCACGGCCTCGCCGAGACGCAGGCGTGGCTGCGGGACAACGTCGCGCACCGCAAGGTGCCCGCGTTCGCCGTCGCGGTGGTGGTGTTCGGCGCGTTCGCCTTCCTCAGCAACGGTTTCTACGCGCCGTCCAACGCGGCGAAGGTCGCGCCCGGTTACGCGAACACCCCCGGCATCGACCCGCACAAACTGCCGGTGAGCCCGGACGAGGTCGTCGCGATGGAGAAGCTCGCCGAGTTCGCGAAGCCCGGCGAGCGCGCGATGAACGACCGGCTGGACGGGACGGTGTGGACCTACGCGCTCTCCGGCGTCCGCACGACTTCCGGGCATTTCGACGAGACGCTGTCGCCGTCGGACGCGCGGCTGCTGGAGTGGCACTTCCGCGAGTACCCGTCGAACGCCCAGGTGCGGGCGGCGGTGGCGCGGCTGAACGTGCGGTGGGTGATCCTCGGGCAGTACGGCTACCCGACCGGTGCCCCGCGCCAGGCGGGCCTGCGCGACCTGGACGGGCTGAACTTCGTGACCGAGGTGTACCGGAACGCGGACGCGGTGATCTACCGCCTGAACCCCTGACCCATTTCGTACTCTGAATGCGTTAGTCGCGTGGGCAGTCGGCGTGCATGGGCTGAAGGCTCCCTTCACCGCGTCTGATGCGACGAAGGGAGCCTTCAGCCCCGGCCGGATAAGCGGACGACTCGGGGTCAGGCCCCGGCGACAGGCGTGTCGTCCATCCAGTCACACGTGTCGTCCACCTGGTCACACGCGCCGTCCCCTAAGACACGAACAACCGCCGAAGCGATGGGGCACGTCACGTGAGTGACGACCAGCTACACCGACCGCATTCAGAGGACTAATTGCGGGAGGTGACGAGGCGGGCCGAGAGGGCGGCACCGCCGGCGGTGATCAGGTCGGCGACGGTGAACATCACCCGCGACGCGATGGCGAAGGCCGTCGCCTGGACGACGGTGAGGCCCGAGGCGGTCAGCACGGCGACCTGCGCGACCTCGCGGACGCCGACCCCGCTGGGCAGGATGAACGCGAACGTCCCGACGGTCATCGCGACCGCCATCGCGCCGACGCACAGCACGAAACCGCTGAATCCCGGCGTGCCGACGGAGTTCGCCAGCAGCCACAGGTGCACACCCTGCAGCGCCCAGGCGGCCGTCGACGAGCCGAAGACCTTCCCGACGACCGACCAGCTCAGCCGGTGGTCCAGCGGCGGGCGGCGCAGGATCCGCAGCACCAGCGACGTGCCCCAGGTGAGCACGCGCGGGTGCAGCATCGCGAGCCCGACGGGGATGAGCACGAACAGCCACATCGCCCGCGGGCTGTTGCTGAACACCGCGGGGGCCGCGAGCAGCGAGACGACCAGCGCGGACACCACGCCGACGCCGAGCTGGATCAGCGAGCCGGTGAAGATCCGGGCCCTGGCGAGCCCGGCCTTGCGGCCCAGCTCCATCTGCAGCAGGTACGCCCACACCGAACCCGGCACGTACTTGCCGAGCGAGCCGACGAGGCAGATCTGCGCGCCGCGGGCGTAGCCGATCGGCTTGCCGAGGTCGTCGACCATGACCTGCCAGCCGTAGGTCGACACCATGATCGCGGCGATGAGCGCGAGCAGGCTCAACGTGGAGGATTCCCAGGCGACCTCGGACAAGGTCCGCCAGAATTCACCCCAATTGGTGACGAGTGTCTTCGCCGCGAAACCGACGACCAGCAGGATGGCGACCCAGCGGACGACGTCGAGGATCTTCGCCTTCGTGGATTTCGGTTGTTTTACCGCAACCGAAGTGTCCTCTTCGGGCGTTTCGACCGTCGTCACTGAACCTCCTCTGCTGCTACCTCGTCACCGCAGGTCAGGCCTGTACGGTCACCAAGCGGCTGAACTCGGTCAGCAGATCGTAGCCGTCCCAAATCGCGGAGAACGTCAGGGCCGAACCGAAGGGAACGACCCGGTCCACGCCGCGGCCTGCCAATTCCGTCACGAATTCCGTCAATTCTTCTTTGGTGAAGCCGAATTGACCGACGGTTTGATCTTTGCGGAGCACGATCGGAACGAGGTCGGAAAGCGTGTCGACCCGCGCGTTGGCGAAAGTGCCCGCGCCGAGCCATTCGCGCGGCAGGACGGCGGGGTCGGCCAGCTCCAGTGTCGCGATGCCGTTGCCCTGGAACTCGATGCCGTTGACGAGCCCGTCGACGGCCGCGCCGTACGCCGAAACCCGCTTCTGCACGGCCATGGCGGGCTCGGTGACGTGCTGTTTCGTCGCCAGCACCTCGGCGAGCAGCTTCCGGAACTCCTGCCCTGCTTCGCGGGCGCCGTCTTCCTCACCGACCCAGAACACCGCGCGCGGCGACGAGCAGGCGGCCTGGTCGAACCAGTACGAGTCGTTGTAGAAGCCCTCGGCGGCACCGCGGCGCTCGGCCTCGGAGGCGTTCTGCCAGCCGCGTACCGACGCGACCGCGAACGACGACCGGTCCGGGAAGGTCAGGTCGCGGGCGTGCGGCGCGAGCGGGTACTTGCGCAGCGCGGCGACCGAGGCGTCGCCGCCCCAGATCACCCGCAGATCCGCGGCCACCGACAGCGCGCCGCTGATCGTGTCGCTGCGGTCGTAGGTGACCATGCGCTGCGTCGCGGTGATCGCGGCGGCGGTGCCGGCGTCCACTTCGGACAGTGCGGCGTTCAGCGCCTCCAGCACGGTCTCGGCGGCACCGGCCGAACGCGAGGAGACGCGGACGACGTTGTGGTTGCCCGCCAAAGCCGAAAGCGCCCACGAGTACACGAAGATCGTGTCGACGTTGGCGGGCGGCACGTGGAAGACCAGCCCGCGCGGGAAGCGCAGCGCGTCGCCGGAAGTCTCCAAAGTGGACAGTGCTTTGGCGATCTCTCCCTTGCGCAGGAAGAAACCGAGAGACGCCAGCTCCGGGAAGCGGCGGGCCGTCGCGGGCGCGAGCAGCTTGCGCGCGAACTTCGTCAGGAACTCGACGACACGCGGGTCGCCGACGCGAAGCCGTCCGCCGACGGGTTCGGCCCGCAGCTCTTCGACCAGCTTGTCGACCTCGATCGCGTCGCCGAGCGGGAAACGCTGGTTGACCGTGCTCATGCCGCCGCTCCCTGGAAGGTGTCCGAGCAACCGCGGGCCTCGGCCTTGGGCAGCCTGCCCATGACCGAGAAGTGCTTGCCCGGCCAGTCGCCGTCGTCGATCCCGTTGTAGACACCGAGGTCTTCGGTGAGCAGGACGTGGCCGGGATACGAACGCGGCAGCGTGCTGACGACCTCGATCACCCCGGGCTCGCCGACCGGCTGCTCTTCCCAGGTCTCCGGGTTCCGGATCACCACATCGGCGAAATCGGGGCAGTACAACGAGTTCCCGGACGGTCCTTCGAGGAACACGGTGCCGATCTGCTCGATCATCCCGTAGTAGTTGTGGATCCGGGTGAGTCCGGTGTCCTCCTTGAAGCGACGGCGGAACTCGGTGTTGTCCACCGCGCGGTCGATCAGCTTCTTCCAGCCGCCGGAGTGGATCAGGATCCCATTGGAGAGATCCAGCTTGTGCTCGCGGGCGACCTCGTAGAGGTACTGCCACACCATGAAGGTGAAGCCGAAGATCAGGAACGGCTTGTCGCCGTAGGTCGCCAGGAACGTCTTGACCGCCTCGACGTCCGGCTGATCGTTCTCGTCGAGCACGTAGGTGTGCTTGCGGCCGAAGTTCGCCATGCCCAGCACGCCCGCGCCGCGCGCGGAGAACGAGCGGCGGTTCTTGATGATGCCGATGGTGTCGACCATCAGCATCGGCAGGCGCTCGCCGCCGAGGACCTCCTGAAGAGTGGCGCCGAGCTGCTTGGTCTGCGCGCCGGCGGCGTCCTTGTCCAGGTAGATCCGGGACGCGCCCGCGCCGGTGGTGCCCGAGGAGGTCAGCGTCTTGAAGATCTCGGACTCGGGGATGCTGCGCAGGTCGTGCGTCTTGAACATCCGCACCGGCAGCCACGGCAGATCCGCGATGGACGCGAACGACGCGTCCCGCGCGATACCGAGCGACGACAGGATGCGCTCGTAGCCTTCGGAGTTTTCACGGTGGTGCGCGGTCAGTTCGGCGAGCTGCGGAAGCAGATGCTTCTCGCGCTCGGCCTGGGACAACGTAAAGACGCTCATACCTGGGCCTCCAGCGACCGGTAGTCGATCTTGCCGCTGGCGAGCAGCGGCACGGTGTCGATGGGGCGGACGTCGAAACCGCTCGTGTGCAGGTGCAGCCGCTCGGACAGCGCCTTCGCGGCGTCCTTGCAGATGGCCTTGGCTCCGTCGCCCTCAGGCAACTCGGCGAACAGGACGACCTTGTCCCCGGCCGGGACGGCGGCCACGACGTCGATCCCCACCGAAGCCGAACGCACGGCGTGCTCGAGATCATCCAGGCTGACGCGGTTGCCGAAGACCTTGCCGATCCGCTTGAGGCGTCCGGTGATGTAGAGGAACCCGTCCTCGTCGAGGTAGCCGAGGTCGCCGGTGGCCAGCACGCCGCCGTATTCGTCGCCCGCGGCCAGCCCGGCCTCGTCCTCGGCGTACCCCATCATCACGTTGGGCCCGCGGTAGACGACCTCGCCGACGATCTTCGGATGCGTGGTCTCGGAACCGTCCTCACGCCGGATGGCGAACGAACCGCCGGGCAGCGCGGGCCCGGCCGAACCGAGCTTCTCCGCGAGCCGTTCCGCGGGGACGGTGGTCATCCGCGGCGCGGCCTCGGTCTGCCCGTACATCACGAACATCCGGCCGCCGACCTCGCGGATCTTGTCGTTGAACTGGGCGACGAGATCGTCGCGCAGCTTGCCGCCCGCCTGGGTGAGCGTGCGCAACGTCGGGTACTTCGCCGGGTCGAACTTGAGGCGCCGCAACATCTCGTAGTGGTACGGAACCCCGGCGAGCGAGGTGACCTTGTGTTCGTTGACCGCGTCCCAGAACCCGCGCCCCAGCACGCCGGAGGGCTCGATGACCACGGTCGCGCCGCGGACGAGATGCGAGTTCAGCACGGACAGGCCGTAGCTGTAGTGCAGCGGGAGGCTGGTCGGCGCGATCTCGTGGCGGTCGATACCGAGCACCTCGGCGATCGCGTCGGCGTTGGCGTACACCGCGCCGCGGGAGAGCCGGACCAGCTTCGGATTCCCGGTGGAACCGCTGGTCGGCAACAGGACCGCGAGATGCGGATGCGGCTCGACCCCTTCGGCGGACTCCCTGACCCAGTGGCCGTCGGAGACGCCGTACCCCTCGGGGGCGGGCGCGTCCGGTGCGGACAACACGGCGGCCGGGCGGAAACGCTCGATGAGCCCCGCCAGGACGTCGGCGTCCAGCGCCGGGTCGATCAGCGCGATCGCGCGACCGGCCTCGAACGCGCCGAGGTAGTTCAGCACGCTGGGCAGGTCCACCGACATCCGCGCGAACAGCGCACCGGGCGGCAGCAGCGACAACGCGGCCCCTACGCGGGTGACCTCGGTGTCGAGTTCCTCGCCCGCGAGCGTCTTGCTGCTCGTGACGTCGATCAGTCGTGCGCCCACACCCAAAAGGGTCATCAGAGAACTAATCCTCCGTCGATGCCCAGCACCTGCCCGGTGATGAACGAAGCGTCATCACTGACGAGGAACCGGATCGCGTTCGCCACGTCTTCGGGCGTCCCGAGCCGTCCGAGCGGCGTCTTGCCGATGTTCTCGGCCTTGGCGTCCTCGGTCAGGCCGGAGGTCAGGTCGGTGTCGATGACGCCGGGCGCCACCGCGTTGACCCGGATCCCGGACCGGCCGAGTTCCTTCGCGGCCGAACGCGCGATGTTCGCCACCGCCGCCTTCGAGGCCGCGTACACCGTCTGACCGGCGCTTCCGTGCTCGCCGACGATCGAAGCCAGCACCACGATGGCGCCGGTCTTCTTGCGCATCATCGCCCTGGCCGCGGCCTGGACGGTGTGCAGCGTGCCGGCGACGTTCGTGCTCAGCGTGGTGTCGACCAGTTCCTCGCGGATCATGCCGAGGAGCGCGTCCTCCATGATCCCGGCGTTGGCGACCACGATGTCGAGCTTGCCGTGCTCCTTGGCCACACCGCGCACCAGCGTCGACACGGCCTTGGCGTCGGTGACGTCCAGGGCGAGTCCGCTCGCGGCCCCCGCCGCGGCCGCCGCTTCCTTGGCCTTCGCCTCGTCACGGCCGGTCAGCACGACGGTGGCGCCCGCGTCGGCGAGCGCCCGCGCGGTGGCCAGCCCGATGCCCCGGGTGCCCCCGGTGACCAGGGCGACCCTGCCGTCCAGCATCACTTGTTCTGGAGGTCGGTCACCATGTCGACGGCGACCTTGAAGCTGGACATGTCGATCACCTGGTCGGTGTCGAATTCCACATCGAACTCGTCCTCGATGGCCGCGACCAGCGCCATGTGACCGACCGAGTCCCAGGCCTCGATGTCGCGGTACTTCAGGTTCTCGACATCGACCTCGCCGTCGAGGTCCAGCGCCTCGACGAAGACCTCACGCAGCTTGCCGGCGACTTCCGCCATGTCCGTACTCCTAATGCTCGTCGCGTGGACGGGCGTCCCACGCCTTCACCAAGGTAGAGAGGTCGCCGGGCAGCCGGTCGGCCAGCCCGTCCTCAGGGAGACCGGCCTTACCCTTCAGCCACGGTCCCAGCGCCTCGATGGCGGCCTCGTCCAGGCCGCGGCGGGACAGGCCCACCGTGTTGACGCCGGTCACCCGCGCGGGGTTGCCCACGGCGATGGTGAACGCGCCCACCTCCTTGCGGACCGCGGAGCTCATCCCGACCATCGCGCCGGGGCCGATGACGACCCGCTGGTGCAGGATCGCGCCCATGCCCAGGTTCGCCCCGGACCAGATGTGGCAGTGGCCGCCGGTGATGACGTTCGACGCGACCGTGACGGCGTCCTCGACCAGGCAGTCGTGGGCGATATGCGAGCCGCGGAGGAAATAGCCGCCGTCGCCGACGGTGGTGGTGCGCCAGGTGCCCTGGTGGACGCTGACGTACTCGCGGATCCGGTTCCGGCTGCCGATGACGACACCGTGGCCGTCGTGATCGGGATCACCGTTCGGCGCGCCTTCCCAGGCCGCGGGGTGTTCGCGGCCGCGGTCCTCGCCGGGGGTCCCGATGGTCACGTGCGGGCCGATCCAGTTACCGTCCCCGATCCGGGTGGGGCCCACGATGACCGTGAACGGTCCGATGACGTTGTCGTCGCCGAGCTCGACACCCTCGCCGATGACTGCTGTCGGGTGGATGCGGTTCACCACGTGAAGATCCGTTCGTTGTGGCTGGAGGCAGCCTGGGGTAATGGGCGCTTCGGCGGTCCCGGTAACGTGTGGCCCGCGCCAGAGGGGGCGGCCGGGCGCAGAACCGGCGGCTCACTGTACCGGACGCACCAGAACGCCCAGTCGAGAGAGACTTGCAGATGATCCCCATTACCGTGGTCGACGTCCGTGACGCGGAGGACCTCGTCGTCGAGGTGCTGCGATCCGGCGCCATCGCACAGGGACCGATGGTCAAGCGCTTCGAGGACGCGTTCGCGAGCGTTTCCGGCACGAAGCACGCGATCGCCGTCAACAACGGCACCACCGCGCTGGTCGCCGCCATCCAGGCGCTCGACCTGAAGCCGGGCGACGAGGTCGTCACCTCGCCGTTCACCTTCGTGGCGACGCTGAACGCGATCCTGGAAGCCGGCGCGACCGTCCGCTTCGCCGACATCCGGCGCGACGACTTCGCGATCGACCCGGACGCCGTCGCCGCCGCGATCACCGACCGCACCAAGGTCCTCATGCCCGTGCACCTCTACGGACAGACGGCCGACATGGGCAAGCTCGCGCCGCTGGCCGCCGAGCACGGTCTCAAGATCATCGAGGACTCCGCGCAGGCCGTCGGCGCGTCGTTCCAGGGCAAGCCGTCGGGTTCCTTCGGGATCGGCTGCTTCTCCTTGTACGCCACCAAGAACGTGACCACCGCCGAGGGCGGCGTGATCACCACGGACGACGACAAGCTGGCCGACAGCCTGCGGGTGCTGCGCAACCAGGGCATGCGCGCCCGGTACCAGTACGAGGTCGCCGGGCACAACTACCGGATGACCGACCTGCACGCCGCCGTCGGAATCCCGCAGCTGGAGAAGCTGGACCAGCTCACCGCCGCCCGCCAGGCCAACGCGAAGCGCCTTTCCGAAGGTCTCGCCGGCACCCCGGGTCTCGACATCCCGCAGGTCCTGCCCGGCCGCGAACACGTGTGGCACCAGTACACCGTGCTGGTCGGCCCGCACGCCTTCCTCTCGCGTGACGAGCTCGCCGCCGCGCTCACCGAGCGGGGCATCGGCAACGGGATCTACTACCCGAAGATCGTCTTCGACTACGACTGCTACCGGAACAACCCGCTGATCCCCGACGCGAAGGTCGAGGACTTCCCGGTGGCCGCTTCCGTCGCCGCGCAGGCGCTTTCCCTGCCGGTGCACCCGCACCTTTCCGAGTCCGACCTGGACACCATCATCGAAACGGTTCGCGAGGTACTCGGCGCATGACCACCCACAAGATCGCCCTCATCGGCACCGGGAACATGGGCTCGCTGCACGCCCGTGTCCTCGCCGCGAACGAGCGCGTGGACCTCGTCCGCGTGATCGACCCGCGCGAAGAGGCCGGCCGCAAGGTCGCCGATCGCTACGAAACCCAGTGGACGCCCGAGATCGGCTCGCTGTCCGATGTGGACGCCGTCGTGCTCGCTTCGGCCACCGAGGCGCATTACGAGCTGGCGCAGGAGATCCTGGGCCAGGGCAAGCCGATGCTGGTCGAGAAGCCGGTGTGCAACAGCCTCGAGTTCTCCCAGGAGATCGTCGGGCTCTCGGCGAAGAAGGGCATCCCGCTGATGTGCGGGCTCCTGGAGCGCTACAACCCGGCCGTGATGACCGCGAGGGCGCTGGTCAACGAGCCGATCCACCTGATGGCCCGCCGCCACGGCCCGTACGCGCCGCGGATCAAGACCGGTGTCGCGTGGGACCTCCTGGTGCACGACGTCGACCTGGCGATCCAGTTCTTCGGCGGCGCGACCCCGCAGCGGGTCGCCTCCGGTGCCGGCTACTTCCACCCGAGCTCCGTCGAAGGCGCCGAGGACACCATCGAGACGGTGCTGTCGTTCGAGTCCGGCCTCGCCACGGTCTCGGCGTCCCGGCTCGGCCAGCGCAAGGTCCGCTCGCTGTGGGTATCCGAGCTGGACCGCATGATCGAGATCGACCTGCTCCGCCGCGACGTCACCATCTACCGGCACGTCTCGCACGACTCGGTCACCGAGGACGGCCTCGGCTACCGGCAGCAGACCGTCATCGAGATCCCGGAACTGGTCACCGCGCGCGAGCCGCTCGCGACGCAGCTGGACCGGTTCGTCGACCTGCTCGAAGGCAAGGTCGACGTGGACGTCGAGCGGGACCTGATCCTGCCGTCGCACGCCGTCGTCGACCAGGTGCTGACGCAGGCCGCGGCCTGACCTTTCGCGGCGGGGGCGCTATCTTGCGCTGGTGCCCAAGACCCTGAAGCGCGCGACGACCGTACTCGCGCTGGCGGCCCTGACGTGGATGATCACGTCAGGGCTGCTTTCGCTCATCGACGCCGCGTTGACCGCGGACGCCGAAGCCGCGGAGGGCATCCGCCTCCGCTCGGAGGACACGGACCCGCCGGTCATCGTCTGGATCCTCGTGATCGGCGTCGTCCAGATGGCGCTGTGCCTGCTGACGCGCTCGGGCCGGAGCTGGGCACGAGTGCTCCTCACCTGCTCGGCGGCCCTCGTGAGCCTCATGTTGCTGATCACCGTGGTCCACGCGGCGGTGACCATCCTGGACGCGACTGCGGCGGGCGAGGGCCGGCAACTGCCGGTCCCGGGGATCGTGCTCGTCGTGATCGACGCGTTCGCCCTCACGGGAACGGTGCTCGGACTCGTCGGGTTGTACCGGCCCTCGGTCAACGCCTATTTCGCCGAAATCCGGCGACAGCGCCCTGAGTCGCTCACTTCGTGAGCCGCTGGCCCTTCGCGTCGTACGCGACGAGCGGGGTCAGCACGTACGGCGACTCCACCTGGCCGGGGCTGAACCAGAAGATGACGACCGACGGGTCCTCACTCCACGGGATCACCTTGGCCTCGACCGGTTTCCCGCGGACGGTGCTGGTGACCCGCACCGCCGGACCGGAGAAGTAGCCGAACACCGGTACGAACGTCCCCCGGATCACGTCGCCGCCGTCCACGGCGTGGAAGCCGAACGATCGGTCGGATCCCTTGAATTCGTTGGCGGCCAGGAGCGCCTCGTACTCGCCCGCGCCGGTCCGGTACGCGACCTGAAGACCGAACCGGACGTCCGGCATCGACGGCTCGTCGATCTCGGACGCGTAGATCACCAGCTCACGGCCACCTTCGCCCTTGTACCCGAGCGGAATCACCTCCCCGAACGGAGCGTCCGAGGGTGCCGCCGTGATCGACGGGCTCGCCGGTGCCGGAGCCGGGGCGGACGCGACGGGCGCGCTCGCGGCGGGCGGAAGCGGCTGCTGAGCGGGCTCCCGCAGCGCGACCGCGCCGACGATGACCAGCACCGTCACCACGGCGGCGGCGACCCCGCCCGCGCCGGTCGCGAGACGGCGGCGACGGCGGATACGCCTGCCCTTGGTCATGATCGCGCCGAGGTCGGGTTCGGCGAACCCTTCGGCGGGCGGTTCCCGCAAAGCCGAACGCAGCGTCTCGAGGTCGGTCATCGTCCCAGCCCCCCGATCAGTTCCGTTCCGTCCTCCGCGGTGATCCGCAGTTTGGTCAGGGCGCGGGAATTGGTGCTCTTCACGGTGCCGACCGAGACACCCAATTCGCCCGCCACGTCGGATTCCTTCAAGTCGAAGAAGTGCCTGAGCACCACGACGGCTCTCTCCCGGTCTGTGAGCGTACGCAACGCGTCAAGCAGCCATTTCCGCTGGACAACGGCACCGGCGACATCCATGCCGCTCGGCTGCTCGGGGATGTCCTCCGTGGCGTTCTCGCGGATCGGGCGCCGCCAGCCGTCGATGACGTGGTTGACGAGCACCTGCCGCGCGTACGCGTAGGCGTCCTTGCGGCGTACCCGCGACCAGGCCGCGTACGTCTTGGCGAGCGCCGTCTGGGTGGCGTCCTCCGCTTGATGACGGTCGCTGGTGAGCAGGAAGGCCGCATGCTGAAGACGGGTCGCCGAGTTCCGCACGAACTCGACGAACTCGTCATCGCCGCGAGCCACCCTGGTCCTCATCTCCGTTCGACGGTTGACCACCTGAAAGGTTGCTTTAGTCCTTCCGGCGAGTGAACCGGAGCGCGACGACGATCCCCGCCACGACCACGGCCACCGCGAGGACGATCCACACCCAGGTGGGCACCAGGTCTTCGGGAGTGGTCTCGCCGGCCTGCGGTGCCGGGGCCGCGCTACTGGCCGGAGCCGGGCTGCTCGTCGGGGCCTGGCTCGTCGGGCCCGGTGCCGGCGCGCTGAGGTTGAACTTCACCGAGCCGCTCGTGGCGTGCGTGTCCTCGAAGGTGACCTTGTAGCGGAGCGTGTACTCGCCCGCGGGGCCGACGGCCTGGACCGGCGCCGTGACGACCGTTCCGGCGACCTCCGCGCGGCCGACCGTCCACGACGCGTTCTCGGGGCCGGTGATCTGGATCGGATTCTGGTCGGCGAGGGTGACCGGGCCCGAGAAGGTCAGCTTGATCTGCGTCGGGGGCGTCGCCAGCGAAGCGCCCCTCGCCGGGTCACTGCTCTTCAGTTCCGAATGGGCCAGCGCCGGGGACGCGGTGCCCAGCAGGGCCAACCCGGTGACCAGCAACGACGCACCGAACCGCTTGAACCTCATCAGACACCCTTCTCACCGGGGAACTCCCCCGCCGAGCCTAGTAGTCGGGCCGGGAAGGGCGTTGGTTCCGGCTCGTGATCAGGGGCGCTGCAGCTTTGTCGAATGTCATGAACGACCCTTTCCTGACGTTTTTCGTCAGGAAAGGGTCGTTCATGACATCTAGGGGCGCTGCGCGTGGCGGGTGGTCAGCGCGTCGAGATCGAGCGTCAGCGGAATGCCGTCGAAGTCGAGGCTCACCTTTCCGGTGTGCTCGCCGAAGTTCTCGTACTCGCCGTCGATCAGGCGGTACGTGGTCATGCTCGCCGGTTCTTCGAGGTCGACGATCCAGTAGTGCTCGATGCCGACTTCGGCGTATTCGGAGAACTTGGTGACCCGGTCGGTGCGGACGGTTCCCTCGGAGAGCACTCCGGCGAGGGCGACCAGATCCGGAACGCGCACGTCCAGGAAGTACGCCAGTCGCGTGACCGCGAGTTGGTGCCGGGTGTCCAGGAACGGAGCAGCGACCAGGACGCCGCGCCGTACTTCGGCCCGGTTCCGCGGCATGGCCGCCCAGTCGTCGAGAGTCACTTGAGGCATCGGCATCGAACGTACTGCGGAATCGAGCCGGAATTCATCACTCGACACAGTGGTGGACGATCGCGCTCTTGCGGAGCCGCACACGCAGCCTGGGCTGAAGGCTCCCTTCGTCGTGTCTCATGCGGCGAAGGGAGCCTTCGCCCCACGCCACACGCACCGTCCGGTCGAACGCGCACAATCGTCGAAGCGCCAGCGGGCAGCCTGTGCAGTGGGTCGTAAGACCGCACTCGCGTGATCGAAGCCGGAACTCGCGTGACCAGAGGCGGAACACCGAGTGCGGCATCCAATCACGCGAGTTACGTGCCTGATCACGTGACGGCGGCCCCGGAGCTATTCCGTGAAATCGCCTGCCGGGGCGCCCCAGGAACCGGCGGCGTCCCCGCGTTCCTCGGCCAGCGCCCGCCGCCGCGCGTTTTCGGCGCGCACACGCTCCACTTCGGACTGGATGTACTCGTCGTCGTACTTCTGGAAGACGCGCGCCGGGTTGCCCGCCACCAGGCTGCGCGGCGGGACGTCCTTGGCGACCACGGAATTCGGCTGCACGGTGGCGAAATCGCCGATCGTGACCCCGGCCATGATCACCACGAGGCCGCCGATGAAGCAGCCTTTGCCGATTTTCACGGGTTTGCGTTCGATGAGGTCGCTGCCCGAGTGGTTCTGCAGCGTCATGTTCGCGAGCCAGCTGGAATGCGTGAAGATCAGCGTGTTGAGGCCGATGCTGGTGTGCTCGCCGATCTCCAGCCCGCCGCTCGCGTCGAGCGCCGCGCCTTCGCCGATCCAGCAGTGTTCGCCGATCTTCAGGTTCTCCGGGCTGATGATCTTCACGCGTTCGCGGACCCGGGTCGACTCCGGCAGCCCGTAGAAACGAGCGCGCTCGGCGTCGTTCATGTACTGCGAAACGAGTTCGGTCAGGATCTGCGGGCGCAGCCGGTTGCTGCGCTCGTCATCGAAGAACATCGGCCTCGGTCACCAGTTTCTCGAAAGTACGCAGGTGTTCTTCGGCGACGACGTCGAGGCCGAAGTTGGCCCGCACCATCGCGCTTTCCCGCTGTGCCACCAAAGCCCGCTTCTCCGGATCGTCGAGCAGTTCGATGACGGTGTCCGCCACCGCCTCGCTGTCGTCCGGGCGCACCAGCAGGATGTTCTCGCCGTTGCGCAGTTCGATGCCCGGGTAGTTGTCCTCGGTGACCGAAGCGATGGTCGCGGTGCCCGAGAGCATCGCCTCCAGCGACGCGGTGCCGCAGCCGCCGTTGAGGTCGTGCGTGACGATGTCGGCGGCGGCGAAGTACGCGGGCACGTCGGCCTTCGGCACGGCGCCGGTGACGATGATGGCGTCCGCGACCCCGAGTTCTTCCGCTCGCTTGAGGAAGACGTCGTGATACACGCGGCCGACGACGACCACCTTCACGCCGGGGTGTTTGTCCAAAATGGACGGAAGTGCTTCGACCAGCGGGAGCCGGTTGCGCAGCGGGATCACGTGCCCGAGCGAGACGATCACCGGACCGTCGCCCAGCCCGTGCTCGGCCCGCACATCCTTCGTAAGCGGCTTCTCGAAGTTCCCGGTGTCGACGGCGATCGGGAAGTAGTCCGAGTTCGCGTCGCTCGTGCCGTAGCGCTCGACGCAGTAGTCGACGCCGAGCTTGTCGAGGATGACGTACCGCGGCTTGAGATAGCGCAGGATCGGGTTCACCAGCACGGTGTCCAGGAACCGGAAGACGCCGCCGTACAGCTTGTTGTCGCTGATCAGCAGCGTGTGGATGGTCAGCAGCATCGGCAGCTTGTGCCGCCGCGCGTACCGCCCGGCCAGCCACGACAGGTCGAAGAACTGCCCGTGCAGGTGGATCGCGTCCGGCTTGAACTCGTCCAGCAGCTTCCGCAGCCGTCGCCAGTTCCCCGGCCGCAGCGAGGCGAAGCTCATGTCGAAGTCGATCGACAGGCCCAGCTGCGGCATCTTCACCGCGGGCAGGCGGACGACGCGGTAGCCGTCCTTCGTCTCGTCGGCCGGGGCGTCGGCGTACGCGGCGGTGATCGCGAGCACCTCGTGCCCGCGCGCCGCGTACTGCTCGGCCAGGGAAGCCGCCATGTGCGCGCTTCCGCCCACCCTCGGCGGGAAGAAGTTGTTCACCACGGCGATACGCATGGGGCGGCTCTCCCCTGGCCCGGCGGTCACTCGGAGGCCTTCACCAGTTCGTACATGCCTTCTTCCACCGAGATCTTCGGCTCCCAGCCGAGGATCTCGCGGGCACGGGTGATGTCGGCGGCACGCCGCGAGACCAGCACGTCGCGCTCGTTGAACAGCGGCTCGACGTTCACGCCGACGGCGTCGATGAGGATCTTCGCGAGCGTCGCGATGGAGGTGTCGATACCGGTGCCGATGTTGATCGGCACGTTCGCCTTCTCCGATTCGAGCGCGGCGACGACGGCACGGGCCAGGTCGGTGACGTGCACGAAGTCCATCGACTGGTCGCCGCGGCCGTCGATGATCGGCGGCTGGCCCGCGCGCAGGCGCTGGATGAAGTGGTTGATCACCGACGTGTAGTAGGCCTCGATCTTCTGGCCGGGGCCGTACACGTTGAAGAACCGCAGCGCGTTCCAGGACAGGCCCTTGGTGCGCTCGTAGAAGCCGAGCATGTCCTCGCCCGCGCGCTTCGAGATGCAGTACGGCGTGAGGGGCTTGAGCTCGTCGTCCTCGTGCATCGGCAGCCGCTTCGGGTCGCCGTAGACGGACGCGGTCGAGGCGAACACGACCCGCTCGACACCCTCGTCCGCCGCGGCGGCGAAGACGTTGTGGTTGCCGACCATGTTGATGTCGATGGACTCGTGCGGGTCGGCGACCGACTTGTTGATCGACACGGTGGCGAAGTGGATGACGTGCGTGCAGCCGCGCATGGCCTCACGCACGGCGCCGCCGTAGCGCACGTCCTTCTCGACCAGTTCGACCTTGCCGGTGGCGACGAACTCGTTGATCCTGGCGCGGTCGCCGCGCGTCATGTTGTCGAAGACGCGGACGGTGTAGCCGCCTTCGATCAGCATCGGGATGACGTGCGCGGCGATGAAACCGCCGCCCCCGGTGAAGAGGACCTTCTTGTCGGGCATTTCTCTCCTAGCTCGGCAGTGCGGCGCTGACGGTCCCGATGACCCGGTCGACCTGGGCATCGGTGAGGTTGGCGTGCATCGGGATGGCGAGATGACGGGCGAAGAGGTCCGCCGATACCGGCAAGGTCTGCTTCTTGCCGTAGATGGGCTGGAGGTGCGAGGCGTAGGTGCCGAAGTTGCACTGCACGCCCTGCTCGCGGATCCGCAGCGCGAGCGCGTCGCGGTCGATCTCCGGGGCCACGGTCAGGATGTAGGCCTGCCACGGGTGTTCGCGGTCCGGCAGTTCCACCGGGACGTCGATACCGGGCAGGTTCTCGAACGCCTCGTGGTAGCGCTTGGCCACCGAACGGCGGGCCGAGAGCAGGTCCGGGAGGCGGTCGAGCTGGACGTTCATGATCGCGGCCTGCACGTCCGAGAGCCGGAAGTTGTAACCCAGCTCGTGGAACTCCGGGATCGGCAGCGCGCCGGAACCCTCGCGGGTGATGGCGGGCTCGATGCCGTAGGTGTGCAGCTTGCGCGCGTGCGCGATGAGGTCTTCGCGGTCCGAGACCAGCGCGCCGCCTTCGCCCGCGGTGATGCCCTTGCGGCCGTGGAAGGAGAACGCGGCGAGGTCGGCGAGGCTGCCGGCCGGGCGGGTCTTGTACGTCGCGCCCGCGGCGCAGGCGGCGTCCTCGAAGAGCCACAGGCCGTGCTTGTCGGCGATGGCGCGGTACTCGTCGAAGTCACCGGGCTGCCCGGCCACGTCGACGGCGAGGATGCCGACCGTGCGCGGGGTGATCAGCGCTTCGATCGACGCCGGGTCGGCGCTCCACACGTCCGGGCGGATGTCCGCGAAAACCGGGGTCGCGCCCGCCTGGAGCACGGCGTGGCCGGTGGCGGGGAACGTGTAGTCGCCGACGATGACCTCGTCGCCCGGCTTCACGCCGAGCACACGCAGCCCGAGGAAGAGTGCCGAGCCACAGTTGCTGGTGGTCAGGGCGTGCGCGGTGCCGACGGTCTTCGCGAAGCGTTCCTCGAAACGGCGGCAGGCGGGACCGGCACCGGCCAGCCAGCCGGACCGGAACACCTCCGCCACCGCGGCGAGCTCTTCGTCGCCGACGGTCGGCTGACCGAGGACCACGGGTTCGTGCTCAGACATACCTCTCCCATTGCGTGGGGACCCGGCGAAGTGTATAGACGCCATTCGGCGGATCTCGGGCGGGCTGGATCCGCCCAGGTAAACGACGTCCTACTCTTTGACTCATGCGATTCGGCGTTCTGGGGGCGACGGAGGTGCGCCGCGAGGACGGCACCACCGTCCCGGTCGGCGGCCCGAGGGTCCGGACGCTGTTCGCGTTGCTCGCGCTGGAGGCGGGCCGCGTCGTCCCCGCGGAGCGGCTCATCGACGGCCTCTATGGCGAGCAGCCACCCGATGGGGTGGCGAACGCGCTGCAATCGCAGGTCTCGCGGCTGCGTGGCGCGCTGAAGGAGCTCGCGCCCGTCGAGTTCAGCCCGTCGGGTTACCGCCTCGTCGTGGACCGCGACGACGTCGACGTCCACCGGTTCGAGCGGCTCGCCGCCGAAGGACGGCGCGCTCTCGCGGCGGGAGACGCCGCGAAGGCGGCCGAGCTGCTTCGTGACGCTCTCGGTCTCTGGCGCGGTCCGGCGTTCGCGGACATCACCGACGCGCCGTTCCGCGACCCGCAGGTCACGAGGCTGAACGAGCTGAAGACGTCGGCGATCGAAGACCGCGTCGAGGCCGAACTCAAGCTCGGGAGACACGAAGACGTCCTCGCGGAGCTTCGCGAGGTCATCGACGAGCAGCCACTGCGGGAACGGCCGCGCGCGCTGCTGATCCGCGCCCTGCACGCCGCGGGCCGTCACGCCGACGCGCTCACCGCGTTCGAGGACGCCCGCCGGGTCCTGGCCGAGGAACTCGGCGCGGACCCCGGCCCCGACCTCGCCGCCGCGCATCTGGCCGTGCTGCGGGGTGAGACGCCGCCCGTCAAGACCACAACCGCGCCGCTTCCCGCGCAGTTCACCAGCTTCATCGGCCGCGAAGGCGACCTTCGGCACGTGCTCGACCAGCTGGACCGTTCGCGCCTGGTGACGCTGACCGGCCCCGGCGGGACGGGCAAGACCCGGCTGGCCATCGAGACCGCGGCCGCGATGGACCTTCCGGCGGTCTTCGTCGAACTCGCGCCGTACACCGAGGACGCCGACGTCGCGCACGCCGTGCTGACCGCCCTCGGCCTGCGGACGGTCGCGCTCGGGGCGGTCACCGCGCCGGTGGAGAACGCGCCGCTGGAGCGCCTGATCGACGCGCTGGCCGATCGGGCGGTACTGCTGGTGCTCGACAACTGCGAGCATCTGGTCGAGGCCGCCGCGAAACTGGTCGCCCGGCTGCTCGGCGCCGCCGCGGCGCTGCGGGTGCTCGCCACCAGCCGCGAACCGCTGGGCATCACCGGCGAGATCGTCTCCCCCGTGCCGCGGCTCGCCGTGCCGCCGCCGGGCACGCCGCCCGCCCGGTCGCTGGAGTTCGCCGCCGTCCGGCTGTTCGCCGATCGCGCGCAGGCGGGTGATCCGGGATTCGCCGTCGACGACACCACCGCGGGCGACGTCCAGCGGGTCTGTGCCGCGCTCGACGGGTTGCCGCTGGCCATCGAGCTCGCCGCCGCACGCGTGCGGGCGCTGCCGATCGGCGAGATCGCGGCCCGGCTGGACGACCGGTTCGGCTTACTGTCGCGAGGCAGCCGGACCGCCGAGACCAGGCATCGCACCCTGCGCGGCGTCGTCGAGTGGAGCTGGGATCTGCTCGACGAGGACGAGCGTCTGCTGGGCAGGCGGCTGACCGTCTTCGCGGGCGGGACGACGCTGGCCGACGCCGAGGCGGTCTGCGGCGTGCCGGACACCGCGGAACTGCTTCCGTCCCTTGTGGACAGATCACTCGTCGAACGCGGCGGCGACCGGTACCGGATGCTCGAAACGATCCGGGCCTTCTTCGCCGGGAAGCTCACCGAAGCGGGCGAAGCCGACCGGATGCGGCGCGCGCACGCCGAGCATTTCCTCGCCCTCGCTCAGGAGGCGGACCCGCGCCTGCGCACCGGCGACCAGCTCGTCTGGCTCGACCGGCTCGACGCCGCCTACGACGACCTCCTGGCCGCGTTGCGCTGGGGCGCGGAATCCGACGTGCGCGTCGCGCTCCGGCTTTCGGCTTCGATGGTGACGTACTGGTGGATGCGCGGTCGCCGGTTCGAGGGCTCGACGCTCTGCTTGGAAGTGGTCAAACGCCTCGGCGAACGGGCGCCGGACGGTCTCGAAGAGGAGCACCAGCTCTGCGTGCTCACCGCCGCCGCGGGATTGCGGGGCCATGAGGCGCTCGACCGGCACCTGCCGCTGGTGGAAGGCCTCATGTCGAGCCTCGTCAAGGCACCCCGGAACCCGGCGCTGCTGCTGTTGATGGGTGTCGTGACCGGCCCGCCCGGTGACGACGACGCGCTGCTCGAACGCAGCCGGGTGCTGCTGGCGAACAGCGACGACTGGAGTCTCGCCCTCTCGCCGACCGGCTACGGCCTCCGCGCGCTGATGCAGGGCGATCTCGAAACGGCGGAGGAATTCCTGCGCGAGGGGGCAAAGGCGTTCCGCTCGATCGGGGAACGCTGGGGCCTTTCCATGGCCCTCGATCACCTGTCACAGGTCCTGATCTGGACGAACCGGCAGACCGAAGCCCTCGAAACGATGAACGAGGCCCTGCGGCTGATGCGGGAGCTCGGCGCCTCCGACGACAACGCGGACCTGCTGTGCCGTCGCGGCGGCAGCAAACTGCTTCACGGTGACGCGGCGGGCGCGCGGGCGGATTTCGAACTCGCCATCGAGATCGCGCGCCGGGCCGGGATGCCCGAAAGCCGGGCGGCCGGATATGTCGGGCTGTCGTTCCTCGCCCGGCACGAGGGCGATCTGGCGGCGGCCCGCGCGTTGAGCGAACGCGCGCTCGCGGAGTGTTCCGGTGGTTCGTTCGCGGCCGAAGGGGTGCGTGCCGGCGCGAAGATCTCCCTCGGCTGGGTGCTGGCCGCCGAGGGCGACGTCGACGGGGCCGAGGAGCTGCACCGGCTGGCGCTGGTGTCGGCGGACGGCTGGCACGACAACACCACCGTGGCCCTCGCCGTCGAAGGCCTCGCCGGGGTCGCGCTACTGCGCGGCGACGCCGAGCGGGCGGCGGTCCTGATCGGGGCGGCGGTGACCATCCGGGGCACCTCGTTCGCCGTCGATCTGGACGCCGCCCTGCTCAGGACGACCGTGAGGGAGCGGCTCGGCGACGACTTCGACCGGGCCTATCGCCGGGGGCTCGGTGTGCGCGGCGCCGCTCAATTGACCGGGAAACTCTGACCGCCCACCGGCTGGATCCCCTGTGGCGCGAAGCGGCCGATGGCATCGGCGAAGTGACGTTGGTCGAGTTCGCTGTCCTGGACCGCGACGTACAGCGGTGCCGCGTTGACCGGGACGGCGCCGAGCCGGGTCATCCCGGGACCGACCGGGTCGATGGTGAGCCGGGTGACGTCACGCCATGGCACGACGGTCCGCTCGATCCGGACCCCCACCGCGTCCAGTTCGAAGAGCACCCACTGCTGGTCGTGCAGCGACTTCACGTAGGCGATGGCCGCGCAGCCGACGGCGATCGCGACGATCCGCAGCGCTCCAGGCCCTTCGATCGCGCCGACCAGGGCGATGAAGCCGAGGACGACCACGACCATTCCGGTCAGCTTCGCGGCGCCGACCAGGCCCGCGTTCGGCTTGTGCACCCGGAACCGCACGGCGCGCATCAGGTGCTTGGTGAGCACCCCGCCACCGACCGCGGCGGCCAGGCCGAACATCGTCACCACCAGCGAAACCGGCGAGAAGTCCGCGAAGACGTTGTACCCGGCGACCAGTGCGACGAAGCCGCCCACGACGGCCAGCATCAGCGCGAGCTTTCCCTTGCGCACGTCCTGTTCGCGGCGTTGGAGCGAGGCCTGGTCCGGTGCGGCGAGGAAGCCGCCGTCGATGTTCCTCATCGGGCATCACGCTGAGCTTCGGCAGCCGCGCGACGCTCACGCTGGCGGCGGTCGAGGACGTACAGCAGGGCGCCGGCACCGGCGCTCACGACGGCGTAGAGCAGGTCCTGCAGGCCGTCCTCCGGGTAGCCGGTGGAGAACTCGACCATCGCGAGCGCGACGAAGAGGACGCTGATGACGGCCCCGCCGATGATGTACACCTTGTTGCTGAGCATGGTTTCCCTCGCTTGTCGTTGCCTTGGTGAGGTCACTTTCGCGCGGGGCACATGACATTCCGATGACAAACACTGTCAAGCACTGACAAGCGCTGACAGCCATCGGTGCGCGGACGGTCAGCGGTCGCGGAGACCCTCCGGACATGACTTACGCAGCTGGATCTCCCGAAGACTTCCTCGCCGTGCGACACCTGACGTTGCGCGGCTCCCAGGCCGAGATCGGCCGGGCGCTCGGTGCCGAGGTGAAGGCGCGCTCGGACTGGTCGCCATCGTCGATCGACCCGCTCGCGGCCAGGGCGCGGCGCACCTGGTTCGCGCGGAACTGGCCCGAGTACGCCGGACGCCTGGCCGGGTTCGCCGAGGCCTACGGGCTCCCGGCCGACGCGGCGGTTTCCTTCGACGACGCGAGCGCGCTGCCCGCCGGGTCGGGGTGCTCGGCGCTGTGGACGGGGAGCGCGCTCGGCCGGAACTACGACTTCTTCACCATGAGCTGGACCCAGCTGGGTGCGGTGCTGGCCGGGGAGGAACCCGTGGACGACGGGACCGTGCCGATGGCGTCACGCCCCTATGTCCTGACGACGATCCCCGACGACGGCATCGCCTCGACCGTGCTCACCATGTCCACAATGGACGGTGCGACCGAGGGGGTCAACGAGGCCGGGCTGGTCGTCGCGTTGCTGATGGCCGACGTCGAAACGGCCGCGCCGCTGGAGCACGATCCCGGCCCGCAGGCGGGTCTCTCGGTCATGCAGGTGTGCCGGTATCTGCTGGACACCGCCGAAAACCTCGACCAGGCCAAAGAAGCGCTGATGCTCGCCAAGCAGTACGCGCACGGCGCGCCCTGTCACTACATCGTCGCCGACGCCTCGGGCCGCGGTTTCGTCTACGAGCGCGGGGCGAACGACATCGAGTACTTCGTCGAGGTCGCCGACGGGCCGCTGTGCGTCACGAACCACCTGCTGCACCTGCACCCGGACGTCGACTCGCTGCCGGAGGACACGCCGGAGACCATGCGCACCTACGAGCGGCTGCGCACCGTCACCAAGGAAGCCGGCTCCGGGCCGCGCGCCGCGCTCGACACGGTGTCGTTCGCGGTCGAGCCCGGCGCACCGTGGCGGACGTTGTGGCGCAGCGTCCTCGACCCGGCGGCCCGCACCCTCAGCACCCGGTTCTACCTGGGTGACGGCGAGAACGGCACCGCGCGGCACTCGCCGGAACTCACCTTCGGGGTGTCGCGGTGACCATCGGCAAGGGCCGCAAGATCGGCACCGTCGCGGTCTGCGTGCTGGCGCAGCTGCTGATCGCGATCGACCTGACCGTGCTGCATCTGGTGCTGCCGTCGCTTTCGGAGCAGATGCACCCGTCGACGACGGAGCTGCTGTGGATCGCCGACGCGTACGGCTTCGCGCTCGCCGGGCTGCTGATCACGATGGGGAACATCGGCGACCGCGTCGGCCGGAAGAAGCTGCTGCTGATCGGGGCGTCGCTGTTCGGGGTCGCTTCGGTGATCACGGCGTACGCGCCGACGGCGGAACTCCTGATCGCCGCCCGCGCGCTGCTCGGGGTCGCCGCCGCGACGCTGATGCCGTCGACCCTGTCGATCGTGCGGAACGTGTTCACCGGCAAGGAACGCGCGGCCGTGATCGGGGTTTCGAGCGGGCTGACGATCCTCGGGTTCGGGATGGGGCCGCTCGTCGGCGGGTTCCTGCTCGACCATTTCTGGTGGGGTTCGGTGTTCCTGGTCAACGTGCCCGTGGTGGTGGTCATGGTGATCGCGGGCGCGTTGATCCTGCCCGAATCGAAGAACCCCGCCCCTGGCCGGATCGACGTCGTCAGCGTGCTGCTGTCGATCGCCGGCATGGTCGGGATCGTCTACACGATCAAGGAAGTCGCGTACAAGGGCTGGGGGCACTGGGACGTCGCGGTCGCCGCGGTGCTCGGACTCGGCTGCCTGCTGGCGTTCGTCCTGCGGCAGCCGCGGCTGGCCGAACCGCTGATGGATCTGAAGCTGTTCGCGCGGCGGGCGTTCTCGGCGACCGTCGGCACCACGATCCTGGCGATGTTCGCGCAGCTCGCGGTCTCGCTGATGTTCGCGCAGTACCTGCAGCTGGTGGCGGGCTGGTCTCCGTTGAAGTCCGGGCTCGCCGGGCTGCCCGGGATGGGCGGCGCGATCGTCGGCGGGGTGCTCGCGCCCATGGGGATCAAGCTCTTCGGTCGCGCGATCACCATCGGGCTGGGCTGCGCGCTGTCGGCGGTCGGGTTCGCGCTGTACTCGGGGATCGGCGTGACGATCGTCTACCCGGATCTGCTGGCGGCGATGATCGTCTTCGGCGTGGGACTGGCGCTGATCCTCACCGTCGCGACGGACACGGTGCTCGGCGTCGTGCCGAAGGCCAGGGCGGGCGCGGCGTCGGCGATCTCCGAAACGGCGACCGAACTCGGTGGGGCGCTGGGGATCGCCGTCCTCGGCAGTGCGCTCGGCGCGCTGTACCGGAGCGAACTCGTCATCCCGCCGGGCGTGCCGCCGGAGGCGATCTCGGACACCCTCGGCGGGGCCGTCCAGATCGCGGCTCAGTTGCCGCCGGAACAGGGGGCTTTGGTCCTGGCCAACGCGAAACTGGCGTTCGTCGACGGGTTGCAGGTGACGATGCTGTGCTCGGCGGGGTTGATGGCGGTGCTGGCGGTGAGTGTCCTGTTCACGTTGCGCGGGGTGCCGAAGGTCCTCGAAGACCCCGAAGAGGAGCCTGCTCCGGTCGCTGCCCCGGTGGGCTGAAGGGGCCCTTCACCGAATAAGACGCGGTGAAGGGCGCTTTCCTCGCATGAGATGCGGGGAAAGCTCCCTCCAGCCCCTCGGGCCGGCGAGCGGGACGGCGCGCCGGTCGCCCGACCGCACCATGGCCAGCAGGGGTTTCGCGGCCACCGCGAGCAGCCGGGCCGCGAAGGTGCGGCCGTTGCGGCGCGCGATGTCCGGGCCGAAGGCGTCCATCAGCGCGACGAGCCCGGGCAACGGCCGCACGAACAGCGTCACTTCGGTGATCAGCCCGTCTTCGCCGATCTTCAGCACCGCCGCCTCTTCGATCTCCTCGTCGCCGATGCGCGCGGTGTAGACGACGACGCGCGTCTCGCCGTCCCCGGTGTCGGTGTGGAACCGGACATCGCGCAGATGCGTGTACGCGACTTCCAGCAGCGGCCCGAGTTCCGCGTGCCCGGTGAACCGGACCCGGCTCGTCAGCGGTGAGTGCACCACGACGTCCGGCGCGAAGGCGCTCAGCGCCAGGTCCACGTCCCGGGTCTCGAGGGCGCGGCGATACCGCTCGGTGGTTTCGATGCTCATCGGTCCTCCTGGATCAGATTCCCCAGTCCGCGCCACAACAGATCCGTCGTGAGCGCGACGACTTGCTCCCGCGGGATGTCGCGGTTGTCCCACCACCAGGTGGCGATGGCGTTCAGCGCGCTCTTCGCCGCTTCGGCGAGCGCTTCGTTCGCGCGGTCGCGCGGCAGGTCCGCGGTCAGCGCCAGGCCGGGGACCTGGCCGAACACCTCGGTCAGTCGCGCGGTCGACCTGGCCTGGCCGCGCCGGTGCACCTCGGCGACACCCTCGTCGGACGGCGTCTCGGCGAAGATCATCCGCCAGCCGCGTTCGTTCGTCTCCATCCAGGCGAAGATCGCCGCCACCCTGGCGCGCAGCAGCCCCTCGGCGGTGTCCGACGGCGGCAGGTCGGCCCATCCGGCCAGCAGACTGTCCACTTCGGACTCCAGCAGGCCGGCGTACAGCGCCGCCTTGGAAGGGAAATGGTCGTAGAGCACGGGCGTGCTGATCCCCGCGGCCGTCGCGACCTCGCGCATCCCCGCCGCGTCGTACCCGGACGCGGCGAACACCCGCGCCGCCGCGGCCAGGATGCGCTCCCGGCGTTCTTCCCTGCTCAACCGCTTACCTGACATCGGTCAGGTACGCTACCACCTAACCTGACAGCTGTCAGGTAGCGCTCCGGGTAACCTGGTCGATCGTGCGCACAGTCGTAGTCATCGGGGGCGGGATCGTCGGTCTCGCCACAGCCTGGGAACTGACCAAACGGGGTCTGGACGTCACGGTGCTCGAGAAGGAGGAGCACTGGGCGGCCCACCAGACCGGGCACAACTCCAACGTCGTGCACGCCGGGCTCTACTACAAGCCGGGTTCCTTCAAGGCCAGGATGTCCACCGCGGGCAATCGGTCCATTGTGGACTTCGCCCGGCAATACGGGGTGCCGGTCGAGGTGTGCGGCAAACTCGTCGTCGCCACGTCCGAAGCCGAGCTTCCGGCGCTCAAGGTGCTCGCCGAACGCGCGGAGGCCAACGGGGTCCCGGCCAAGCTGATCACCCCGAGCGAGGCCCGCGAGTACGAGCCCGAGGTCTCGTGCGTCGCCGCGTTGCGCGTGGAGTCCACCGGCATCATCGACTTCCCCGCCGTCTGCGCCGCACTGGTGCGGCTGCTCGACGAGTCCGACGCCGACCTGCGGCTCGGCACGCCCGCGCTGGGGATCCGGCCCGGCCGCACCGGCGGCGTCGAGGTGGCGACCGGCGACGACGTGATCCACGCGGACGCCCTCGTCAACTGCGCGGGCCTGCACGCGGACCGGGTCGCCCGGCTCGCCGGGCTCACCCCGAGCGCGCGGATCGTGCCGTTCCGCGGCGAGTACTACGAACTGAAGCCCGAACGCCGCCATCTGGTGCGAGGCCTGATCTACCCGGTCCCCGACGCGTCGCTGCCGTTCCTCGGCGTGCACCTGACCCGCATGCTCGACGGCAGCGTGCACGCCGGCCCCAACGCCGTGCTCGCGCTGCGGCGTGAGGGCTACACCTGGCGCGACGTGTCGGCGAAAGACCTCGCCGAGGTCGCCCGTTTCCCCGGTGTCTGGCGGCTCGCGCGCAAGTACGCGTACCCGACCGGGCTCGACGAGGTCCGCCGGTCGTTCTCCCGCCGCCGCTTCGCCGAAAGCCTCGCGCGGCTCGTGCCCGCCGTCACCGAGGACGACATCGTGCGGCACGGCTCCGGGGTCCGGGCACAGGCGCTGCGCCCGGACGGCGCCCTCGTCGACGACTTCCTGATCGAGACCGCGCGGAACCAGGTGCACGTCCTCAACGCGCCCTCACCGGCGGCGACCAGCGCGCTGGAGATCGCGAAGCACATCGCCGACGAGGTGACCGGCCAGGCCGTGTCCTAGGAGGACGGCGGCAGGTTCGTGTTCAGCAGCGGAACCGCGGCCTTGATCACTTCGCACGCCTTCGCGGGGTCGTCGAGGTTGCCCGCGATGATCGCCACCGTCGACGTCGCGGTGATCGCGATACCCGCCGCGCACAGTTTGCTGCCCGACTCGGTGTAGATCTTCCACTTGCGCCCGCCCGACTCGAAGTCCTGCGGTTCGCCCTGCGAGATCAGCGTCGGAGTCTCGTCCATCGCCGTCGCCGGGTAGAACCAGAGGTCGAGCGCCTTTTCGCCCTTTTCTCCGTCGGTATCGGCCCATTCACAGCCGACCTGGTTCGGATCCGAGGTGGACTTCATCGGTTCGCCGGTGGGGGCGAGCCGCAGCTGGGCGGTCTGCTCGGGCTTGAGCATGGTGCACGGATCGGTGCTCACGAGCGGACCGCCCGGCTCGGCGGGCTTCTGCCCCGGCGGGGCGGTGATCTGCGGGTTCTGCTCCCCGCCCGGCAGCTTCGACGCCACGGCCGGGGCCGCCGCCTTGGCGAGGTCGCACGCGTTGCCCTCGGTGTGGTCGGGGCTCTCGCTGGAGATCTCCACGAACGAGTCCGGCGTGAGCTCCGTGCTCAGCGAGCAGTAGGTCGGCCCGAGGATGGTGGCGTACCGCGTCCAGGTGAAGCCGCCGATGCCGAACTTCTCGCCGGACTGGGCGCCGTTCATGTACTCGTTCACGGACAGGTCCTTGCTCAACGCGACCTCGAGGCTCGACGCCTTGCGCACGCCCTCCAGCTCGCGGAACCGGCAGACCGCGGGCACCTTCTGTTCGGGTTTGGCGGGGCGCTCCGCTCCGGGATAGGTGACTCCCAGCGCGTTCGCGTGTTCCTCCGAGAGCAGTGTGCACGGCTCGGCCTTCGTGATCACCGGTCCCTGTCCGGGCACCGGCGCAGCCGTACCGGCGATCGTCGACGTGCAGCCGCCGAGCGTCAGCACCGCCAGCCCGATCGCGAGCGAGTTCCGAAACCGCATGCGTCCCCTCCTCATCGGCTCGCACACTACTTGTGCGCGGCCGCCGTTCACGAACCGGCGGGCAGCGCGGCGCTCACCGTCGGCAGCGCGGCCCGCAGCAGGTCACAGGCTTTCGTCTCGTCGTCCCAGTGGCCGCTGGACACCTTCACGGTGGACGTCGCGGTGATCGGCAGCGCGGCCGTGCAGTACTTCGTGGCGGCGTCGGAGCGGACCGTCCACTTGCGACCGGCGAGGTCGGTCTCCTCGGGTGTGCCCTGGAGCCCGGCGACGTCGGCGACGGCCGTTGACGGGAAGAACGTCACGTCCAGCGGACGCTGCCCCTTGTCGCCGTCGGAGTCCTTCCACTCGCAGCCCTTGTCCTCGGGATTGGCCAGGTTGGCCGGATCGACCGGGGTGCCCGGGGCGATGGCCAGCTTCGCGGCTTCGTCGGGCTTCAGCAGCGTGCACGGATCGACCTGCAGCAACGGCCCGGAAGGCTCGGGTTTCTTCTGCCCCGGCGGCGCGACGATCTTCGGGTTCGGCTCCCCGCCGGGCAGTCTCGACGCGACCGCGGGGGCCGCGGCGAGCGCGAGATCGCAGGCCGTCGCCTCGGGCGCGCCCGTCTGGGTCTCGCTGCCGAGTTCGACGAACGAGGACGGCCCGAGTTCGGTGCTCAGCGAGCAGGCCGTCGGGCCGAGCGGCGACGCGTAGCGCGTCCAGGTGAAGCCGCCGATGCCGAACTTCTCACCCGGCTGGGCACCGGCGTAGAAGTCGTTCAGCGGGATGTCGACGCTCTGCGTGATCGAAAGGGACACCCCGCGCGGCGAATCGTCGCGTTCGGACAGCAGGCACATCGGCGGGACCAGCTGGGCCTTGTTGCCCTTGGTCTCCACACCCGGCAGCTTGAGCGCCAGCGCGTCGGCGTGTTCGGGGGTGAGCAACGAGCACGGCGCCGCCTTGGTGAGCACCGGCCCCTGGCCGGGCACCGGCGACGCCGTACCCGAGATCGTCTCGGAACATCCGCCGAGCAGGAGGACCACCGCGAAGAGCGCGGTGATCGGCGTGCGACGGCGGTTCATTCGGGTCCCTCCTCGGTGCGGACCCTACTTCGATGTCGGCGTGAGCACCTCGGTTCCGCCGAGGAAGGGACGAAGCGCCTCCGGCACCCGGACCGAACCGTCTTCGAGCTGGTGATTCTCCAGGATCGCGACGATCCACCTGGTGGTGGCGAGCGTGCCGTTCAGCGTGGCGACGGTCTGCGGGCGGCCGTCGTCGTCGCGGTAGCGGATGCCGAGGCGGCGGGCCTGGAACGTCGTGCAGTTCGACGTCGAGGTCAGCTCGCGGTAGGTCTCCTGCGACGGCACCCACGCCTCGCAGTCGAACTTCCGGTACGCCGACGTGCCGAGGTCGCCGGTGGCGGTGTCGATCACCCGGTACGGGACCTCGATCTTGGCGAGCATCTGCTCTTCCCAGTCCAGCAGGCGCGCGTGCTCGGCCTCGGCGTCCTCGGGACGCGTGTAGACGAACATCTCGACCTTGTCGAACTGGTGCACGCGGATGATGCCGCGGGTGTCCTTGCCGTACGAACCGGCCTCGCGGCGGTAGCAGGAAGACCAGCCCGCGTACCGCTTCGCGCCCTTGCCGAGGTCGAGGATCTCGTCGGCGTGGTAGCCGGCGAGCGGGACCTCGGAGGTGCCGACGAGGTACAGGTCGTCGTCGCGCAGCCGGTAGACCTCCGACGAGTGCGCGCCGAGGAACCCGGTGCCCGCCATGATCTCCGGCCGTACGAGGGTCGGCGTGATCATCGGGGTGAAGCCGTTCGCGGTCGCCTGCGCGATCGCCATGTTCAGCAGGCCGAGCTGGAGCTGGGCACCGACGCCGGTGAGGAAGTAGAACCGCGAGCCCGAAACCTTCGCGCCGCGCTCCATGTCGAGCGCGCCGAGGCCCTCGCAGAGTTCGAGGTGGTCCTTCGGCTCGAAGTCGAACTTCTTCGGCTCGCCGACGTGCTTGAGCACGACGTAGTCGTCCTCGCCGCCTTCGGGCGCGTCGGGGTGGACGAGGTTCGGCACCAGGCGGTGCAGCTGCTCGAACTCCTCCGACGCCTCGGTCTGCTCGACCTCGGCCGTCTTGACCTGGGCGGCGAGCTCCTTCGCCTTGGCGAGGAGCTCGGCCCGCTCGTCGCCCTGCGCCTTCGGGATGAGCTTGCCCAGCGACTTCTGCTCGGCGCGCAGCTTGTCGGCGGCGGCGATGGACGACCGGCGGCGGGAGTCGAGGGAGAGCAGCTTGTCGACCACTCCTTCGTCCTCGCCACGGGCGCGCTGCGAAGCGCGCACGACGTCCGGTTCATCGCGCAGAGTCCTGGGGTCAATCACGAATGCAGAGGGTAGTCCGTGGCGGCCGCACAAAATGTGCGGGTCCGCGGGGATGACCCGACAGTCTGATCGTTGCCGCCCGTTTCGGCCGCTCCCCATACTGGGATCTCCCTGCTGCGGACGGAGAAACCCGATGACCGATGCGGACCTGCTGGCGCGGCACAAGGCGGTACTGCCGTCGTGGCTGGCGCTCTACTACGACGAGCCGATCGAGATCGTGCACGCGCAGGACCGCCGGGTCGTCGACTCGACCGGGCGCACCTACCTGGACTTCTTCGCGGGCATCCTGACGAACTCGATGGGCTACGACGTCTCGGCGATCAGCGACGCCGTGCGCAAGCAGCTCGACACCGGCATCCTGCACACGTCGACGCTGTACCTGATCCGCTCGCAGGTCGAGCTGGCCGAGCGCATCGCGAAACTCTCCGGCATCCCCGACGCGAAGGTGTTCTTCACCAACTCCGGGACCGAGGCCAACGACACCGCGCTCATGCTCGCCACCCAGTACCGGCGCAGCAACCAGGTGCTGGCGATGCGGAACTCGTACCACGGCCGGTCGTTCGCGACGGTCGGCATCACGGGCAACCGCGGCTGGTCGGCGTCGTCGCTCAGCCCGGTGAAGGTGAGCTACGTGCACGGCGGCTACCGGTACCGCAGCCCGTTCCGCGAGCTTTCGGACACCGAGTACATCGACGCGTGCGTCGCGGACCTCGTGGACGTCCTGGAGACGGGCACTTCGGGCGACGTCGCCTGCATGATCGCCGAGCCGATCCAAGGCGTCGGCGGCTTCAGCTCACCGCCGGACGGCCTGTTCAAGGCGATGAAGGAGGTCCTCGACCAGTACGGGATCCTGTTCATCTCCGACGAGGTCCAGACCGGCTGGGGACGGACCGGGGAACACTACTGGGGGATCCAGGCGCACGACGTCGTCCCGGACGCGATGACCTTCGCGAAGGGGCTCGGCAACGGACTCGCCATCGGCGGTCTCGTGGCGCGTGGCGACCTCGTCGACTGCCTGACCGCGAACTCGATCTCGACCTTCGGCGGCAACCCGGTCGCGATGGCGGGAGCGGCCGCGGTGCTCGACCACATCGCCGAGGGCGATCTGCAGGCCAACGCGCTCGCCCGCGGCAACGAACTGCTCGACGGCCTGCGCGCGGCCGGTAACCCGCTGATCGGCGACGTGCGCGGCAAGGGCCTGATGATCGGTGTCGAGCTGGTCGAGCCGGGCGGCATGACCCCGAACCCGGGCGCCGCGGCGCGGATGATGGAGGAGACCAAGGCGCGCGGGCTGTTGATCGGCAAGGGCGGGCTGCACGGCAACGTGCTGCGGATCGCGCCGCCGATGACGCTGACCGCCGAAGAGGCCGCGGAGGGCCTCGGGATCATCGTGGACGCGCTGGCCGCCATTTCCTGAAGCCCTCGTGAGTGGCGAGGACGGTTAGAACCGTCCTCGCCACTCACGAGGTTCAGGAGCGGGCGAAACGGGCGATGACCTCGCCCAGTCGCCCGCCGGCGTCCTCCTGCAGGAAGTGCCCGGCGCCGGTGATCGTCGGATGCTCCAGTTCGCGGGCGCCGCGCATCGAGCCCCGCAGTTCGAGACCCCACGGCGCGGTGATCGGGTCCCCGTCGGAGAACGAGACCAGGAACGGCTTGTCCAGTTCGGACAGCACCTTCAGCGCGGCCCGGTTGGCGGCCGACGCCGGATCGTCCGGGGTGATCGGCACCAGGGACGGCATCGCGCGCGGCGCGGCCTTGTACATCTCGTTCGGGAAGGGCGCGTCGTAGGCGGCGCGGACCTCCTCGGACAGCTTGGTCTGGCAACCCGACTGGACGAACCGCCCGACGTCGATGACCTGGGCGTTCTCCATGGCGTCGCGGAACTTGTGCCAGAGCTCGGGCATGTCGGTGTCGCCGGTGGGGAGGCCGGTGTTCGCCGCGACGACCCGGGCGAAGCGGTCGGGATTCTCGGCGACCAGCCGCAGGCCGATCAGGCCGCCCCAGTCCTGGCCGACCAGGGTGACGTCGGTCAGGTCGAGGACGTCGAAGGCGAACGCGCGCATCCACTCGACGTGCCGCTGGTAGGTGTGGTCGACCATGTCGCCGGGTTTGTCGGAGCGGCCGAAGCCGACCAGGTCGGGCGCGATGGCGCGCAGCCCGGCGTCGGCGAGCACCGGGATGACCTTGCGATAGAGATAGGACCAGGTCGGCTCGCCGTGGAGCAGGAGAACGGGCGGTCCGTCCTCGGGTCCGGCCTCCACGTATCCCACTCTGATCACGCCACCGTGAAGGTCGACGAGCTCCGCGTAGCGCGGTTCGAAGTCGAAATCGGGCAGGTCCGAGAACCGGTCGTCCGGTGTCCTTAAAAGGCGCACGACCCCCACGTTAGTGGGAATCGTGCGCCTATGCCGTTCTCAGTACGTCAGGAAATCACGAAATGGCAACGGCCACGATCAGGCCGAGGGCCAGGTGCGCGGAGGCCACGACGACGCTGGCCGGGGCGAACTTCTCGCTTTCGATGGTCGAGCGGATGTCGATCCGGGTCGCCCACTCCAGCAGCCGGACGGCGGCCACCTGCACGATGATGCCGAGCAGGCCGTAGACCAGCGAGGTGATGAGGCCCTCGGTCAGGTCGCTGGCGGAGTTCGCGATCGCCACGACGATGATGAACGCCATCGACAGCAGGCCCGACGCGGTGACGATGACCGCGTTCGGCAGGCCGCGGGTGACCAGCTGGGACAGCTTGCCGGGCGTGGTCCAGTCGATCGCCCAGAACCCGGCGAACATCATCAGCAGGCCGACGACGCCGTACAGCAGGATCGCGCCGATCCCTCGCACGAGGTCGGAGCCGAACGTGTCGGACAGCGCAAGGGTGGTGGTCACAGGGGTTCTCCAGAAGTCAGGAAATGTCAGGTTTGTGCGGTTGCTTCTATCACGACTCGACGATGATGTGCGGGACGAATGCCGCACCGTCGTCCGTGACGAGTCCCGCGGTCTCGCGGATACCGAGGCCGGCGGCGTGGTCCCCGACGATCCACGCGCCGAGCGCGGGCCGGTAACCCTGGAACTCCGGGAGCGGGTCGAACGCCTGGTAGACGTACCCTTCCGCGCCGTAGACCCCGTCGGTCTGCGTCTCGTACCCGGTGGCGACGATCTGCACGTTCGCGCCCTCGCGGCCGAGTTTCGGCTTGCGGACGTACTCGGTCAGCAGGCCGGGGTCGTCGGCGAAGGCGGGCAGCAGGTTCGGGTGCCCCGGATAGTTCTCCCACAGGATCGCGAGCAGCGTCTTGTTGGAGAGGATCATCTTCCACAGCGGCTCGACCCACAGCGTGCGCGGCATGGTCTCCACGGCGAAGCGGCCGAACTCCTCGTCGACCACCCATTCCCACGGGTAGAGCTTCACCACGGTCGCCATCTGCGCCTCTTCGAGGTCGACGAACCGTTTGAGCACCGGGTCCCAGCCGATCTCCTCGATCGACAGGCCGACGGTGTCGAGCCCGGCCTCGGCCGCGGTCTCCTGCAGGTACGCCGTCGTGACGTGGTCCTCACCGGACGGATCGGCCGAAGACCAGGTGAAGTGCAGTTCGTTCGAAGGCAGCTTGTCGGCGAGTTCGCCCCAGCGCTCGACGAGCTTCTCGTGGATCGAGTTCCACTGGTCGTTCTCGGGGAAGACCGCGGTCTTCCAGTGCCACTGCAGGACCGCGGCCTCGAGCAGCGAGGTCGGGGTGTCGGCGTTGTATTCGAGCAGCTTCGCCGGGCTCTTGCCGTCGTAGCGCAGGTCGAACCGGCCGTAGACGTGCGGATCCTGCCGCTTCCACGACTCCGCGATATGCGGCCAGACCCACTCCGGGATGCCGAAGCGGTGGTACTGCTCGGTGGTGATCACGTTGTCGACCGCTTCGAGGCACATCGAGTGCAGCAGTTCGACGTCCGCCTCGACCGACAGGATCTCGTCCATGTCGAAGACGTAGTGGACCGACTCGTCCCAGTACGGCCGGGACTTGCCGGAGCCGTCGCGCGCGGGCGTGCCGAAGACCAGCCCCTGCTCTTCGACGATGTTCTGCCAATCCCGCCGGGGCGGCTTGGAATCCCGGTACACCTACGAGCCCCCGCTCTTGCCGCTGCCGCCGGAGCCGCTCTTGCCGCTGATGCCGAACCCGCCGCGCTGGACGGACTTGCCCGACTTCGTGCTGACGTTCGCGTTCGACGGCGCGGTGTACGAACCGCCGGACACGCGCTGCCCGATGGTCCCGGTACCGCCGTAGTTGTAGCGGTAGCTGTCGTACCGCCCGCCGCCGATCGGGATGAAGAAGAAGCCACCGGAGTGGTAGCCGCCGTGCGACGTCACGTACCGCTCGTCGCAGTTGTTGTCGTCGCTGATGATCTCGGTGTCCTTGGCCGCGCAGACGGCCGTGACATTCTCCGGCTTCGCGACCGTGTAGAACGTCGCGACCAGCCCGACCAGGCCGACGGTCACGCCCGTGCCGATCAGGACCTTCTTCTTGGTCGAAGACTTCTTCTCGGCGACGCGAGCGGCCTCGGCCGCCATCGCCTCCTGGCGCTGTTGCTCCGCCAGCGCCTGCTGGCGTGCCCGCTGCTCGGCGAGCGACGGCTGCCGCGCCTGCGTGCTGCTGTCCTGAAAGCGCATGGTGCCGCGCTTCGGCGGCTCCTGAGGCGCTTGTGCCCCCTGGTTGTCATCCTGCGTCATCGAAGCTCCGTAATCGCCCGCCGGCCCGAACTCGTGTCCAACACTAACCACCCGGTACGCGCACCTTACGTGCGGCGCGGGCATCATGGAGTGGATGTCTCAACAGGCCGAGCGGTTCCGTGATCCGCGAAACGCGCTGAGCACCCTGCGCACCCGGCTTCTCATGGCCGGCGTGTTCGTGGGCGCGATCATCGCGCTTTCGCTGAGTGTGGCGTTTTCGTGGAACGTGGGCCCGGAGGGCGGTGCGGGCGGCGGCGCCCCCAAACTGTCGCCCGCCGCGGCCGAGGCGTTCCAGTCTCCCCCTGGCACCTGTCTGACCTGGAACAATCCGGACGCCACCGACGCGCGGCGCGTGTCGTGCGCGGAGTCCCATCTGTTCGAGGTCACCAGCATCGTCGACATCGGCGCGCAGTACCCGCCGGGGGTGCCGAGCCCGAACCTGGAGCAGTGGCAGGAGATCTCCCGCTCGCGTTGCACGATCGACGTCAAGCCGTACCTCGGCCGCAACCTCGATCCCTACGGCAAGCTGAGCATGAACCTGCTCCGGCCGACGCCCGCGCAGTGGGCCGACGGTGACCGGCAGCTGCGGTGCGGCCTGCAATGGGCGGGCCAGGGCGGCAAGCTGCAGCCGACCAAGGGACCGGCCAAGGAGCAGGACCAGTCCGCGGTGTGGGAGCCGGGCACCTGCCTCGCGCTGCTCAACAACAGCTTCGGCGACCCGATCGACTGCGCGCAGGCGCATTCGTACGAGATCATCGCGACGCTCGACCTCAAGACGAAGTTCAAGGACGGCTACCCCTCGCAGGAGCAGCAGAACACCTGGCTCGACACCGAATGCTCGACGGCCTCGCAGGAGTACACCGGCAACGCCGATCTGGCGGCGAAGAAGCTCATCCTCAGCTGGGACGTCCGTGAGCAGGAGAGCTGGGACGCCGGGTCCACACTGGTGAACTGCAAGGTCGCCGCGGTCCTGCCGGACAACAAGGGGCTGGCGCCGGTCACCGGGAGCGTCAAGGTCGGCAACGGCGAGGCCCCGCCGCCGTCGTCCTCCTCGCCCCCGAAGACCGGAGGGTGATCGCGTGCCCGTCGAGATGACCCAGCAGCGTTTCGAGGAACTGGTCTCGGAGGCGCTGGACGAGCTCCCGCCCGAATTCGCGGACGCCATGGACAACGTCGTGGTGCTCGTGGAGGAGTTCAACGAGGAGTCGCCCACGATCCTCGGGCTCTATCACGGGGTCGCGCTGACCGAGCGGACCCACGAGTACGGAGGGGTGCTGCCCGACCGGATCTCGATCTACCGGCGTCCGCTGTTGCAGATGTGCGACACCGAGGAGGACGTCGTCGAGGAGGTGCTGATCACGGTGGTGCACGAGGTCGGGCACCATTTCGGCATCGACGACGAGCGGTTGCACGAACTCGGCTGGGGCTGAGCCGCCGCGCGGGTGATAGCAAAGGTCCCTTGCTCTCCTCGCGACGGATTCCGCGCCGCCGGCCGCATGGTCGGTGATTTTTGTGCGTGGAGCACCAAGGGTTCTCCGGATTCTTAACTGCGTGTAACAACCCCGCCACTTTGGGCGACAGCCCCGCTAAACTTTTCGACACGTTGTCGCCGGCCTTCGCCGGCGAATGCCTGGGGAGGCGGTGCATGGCCGAGTCGACGGTGCGGAGGAGGAGCGACCGGCGGTTGCGCTGGCTGCTCGCGTCCAGCGCGGCGTCGAACCTCGGCGACGGTATCGGCAAGGTCGCGTTCCCGCTGCTCGCGGTCACTCTGACCCGGGATCCGCTGCTCATCGCCGGGCTTTCGGCGACCCAGTTCCTGCCGTGGCTGCTGTTCGCGCTCCCGGCGGGCGCGCTGCTGGACCGCGTCGACCGGCGGCGGGCGATGATCCTCGCGAACAGCGCCCGCGCGGTGGTCGTCGGCGGGACGGCCGCGCTGGTCGCCGCGGGCGGGGTGACGATCTGGATGGTCTACGCCGCCGCCCTGCTCATCGGCTTCGCGGAGGTGGTCGCCGACAGCGCCGCGAACGTGCTCATCCCGGCGGTCGTCGGCGAGGGTTCGCTCGACGGCGCGAACAGCAAGCTCCAGGCCTGCGAGATCGTCGGCCAGACCTTCCTCGGTGGCCCGGTCGGCAGCGCCACCTTCGCGCTCTTCGCGACCTTCCCGTTCCTGCTCAACTCGGTGGGCTTCGCGATCGCGGCGGTCGTGTTGATCGGCCTCGCCGGGAGCTACCGGCCGCGCTCCGCCGAGCGCGCCACCACCGACCTCCGCACCGAACTGGCGGAGGGTTTCCGCTGGCTGAAGCGGAGCAGGCTGGTGCTGCGCCTGGTCGTCCTCGCCGGGGCGATCAGCCTGGTCAGCGAACTCGCACAGGCACAGCTGGTGCTGTACGCGATCGAGTACCTGCATCTCAGCGAAGCGGCCTTCGGGCTCTTCGCGTTCGTCGGCGGCATCGGCGGCCTCCTCGGCGCGGCCGTCGCCCCGCGGCTGGTGAAGGTGTCCAGCCGTCGCGCGGTGCTCCTCGGGGGCACGGCCTGCTGCGGCGCGGCGTTCACCGGCATGGGCCTGACGAGTTCGCCGGTGGCAGGGGCAGCACTGTTCAGCCTGTTCGCGGCGGCCGTCGTCGCGGTGAACATCGTGCTCGGCACGGCACGGCACACCCTCGTCCCCGGCGACCTGCTCGGCCGGGTGCTGGGCGTGTGGCGCACCGTCGTCTGGGGAGCGATCCCGATCGGCGCCCTCCTCGGCGGCGTCCTCACCCACGCCCTCGGTTCCGCGGCCCGGACGTTCCTCACGTCCGGGCTTCTGCTGTTCGGCGTAGCCGGTTTCGCGTTCGTCTCGTTACGGCCCGGCGCCTTCGATGACGAATCGGCCACGGAGGACCGGGTTCTCCACCAAGACCGGTGAAAACCAAGGTCTTTGGTGCTGAAATAGCCCATCACCGCCACGGGTGACGGGGAGGTCCGCGATGCAGCAGACACTGGTGCCGGAGGCCGGCGTGGGGACGACAGAACCTTCCAGACGCCCGCAGGTGCTCACCGCGGTCGCCGGTTTCGTGATCGGTGGCGGCGTGATCGGCATGCTCTGGGCGCTCTCGGGCGTCAACGCGGGGGCACTCGAAGACGCGCAGGCGGCATGCTCGGCGCTGGCCAGGGTCGGCACCATCCCCGACACCACCGACTCCGCGCCCGGCGACCAGACCGTGGCGGTCCTGGCGCCCGAGGTCCTGCACCGGATGACGGCCGCGCGCGAGCTCTCCGCCGCGGCGGCCGCCGCCAACGACACCTACCGGCCGCTGGCCGAGCACATCGACGGCGTCAGCAGGATGGTGTTCAGCCTGCACTTCAACCAGATCTCGGGGCAGCGGCACCTCGTGCAGGCCGAACAGCTCTGCACCCAGCTCTAGCCACGAAACGTCTCGTGAGTGGCAAGGACGGTTAGAACCGTCCTTGCCACTCACGAGGCCGGGGGATCTAGCCCTTGTGGACGGTCTTCACCGTCAGCTGGTTGCCCGAGATCTTGCCGGTGCAGCCGAGTCCCTGCACCGCCAGGAAGTTCGACGCCGTCTCCTGCGGCAGGTACACCCGCAGGCCCCTGGTCTCGACCGGCTTGCAGACTTCCTCGGGGTAGTTGCGGACGTTCGCGAAGCCGACGTCGGCGATCGCGCTCTCGCCGTTGGCCAGCTGGACCGGTTCGCCCTTGGCGCCGTCGCGGTACGCGGCTTCACCGACCTGGTGACCATCGGCGCCCGTCACGTAGGAGATGCCGGGGAAGCCCTGGATCGTGCACGAGTGCCCGCTCGCGTTGGTGATGACGAGCTTCCGGTACACCGTGCCCGCGGCGGCGTCGCTGTCCTTGATGGACAGTTTGACGTCACCCGCCTTGCACAGCCCGTCGTTCTTCGACGCCTGGGCGGGCGGCTGGGCGGGTTGCGGAGCAGGCGCCGAAGCCGAAGAAGTCGCGCTGGGCGCCGCCGAGGTTTCCGGCGCCGAGCTCGACGGTGACGCGGACGTGTTCTGCGCGACGGGCGCGGTCCCCGAACCGCACGCACTGAACAGCAACAGCCCGGCGGTACCCGCGACGAGACCGCCGATGGAGATCAACTTCGAACGAACCATGGTCATTCGCCTCCCTGTATCCGGGTGACCCACCGTCCAGTAGACGTGTCGTCCGCCGACGAGGTTGCGCCCCACCGGTTAATTCCCCACAAGGTGTTAATCGATCTTGTGTGCTGTGTTCCCCGGCGGGAGCGGAGGCAAACGGGCTGAAAGGAGCCATACCCACATGAGACGCGGTGAAGGACGCCATCCCCACGCGACCGGCGGTCGTGAGGCAAGCGTCCCCCGCTCAGGGTTCGACAGGGGTTTCCGCCCAGGTGAGGCACGTCCAGCCGTCGGCGGTCCCGACGAGCTCGACGACGCCGGTGTTCGGGATGAGGCCCTGGTTGGCGATCTCGGCGGTCACGTTCCCGGCGAGCCATTCGCCGCCCAGCCGGATCGCGCCACCGTGGCTCACGAGCACCACCGTGCCGTCGGGGTCGGCCTGCTCGTGCTTGGCGCGCAGCCGGGCGACCGCGTCGAGCAGCCGGGCGCGGACCTGCGCGCCGGTCTCACCGCCGGGGATCGGCGGGTCGAGTTCGCCGAGCGTCCACCGGCGCACGACGCTCATGTAGGTGGTGATCGAGTCCTTGTCCGTCTTGCCTTCGAGGTCGCCCGCGGCGACCTCGTGCACGCCGTCGAGGACCTGGACGTCGAGGCCGAGTTCGGCGGCCAGCGGCGCGGCGGTCTGCTGGGCGCGGACCGCCTGCGAGGCGTAGACCGCGACGATCGGCTCGCCGTCCAGCCGCGTCGTGAGGTCCTGTGCCTGCTCGCGGCCCAGCTCGGTGAGCGGCGGCCCCGGCAGCGCGGTGTCGAGCGCGCCGCGCACGTTGCCCTCGGTCTGGCCGTGGCGGACGAGGAGAAGTTTCACGCCTGTGCTCCCTTCCGTACCGAGGCGACCCAGTCGATCGCGTCGGTGAAGTCCTCGTTGGCGGCGTCCAGTTCGATCTCGGTCTTGCCGTCGTCCGCGCGCGGGTGGGAGCCGAGGAACCGGAGGTTGCGGCACCGGCGGCGCAACGCGGCCAGCGCGTCCCCGATCCGGGGCTCGGCCACGTGCCCCTCGAAGTCGATGAAGAAGCGGTACTCGCCGAAGTTGTTCCTGGTCGGACGGGCGTCCAGTTTGGTCAGGTTGATCCCGCGAACCGCCAGCTCGGTGAGCAGCTCCGCCAGGGCACCGGTCCGGTTCGTGGCGGCGGCGACGATCGACGTGCGGTCGGCCCCGGTCGGCTCCGGCAGTTCACCGGGGGCACGGACCAGCAGGAACCGGGTCTTGGCGTCGCGGACGTCGGCGACCTCGGTGGCCCGCACCTCCAGCGGATAGTGCTCGATCGCGACCGGCGCGGTGACGGCCGCGTCGAACTCGCCCTCGGCCACCGCGACCGCGGCCGCCGCCGTGGACGACGTCGCGACCGGATGCGCGCCGGGCAGGTTCGCCTCGACCCAGTGCCGGACCTGCGCGAGCGCGTGCGGGTGGCTCGCCACGGTGCGGATCTCGGTCGTACCCGGCCTGGTCAGCACGCTGAAGTGGACGGGCAGCAGCACCTCCGCCACCGCGACCAGCGGCTCGGCCTCGCTCAGGCTGTCGAGGGTGGCGGTGACCGCGCCCTCCACCGAGTTCTCGATCGGGACACAGGCGGCGTCGGCCGCGCCCGAGCGCACGGCGGCCAGTGCCGCCGGGATGGTCTCGGCGGGGATCAGCTCCTCACCGGAGGTGAGCCGGCGCGCGGCCTGTTCGGTGAAGGTTCCCTGGGGGCCGAAATAGGCGATCCGTGACACCCCGCCAGATTACGCACGGCGCGGGTGGCGACTTTCACTCGGACAGCCGGTACGCGCGCCGGTTACGCCAGGTGGCTTTTTTTGCCATGCTTAGGGCGTGACCGCCGAACCGGGCACGCACACCGGCCACGAGGATGTCGGCTCCTCTTTCGCTCCCGTGCCGGACCATCCCACTCCGGAGCTGGTGCTGTGCGCCGTCGATGACCTGCTCGCCCAAGCCTGGACGACCGTCGCGGACACCGTGGACGGCCGCGTCTTCGTGCACCGCGGATCCGTGCTCGACGTCGTCGCGCAGGCCGTCGTCAGCCCCGCGAACTCCTATGGCTGGATGCGTGGCGGCATCGACGCCGTCTACGCCCGCGCGTATCCCGGCGTCGAGCAGAACGTCCGCAGCGCCGTCCTCGCCTACCACGGCGGCGAGCTGCCGATCGGCGAAGCGGTGATCGTGCCGACCGGCGAGGCGGAGCCCGCCTGGCTGATCAGCGCGCCGACCATGCGGGAACCCGGCGAACGCCTCCCGCGCGACACCGTGCACCCGTACCTCGCCGCCCGCGCGGTGTTCCAGCAGTGGCGCGACGCCAGTCTCGACCAGGGCCGCGTCCGTGATCTCGTGCACACGATCGCGATGCCGGGCCTCGGTACCGGCGTCGGCGGGGTCGCCCCCGCGTCCTGCGCCCGGCAGGTCGCCGCGGCCTGGGACGAGGTCTTCACGCCCGGCCGTTCCCGTAACGGACGGTAACGCCCCGAAGCGGGCTACATCACATCGCAGCGCGTTCACGAGCCGTAAGCCCTACCGTTAAAGCGGCTTCATCCGGTTCGAGGCACGTTCACCCGCCGAGAACTCGTCAACACGGTTTTGTACGGCGCCAGCGCAGGCGACGGGCGAGGAGTGTGCGATGCCGCGGGTCCGTGAGCTCAGTCCCTACGTCGAGCTGCACCGTGAGCAGTGGCGAGAGTTGCGCAGGTCGACTCCCCTGCCGCTGACCGCCGCGGAACTGCTGCGGCTGCGCGGTCTCGGTGAACAGGTCGACCTGGCCGAGGTCGCCGAGGTCTACCTCCCGCTCTCCCGGCTGATCAATCTCCAGGTCGCCGCCCGGCAGCGGTTGTACGAAGCCACCACCACCTTCCTCGGTGAAGACAGCCGGGGCACCAAGGTGCCGTACATCATCGGCATCGCCGGGAGCGTCGCCGTCGGCAAGTCGACCACCGCGCGCATCCTGCGCACGCTGCTCGCCCGCTGGCCGGATCACCCCCGGGTCGACCTGGTCACCACCGACGGGTTCCTCTACCCGCGTGCGGAACTCGTCCGGCGCGGGATCATGCACCGCAAGGGTTTCCCGGAAAGCTACGACCGGCGGGCGCTGCTGCGGTTCGTCACCGAGGTGAAGTCCGGGGCCGAGCGAGTCAGCGCGCCGGTGTACTCGCACCTCGCCTACGACATCCTTCCCGACGAGGAACAGGTCGTTCAGCAGCCCGACATCCTGATCCTCGAAGGGCTGAACGTCCTCCAGCCCGGCCCCCGGCTGACCGTGTCCGATCTGTTCGACTTCTCGATCTACGTGGACGCGCCGACGAGCGACATCGAACGCTGGTACATCGAGCGCTTCCTCAAGCTGCGGCACACCGCCTTCGCGGATCCCGCGTCGCACTTCCACCACTTCGCCGGCCTCCCGGACGACGAGGCCCGTGCCGAGGCGCGCCATCTGTGGCACACGATCAACGAGCCGAACCTGATGGAGAACATCAAGCCGACCCGGCCGCGGGCGACCCTCGTGCTCCGCAAGGACGCCGACCACACGATCAACCGGGTCCGGCTGCGCAAGCTCTGAGCGAGCACACCGCGTAACCGGACGATCGCGGGTTTCCGACTCCCCGCCGTTCCCTCACAAGCAGGAGCCTTCGCACCACCTGCGAGCCGCAGAGGCCCGCCGGTCGCACACCGCTGTCGCCGGGCGGCTTTCCTCGGCCGATCGGCCGATCCACGCTCAGTACGTGTAACCGGTTGGCCGATACCGGCTACAGCCCCCCACAGCGACCCTTGTGTCAGGGGAACAAGAGGTCTCGAACAGACCTTGAGCAGGGAGGAGGCTCACGATGTTCTCGATCATCCTGACCTGGGTCGGCTCGATTCTCGGACTCGCACTCCTGGTGGCCATGGCCGCCGGCGCCTTCGTCGTCGACTTCGACGACGCCCGCGGGGACCGGCGCCGGAAGAAGCCGCAAGTCACCGAGACCAAGGGCACCCCCGCGGCTCCGCTCGGCTGAGCCTCCCGCGCGCTCAGAGCTCGCCGAGCGCCTTCCGATAGTCGTCGACGTCGTAGTCCATCTCGTGTTCGCCCGCTTCGGCGAGCTGGGCGGACAGCGCGTCGATGAGGCGATCGAAGATCTCCTCACGTTCCTGCCCGGTCTCGCTCAGCCGCAGCACGGCCTGCCAGACCTCGGCGGGCTCGTCGTCCCAGAGCTGGTCGACGATCGTGGTCTTGAGCGCGAGCCGCATCCTCGGCTCGCCGTCGAAGGTCTCCTCGGCCAGCGCCTCGTGATACTCGGGGTGCTCGCCGATCACCAGCAGACGGCGCTGCTCGGGGTCGGCAGGCTCGAGTTCCAGCTCCTCGTCGCCGATCTCGGCGTAGACCGTCGGGACGGCGAACATGCGGCGCGCCAGGGCGTCCGCGAGTTCCGCCGGGTCCTCGATCCCTTCCGAGCCGTCGAAGTAGACGTCCAGCGCCGAGTCCTCGTCCTGCGCGAACTCCTCCAGGAACTCGGTCGCGCTCTCCAGCAGGGCCACCCGCGCGGCCTCGGGGAGCCCGGCGCGGTCGGCGGCCCAGGTGACCCAGCCGAGCAGGGCGGGCTCCAGCGCGTCTTCGTAGGCCTCGTCGATCTCGAACTCGCCGTCCAGCAGCGACTCGAGGAACCGGGCGAGCTTCTCGGGGCCGACCCGCAGCGGGCTGCCCGGCTCGGTCTCGCAGCCGTAGTCGACCAGCAGGCGCGCGTAGAACCGCGTCGCGTCCGTGTCCTCCACGAGCCCGGAGCCGATGAAGTCGGCGACGACCTCTTCGCGGACCTGCTCCGGCCATTCGGAGATCTCGGGCGACGGTTCCGGCGCGGGCATCGCCCGGATCCAGGCCAGCGCGAGCGCGTGGAACCGCGCGTAGTCCTCGCTGACGTCGGGTTCTTCGACGACGTCCGTCGCGGCGAGCCCGTCCGCCAGCAGCTGGTGGGCGCGCTCGGGCAGGACCCGCTCCAGCGTCACCAGCTCCGGGTCGTCGGCGGCCTGCTGGCGCATCTCGGCCAGCACGTCCTGCGGCTTGTCGACCACGACGACGTCGCGGATCCGGCCGCCCTCGGTGAAGTCGACCAGAGCGAGCAGGCCGTGCTCGACACCGCCGCGGGTGAAGACGCAGAGCAGGGAGGACTCGTCACCGAAGACGTCGCCGGTCCGCCAGCAGTCCCCCACGGTCACCGCGGCGAGGTCTCCCACCCACTCCGGTTCCGGGATCCCGCGGCCCAGCACGGTGTTCAGCGCCGCTGCGGCCGCCTCACGCTCTTCCTCGGTCTCGGCGAAGACCCGCAACCCGGCGAGCAGCGCGGCCGCGGCGGGGGTGATCTTCCGCTCGGCGAACGCGATGAGCTCCAGGCCCAGCGGCGTCTCGTCCTCCTCGACCTCGATCTCCCACCACTGGCCGAGCACCTCGGAGGTCAGCAGCTCGACGTCGAGCACCTCGGGTTCGGCGCCAAGGGTCGAGAAGTCCCGGAGGACGTCCTTGAAGAGGCCCGTCACACTCGGGGTGGAGGGCTGGGCTGCCTTCTTGCGGGCACGGCTCACCGGACTCATGGCGACATGTTTGCACGCGGACCCGATCGGGCTCGTCGCGGTGGTCCCGGGCGCGGAACACGGGTCCCGTCCGCGGGGAGGACGCGGGTGGAAACCGGTTACAGGACCACCGCGACTTCGACCTTCTTCGCCGGGTTTCCTCGGTTCACTTCGAATAACGACGGCCGCCGGGCGCGGTTACGCGCCGACCGGTTTGGGAATCGCGATTCTCGCCGCCTTGACCTCGGCGATCAGCCGGGTCTTGCGTTTGTGTATTTCCACCAATGTGCCGAGGTACGAGCTGAATTCTTCAGTCATACCGGCCTTTTTGTGCACCGTGCGCAGTTTGCGCAGTTGCCGGGCGGCCTCGCGGTAGGAGTTCGGATCCTTCCGCGTGATCAATTCTTCGACATGGTCCCGATACACGGGAATGGTTTCGGCCGGATGGGCGACGGAACGGACGTCCGCGAGTTCGACGCGCACCGGCAAAGAGGCCTCGAACCGCACCGCCGCCCGCCAAGCCTCGTCGGCGCGATCCTCGCCGAGCAACGCGCGGACGAGTTCGTCGGCGGCCTGGGTGCTCCCGGCGGCGAGTTCGCGTAGACGGGCCAGTGCGGTCTTCCGCTGCGCGACCCAGCGCCCAGCTTCCTGCGACTCCTCGCGCAGAGCGAGGTAGGTCGCGGCTGTGGGATTCTCGTCGAACTCCTTGCGCGACAAGGGAACCAGCTCCGCTTCCGGCGGTGGCGGCTCTTCCTTCTTGTCGTGCGTGAGCGCCCGTGCCGCGTGCGCGATGGCCTCGCTGTGCCGCCCCGCCGCGCGCAGGACGCGCACGATCTTGAGGCTGACGTCCACCCGCGGCGGTTTGGCGGCGAGGATCGCGACGAGCGCGTCGACGTCGCCGGACACCTCCGCCAGCTCCTCGCGCAACCGCTCGGCCGTCTCGCGTTTCGCGCCGGACGGCTGCTCCGCCAGCACTTTGTCCACAGTGGACTGGATTCGCGCGATTCCCTTTTCTCCCAAGGCGGAGGCGAAGTCAGCCAGCTCGATGGCGGGCCAGCCGGGGCCGTCGAACTCGACTTCGAGAATCCAGGCGGCCAGAGTCTCGGGGTCCGGCGGGCGGGCCGCGCAGGCCCGCGCGTACAGCTCGACGGCCCGGTCCAACCGGTCCGCGACCTCACCCGAGGTGTCGTCGATCTGCTCCAGCATCTCGCTGATGTCGTCCACGGTCCGGCGGGCGAGCGGTGCGAGATCGGCCCGGCTGCCGGCGTCGAGAAGCCGCTGAAGCGTGTCGAGGACGGAGCCGACCTTCGCGGCGTACTCGACGTTGTTCGCCAGCACGGCGGTGTCGAGGAGGCGGTGCGCCTCGGCGACGTCACTCCCCTGGGTGGCGAAACGGTTCTCCAGAGCCTGCCGTAACTCAGGGTCACGCTCAGCCTGGGCGTGCAGCAGGTCCGCCAGCGTTTCCGCGTCCAAAGTACGCAGGTAGGGGCGCAGATCCGTCGGGGAACTCACCCGGACAAGTCTGCCCGACCGCTTCGCCGACTCGTGTGGGCCAACAGCGTGCTCTTTTCGGCGTAATCGCTCACCAGGTGTGACCAGGTCAGCGGGGCCGCGTCGAGCCGCGAAGGGCAGCGGATGATCGGGATCGGGAGCCTGCTGACGAGCTGCATGACGATCGCCATCACCACCACCGCGAGCAGCGAAATCGCGGCGGCGGCGGCGAGGGCGCCGCTCAGCACCCGGCGTCCGCCGTCGATCGCGAGCTGCGCCGAGTACTCGATCTGGCGTGCGGCGAGATCGCCGAGGGTCCGGCCGACGACGCCGGCCGCCACGCGCCAGGCATCTTGGCCGACGGGCGGCGGCGTGGCCGCGCTCAACGCGGTTTCGACCGCGCCGAACCGGCTCCAATCCACACTCCCGACGAGATCACGGTAGGTCCGACGGCTACTTTCCGTCAGCTTTCCGGCGACGGCGTCGAGCCTGGACCGGTAGGCGCCCACAGCCGCGGCGTAGTCGCGCCGCCCCTCGTCGTCGATCCCGGCGACCGCGAGGGAATCGCTGCGGTCCATGCCTTCGACGGCGGTGAGCAGCTCGACGGCGATCGTCTGCTGATAGCCGACTTCGGCGTCCGGGGCGGCCCGCGCGATCTCGCGCAACGAGGAAAGCGAAGTGTCGATGCGATCGGCGTAAGCGGTGTAGGTGGCGGAACGACTGCCCGGCGCCCGCAGCGCGACGGCCCGCTCGCGCTGCAGCGACGCGATCCCCCGGCTCGCCTCGGCCATGATGACCGCCCCGCCCTCGGCGTCGTCACGGTCCTGGATGGCCTGCTGGACGAGGAATCCGCCGATGAACAACGCGACGAGCACCAAGGCCGCGCTCGGCACGAACGCGATGGAGAGCATGCGAGCGCGAAGGCTTCGCTGGTACGTCAAGACTTTCCTTCCGGATCCGTTCCCCGACGCCCAGCGACGCTAGGCAAGGTGCAAATTGCACGTCAACGCTCGTCCGCCATACGGCCGTTAGCGCACCGTGACGATCTGGTAGGCACGGCACGTGACTCTCGACGACCTCAACCAGCGCCTCCGCGACTTCGCCGCGGCACGGGCCTGGGAACCGTTCCACACCCCGAAGAACCTGGTCATGGCGCTGTCCGGCGAAGTCGGCGAGCTGACTTCGCTGTTCCAATGGCTCACCCCGGAGGAGTCGGCGAAGTGGCGCTCCGACCCCGAGCTGGCGCACAACGTCGTCGACGAGATCGCCGACGTCACGCTGTACCTCCTCCAGCTGGCGAACAGCCTCGGGGTGGACCTGATCGAGGCGGCCAACGCCAAGATCGATCGGAACGAGCACCGGTTCCCGGCGCCCGACGTCAAGCCCTGACGGCGATCTGCCAGCCGCCGAGCAGGCCCCCGACACCCAGCACGCCCACGAAAAGGCCTGCGGCGAGCCCCGCGCCGCCGAACAACGCGAGCACCGTGATGAACATGAGCAGCATCCCGAACCCCATGAGGGCCCGGCCGCCCCACAGCTTCACCGACGGTGGGGACGGCGCTGGCGGTATGTACCCGTGCGGAACAGGTGGCTGCGGATAAGGAACGAAAGCAGCCGTCGGCTGTTCAGCGGTGTAGACCGGCCGGTGCACCGACGCCACGGGAGCCGGGACCGGGGCGGGCGGCGGCACGGGGATCGGGGCCGACACGGGCGCCGGCCGCGGAACGAGACCCAGCACTTCACGCGCCTCGGCGACTCCGAGCACCTTCGCGCCGAGTTCACCCGCCCTGGCGATCCGTGGCTCGGTAGGGGGCACTCCGGAGCCCACCACTAGATGGGTCACCGACGCGGTGAGCTTCTTCGCGAGCTGAAGGCCCGCGTCGAGCACTGCGGCGCGCAGATCATCCTCCGCCAGCCCGTCGCCGAGAACGAGGACGCGACGGCGCACACCGGACGCGGCCCCGGTGACCCGGAGCCCGTGCAGCGTTTCGGGCACTCGCAAAGCCGCCGCGACGGCGCGCAGATCCCGTTCTTCCTCTGCGGTGATGACTCCGTCGCTTTCGGCGAGCTCGCGCATGGCCTTGACGAACCCGGTGTGCACGCGGTGCAGATCGGTGTCCGACATCCCCGCCGCCGAGGCCGCAGCACCGAGTGCCCTCGCCTCGTCGTCCGAAATATGACGGTCCGCCAAGGCGTTGCCGAGCAGCTCGACGTAGGCGTCGTGCAGCGAGCCGGTGGCTCCGAACGCGGCCTCGGGTACCCGGTCGACGAAATCCGCCATCCAGGTGCCACCGCTCGGCACCACTACACGACGAGGCGACAGACGCGTGGCGGGCGCGAATCGCGGCAATTCCGGGAACACCGGCCGTTCCGTGAACCTGAGGCCGTGCGTGTTCACCAGCGTCGTCACGATCCGGGCGCATACGTAGGCGTCGGCGAGCGCCGTGTGCGCCGCGAACTCACCGACGCCGACCGCCTCGGCCACCGTGGCCAGGCGATAGTTCGGCAACCGCAGCGCGCGCCGGGCCGCGGCCAGCGTGCACACGCCCGGCATCGCCGGGATCCGCGCGCCCAACCTGCCGGACTCCCCGTCGAGGAAGCGCGCCTCGAAGGGCAGGTTGTGTCCGACCAGGACACTGCCCTGACAGACATCGAGGAAGTCGCCCAGTACCTCGCCGAGATAGGGAGCGCCGTCGAGCTCGCGGCGGGTGATCCGGTGCACGTGGGCGGGGCCGGGATCCACGCCAGGGCCCGGATTGACCAGCGTCGAAAACTCACGCAGGACCGTGCCGTCCGCCCGGACGCGCACGGCCGCGACCTCGACCACGTGTCCGGGTGCAGGCCGGTGGTCTCGAAGTCGATGGCGGTGAATTCAGTCGTCCCCGCGGCGAACCGGCCGTCTGGAGTCAACGCGAGATTTTCGACTGTCTCCGCCATTTCGTTTCCTTTTCTCGAAGCGTCTACCGGTGGATCGTGACGTCACCGTTCGCGTAACGCCCGAATGCCGACGGTGACCCGTTCGTGGCCGCTTCGTGACAGAAATGCCGAGCATGTAACACCATTCGCCGGGGGAACGACAAAAACCGGCGAAGCTCACCCGAAGCAAGAATCCCGAGGACGCCCATGCACACCGGTCCCTCCCGCGACAAGCGGATGCCCCGCTGGATGATGATCGTCCTCGCCGCCTTTTCGGTACTTTTCGTTCTCGGCGCCGTGTTCGGGAAAACCCCTCAGCCACAACAAGAGCAGCCGGTCGCGGCCAAAAGTGCCGAACAGACGACGTCGCCCTCGCCGACCTCCTCGGCCACCGCTCCGAGCACCTACCGGATCGCCGAAATCGTGGACGCCGGCACGGTCAAGGTGACCGGTCCCAACGGTGAGAAAATCGTCAGGATCCTCGGTTTGACGACCCCTCCGAATACGAACGGATGCTTCGCCGAGGAAGCCCTCACGTGGGCAAAGAACACACTGACCGGCCAAGAGGTCTTCATTCGATCGGTATCCGATGAGGCCGGTGTCCCGCTGGCATCGGTGAGCATGGTGAACGGCGGTGACTACGCCACCACCGCGCTCAAAGCGGGATACGCGAAATTCGCGAGCAGGGCGGTCGAGAAGACCATCGGTACCGCGCTGCAGGCCGCCGAAGACGCCGCGCGAACGGCGGGGAACGGGCTCTGGGGGCCGCCCTGCTTCGGCAAGATCGACACACCACCGACCTCCGTCGCGCCACCGCAGCAGCCGGCCGCCCCGCCGATCACCCGGGCCGAGCCCACCACGAAGAAGTCCACCCCGCCGCCCGCGGCGGCCGAACCGGATCCGCCCAAGGCGGTGTCCTACGCGAACTGCGACGCCGTGCGAGCGGCCGGAGCGGCGCCGTTGTACGCGGGGCAGCCCGGCTACAACCGCAAACTCGACCGAGACGGCGACGGCGTCGCCTGCGAGCCGAAGAAGTAGTTCCCGGCGCCCGATTAGCCGCCTTTCGGGTCTTGTGGGCCGTTCGGCCGACCGGAAACACTGTGCCGACGTCCCTGGAGGTGGCCCTTGTCGCGTTCGGCTCGCACCGTGTTCCTGGCCCTGATGCTGTCACTGAGCGCGGTCGCCGCGCCTGCGTACGCGGCGCCACCGCCGACGTCGCCGCATCGCGATCCCGGCAACGGACCGGAGCGCAACGAGGTCGCCGCGACCGACCAGCCGATGAGCGTCGCGCGAGCCGCGGCGGGCGAGAACGTCGCGGGTGACCATTCGGGGTATCCGCGCAAGACGAAGCTGCGCGTGTATCCGGAGAACACGGCCGACAAGTCGATCAAACTCGGGCTCGCGCCGTATCACGCGATCGCGCCGAAGCTGAACGCGTTGCAGGCGCGCAGTGACCGGATCTCGGTCGAGATCGCCGGGCAGTCCGGGCTCGGCCGCGACCTCTACCTGGTGACGCTGACCGCGCCGGAGAGCCGGTCCGAGACGCGACGGCAGGACGCTTGGCGGTCGCTCATCGAGAACGACCCGGCGCGGGCCGCGCGCGACCCGTTCCTGCGCCACGGTTACAAGGCGCCGGTGTGGATCAACAACAACATCCACGGCAACGAATGGGAAGGCACCGACGGCGCGCTCCGCGTCATCGAGAAGCTGGCGACGTCGAACGATCCCAAAACCGTCGAACTGCTGAAGCGGAACCGCTTCTACTTCAACGTCACGGCCAATCCGGACGGCCGCGTCGCCGGCACGCGGCAGACGTCGCAGGGCTTCGACCCCAACCGCGACTTCGTCACCGCGTCTCAGCCCGAAGTGCGGGCCATGCGCGGGATCGCGATCGGCAAGCAGCCGCTGATGATGCTGGACGAACACGGCTACGTCGCGAACACGCTCATCGAGCCCACCACGCCGCCGCACGGCCAGAACTACGACTTCGACCTCTACATCAAGCACGGCTACGCCAACGGGCTCGGCATGGAGCAGGCGGTCAAGGCCCTTGGACGGCCTGAGACGGCGAAGCCCGAGATCCCGTTCCGCGACTACGACCCCGGCAGCTGGGACGGCTGGGCGCCGATCTACACCGCCCAGTACGCGATGTACCACGGCGCGGTGTCCTTCACGATCGAAATCCCGATGCGGGTGAACAACGCGGACTACGAAACGCAGCCGGTGACGGAGCTCCAGCGGCGCGCGGTGATCAACACCGAGGTCGTCGAGGCCACCATCGGCAGCACGCTGAACTACGTCGACCGCAACCGCGGCGAGCTCATCGCGAACCAGATCGAGATGTTCCGCCGCGGCACGGCCGGTGAAGCGCAGCGCGAGATCCCCGACGGCTTCGTGCCCGGCTTCGGGCCGGAAGACCGCTACCGCACGGAGTTCCCGCGCGCGTACGTCATCCCCGCCGGCGCCGACCAGCGGTCGGCCGTCGCCGCTTCCCGGCTGGTCGACCATCTGGTGGCCAACGACGTCCGGGTGCGGCAGGCCGATCGCCCGTTCTCGCTGGCGGGACGCCGCTATCCGGCCGGTTCGTACGTGGTCGACATGCACCAGCCGAAACGCGGGCTGGCGAACGTGATGCTGGAGCAGGGCAGCGACATCTCGGCGAAGGTGCCGGTCATGTACGACATCTCCGGCTGGAGCCATCGCCTGCTCTGGGGCGCGTCGGTCGACATCGTGAAGCAGGGCAGGCTCGACGTCCGTACGCACGACGTCGTCGCGGCGTCGCCGACCGGTGGCATCGACGCCGCGCCCGGCCGGGACCTCGCGCTGAAGCTGGTCGACGCCAAGGACGTCAGCGCGGTCAACGACCTGCTGAACCGAGGCCTCGCCCTCGGCCGTACGGACGACGGCACGATCGTCGTTCCGGCGTCGGCACGCCCTGCCGCCGCGGAGGTGGCGGACCGCTACGGCGTCCGATTCACCGAGGCACGCGGGACGGCGACCCCGTTGAGCCGCAAGACGATCGCGGCCGCCGTCGGGGCGGACGAGCTGAAAGCACTGCGGGACATGGGCTTCGACGTGCGGCCGGTGTCGGCGGCGGTGCTCAACGCGGGCTTCGACTGGTCACGGGTGGACCTGCTGTTCGTCTCTTCCGGACTGCGGTACACCGACCTCACTCCGGCGGCGAAGGACGGTTTGCGTGCCTTCCTCGCCCGCGGCGGTGTGGTCACCCGCGGTGCCACTGGCGCGCGGTTCAACACGGACGTGGGACTTCTCGAAGCACGTCCGGTGGCGGGCTGGGAGGACGGGAACGGCGTCGTCTCGGTCGTCAACGGAACCGGCCCGGTGGGTGCCGGCGCCCTGCCGGACTCGTTCGTCTACGGGCCGTTCTGGTTCACTGATCTCGGCTCCTCGGTGAGTGTCGAGCAGCGCTACGCGAGCGGGAACCCCCTGGTCGCGGGGCATTGGCGGACGCGGGACGACGGTACCGGCGGGCCGCTGCAGGCAGCGGGCCAGGCCGCCGTCGTGTCCGGGACCACCGGGCTCGGCGGGCGGGCGGTGCTGTTCGGCACCGAACCGCTGTTCCGTGATCACCCGAAGGGCTTGTACTCGCAGGTGGCCAAGGCGATTTACTGGGCGGCCCCGAAGTAACGTGCGGGTATGCCCGTATCACGTGGCCGGAAGCCGAAGAAGAACAAGAAGCCGGTAGGGGCGCAGAAGGCGCAGGCCATGGAGCCTTCGGCCCTGCCGGATTGGATGCCGGGGGCGATCGAGATCGTCCTCGCCGAGGCCGGCGTTCTCCTGAAGGCGCAAGGCCCCCGCGAACTCGAGGAGGCGACTGCCTCGCTGCTCGGAGCCGAGCTGCACCGGGCGATTCAGGGCGCGAACAACGGCCTCGACTTCGACCTGTTCTTCGAAGCCGTCGTGCTCGCGGTGTCGAACGTGGAGCCTCGCCAGGAGCATTGGCTGCTGCTGCAGGGGATGAGCGCGATCTCCCCACCGGGCTTCGAGTCGTTCGTGCGCGCGAGCGTGAGCAGGCTGCGGAAGGCATTACGGTCGGAAGTCCTGCCCGAATGGCCCCGGCTGGCCGCGAAGATCAAGGCGACCGGCGACGTCTGGGAACTCCAGGATGTCTACGGAACGCGCCTCGGCGTGTTCGCGACGTTCTCCTACCCCAGTGACGCGGCCACAACGGTGTACGAGTTCGAAATCGACACGTCGTGGATTCCCCGCCTAGTCGGCGGCGGCGTCCACGACTCGCTCGATCAAGCGGCCGAAGCATGGCGGAAGCGTTTCGGCGGGACGGCGGAGCCCGAGCCGGTCACGGACCCGGGACGCCTGGAAGGTCTCGTCAACCGCTCGCTGGACATCCTCGGCGACGAATCGCGCACCATCCTGGACAATTGGTACCGCGCCGAACGGCGGTACCTGACTCTCGATACCGCGCTGAAGAACCGCGGCCTGCGGTTGCCGCCGATCCGCTCCTATTACTCGGACATCGACCCGCCGGTGATGACCGTCCCCTTCAACGCCTGGCACCTCGAGACCTTCGGCAACGAGCCCGACGATCTGGTGGTCGAAGAGCTGGCCGCCGAGTGGATGGAGGGCGTCATCCCGGCCACCTGGTTCGCGGTATCCCCGGACCGGCTCGATCATGTCACCGCGCTGATCGGCGACTGGGCGGACGACCCCGTCCGCCGTGCCGCGCAGGCGCTGCTGCCGAAGTGGGTGCGCTGGCTCGGCGAACGGGCCGGGCTGCCGTCGGCGCTGGTGGAAGGGATGGTCGCCAAGGCGACGAAGTAACGTGGGGGTATGCCGATCCAGGTGCTGCTCATCGACGACCACGAGGTGGTGCGGCGCGGTCTGCGTGACCTCCTCACCGACGAGCCCGACATCGAGGTCGTCGCCGAAGCGAGCGGGGTCGACGAGGCCCTCGCCGTGGCGATGCACGTCGAGCCGGACGTCGCCGTGGTCGACGTGCGGCTCGGCGACGGCGACGGCATCGCGCTCTGCCGCGAGCTGCGCTCGAAGCCGAACCCGCCGCAGTGCCTGATGCTGACCGCGTTCGACGACGAGGAGGCCATGGTCGGCGCGATCATGGCGGGCGCGGCCGGGTACCTGCTGAAACAGGTCCGCGGCCAGGACGTCGTCAACGCGGTCCGCGAGGTCGCGGCGGGCCGGTCGTTGCTCGACCCGCTGTCGACGGCGCGCGTGCTCGACAAGCTGCGGCATCCGCCCGAGGACGAACTCGGCTCCCTCACCGAACGCGAGCGCGAGGTGCTGGACCTGATCGGGCAGGGCATGTCCAACCGCGAGATCGCCGAGCGCCTGTTCCTCGCCGAGAAGACGGTGAAGAACTACGTGACGTCCGTGCTCGCGAAGCTGGGCATGCAGCGCCGCACGCAGGCCGCGGCATGGATCGCGCGCCGGGACAGGTAGTGCGCGAAAAAGGTACCCCCCCCCCGTCGTTTTGGGCGAAGGTCCCGGTCGATCCCGAGTTCGACCAGTGGCTCACCATCGGTGTCGAACGCAAGATCCTGGTCGTCGTCCGCACGGTCACGACGCTGACGAGGTTGCTGGACATCCTGTCGCTGATCGAGAGCGATCGACGGCTCCAGCTGGTCTTCACCTACGACGCGGACAGCACCGCGATCTTCGGCGCCGGCGTTCCTGAATTCCTCGGCACGCTCCGCGCCTCCGTCGTTCCGTGGCGGCAGGCCCTCCAAAGCCGCTTCGACCTGGTGATCGCGGCGAGCGAGAACGACGATCTCCATCTCTTCGACGCGCCGATCGTCCTGGTGCCCCATGGAATCGGCTACCAGAAGTACTACCCGCGGAGCCGGACGGTCGCCGGGATGAATCCGGACCGGCTCGTCCGCGACGGCCGGGTCGTCCCCGCCATGGTCGCGCTCTCCCATCCCGAGCAGCGCGCCCACCTGCGGGAAGCCGGTCCCGAAGCGGCGGCACGCGCGGTGATGGTCGGCGACCCGTGCCATGACCGCCTGCGCGCGGGCATCCATCGCGCCCCCGCGTACCGCGCCGCGTTCGGGGCGCACGGCCACACCCTGGTGGTCATCGCCTCCACTTGGGGTCCCGGTTCACTACTGGGGACGGTGCCCGATCTCCCGCTGCGGCTGGTCTCCGAGCTCGAGTACGACGGCTATCGCTGCTGCGCCGTGCTCCATCCGGGAATCACCTCGGCCCACAGCCCTTGGCAGGTCGACGCGTGGCTCTCCGAGGCACGCCAAGCGGGCCTCCAGGTGCTTCCGCCCGAAGCCGGCTGGCAGGCCGCGCTCACCGCCGCTTCGTGTGTCATCTCGGACTTCGGTTCGCTGGCGCTGTACGCCGCCGCGGTCGACCGGCCCCTGCTCCTGATCGGTGACGGCGGTGAGACCGTGGTTCCCGGCTCCCCCATCGCGGCGCTCGCCGAACGGACCGCGCGGCTCGATCCGGACGAGGCACTGGGGCCTCAGATCGATCTCGCGATCCGGCGGCACAGCCCCGGTGACCACGCGGCCGTGGTGAAACAGGCCGTCGGTGCCGCGGACCTGTCCGCCGAACTGCTGCGGCCACGGCTGTACCGGCTGATGAAGCTTTCCGAGCCCGCGACCGAAGCCTCCTTCCCGCCCCACGACGTGCCCGACGTCGAACCGCGGGAAGTCGCCACCTTCGTCGTCGGCACCGAGGAAGCCGGGGCGGCGACGAAGATCATGCGGTTCCCGAGCACCGGCCGTCGGCACGACCTCGCGAACAAACACCTGGTCGCGCACGAAACCCAGGCGACGCTGCGGCAGCTGTCCACCGCGAGGATCGTTTACCGCAGGCTGGACGATCAGGACGTCGACCACTTTCCCCGGTGGTCCGAGGAGATCCTCCGACAGTGGCCGGACGCCGCCGTGGCCGCGGCGACCGTCGGCCGGAGCACGTGCCTGGTCCGCACGCGTGACGGTGTCCGGCGGGAACTGACCTTGACCGACCGCACGATCGACCCGCTGATCGGCGCGTCGCTGGTTTATCTGGACCGGTTGCCGCCCGCCGAACCGCTCAGCGTCGGCGATCGGGCGGTGACGATTCGAGTGCGGTGAAGTACCGGTCGGCTCGCGGGTGACCGATCTGGGTGGCGTCGTAGGCGAGCCGCCCCCATACGTCGATCGCGCGGGGATCGCGCTCGGCGGTCATCAGCCGCGCCTGCAGTTCCCTGAGCTCCCAGGCGTATTGCGTGGCCCGCTGGGACGTCAGCTGATTCCAGGCGGACGCGAACCGCGCTCGCGCCTCGGAGAGTTCGCCGAGCGCCAGATAAGCGTTGGCATAGACCATTTCCACCCGTGCCCGGTTGCGTCCTTCGGCGCTCATCGTGCCGAGGACGGCGATCGCCTCGTTCGGTTCGCCGAGTTTGATCAGGACGTTGGCGAGCATTCTGGGATGGATGGCGAGCGCAGGACCGTCCTTGAGCTCGGTGCTGATCGCGCACGCGAGCCGGAGCTGCCGCGCGGCCTCCCCGAGTTCCCGATCGATCTCCGCTTTCCCGGCCCGACGATGGACGAGCAGATCCGCGTGCTCTTCGTGGAACCGTCCCCGGAACTCCGCCAGCGACGCCCGCAGCGTGTGCCATCGGCGTTCCGCGATGCCGACCGCCGGACCGGCGAGGATTTCGGCCGCCCTGTCGAGATCCTCGCGCGCGGCGGGGAACCAGCGAGCCAGGAAGCGGGCCTTGCCCCGCATCATCAGTGTCCGCGGCAGCTGACCGGGCTTCGCGTCCTTATCGGCTTCGACGGCTTTCACCGCCCAGTCGCTGATCTCGACGAATTCGCGCCAGTAGCCCCGTTTGTTCACGAGCGCTTCGAAGGCTCCGGCCAGCTGCAAGGCCTCCTTGTGGCGATGGCGCAGCCAAGCGAGCTTCACCAGTTCGCCGATCAGCGTGCGATGCCACTCCAGCCAATCGATGTGATCGACCGGCAGGTCCCAAGTCCGCTTCGAGGGAACGACGTAGGTGCGCAGTCGCTGGGGGTTCTCGCGGAAATCCGCCGCGACCGCGGTGTCCCGGACATGGGCGAGCAGACGGTCGAAGCCCGCGTTCCGATCCGCCGTCAGCCCGCGCGCGTACTGCCCCACCAGGATTGTCAGCGAATACCAATCACCGAACTGATGGGTCAGCTGCGCGGCGATCAGTTCGTCGAGGACCTTCGCGTCGCCGGTCATCGCCGCCGCGGTGGCCCTGGTGAAGAACCCGCCGGGATGCTCTGCCAGCAGAGCGCAGGCCTCGACGGCGGCGTCCGACAGCCGAGCGAACGTCCGCCGCAGGGAGTCCTGGATGACACCTTCGGCGTCGACGACGCCGGTCGCGCGGTACTCGTCGAGCAGCGCGGCGACCGGCCTGGTCTCCCCGGCGCGACCGGCCAGGGTGACGCCGACCTCGCGGAGTGCGAGCGGCATCCGGTCGCAGAGCCCGATCAGCAGATCGCTCTCGACCGGTTCCTCCGATGGCCGGACCTTGCCGCAGAAGTCGGTGAGCAGCTGCCGCGCACCCTCTTGGTCGAGCCCCCGGAGCTCGATGGCATGGGGATCGCACGCCTTCAGCTCGCGGCCGTACCGCGAAGCCGTCGCCAGCACGAGGCTGGTGCGGAAGCGGGTGAACAAGGCCAGTTCGGCCGCCAGCTCGACGTCGTCCAGGATCAGCACGAACGACCTGGTGACCAGCACCGACAGGAACTGCCGGTCCAGTTGTTCGTCGTCGACCGGGATCTCGCCGCGGGGAATCCCGAATTCCTCGAGCACGTACCGCTTCACGGCCGCGGCGTCGAATTCGTCGCCGTCGCGATACCGGGCGAGCGACACTTCGACCCGGCCCGACGGGAAGTCCGCTTGGACCCGGTCGGCGATCTGGCGGGCGAGTTCGGTCTTACCCGAACCGCCGGGGCCGACGATCAGTTTCAGCCCCGTCCGCGGCGGGTCGGCGAGGATGGCCAAGTGGTTGCGGAAGTTCTCGATACCGGCCGTGGCCGTCGACGCGTTTTCGGAATGGAGTTCCGACACCGCTTCGATCAGGCGATCCGCCCATTCCTTGTCCGCGCGGGCGGCGGCGAGGGCACGGGAACTCAGCGCGTCCTTTCCGGAATCACCGGTCCCGAGCCGTTCCTTGAGCAGGGACACCACGTTCCGCCCGGCCGTGGACACGGCGCCCACCGCCGAGGTCGCGGCCGCCTTCGCGGCTTCGTCCACGACGACCTGCAACAGGTCAACCACGGCCTCCCCCTCACTCAGCCAAGAACGCCACGGTAGCAGCGGGGCGACCGAGCGTCACGCATCGTGAACCCGCTCAGGGGTGCACGGTGTCCCGCTGATCCGGGATGACCGTGCCGTCGTCGCGCAGCACCGGACCGTGTGTGCCGTCGGCGTTTTCGTACGCCGTCGTCGAGCACGGATAGGTGCGGCTCAGCGCCGGGAAGGGCTCGATGAACATCGGGTTCACCGCCCATTTCCCGTCCGCGTTGTCGTAGGCGCGGCACATCAGCTCGTCCTTGTTGCGGTTGAGCGTGACGCGGACTCCGGTGGCGTCGCGCAGCATGGTGACGTCGGTGGTCGCGTCGCCGCCGGCGAGCGCCTGCCGCTTGTCCGCCGGGGCCGGTTCCATTGCCTTCGCGCCGCGGATCCCGAGGATGCGTTCGTTGATGTAGCACCGTTTGCCGTCGATGTAGGTCATGATCTCGTCGGCGCCGTCGGCGTGCCCGCCGCAGCCTTCGAGGTGTCCGTTGATCCGGCCGTTCGTGGTCTGCGAGTAGATCCCCAGCGTGCGGCTCGGCGGGATGCCGACGGCGGAACCCCAGACGTCCGCGAATTCCTTGGGTGAGGCGGAAACGACCCAGGTCGAGAAGCCCGCCTTGGTGAGCGTCGAGATCAGGTCCTTGATCTCCGGGTAGTACCGGATCCACGCGACCTGCGTGCTCGAACCGACCTTCTGGGTCGCCCCGATCGGCGCCAGCAGCGCCGCGGCCCTGGCCTGCCGGGCGATCGCGCGGACCTCGTCCGGGCGGTATCCGGCGTTGATCTGCGCGACCCAGGCGTAGGCCGCCTCCATGTACCGCCGGTTGTTGCCCGCGAAGACCTCTTCGCCGGTGGTCGTCTTCGCGCTCTTCCGCACCGACAGGAGCTCATCGGCGCAGGCGATGTTCTTGCTGGTGGGAAGTGGTTTCCCGGCCGGGGTGGCGGTACCGCACGCCTTGCTCAGCGCTTTCGCGCCGGCATCGGTCATGTAGCGGCTGGTCGTGCGCCAGTCCTGGTCGCGCGGCTGGAGGACCTTGTCGTGCCGGATCATCCAGAAGACGGTCTGGTCGGAGATGTCGTTCTTGATGACCGTGTTGTCCCAATCGAACACGGCGACCGGACGCTCGCCGTGCTTCTTGCCGCAGATGACCTGCTGGATCTTCGCCGCGTTGTCGCCGTACCAATGGTCGGCCAACCTCAGCTGCGGACAAGGTGACGCGGTCGAGGCGATCGCCGCGCCGGGCACGGCCACCGGTACGACCGCCACGGCGGCGGCAAGGGCCACGGCTCGCAGGAACCTCGGCATGTCATCTCCCCACATGGTCTTCGACTGTCCGGGGAGATCCTGTCATTTCCCGGCGAGGGTGACGACCTGCCGGTTGTGGAAGTAGTCGTCCTCACGCAGCACGGTGACGCTGCCGGGTGAACCGCGGAAGTCGACGTACCCGGCCGATTCGAGCGGCATCCGGATCCACGCGGCGATCACGAAGGTGAGCGCGCCACCGTGCGTGACGACGATCTGGTGCCCACACGGGCTCTCCAGGATCGACTCCATGGCCGCGTAGACCCTCGCCGCCATCGCGCCTTTCGTTTCGGCGCCGGGGATTCCTTCGTCGTGTCCCAGCCGCTCGCCGACGGCGGGCGGCGGGACGAACCGGCTGTCCAGCCACGCCCGCGGTTTGCCGCCGGCTTCCCCATACGACTTCTCGCGCAGCCGCCGGTCCAGGACGGGGGTCACGCCGAGCCGTTCGCCGATCAGTTCCGCGGTGCGCGCGGTGCGGCGCAGATCCGAGGCATAGAGCTCCACCTCGTCCGGCACCTTCGCGCGCAGCGACTCGGCGACGGCGACGGCCGCGCGTTCGCCCTCGGGCGTGAGTTCGGAGTCGTACCACCCGCCCACCAGGCGATCGACGTGGTGCGTGGCCTCCGGATGCGTGACGACGTAGACGGTGCGCATCCGGAGAATCTAAACGCGCGTCAATTTCGCGAAGGCGACGACGTTGTCGAGATAGTTGCCGGTCGAGGAGTCGAAATCCCCGCCGCAGGTGATCAGCCGCAGTTCGGGCCCGGTCGTGTCGCCGTAGACCTTCTCCGTGGGGAAGGACGCCTTCGGATGCCGCTCGACCGCGTACACGGTGAACACCGCGGTGATCCCGTCCTCGCGATGCACGAGTGCCTCGTCGCCGGCCTTCAGTTCCTTGAGCCGGACGAAAACGCCGGGGACCTTCTTGTAGTCGACGTGCCCGGCGAGGACGGCGGGCCCGACCTCGCCCGGCGCCGGGCCACCGGTGAACCAGCCGGTGGTGATCGCGTCGTGCGGCACCTGCAGGGTGCCGTCACCGGCCAGGCCGAGGTCGACGATCTCGCCGGTGCGGACGCCGATCGCCGGGATCTCGAGCCTCGCCGGTTTCGCGGGCGCGAGCGGCGAGACCGGCGGGATCACCGTGGTCGAAGGCGCCGCCGCGGAGATCGTCGGCGGCGACGCGGGCGAGGCAACCTTGCCCGATGGAGGGACGGCGCACGCGGTCAGCGCGGCCGCGAGCACCACCCCGAGGAGCGTGCCGACGACCAGCGGAACCGGCCACCGGCGCCAGGAAGGCCGGATCATCGCTCCGCACGCCGCCGAAGGACCAGGGACGCGCCCGCGACCGACACGGTCAGCAAGGCGGTGCCGGTCAGCGCGACCGCGGCGACCTCCAGGAACCCACCGTTGCTTTCGACGGCCTCCCCGCCACCGGTCGCGACGCCACCGACGGGTTTGACCTTCACCTGGCCGGATTTCGCGGGTTCGCCGAACCGGGATTCGCAGGCGTACCCGTCGTGATCGGCGTCGAGCTTGTGCGGGTCTCGCGGGTTCTTCTTGAGCTCGGCCTGCGCGGCGGCTTGCGAGGGGAAATCGGCGCAATCCTTGTCCTTGAACTGCGGCGCCCGCGTTTCCGTGGTGATCGACGGAAGGGTCGGCGTGCTCGTCACGATCGGCGGAGTCCCCCGTTTGGGAAGCCTTTCGCAAGCGATTCCGTCGCCGTCTTCGTCCAGGCGATGCGGATCGGAGCGATCTTTGTCGAGCACGGCCTGCGCGTCTTCTTGATACTTGAAATCACCGCAGTCCAGATCGGCGATCGCGGGCGCTTCGGCGAGCGCGAAAGCGACGGAAGCGGGGCCGAACAAGGAGAATCCGGCAAGGATGGCGGCCGTGCCGAGGGCGCGACGAACCGAGGACATGACGAGTCCTTTCGCTGGGAATCCGCGCTCGGGGCGCGTTCGATGCACATAGAGTCGCGTGCGGACCCCAGCTGTTACGGATTAATCGGAAACGCCAGCCGTTAATTTCACACGGTTTGATCGAGCGGAACGTCGAAAGCGACCAAAGTCCCCAAACTCGGGGAAGAATTGATCGAAAAGCGCCCGCCCGACGTCGTCGCGCGTTCGGCGAGATGACGCAGACCGCGTTTGGCGACCCCCTGCGGGACGCCGGATCCGTTGTCCCGCACGCGGAGTTTGACGCCTTCCGCGTCGCGGCTGAGCGTCACGCGGGTCTCGCTCGCCCCGGAGTGTCTGACCACATTGGACAGTGCCTCGCGCAGGGCGGCGCGGATGTGGTCCGCCTGTTCGGCGGGGATGTCGGCGAGCTCTCCCGACAGTTCGAGGGTCGGCGGGTAGCCGAGCAGCTCGCCCGCGATGCGCACCTCGCCTCGCGCGGACTCGGCGAGGTCGGTCGCGGTGACGGTCTCGTTCGCGGGTTCCGGGCTGCGCAGGGCGCGCACGGTGCCGCGGATCTCTTCGATGGTCTGGTCGAGCTGGTCGATCGCCTCGGACAGCCGCGCGCCGTCGGCCTGCGCGAAGCGTTTCCGCATGTTCTTGCGGACGCGGTCGAGCTGCATCCCGGCGCCGTAAAGGCGCTGCACGATGACGTCGTGCAGTTCGCGCGCGATACGTTCGCGCTCCTGGTAGAGGGTCACGCGGTGGCGGGCGTTGGCGCCCTCCGCGAGCGCGAGCACCACGCCGGCCTGCGCGGCGAACGCGGTGAGCACCTCGACCGTGCTGGCGGAGAACGGTTCCCCGCCGTGGCGGCGGTACACGGTGAGCGCGCCGAGGACGCGCCCGCCCGCGCCGAACGCCGAAGCGGCGAAAGGCCCGAAGCCCTGGAGTTCCGGCGGCACGAACGGCGCCGTGCGGGGATCGACGGTGAAGTCCTCGCTGACCACCGGCTCCCCGCCGCGCGCGACCTGGCCCGCCGCGGAATCCGCGGAAAAGGCCAGCCCTCGCAGGCCCTGGGTGGTGGCCCCGTGCGCGGCCTCCGCGACCACCTGGCCGTCGTCCGCGCGCACCATGACGAGACCGAGGTCGGCCTCGGCCAGTTCGACGGCGCGGGCGACCACGGTCTCCAGCACGTCACCCGGGTCGTCGCCGGACAGGGCGGTGCCTGTGATCTCGGTGGCGGCGGACAGTGCGCGCGCGGCAAGCGTGGGATCCATGAGCGCTATCGACATTAGTCGGCTCCGGCCAACGCGCGCGCTGTGACGCGGCCCTCTCGGACCTCCAGGATCACGTCCGCTTCTTCGGCTTCGGCGGCGTGATGCGTGACATGGACGACGGTTTTCCCGGCGAGCGCCTCGCCGAGCCGTTCGCGGACGGTGCGCGCGGTCGGCTCGTCGAGATGGGCGGTGGGCTCGTCGAGCAGGACGAGATCGGCCTGCTCGGCGCCGAGTACGGCCCGCGCCAGTGCGACCCGCTGCGCCTGCCCGCCCGAGAGACCGGCACCGGCGCTGTCGAGCATCGTGGTGAGCTCGACGTCTTCGAGAACGGCTTCGTACAACGCTTTCCGCAGGTCGGCCTCGGACGCCGTCGGTTTGGCGAGGCGCAGGTTCTCGGCGACCGTGGTCGAGACGAGCATCGGTTCCTGGGGCGCCCAGGCGACGTTCTCGGGCGCGGCGACGTCGCCCTTGCTCGGCTGGAGAAAACCGAGCAAGGCAGCGACGAGCGTCGACTTCCCGGCGCCGCTCGGGCCGACGACGGCGACGTGCGTGCCGGGCGCGATGTCGAGGTCGACACCCGTGAGGACCGGGTGCTCGGTGCCGGGCCAGCCGAGGTCGGCGTTCCGGATCCGCACCCCGCCGGCGCGATGAAGGACTCCTTTATTGCAGATTTTGCGATGAAGGAGTCCTTCATCGCACGCGGCGAGGCGCAGACGGGCCTGGCGCAGGGTGTCCCAGTGCTGCGCGGCGGGCGGAAGAAGGGAGAAGACCTCCGCCAGTGCCAGCGGCACCAGGGCGACCACCGGCGCGAGGACCGGGTTCAGCGCGCCGGCGGCGACGGCGCTCACGGCGAATCCGGTGCTCACGACGGTGGCGGCCCCTGTCGCCAGGATGATCAGGGCATCGGCCGCGCCGCCGCCGAAGGCCTGCCGTCGGGCTTCGGCGGTCAGGGCGGCGTCGGTCGTGGCGATCCGTCGACGACGCTCTTTGTCGGCCCCGTACGCGATCAGTTCGGCGGCGGCCTCGAACAGGCTCAGCACCTGCGCCGACACCGAACGCCGTCCGGCGGCCAGCGCACTGGTCGCGCGGCGTTCCGCCCGGAGCGCGAGCAGCGGCGCGAACGCGCTCACCAGCACGGCCGCCGCCAACGCGAGCCCGGCTTCGGGCAGCACCGCGGCCTGGACCGCGACCGCGCCGACGGCCACCAACGCGACCACGATCAGCGGAGTGATCACGCGCGGGAGCAGGTCACGCACGGTGTCGGTGTCGCCGACCAGCCGACGCTGCTCTTCACCCGCCCGAAGCGCCCGAGCCGGACCGAGCCGCACCAGCGACTCCCACAGCCGGACGCGCAGGCTTCCGGCGATCCGGAACGCGGCGTCGTGCGTGACCAGCCGTTCGAGGTAACGCAGCCCCGCGCGGCCGAGGCCGAACGTTCGCACGCCGACGATCATCACCGTCAGAGTCAGGATCGGCGGCTGTTGCGACGCCTTGGCGATCAACCAGCCCGAAAGCGCGGTCAGCGCGACCCCGGCGAGCAGTGCGGCGGCACCGAGCAACGCGCCACCGAAGAACCTGGGGTGCAGCAGTTCACGCCAAGGCAGCGGCCGGATTTGCCGGGCTTCCTCGGTGGTTCCGATTTCGCCGCCTGCCATGGTCGACACGTCGATACCGGAGCCGCGTTCGTGGGCGGCGATGATCGCGGCGGCACCGCCGTCGACGGCCCTGCGGACGGCGGCCGTGACACGCGCCGCGTTGACCTCGTCGAGGTGCGCGGTGGGTTCGTCGAGCAGCAGCAGCCACGCGCCCGACCGGACCCGCACCAGGGCCCGCGCCACCGCGACACGCTGGCGTTGTCCCTGCGACAGCTTCGAAACCGGCCGGTCGGCGAGCCCCGTGAGCCCGAGTTCGCCGAGGATGTCCTCCGCCCCGACCTCGTCGAGGACCGTGCCTCCGCCGAACACCGGCGACTGCGGCACCCAGGCGACGCTTTCACGCCAGCTCGTCAGGTCGGCGTCGGCGAGGTCGGTGCCGCCGACGGTGATCGTCCCGTCGTGGGCCTGCACGAAACCGAGCAACGTGGCGAGCGTCGTCGACTTGCCACCGCCGCTGGGCGCGCGCAGCCAGGTGATCTCGCCGGGCCGGGCGATGAACGTCTCGCCGTCGGGGGCGAATCCGCCGCGCCTGGCGACACGCAGGCTGCCGACGTGAACCTCACCCTTGGCCGGTGTCTCGGAACCGTTAGGCGGCAAAGGTTCCGCGAGAACGTCCGCGACCCGGCGCACGGCTTCGACGCCGTCCTCGCTGGCGTGGAAGGCGGCGCCGACCGCGCGCAGCGGCTGGTAGCACTCCGGCACCAGGATCAGCACGCCGAGCCCGATGGCCAGCGACAGTTCGCCGGAGACGAGCCGGACACCGATGACGACCGCGACCAGCGCGACCGAGAGCGTCGCGATCAGTTCGAGCGCGAAAGCCGACGCGAACGCGACCTTCAACGTCTTGAGCGTGGTCCGGCGATGACGTTCGGAGATCTTCCGGACCGTCTCGGCCTGTGCCCCGGCGCGGCGGAACGCGCTGAGGATCGGCAGCGCGCGAACGAGTTCCAGCAGATGCCCGGACAACCGTTGTTCGGCGTCGGCGGCTTCGGCGACCCGTTCGGCGGTGTGCTTGCCGATCAGGATGGCGAACAACGGCACCAGCGGCACGGTGATCACGACGAGCAGGGCCGACGGCCAGTCGGCGAACAGGATCGCGACACCGGCGGCGAGCGGCACGATCGCGGCGGTCACCAGGGCCGGGAGGTATTGGGTGAAGTAGGCGTCGAGCGCGTCGAGTCCCTTGGTGGTCAACGACGTCAGCTCGCCGTGGCCGCGGCGGGCGATCCATTCCGGGCCGAGTTTCAAGGCGTGGTCGAGGGCTTTGGCGCGCAACTCCTCCTTCGCGCGGGCGGCCGCGCGAACGGAAACGATCCGCACCGCCCAGCCGGTCGACGCGCGCCCTGCGACGAGCGCGAGCAGCACGGCCAGCTGGGCGGTGCGGTCCCCCGGTGTTCCGCGGACGACCGCGGAGAGGACGTCGGCCAGCAGGAACGCCTGTCCCACCAGCAAAAGCGCGTTTACGAAAGAGAGGATTCCACTGAGGATCAACGCCCGGCGCGCCGCACTCGAAAGTGGAGCCAGCGCGCCGAGCGGACCCTTCCCCGGTCGCGCTGGGTCCATTGTGGACTCCGTGGCGGAAAGGGTGTCGCGGCCGGGAAGTTCGGTCATGGTGCGTGCACCGGTGGGATGTGCCGGGTGCCGATGCGCTTGCGGAACACCCAGTACGTCCAGCCCTGGTAGATCAGGACGGCCGGGGCGCCGAACAGCGCGACCCAGGTCATCACGGTCAGGGTGTACGGGCTCGATGCCTCGCCCGCGATCGTCAACGTGTTGGCGGCGTCCAAAGTGGACGGCAGGACGTTCGGGTACAGCGCGACGAAGATCGCGACCGCGGAAGCCGCGATCACTCCGCCGAGCGCGGCGAACGCCTGGCCTTCGCGGCCCATGCGGATCCGGAACCACGCGACGACGGCCGCGACGACGGCGAGACCGATGAGGAGCAGTGTCCACAGGTCGCCCGAGCGCAGTTGCACGACGATGAGGAACGCGAGCAACGGCAGCAGGGCGACCGGGAGCAGGCGGGTGGCGAGGTTCCGCGCGCGGTGCCGGAGGTCGCCTTCGGTTTTGAGGGCGAGGAACGCGGCGCCGTGGACCAGCGAGAACCCGACGACCGCGATCGCGCCGAGCAGCGTTTCGAGGCTGAGCGCGGCGAACGGGCCGCCGACCCGGTTGCCGTCGGCGTCGAGCGGGAGACCGAGGACGGTGGTGGCGAGCAGCAGACCGACGCCGAACGGCGGGATCCACGAGCCGATGCCGATGACGCGGTCCCAGTTGCGGCGCCAGCGGTCGGAGTCGACCTTGCCGCGGTACTCGAACGCGACGCCGCGGCCGATGAGCGCGAGCAGGACCACCAGGAGCGGGAGGTACGCGGCCGAGAACAGCGACGCGTACCAGCCGGGGAAGGCGGCGAACATCGCGCCGCCGGCGACGATCAGCCAGACCTCGTTGCCGTCCCAGACGGGGCCGATCGTGTTGACCATGACGCGGCGCTCGGTGTTGTCCTTCGCGAGGACCGGCATGAGCATGCCGACGCCGAAGTCGAAACCTTCGAGGAAGAGGTACCCGAGCCAGAACAGGGCGATGACGCAGAACCAGATCGTTTCGAGGGTCATCGGGTGCTCACTTTCCTGGCTTCCGGGGGCTGAAGGACGCTTTGCCCGCGTGCGACGCGGTGAAGGACGCTTTCAGCCCGCCCGGCCCGGTCGCGCGGCTCTGCGCTTGCCCCGGCGCGTGGCCGGCCCAAGGGGTTGCGAAAGCCACTTTCGCAACCTTGAGCGTTGCGAAAGTGGCTTTCGCAACCCGCCTCCACCGCTCCAGGCCGCCTGAACGTCCCCCGGTCGCCCTGAGTTATCCACAACCGCGCAAGTTGTCCACAGATCGGCTGTGGGTAACCCGCCCGAGCGATACCCCCGATACGCTGGGTGCGGGGCCGTCCCCCGGGAAGGGCGGGGGGCTGGGTACGTGAGGGTAAGAGGCGATCAGTAGGCGAAGGCCAGCGCGTCGTCATCGCCGTCACCGCCTTCCGAGTCGCTGTTCTTACTGGTCGAGGTCGGTTTCTTGGGTGGCATGACGGCGTCGACGCCGCCGCGGACGTACTTGCGCATCAGGTAGACCTCGACGACGCCGAGCGCCGCGTAGACGGTCGTCAGAGCGATCAGCGAAGTCCACACCTCGCCTGTGGACAACTTCGAGACCGCCTGCGCGGTGAACATCCACACCCCGTCGACACCGGTCGGGTTCGGCACCACCACGAACGGCTGACGGCCCATCTCGGTGAAGATCCAGCCGGCGCTGTTGCCGATGAACGGCGTCGCGATCCCGCCGAGCACGAGCCACGGGAACCAGCGTTGCCCGGGGATCCGTCCGCGCCGGGTCAGCCACAGCGCGAGCACCCCGATCCCGGCCGAGATCGCGCCGAAGCCGATCATCGCGCGGAAGCCCCAGTAGGTCACCGGCAGGCTGGGCACGTAGTCGATCGGCTTGCCCGCGAGCGAGCCGAGCTGCGGGTCGTCCGGGTAGTTCGTGCCGTACTTCGCCTGATACTCGGTGATCAGGTTCTCCACGCCCTTGACCTCGGTCGTGAAGTCGTTGTGCGCCAGGAACGAGAGCAGCGCGGGCACGGTGAACGTCTTGACGTCCTCGCAGTTCGCGTTCCGCACGTCGCCGATCGCGATGATCGAGAAGCTCGCCGGTTTCTCCGTATGGCACAACGCTTCCGCCGAGGCCATCTTCATCGGCTGCTGCTCGAACATCAGCTTGCCCTGCACGTCGCCGGTGATCGCCAGCACCGCGAACGCCACCACACCGGTCCAGCCGCCGAGACGCAACGACGAACGCCACACCGCGCGGTGCTCGTCGTCCTCCGAACGCTTGCGCCACAGCTGCCAGCCGGCCACACCGACCAGGAACGCCGCCGCCACCGAGAAGGCACCGGCGAGAGTGTGCGGGATCGCGGCCAGCGCGGTGTTGTTCGTCAGCACCGCCCAGATCGAGTTCATCGTCGGCTTCCCGTCGACGAACTCGACCCCGACCGGATGCTGCATCCACGAGTTCGCCGCCAGGATGAAGTACGCGGACGCCACGGTCGCCAGCGAATACGCCCACGCGCACGCCAGGTGGACCTTCTTCGGCAGTTTGTCCCAGCCGAAGATCCACAGCCCCAGGAAGGTCGACTCGACGAAGAACGCGACGAGCCCTTCCATCGCCAGCGGCGCGCCGAACACGTCGCCGACGAACCGCGAGTACGCGCTCCAGTTCATCCCGAACTGGAACTCCTGCACGATGCCGGTGACCACGCCCATCGCGAAGTTGACCAGCAGGAGCTTCCCCCAGAACTTGGTCATCTTCAGATAGCGCACGTCACCCGTGCGGACCCACGCCGTCTGCATCCCGGCGACCAGGACCGAAAGCCCGATGGTCAGCGGGACCATCAGGAAGTGATAGACGGTGGTTATGCCGAACTGCCACCGAGCGAGATCGAGAACCTCCACGCCTCAAGCCTGCTCAACGCCCGATGAGCCCGCCAGTTCAAGTGGTCCCGATCTCGCCGGGACGTAGGTCCCGCGCCCTGGTCAGCCGAGGCTCGCGAGCGTGAGACGCGCCTCGTCGGCGACCTGCCGCCGCAAGCCCGTGTCCCCCAGCGTCAGCACGTGGGCCAGCGCCAACGCGTACGCCGTGTCGAAAGCGGCCTCGACATCGACGGCGATGTCGGGCTGGACACCGACGCCTTCCCAGTTGGTCCCCGTGACCGGGTTCACGGCCCGTCCACCCGGGACGGTGACATCCAGATGGGTGTCCACTGTGAACTGCTTCCGCGGATTCGCCCCGCCGCCGGTGACCGCGCCCACCGTCTTCGCCCGCCCCAGTTGCTGCAGCGAATAGCTCAGGTCCTCGGCACCGGAGAACGTCGTCGGCCCGGTCAGCACCCACACCGGCTTGTCCGGGCCGAACTTCCGACCCGGCACGTACGGCTGCGTCCAGAACTGGTTCGTCACGTCGCCGTCGCGCAGATAGATGCTGTTGAAGTGGACGGGCTCGCCCACCAGGTAGCTGATCAGCAGCGCGACCGTAGACGGGTCGCCGCCCCGGTTCTCCCGGACGTCGATGAGCAGCGCGTCGGTGGTCGCGAGCAGCGTCATCGCCGCGGCGAGGGCCTCACCCGCGATATCCGGCTCGTAGAACAGCTTGGTCTCCAGGTAGCCGACGTTCCCGGCCAGCCGCCGCGCCGACGCGATGCCGTGGCAGTTCAACTCCGCCTCACGGCGGAATTCCTCGGGATCGTACGACTCCCCCTCCACCTCGGGCAGCGGGTCGACGTGGTGCCGCAGCCGCAGATGTTTGTCCCCGTTGACCGACTGCAGGTCTCCGGTGACCGCGACGGCGAACGCCTGATCGTCGAGCCCCGCGTACGCGCCGTCACTCAGCCTCGCCCGTAGCAACACCGTCAGCTTCTCGGCGACGTCGGGGAACACGTAGTGGTCCTGCAGGCGCCTGCACACGTCGTCGATCCGCGCTCTCTCGTCCATGCCCGGCGACGCTACCAGCGAAGCCTGAAAAAAGAATTCGGTTTGCCGAAAACTCAATTCCGCCCGACCGAGGAATACAATTCGCCCGCGCATGCCGACCGATTCGGAAAAGCCATCAGCTTGCCTTTCTCTGAATCGCCCCTTTATCGTTGCAGTGAAAGGGGTGAAGAACCATCATGTCTAGCTCGATGCTGGCGCTGATCAGCGCGTTCGGCCTGGTACTGGCCGTGGAGCTGCCGGACAAGACCCTCGTCGCCACTTTGGTTCTCACCACTCGTTTCCGCGCGTGGCCGGTATTCGTCGGCGTCACCGCCGCATTCGCCGTGCAATCCGCGATCGCGGCCACGTTCGGCAGTGTGCTCACATTGCTGCCGGAGGCGCTGGTGACCACGATCGTCGCCGCGATGTTCGGTGTCGGCGCGTACATGCTTCTTCGCGAAGGGTTCAGTCCCGCCAAGGACGGCGGAGAGGACGCCTCGCGTTCCGGCCCCGGCCCCGCGACCTTCCTCCGCTCCGCGCTGACGTCGTTCGGCGTGCTCTTCGCCGCCGAGTGGGGCGACGCGTCCCAGCTCGCGACGGCCAGCCTCACGGCCCGCTTCGGCAACCCGTTCGCGGTCGGCCTCGGCTCCTTCTGCGCGCTGGTCGCCGTCGCCGGTCTGGCCGTCTTCATCGGCGCGAAGGTCCGTAGCCGGATCCGCCCCAAGCTCATCCAGCGCGTCGCGGGCTTCGTCTTCGCCGGTTTCTCGCTGTTCGCGCTGGCCCAGCTCGCCTTCTGAGGCGCACGGGATTTTCACAGGTTCGCCGGGTAACCTTTCGGGAACGAAAAGGTGAACACCCGCCCCGACGTGCCTGGAGAAACCGGTCGTGACCTCGCCGAAGACACTCGCCGTCTCCCCTGTGCACGGCAGGCTCGCGGTCTTCGGCATGGCCGTCGCCGTCGCCATCTCGATCGACCTGCACCTGAGGCTCTCCAGCCAGGTCAGCCCGATCTGGCAGACGCTGTCGGAGTACGTCTACGGCTACCTCTCGCCCGGTTCGACGGCGGCTCCCTTGTTCGGCGCGATGTGCCTGGCGCTGGGGTTCGGTTCGCTCGCCCTGCTCGGCGGGATCGCGAAGGCGCACCGCAAGGGCTACGAGTCCGTTCTCGTCCTGCTCGGCGTCTGGTGCGCCGGGCTATTCGTCCTCGCGCTCGTGCCTGTCGACCCCGAGGGCCAAGCCCGGTCGCTGGCGGGCCAGATCCACAACTACGCCGCCCTGGCGGCCTTCCTCGCGCTGCCGGCCGCCGCCTGGGTGCTGACCCGCCCGGGCCGCGCGCGCTGCCCGTGGGAGCCGCGTCGCACGACGATCCGGCGGCTTTCGGTGGCCAGCTTCGCCACGGTGGTGATCGTGCTCGGCGGCTTCGTCTGGACGATGCTCACCGGCCCGTCGCACCAGGAGGTCACGCTCGGCCTGTTCGAGCGGCTGCTGTTCGCGGTCGACCTCACGCTGCTGGCGACGATGGTCCGCCCGCTGCTCAGCCACCGCTGAGCGCTACTCGGGCTGCTTCAGCACCTCGGCCAGCCGGACGGCGGCCGCCACGACCGCGGGCCCCACCACGGAGGCATCGAGCGGCTCGAGGGACACGACGCCGACGCTGGCCTTCAATCCGGGCACTCCGCGCACGGGTGCGGCGACCCCGGAGGCGCCCGCCTCCAGCTCACCCGACGAGGTGACCCAGCCTTCGCCGCCGCCAGGACGCAACGTCATCGCCTTGCCCGCCGCGCCGGCGGACAGCGGATGCCGGGTGCCGACGCGGTAGGCGACGTGGAAGCTCGTCCACGACGGTTCGACGACCGCGACGGCCTGCGCCTGGTCCCCCTGCGCGACCGACAGATGCGCCGTCGCGCCGACCTTCTCCGCCAGTTCGCGCAGCACCGGCCGCGCGGCCTCGCGCAGCTGCGGGAGCACCTGCCCGGCGAGCCGGAGCAGGCCGACCCCCAGCCGCACCTTGTTGCCGTCGCGCCACACCAGACCGCGTTCGGACAGCGGGACGAGCAGCCGGTAGACGGCGGCCCGGCTCGCGCCGATGGCGACGGCGAGTTCGGAGATCGTCGCCGCCTCGCCACCGGCGTCCGCGACCGCTTGCAGCAGCGCGAGGCCTCTGTCCAGGGTCAGCGACCCTTCACGAGTCACAAGAGCCCGAGTTCCCCGAGATCGGCGACCGGCTCGTCGAACGAGGCCGCCGCGTAGGACGCGAAGAGCCCGCGAACCGCCTTCGCCGCCTCGTCCGACATCCCCTTGGCCTCGGCGGCCAGCGCGGCGCCGTCGGTCGATTCGAGGGCGGCGCGCACGTCACCGCCGGAGAGGCAGCGCGCGGACGCCACGATCAGGTTCAGGAACCCGTGGTGGGTGAAGCCGCTCGACTCCTCGGTGTGCCGGACGGCGCGGTGCAGGCTGTTCGTCGCCTTGAACGACGCCCCGGTCGAGCCGCTGACCACGGCGAGGAAGTCCGCGACCTCGTCGACGCTGGGGAAGTTCTCGCCCGCCTTGCCGCCGCAGCGGATCTTCGGCCAGCTGCCGTGCTCGATCACCTTCCGCACGCCGTCCAGCCAGCCGACGCCGCGCCGCGGCTCGACCACGCGGATGACGTCCTCGGGCACGAACTCGGAGACGCGCTCCAGCCAGACCTCGTCAACGTCCGACGGCGCCGGCATCTCCACCATGCGCAGGCTGAGGATCTCGCTGCGCGATTCGACGATCGAGATCGCCTTCGGGACCCCGCCGAGGCCGGTGTCGATGATCAGCGACAGCGGCAGCGGTTCCTTGGGTTTGATCTTGATGAGTTCGGTGATGAGCTCGGGCAGCCTCGACGCCTGGCACAGGAACACACCGAGGACGCCGGAGTGCTCACCGGCCCTCGACGCGAAGTGCGCACGCAGCGCTTCGGGCATGGACGCCTCACCGGGCGGGAACAACGCCGAGTCGTCGACGAGCCGCGCGAACAGGGGAGGGATTCCTCGGGGGCCGGGTGGCGTGAGTTCCACAGCGCTTGACACGACTGACACGCTAGTAGCGTACGACATCAGGACAAAATCGTTCGCACAACGGACACGTTCCGGGGAGATTCCGATGCCTTACTACCGGCAGGTAGGCGAGATCCCGCACAAGCGCCACACGGCGTTCCGCAAGCCCGACGGGGGCCTGTACGCCGAGGAACTGATGGGTGTCGAGGGCTTCTCGGCGGACTCGGCGCTGCTCTACCACCGCGGCCTGCCGACGGCGATCGTCGACGCCGTCGCGATCGAGGACGAGCGCGGCCCGATCACCCCGAACCATCCGCTCAAGCCGCGCGCCTTCAAGACCCACGACCTCAAGTTCGGCGACGCCGACGCGGTCACCGACCGGCGGCGGCTGTTCGGCAACGCCGACGTCACCATCGGCTTCGTCCACGCGACCAAGCCTTCGCCGCTGTACCGCAACGCGGCGGGCGACGAGCTGTTCTACGTCCAGGGCGGCGGCGCGACCGTCGAGACGATCTACGGCTCGCTGGAGGTCGGCGACGGCGACTACCTCGTCATCCCGACGTCGTGCACCTATCGCGTGCTCCCGCACGGTGACGACGGGGTCAAGCTGCTGACCATCGAGGCACGCGGCCACATCGGCCCGCCGAAGCGGTATCTGTCGGCGAAGGGTCAGTTCCTGGAGCACTCGCCGTACTGCGAGCGCGACATCCGCGGGCCGTCCGAGCCGCTGGTCGTCGACGGCACCGACGTCGAGGTCCTCGTGCGCCACCGCGCCGGGCTGACGCGCTACACCTACGCGACCCACCCGTTCGACGTCGTCGGCTGGGACGGCTGCCTGTACCCGTGGGTGTTCAACATCGACGACTTCGAGCCCATCACCGGCCGCGTGCACCAGCCGCCGCCCGTGCACCAGACGTTCGAGGGCCCGAACTTCGTGGTCTGCTCGTTCTGCCCGCGCAAGGTCGACTACCACCCCGAGTCGATCCCGGTGCCGTACAACCACGCGAACGTCGACTCGGACGAGCTGATGTTCTACGTCCGTGGGAACTACGAGGCGCGCAAGGGCTCCGGGATCGAGGTCGGCTCGCTTTCGCTGCACCCGTCGGGCTTCACGCACGGGCCGCAGCCCGGCGCGGCCGAGGCGTCGATCGGGGCGCAGTTCTTCGACGAGACCGCGGTCATGGTGGACACCTTCGCGCCGCTGGATCTCGGCGAGGCGGCCGACGCGTCCGAGGACCACGGCTACGCGTGGACCTGGTCCGGCCGGGGCCCCGGCGCTTGACGGCACGCATTTAGTCCTCTGAATGCGTAGATCAACAACAGGCGCGAGTAGGTGCCCACGCATTTAGAGGACTGAATGCGGCGGGTGGCGGGATAAGTACCGCCATGGCCGCAACGGTTCGGCAACGCCAAGCCTGGCAAGGCGAAACCTCCGGATAATCGGTGTCCCCACCGGCGGAGGTTCTCCATGGTCGTGAATCCTCAGCAGTCCCGCGGCGGCCGCAAGGTCCTGGCGTTCGTGGCCGCGGCGGTGGTCGCCATCGGCCTGATCATCGGCCTGCGCGCGCTCACGAGCGACTCCGGCGAGGAGGCCGTGGAAGCGAAGTGCACGACGGGCGACGCGGTCAAGCTGCAGGTGTCGTCGTCGCCGGAAAAGGCCGGCGTGGTCGCCGAGATCGCCCAGGGCTACAGCGGCCGCACGGTGGCCGGACGCTGTGTCGACGTGCTCGTGCAGTCGAAGTCGTCCGGCACCGCGATGCAGGCGCTGGCCCGTGGCTGGAACGAAGCGGTGGACGGCCCGCGGCCGGACGTCTGGACGCCCGCCGCGTCCGGCTGGGTGAACCTGTTGCGCCAGAACCTCACCGGCTCCGATCACCCCGCGCTGGTCCCCGAAGGCGACCCGGAATCGGTCGCGAACGCGCCGCTGGTCGTCGCGATGCCGAAGCCGATGGCCGAAGCGCTCGGCTGGCCCGGCAAGGGCATCGGCTGGAAGGATCTCGCCGCGCTCGCCACGGATCCGCAGGGCTGGGCGAAATACGACCATCCGGAATGGGGGAGGTTCCGGCTGGGCAAGACGAATCCGAACATCTCGACGTCCGGCCTGAACGCCACCATCGGCGCCTATTACGCGGCGACGGGCACGTCTTCGGACCTCACCGTGAACGCGCTCGCGAAACCCGAGGCGCGGACGTTCGTGCAGAACGTCGAGCAGGCCATCGTCCACTACGGCGACAACACGCTGACGTTCCTGACGAACCTGCAGAAGGCCGACGACCGCGGCGCCGCGATGTCGTACATCTCGGCGGTGACGGTCGAGGAGAACTCGCTCGTCGGCTACAACCAGGGCAATCCCACGAACGATCCGGCGAAACGCGGCCAGCACGCGCCGCCGAAGGTGCCCCTCGCCGGGATCTACCCGAGCGACGGCACGCTCAACTCCGACCACCCGTTCACCGCGCTGAACTGGGCCGACGACATCCACAAGCAGGTCGCGGCGGATTTCCTCGCGCATCTGCGCGGCGCCGAGGCGCAGCGGAAGTTCAGCGACATCGGCTTCCGCACGTTCGACGGCAAACCCGGCTCGCAGACCACGAAGGAGAACGGCGCCGAGCCGGACTCGAAGCTCAACCTCATCCGCCCGCCGAGCCCGCCGGTGCTGACCGAGGTGCTGAAGTCGTGGAAGGACCTGCGGAAGAAGGCGAACGTGCTGCTGGTCGTCGACGTCTCCGGTTCGATGGGCGACGGCGTCAGCGGGACCGGGAAGAACAAGATGGATCTCGCGAAGCAGGCCGCCGTGGCGTCGCTGCCGCAGTTCAGCGACGCCGACAAGGTCGGGCTGTGGATGTTTTCGACGAAACTCGCCGGCGACAAGGACTACGTCGAGCTCCGGCCGGTGTCGCCGGTCGGCGGTGAGCCGGGCAGGCAGGAGCTGGCGGCGCGGCTGAATGGGCTGACCCCGCAGAACGGTACGGGGCTCTACGACTCGTCGCTGGCGGCCTACGAGTTCATGAAGCAGCGGTTGGATCCGAACGCGATCAACGCGGTCGTCGTGCTCACCGACGGCCGGAACGAGGATCCGGGCGGGATCGATCTGCCGAACCTGGTCGGGCAGCTCCGGACCGAAGGCGGTGGCGAGGCGGTGCGGCTGTTCACCATCGCCTACGGCTCGGACGCGGATTTGAACGTGCTCAAGGAGATCGCCGAGACCACCCAGGGCGTCGGGTACGACTCGTCCAAACCGGACTCGATCGACCAGGTCTTCACCGCCGTGATCTCGAATTTCTGAGATCCTCGGATATGCGCTTCGTCCGTGAGCTAGCCGAACCGTGGGGACTGCTCCTCGCGGCGACGTCGGCGGGGGCCGCCTGGGCGGTGCAACTGCCCGCCCTCGCCGCGCTCGGCGTCGGCGTGACCGTACTCGCCGCCCGCGCCGGGGTCGCCGCCGCCACGCGTCCGAAACCGTTGCCGGAGCCCGAAGAACGGCCGCTACCCGACGTCGAGCCCGGTTCCCCCGAGGCGGGCTGGGTGCGGCGCGCGGAAGCGGCGGCCGACGGCTTCCGGTCGATCTCCGCTTCGCTCGACACCGGTCCGCTCGCGGATCGGGTGGCCGCCATGGAACCGGTGGTGCGGGAAACCGTCGACACCCTCCGGCGGCTGGCCGCTCGCACGTCCGCCACCGGGAAGGCGTTGGCGCGCGTGGACCTTGGCGCGGTGTCGGCCGAGAAAGCCCGGCTGCGCAAGGAATTGAAGACCGCCGACGACGATATCCGCGGCGACCTGACCCAGTCGCTCGAATCGGTGCAGGCACAGGAGGACGTCCACACGCGACTGTCGAGCGCGCAGCGGAAACTGCTGGCACAGCTGCGATCCGGCGCGCTCGGCCTCGACGGCCTGGTCGCCAGGGCGGCCGAACTCTCGGCCGCCACCGGCGATGCGCTGCTCGACACCACGACGATCGGCGAGTTGAGCGAACAGCTGGAAGGGATCCGGCGGGGTGTCGTGGAGACCGAGGAGGCGACGCGGCGCTCGCTCAGTTGAATCTGACGCGGCCGGCTTCAAGGTCGAGAGGCCATCACGGGAACTGCCACGTCTTGACTGTCCACAAGGGACACTTTTCGAGATCAAGATGCCTGATTTGGGCACTTTGAGCAGTATTGCCCGGGGGTCGTGAGTGGCGATGGTCGTTCTAACCCTCCATACCACTCACGACCCCTGCGCAAACCGCGCAAAGTGCCCAGCTCAGGCATCTGCCCTGGCAGGTATCCCTTATGCGCAGCCCCTCCGGCGAACCCGGCCGACCGTCACCGCCCGAATCTGACCGGCCCGAAAACCGCGCACCCCGGCACTCCGGCCTTCGCCGTCTTCCCCGCCGACGGCACGCCGAGCACCCACAGCCGTCCGGTGGCGGCGATGTTCGCGGCCAGCGACGGATCCGATCCGCCCGCTTGGACGGTGACCTCGCGACCGTCGGGCAGCACCGTCCGGCCTTTCAGAGTGACCATGCCGAAGAGGTTGACCGACGCCGGCCCGGACACGACGGCGAGTTCGGTCCACCGTGGCTCGGGTGACGGCCGGGCGACCACGATGGCCGCGATACCGAGCCCGATCGTCGCGAGGACGCAGAGCGCGGCCAGTACCCGCGTGTTCGGCACGACGAGGCTGTCGCGGTCGGGATAGTCGATGGCGACCCAGAGCGAGAAGGCGGCCGCCACCAGCGTGATCCCGGCGCCCAGCAGGTAGTACGAGCCCAGCAGCCGTCCCTGCAGGGTGACCAGCCGTCCCGGCGTGACCGGCTCGGCCGCCAACGGCACCGAACCCCGCACGGGGGCGTCCCGGAACGCGCCGCGCCGGGGGCCGATGACACCGGGCAGCACGAAGAACGGGCCGAGCACCCACAGCCGCCGTTGCGCCGCCAATTGCGCTCGCAGCGGGGCGGGCAGCCGGAAGACGAGCCACCGGCCGTCGAGCGGGACACTCACCCGGGAACCGGCGACGACGACCCCGTCCAGCCCGCTCACCAGGCGGAACGGTTTGCCGGTGAGCTTCCGCATCGGCGACGATCCGGCAAGGACGAGGTAGCCGAAGTAGAGCGAAACCGGTGTCATGAAGCAGAGCAGGAAGGCGGGCGCGGCGATGCCGAACCGGCCCGACACCGCCAGGAAGACGCCGAGCACCACGAGCAACCCGGACGCGAAGGACGTCGTTCCGGCGGTCAGGGTGAGACGGTCGAGAAGGGGTGTCAGGACCGGCATGTTCTTCGCCGGAATCCCTTCGGGTGGTTCGAGCACCCGGATTCTGTGGTCTTCCACCAGGTCAACGTATACGTGCGCGGTGAGACGTGATCCAGGCTACTTCCACTCGACGGCCAGATCAGGTTAGGCTCACCTAACTAGGAGGTGAGCCGTGACCACACCGACGTCCATCCGCCGCCCGCCGGCGCCAAACCCCGCGGAACGCGCGAAGACGATCGCCACCCGCAACGGGCCGGCGACGCTGATGCCGACCGCCGAGCAGCGCGACCTGCCGGGACAGTGCGGCCGTGTCATCCCCGAGCTGCACCACGTGCACCCGAGCGGCAGCGTCAGCATCCTGCTGCCGGACGAGCACCACCTGGTGAAACGCGCGCACGAGGCACAGCGCGGCGAGCTCGCGGTGATGGTCGAACTGACCGATCAGGCGCCGGTCGACCTGCGCGAACCCATTCGCGGGCTGCTGTGGATCACGGGCTGGCTCCGGCCGCTTTCCGAGGTGTCGGCGCGGGCCCGCGCGGTCTCCATCGCCGAAACCCGGCCGGACGAGCGGCTGCTGGACGTCGGGCACGGACTGACGCTGCTGCGGCTGACCCCCGCGTCCCTGGTGCTCGCGGACGCCGAGGGCACGCATTCGCTCCGGCCGCATATGTTCAGCGCCGCGCCGCCGGATCCCTTCCACGACTACGAGGCCGCATGGCTGAGGCATCTGGAGACCGACCACGCCGACGTCGTCCAGCAGCTCGCCAAGCACGTGCCCGCCGAACTGCGCGGCGGCTGGATCAGGCCGCTCGGACTGGACCGTTACGGGCTGCGGCTGCGCGTCGAGGCCGACTCCGGCGACCACGACGTCCGGCTGGCGTTCTCACGGCCGGTCGAAGGGCCGCAGCAGTTGAGCGGCGAGATCCGCCGTCTGGTCGGCTGTCCTTACTTTCCCCAGGGTTAGGCGAGTTCCGCCGGGAAGCCGCCCTTGGCGAGCGGGCCCCACGAGTCGATGGTGACGCGGATGATGCTCTTGCCCTGCTTCACCATCGCTTCGCGGTATTCGTCCCAGTCGGGATGCTCACCGGAGATCGCGCGGAAGTAGTCGACCAGCGGCTCGACCGAGTCGGGGAGGTCGAGCACCTCGGCGGTGCCGTTCAGCTGGACCCACTGGTCGTTCCACTCGTCGGAAAGGACACAGGCGGACACCTTCGGCTCGCGACGGATGTTGACGACCTTCGCGCGCTTCGGATACGTCGAGATGACCAGCCGCCCCTCCGTGTCGACTCCGCAGGTCACCGGGGAAAGCTGGGGTCCGCCGTCGGCCTTGGTGGTCATCAGGATGGCGCGGTGGCGGGTGGACAGGAAGTCGACGAGCGCGGCCCGGTCGACGGTTTCGTTGGTCGCGATACTCCTTGCCATGACCCGACGGTAACGTGCGGCCGATGAGCTGGCTGCGTCCCGAACGCCCGGCGCTGCCGGAATTCGTGGAAGATCCGGCGCGCCGCCGCGCGATCGTCATCGAACTGGTCGTCGTCTTCGGCATCACCCTCGGCCTGTCCGGGCTGCGCAGCCTGCTGTCCCTTGTGGACTCGCTGCTGCAGCCGGTGCCGCTCGCGCAGCAACAGGCGCAGCTGAACGTCCCCCAGGCGACCCTGAGCCTGGTCGACCTGCTCAAACAGCTCCTGAGCGCCGGCCAGCTGGTCGGCTGGGGCGCGCTCGGGCTGTACCTGTTGTGGCGCGGCGGGATGAAGCTGGCGGAGATCGGGCTCGACAGGCGGCGTCCCGGCCGCGACGTCGTCCACGGGCTCCTGCTCGCCGCGGTGATCGGGATTCCGGGACTCGGCCTGTACTTCCTCTCCTACAGCCTCGGGTTCAGCCTGTCGGTGCAACCGTCCACTTTGGGCGAGACATGGTGGCGTCCGATCACGCTGACGTTGTCGGCCTTCGGGAACGCGTTCGCCGAAGAGGTGCTCGTTGTCGCGTATCTGCTGACCCGGCTGCGGCAGCTCGGCTGGCGCGAGAACACCTCACTGGTCGCGTCTTCGGTGCTTCGCGGTTCGTATCACCTGTATCAGGGTTTCGGCGGTTTCGTCGGCAACGTCGTGATGGGCCTGGTGTTCGGCAGGCTGTGGCAGAAGACGAACCGGCTGTGGCCGCTGATCGCCGCGCACACCGCGCTGGATTTCGTCTCCTTCGTCGGATACGCGCTGCTCAAAGGGCGAGTTTCCTGGCTTCCCTAGCTAGGGTGAAACCGTGATTGACGAGACGACTCCACCCCGAGTTGACAGCGAAGTCGGCCCCCTGCGCGCGGTACTGCTGCACAGGCCCGGCAACGAGCTCAAAAGGCTCACGCCTCGCAACAACGACCAGCTCCTGTTCGATTCCATCCCCTGGGTGGACCGCGCGCAGGAGGAGCACGACGCGTTCGCCGAGGTCCTGCGCGGACGCGGCGTCGAGGTGCTGCTGCTGGCCGACGCGCTGCGCACGGCGCTCTCGGACACCCGCGCCCACGCGGCGGGCGTGCACGCGGCCGTCGACGAGCGGCGCCTCGGGCCCGACCTGGCCGATTCGCTCCGCTCCCACCTTTCGAGCGCGGCGCCGGCGACGCTGGCCGAGGTCCTGATGGCCGGGATGACCTTCGAGGAACTGCCCGCCGCCGAGGGCGCCTCACTGGTCCGGCTGATGAACCACCCGAACGACTTCGCCGTCGATCCGCTGCCGAACCTGCTGTTCACCCGTGACTCGTCGGCGTGGATCGGCGACCGCGTCGCGGTCTCCTCGCTCACCATGCCCGCGCGCGTCCGCGAAACCGCGGTGCTGGACCTCATCTACGCCTACCACCCGTGGTTCCGCCACGCCGCCCGCGCGTACGGCGCGCATTCGGCGCCGATCGAGGGCGGCGACGTCATGCTGCTCTCGCCGGGGGTCCTCGCCATCGGCGTCGGCGAGCGGACGACCGCGGCGGGCGCCGAGTCGCTGGCCCGGTCGGTGTTCGCCGACGGGATCGCGCACACCGTGCTCGCCGTCCCGATCCAGCAGACCCGCGCGACCATGCATCTGGACACCGTCTGCACGATGGTCGCGGCCGACGCGGTCGTCATGTATCCGCTTTCCCGTGATTCGCTGACCGCATTCACGATGCGGCCGACCGACGACGGTTCCGTGAAGGTGGAAGGCCCGGCCCCATTCCTCACCGCGGCCGCCGAGGCAATGGAAATCGAACGGCTTCGCGTCATCGACACCGGCCTCGATCCGGTCACCGCCGAACGCGAGCAATGGGACGACGGGAACAACACCCTCGCCCTCGCGCCCGGCGTGGTCATCGGGTACGAACGTAATGTGGAAACCAACGCGCGCCTGGAGGAAGCCGGGATCGAGGTCCTGGCCATCACGGGCTCCGAGCTGGGCTCCGGCCGCGGCGGCCCACGCTGCATGTCGTGCCCGATCCGGCGCGAAAGAATCTGAAACAGAAATAAAGTAAGCCTTCCCTAATTGATTTCGATTGATTAGGGAAGGCTTACTTAATTGAGGCGTGCCTATTGTCGGTAATGGTAACCTAATAGGGGGGACATCACCAGAGAAAAGTGGAAATCGAATAGGGATATGACGTATCGTCGAACACATGGCCCTCACCAAGAAGCAACCGCGCTCGAAGTTCTACGAACTGCTGCAGGCGCAGATCCACAACGAGTTCAACGCCTCCCAGCAGTACATCGCGCTGGCGGTCTGGTTCGACGCCGAGGACCTGCCGCAGCTCGCGAAGCACTTCTACAAGCAGTCCGTCGAGGAGCGGAACCACGCGATGGCGCTGGTCCAGTACATGCTGGACACCGACCACCACGTGGAGATCCCCGGCACCGGCGACGTGCGCAACGACTTCTCCGACGTCCGTGAGCTCATCGAGCTCGCGCTGCAGCAGGAGAAGGACGTCGCGACCGACATCCAGCAGCTGGCCAAGGCCGCGCGCGCCGAAGAGGACTACATCGGCGAGCAGTTCACGCAGTGGTTCCTCAAGGAGCAGGTCGAGGAGATCTCCCAGATGTCCACGCTGCTCAACATCGTCAAACGTGCCGACGGCAACCTGTTCGAGGTGGAGAACCACCTGCACCGCGAGTCCGTCGGTGACGGCGGCGCCGACGCGGGGATGCCCCCGGTCGCCGGCGGCGCGCTCTGACCAACGCTCCCACCACGAGGAAAACCCGGGCTCTCCCCCTTGGAGAAGCCCGGGTTTTCTTCGTGCGTCAGCTGAACTGACAGTTCTGGTTGATGCTGGTCAGCAGGATGCTGACGGCCGACCCGTCATCGGACACGGAGATCCGGTACGCGCTCACCGCGCTCACCGGCGCGACGTAGGAACTGCCGTCCTTGGTACTGCCGGGATAGGCGGCGAGGATATCCGCCTCGGTCGAGCCGACGCCGATCCCCTCCGGCGTGTGCACCGTGCCCGTCGGGTTGATGACGGTGATCCCGTCGCCCTCGGTCAGCGACACCGACGTCGACACCGGAACGGCGGCCCCCTCGTCCGCGTGGCCGTAGGTGCAGGTGCCCCGGACCTCTTTCGCCCGCAGCGGACCGGCGGTGGCTTCCGCCTCGGACTCGCTCATCCCGAGCCGGAGCTTGCCGAAGCCGGCGGAGGTCAGCAACGAACCAGAGGTCACCTTGCGCTGCGTAGGCGGCTTCGTGGCGGCGGTGCTCTTCGGCGGTTTGACCGGCCCGTCCGAGGCGGTCGAGTGCGGTGGCGCGGTCGTCGGGTTCGGCGGTTCCACCGGCGCGGAAGCCGCCGGCGCCGAACTCCCCGGCCCCGGCTGCGCCAGGCTCGACGACGCCGCGCCCATGGTGAGCTGGTCGCCGCCGGGGAAGGCCGCGCCGTTGTCCTTGTCGTGGATCGTGAAGACGGTGAGCCCACCGCCCAGCAGGACCACTGCGGCGGCCATCCCGCTCGTCGTCTGCATCAGCTGACGGCGGCGACGGCGACGGCGGGCGCCCGCGACGATCGCCTCGGGATTCAGCGTGGACCCCGCGCCCAGCCGCTCGTCCGAAAACAGTTCGCGCAGCTGCTGCCTCACGTCCTCGTCGGACATGTTCATCCCGCTTCCCTCCCTTCGTCCTTGGGCTCGAACAACGCGAGCTTCGTCCGCAGCGACGCGATCGCCTTGCTCGCCTGGCTTTTGACGGTGCCCTGGCTGACCCCGAGCGAATCCGCGATCTCCGCCTCGGACAGCCCTTCGTAGTAACGCAGGACCATCACCGCGCGTTGCCTCGGCGGCAACGCGCGCAACGCCTGCCACAGCGGCTCGTGCTCGAACGGATCGGCCGGACTGTACGGCTGGACGTCCGGCAGGTCGGCGACGAGGCTCTCGCGTTTGGTCCGGCGCCAGCGGCTGATATGCGCGTTGGCCATCGAACGGCGGATGTAGGCCATCGGGTCGCCGGTCTTGTGCTGGACGTACGACCAGCGGGAGCCGATCTTCTCCAGCACGGTCTGGACCAGGTCGGCGGCGTCGTGCGGGTTCCCGGTGAGGGCGTGCCCGTACCTCAGCAGCCCCGGAAGGCCGGCCCGCACGAAGTCGCCGAAGTCGGTGAGCTCACCCGACACGGCACTGTTCCGGCTCTCGCCGGCCCCCCAGACGTCCGTCCCCGGTATGACCGTCGCGGCAGCGGTCACCGTATCGCCTCCTCCCGGGGTCACCTGGCCAGGTCTGCCTGGCTCACCTCTCCCGAAACGCATGACCGCCCCCACAGGTTGTCTTCCGCCGCGAACCAGTTCGAGAGACGCTCGTCTCGCCGAGGAGTTGCCCGCCTCAACGTTTCGACACGGACTCGGGAATTCTGAACGAACCGTCCCCCTGAACAGGGAATTCGTGAACGGCCACCACGGCGTTACGGGGTATCGGTCCGTACACGTGGGGGAACTGGATACCGGCCGGATGCGGCGGGTCCCCGTCCTCCCAGACGACGGGCGCGCCGACGAGCGCCGGGTCGATCTCCAGCAGCACCAGATCGGTGCGGCCGGGGAACACGGCGTTGGCCGGGATATGCGCGGTTCCGGGGTCCGAGCAGTGGATGAAGCCGTCGGATTCGAGCGACGCGGCGGTGTAGACGCCGCCTTCGGGCACCGCCGCCCACTCGTCCTTGGCGCAGATATGGAGGATCACGCGCCCATCCTCGCGCATTTCGTCCTCTGGATGCGGAGCCCGCATCCAGAGGACGAATGCGCAGGAAGGGGATCAGCGGATGGTGAGCTGGCGGCCGATGAGGCCGTCGCGCGAGCGGCGCTCGGCGGCGTTGAGCGGCTCGGTGTCGAGGGACTTCAGCGCCGCCTCGAGCCGGGTGCCGAGCTGGTCCTTCGCGTCGGCCCACTCGCGGGCATGGGCCTCGGGGTCGAGGTCCCACACCGGGACGAGCAGCCCGTGCGCGCGGAACGAACCGGCGTAGCGGGAGCCCTCGCCGAGGCCGAGCTCACCGGCCGCGGACAGCCGCGCAAGCGCTTGCAGCAGCAGGTTCTCCGGCTCGGGGCGGACCCAGCGCAGGTGCGCCTTCTCCCCGGCGAGCACCCAGTACGCGCCCGCGCCGAGGCGTTCGGTCGGCATGATCGCCGCGTTCGCGCGCTCGAGGGACAGCGCGACGTCTCCGCTCGCGTCGGCGTCCTCGGGCAGCCACCAGGCGAAGTCGTTGTAGAGCGTGACGTCGAGTTCGACGTCCGTGTCGAGCAGGTCCTGCAGGCGGGCCTTCTCGTCGGCGGTGGGCGGCGTCGTGGTGTCCGGCACGGACAGCACGTCACCCTCCTTGGCCTCCAGCACCCACTGGAGCGCGCGGCCGAGGTCGCGGCTGATGTCCGAGGAGCGGGTCTGCACCTGCATCCCGATGTAGCGCTCGCCGTCGGACCGGACGAACGCGGCAGCCGCCATCGGCAGCACCGTGCCGAGGGTGACCTTCTCGCCGGAGCCCAGCGTGAGCGCCGCCGTCGCCGACGGGACGAACTCGCGCAGCGCGATCAGCTCGGTCTCCGCCGCGAGCCCCTCGAAGGGCTGGCCGACGAAGACGTCGCGCACCTTCGGCTTGCGGTCCGAGGTCGTCTTGGGACCCTTCTTGCGCGAACCCTTGCCCACGTCAGCCTCCTCAAAGCTCGGTTCGAAACGCTATCGCGGGAAGGCGCACGCCTCGTAAGGCCCCCGGGGTTGGTGACGAAGACGGCGCGGACGACACCCGGCGGGCCACCGGATCGACCGGATCGGCGGGTTTCAGCGGCCATCCGGGTACCACGCAAACGTGACTGAAAACGGTTGTCATCATCCGGACGATCTAATCGCGGGTGATCAGCCTGCCGTTTTGCCCGTACCGCACCGAATACTCGATCACGGCGCCATCCGGTGCCGTAGTGCGGAGAAGGGATCACAGATGAGCACCTCGAAGCGCCGGGCCGTGCTGGCCGCGTTTCCCGTGGCACTCGGTCTGATGCTGGCCGGGCCCGCGGTGGGCACGGCTTCGGCCGCGCCGCAGTCCGACAGAGCCGACCAGGCGCGACATTGCCTGCTGCTGTGCGTCGGCCATCACCACGGGCATCACCATCACGGGCTGCACCTGCACCTGGGGCTTTGGCTGCATCTGTAGCTCCCTGCCGCGCCGGGGCGGCCACCCCGGCGCGGCGCCCGGCCGGGTTACAGTCGGCGGGTGTTCGACCTCGCCGACCCGGCCTTCCTCGCGAATCCGTACCCGTCCTTCGCCGACCTCCGCGAACGCGGCGAAGTCCACCGGCACGACGGCCTCGGCATCGCGGTGGCGGTGTCGCACGCGGCGTCGGCCGCCGTCCTGCGGCATCGCGGGCTCGGCCGGATCTGGCAGGACGCGCTGCCGGTGGAGCGGTTCGCGTCGTTCAACCTCCTGCACCGCAACTCGCTGCTGGAGAACGAGCCGCCCGCCCACACGCGATTGCGGCGGGTGATCGCGGGCGCGTTCGGGCGCGGGCACGTCCAGCGGCTGCGGCCGATGGTCGCCGAACTCGCGGACGGCATGGTCGACCGGCTCGCCGCCGAGATCGCCGAAACCGGCTCGGCCGACCTGCTGGCGCACCTCGCGCAGCCGCTGCCGGTCGCGGTCATCGCGGAACTGCTCGGCGTCCCGGTCGACAAGGGACCGAGCATGGTCACCTGGTCGAACCACATCGTGAAGATGTACGAGTACGGGCTCGCCGAGGACAAGCGCGACGCCGCCGAAACCGCGGCCGCGGAGTTCGTCGACTATCTGCGTGACGTCGCGAAGCAGCGCGCGAACTCCCCCGGCGAAGACATCGTCAGCGACCTTCTGCGCAGTGAGCTCACCGAAGACGAACTGGTCGCCACCGCGGTCCTGCTCCTGATGGCCGGGCACGAGGCGACCGTGAACGTCATCGGGAACGGCGTCAACGCGCTGCTGACCCACCGCGACCAGTGGGAGCGGCTGCTGGCCTCCCCGGATCTCCTGGACCCGTGTGTCGAGGAGCTGATCCGCTTCGACGCGCCGCTGCAGCTTTTCGAGCGGACGGCGACCACCGACGTCGAGATCGCCGGGTTCCAGGTCGCCGAGGGCGAGAAGATCGGCGCGCTCCTCGGCGCCGCCGCGCGGGACCCGAAGGTCTTCGACCGGCCGGACACACTCGACATCGGCCGCACGCCGAACGCGCACCTCGGCTTCGGCATGGGCATCCACTACTGCGTCGGCGCCCCGCTCGCGCGGGTGGAGATCGCGGCCGCGCTGTCCTCCCTTGCCTCGAAGCTGCCGGGGCTGGAGCTCGCGGAAGAGCCGGAGCGGCGGCCGGAGTTCGTGATCCGGGGCCTGCGCTCGCTCCGGGTGACCACGGCATAGCAAAGGTCCCCTGCTCTCTTTTCGGGCAAGTCCGTGAAGGCCTCCTTGAGGGACTCTGGGTCCCTCAAGGAGGCCTTCACGGACTTCGGAACAGAAGAAACGCGGGTCAGCGCACGGAGGAAGCGGGACGTTCGCGTCGCTCCGGCTCCGGAACCCCGTCCACCTTCAGCACGCGAAGCAGCCGAAGGCGCTTCTCCTCGACAGGAGCGAGCAGCCCGGACATGCGCTTCACGAGCAGCGCGGTCACCACCGCCAGCCCGGCCGCGGTCAGGTCGGTCAGCGCGACCAGCACGACGCCGTCGGCCAGCGCCTGGACGCCGTCACGGAACCGCCAGACGATGACCAGCACGAGCAGCACCCAGTTGAGTGCCCAGACGCCCCACCAGACCAGCACGAGCCGCGACGGCTTCGGCCGCGTTTCCCGCGTCCGCCGCAGGACGGCGTGTTCGAGTTCGGCGACGACCGGCAGCACCATGATCAGGTTCACCACCGGCACCAGCACGAAGGCCAGCACATGCCGTTGCCGCCTGGGCGGCGCCTCGCCGGAGACGTCCGCGGCGGCGTGCCTGGCCACGAGCAGCCACCACACGGTGAGCCCGGCCGGCAGCAGCGAAAGGATCGTCGTGAGCAGGCCGGCCGTGATCACGAAGGTGTCGGAGACCGAGACGACGGACGTCGACAGCGCGGAGTCGCGGCTCTGCACCAGCAGGACGTAGCGCCAGATCTCCGCGGCCGAGGCGATGACGGCAAGGGCGGCGAAGGTCCACAGCACCGGCAGCAGGCTGCGCGTGATCACCCGCAGCCGCTCCCCCGCGGTGACCTCGCCGGACGCCGTGCCGGGGACGGCGGTCGGACGCCGCCAGACCAGATTCGGGAAACCCCACCTCGGCGGGACCGGATAGGACGGCGGGCCGGAGTAGCGCTCGGCCACGGGCTTGCGACGCTGCGGCAGCGCGCCGGGCGGCGGCGAAGCGACCCAGCGGACGCGATGGCGCACCGGCTGCCGCATCGGCGCGGGGCGCACCGGCGGCATCGGCGACAGTGGCGCCCTCGGTGGGTAGTGGCCTGGCTGCACGGTTACAGCACTTCGGGCTCGACGCCGGGATGGTCGCCGACCATCGGGCGCCCCTCCTGCTTCCAGGAGCCCATCCCGCCGGCGACGTTCACCGCGTCCCAGCCGCTCGCGTTGAGCCACGCGGCGGCGCGCGCGGACCGGCCGCCGCTGCGGCAGATCACGTAGACCGGCTGGTCGTCGGGCAGGTCGTCGAGTTCGCCGACGCGCGCGGGCAGTTCACCCATCGGGATGTGCTTGGCGCCGGGGGCGTGCCCGGCGGCCCACTCGTCGTCCTCGCGGACGTCGAGCAGCGCGACGCCGTCCTTCGGCAGATCACGGACGGCGACGGTCGGGATGTCAGCAGGGCTCACCACCCTGCCATCCTCGCATCCCGTCCCGTTGCGCGCGCGTGAAGAACAACTCAATGCTTGACGGCTTTTTCCGCACCGGCGCCGGTGAGCGAGCGGACCTCCATCTCGGCGTACTTCTTCTGGTTGTGGTCCTTGGACAGCACGGTGCCGAGCCAGCCGAGGAAGAACGCGACCGGGATCGAGACGATGCCCGGGTTGTCCAGCGGGAACCAATGGAAGTCGACGCCTTGGATCATCGAGGCGCTCTTGCCGGTCTTCGGATCGACGGGTTTGCCCGACACCGCCGGCGAGAACACGATCAGCAGCACACAGACCGCGAGACCGCCGTAGATGCTCCACAGCGCGCCTTGGGTGTTGAACCGCTTCCAGAACAGCGAGTAGAGGATGGTCGGCAGGTTCGCCGACGCCGCCACCGCGAACGCGAGCGCCACGAGGAACGCCACGTTCTGGTTCTTCGCGAGGATCCCGCCGACGATCGCGACCGCCCCGATCACCAGCGCGGTGATCCGCGCGACGCGGACCTCGCTGTCGGGATCGGTCTTCCCCTTCTTGATCACGTTGGCGTAGACGTCGTGCGCGAACGACGCCGACGCGGTGATCGTCAGTCCCGCGACCACGGCGAGGATCGTCGCGAACGCCACCGCCGCGATGAAGCCGAGCAGGACAGGGCCGCCGAGTTCGAGTGCCAGCAGCGGTGCCGCCGAGTTGGTCGTGCCCGGCGCCTTCGCGATCACGTCGGGGCCGACGAGCGCGCCCGCGCCGTAGCCGAGCACCAGCGTGAACAGGTAGAAGATGCCGATCAGCGCGATCGCCCACACCACCGAACGGCGCGCGTCCTTCGCGGTCGGCACCGTGTAGAAGCGCATGAGCACGTGCGGCAGCCCCGCGGTGCCGAGCACCAGCGCGATGCCCAAGGACAGGAAGTCGAGTTTCGTCGTGCCGGTCTTGCCGTACTGCTTGCCCGGGCCGAGCAGCGCTTCCCCGGACTGGCCGCCCTTGTCGACGGCGGCCTGGAACAGGCTGGAGAGGTTGAAGCCGTACTTCCCGAGCACCCACAACGTCATCGCGAACGCGCCCGCGATGAGCAGGACGGCCTTGATGATCTGGACCCAGGTGGTGCCCTTCATCCCGCCGATCAGCACGTACAGGATCATGATCACGCCGACGACGGCGATCACCAGGTCCTGGCCGAGGTTCCCCTCGATGCCGAGCAGCAGGTTCACCAGACCGCCCGCCCCCGCCATCTGCGCGAGCAGGTAGAAGAACGAGACGGCGAGCGTGGAGATCGCGGCGGCCGCGCGCACCGGGCGCTGCTTCATCCGGAACGCCAGCACGTCGCCCATGGTGAACTTGCCGGTGTTGCGCAGCAGTTCCGCGACCAGCAGCAACGCCACCAGCCACGCCACCAGGAAGCCGATCGAGTAGAGGAAACCGTCGTAACCGTTGATCGCGATCGCACCGGCGATACCCAGGAACGACGCCGCGGAAAGATAGTCGCCCGAGATGGCGATCCCGTTCTGCGGACCGGTGAACGCGCGGCCGGCGGCGTAGTAGTCGGACGCGGTCTTCGTATTCCGGCTCGCCCGGAAAACGATCACCAGCGTGATCGCCACGAAGATCGCGAAAATGGTGATGTTGAGCGCCGGGCTGCTGCCCTGTACGCCCGCTGCCAGCGTATTCACCGTTCGGCCCCTTCGACCTCGTGCCGGATCTTGTCCGCGAGCGGATCGAGCTTCCGGTTCGCGTACCGGACATAAAGGCCGGTGATCACGAAGGTGGACACGAACTGCAGCAGGCCGAAGACCAGGCCGACGGTGATGTTGCCGAAGAGTTTGGTGCTCATGAAGTCCGTCGCGTAGTCGGCGAGGAGCACGTACAGCAGATACCAGAGGAGGAACAGGGCCGACACCGGGAAGACGAATACCCGCAGCCGTCGTCGCAGCTCGGTGAATTCCGGACTCGCCTGGACCTTTTCCCAGTCGGATTCCGGTTCGGAACCCAGGTCTTGATCGGTCTCGCTCATGTCGGACCTCCCACCTGCCGCGACCATTCCATGACTTCGTTGTCACGAAAGATCATGCCCCTCATAGGGCATCAGAGGAGCAATCCATTTGAGTGAACGGTACGACTGTGTGTAGAGGGTTGCGACTCGAAAGAGTGATTTACTTCCGGTGACGGCCTTTACCGGTGGTCCGCGTCTTCTCTTCGGCCTGCCCGAACCGGGCGACCGCACGATCCCGCATGAAGCCGAGCGGATCGGGCGCGTGCAGCCGCAGCATCACACCGTGGACGTCGTCCGGCCGCCCGTATCCGGTCGCGCGGCTCACCACGTAGGTGGTCAGGAAGGCGGCCGGGACGGTGATCAGCGCGGGCTGGTTCGAGAACCACGGCGCCCAGCCGCCGGTGTACTTGCTGACGATGTTGACCACCAGCGCGGACAGCACGAGTCCGCCGCCGACGAGCATCCCGGCCAGCGCGCCGGGCCAGCTGAGCTTGCGCCACCAGACCCCGAGCAGCAGCAGCGGGCTGAACGTCGACGCGGCCAGCGCGAACGACATCCCGACCGAAAGCGACAGATCCTCCGACGGCAGCAGCACCGCCAGCGCGAACGGGATCAGCGCGACGATCGCCGTCGCCACCCGGAAATCGCGGACGCGGCCGGGCAGGACGTCGGTGGACACGACCCCGGCGACACTCACCAGCAGCCCGGACGAGCTCGACAGGAACGCCGCGAACGCGCCGGCCGCGGTCACCGCGCCCAGGATCTGCCCCCAGAGTCCCGGCAGGACCGCGGACGGCAGCAGCAGGACGGCGGCGTCGGTCTTCCCGGTCACCAGCAGTTCCGGGACGTACATCCGCGACAGTGCGCCCAGCAGCGTCGGGAACAGGTAGAACAGGCCGAGCAGCAGCAGGACGTGCACCGTCGTGCGGCGCGCGGCCTTGCCGTCGGGGTTGGTGTAAAAGCGGACCAGGACGTGCGGCAGGCCCATGGTGCCGAGGAACGTCGCGAGGATCAGTGAATAGACCTGCAGCAGATCGGTGAGACCGCCGGAACCGGGCCGGAGCCAGTCGCCATTGGACGTGGGCGCGTCGCTGACCACCGGCACCGGGGTGCCCGCGGTGAACTTCAGCGTCGTGCCCTTGGCGACCTTGTGCGCGGCCTCCGGCGCCCACACCGCGAAACCGTTGGCGCGCGCGCCTTCCACCTGGCCGTAGGCCTCGAGCACGGTCACCGAGGTGACCTTCAGCGTGACGTCGGCCTGCACCGAAACCGTGGTGTTCTCGGGGAAGGTCGGCGGAGCGGGCTGCCCGAGCGGGCGCGCGCTGCCCGGCGGTCCGGCGCCGAGGAACACGATGCACAGGATGAACGTGGGCACCGCGATGGCGAACAGTTTCAGCCAGTACTGGAAGGCCTGGACGACGGTGATCGCGCGCATCCCGCCCGCGATCACGTTGAACCCGACCACACAGGTCACCAGGATCGCGCCCGCCCACGCGGGCACGGGCAGGATGGTCGCCAGCGTCAGGCCCGCGCCCTGCAACTGCGGGACCATGTAGAGGATCCCGATGAACACGACGAACGCCGTCGAGACGCGGCGCAGCATCGTCGAACCCAGCCGCATCTCGACGAAGTCCGGCAGTGTGTACGCGCCGGACCGCCGCAGCGGCGCGGCGACGAACAGCATCAGCGCGAGATAGCCCGCGGTGAAACCGATCGGGAACCACAGCGCGTCGGCGCCGTCCTTGAGCACGATGCCGGCGACGCCCATGAACGACGCGGCGGACAGGTACTCACCGGAGATCGCGGCGGCGTTGCGCCGGGAACGCACGGTGCGGCGGGCGACGAGGAAATCGTGCGTGCTGACGGCCGACCGCGACGAGCGGTGTCCCAGATAGAAGGTCAGGACCGCCACCAGCACGATGCCGGCGATGGCCCAAGAGTTCAGCTGCACGGTGTCATTTAATCGCGCGCTGACGGAAACGCGCTGCCAGGGCGCGGCGAGAGCAGGTCGGTCACGGAGGCATCAAGGCGCCCTGCCACCGCGTTTCCGTGGCCTTCGGCCACAAGAGGGCGCGCGATCATGGGTCCTCCTCTATGTGCAGCTCCGCAATCAGTTCTCGATCATGTCGACGAAGTCGCGTTCATGACGTTCGGCGAGCCGGTTGTACCAGAGGCCGATCCCGAACAGGAACGGGAAAGGGGCCACCCCGAGGATCAACCAGGGCAACGGAATGCCCACGACGACCACTCGTCCGAAGGACGGGATCAGGTAGAAGAGCACCGGAAGCGAACACAGCGTGACCATCACCAGCAGCGCCAGCCAGGAGGCCGTCCGCAGCTGGATCTTCACCAGATCCTTGACCAGGAGCTTGCCCCAGCTGGTCTGTTCTTCGAGCTCGACCCTGGCCCGCAGGGTGCTGGTGGCCTGCCGCGGATCGGCGAGGATCACCCGCTGCCGCTTGGGTTTCGCGTGATGTTCGGGTTTGCCCTGTTCGTGCTTCGGACCGGACGGCGCGCCCGGCACGGGCTCGACGGCGGCGCCCTCGGGTTGCGCCGGTTTCCTGCGCTTGCCCAGCGTCGGGTCCGGCTCACGGACGCCGTTGACCCGGCGGTAGTAGTCGTCGGTCACGACGACCGGTTGGCGCCGACCAGCCTGTCCTTGAGGGCGCGCGTGTGGCGGCGGCTCACCGGCAGCACCTTCTCCTCGTTACCGATCACGACCTGGTAGCCACCCTGGCCCATACGCAGTTCGGTGATCAGCGGCAGTGAAACCAGGAACGACCGGTGGATGCGGACGAAACCCGCCTTCTCCCAGCGTTCTTCGAGCTGGGCGAGCGGGATGCGGACCAGGTGGCTGCCGTCGTTGGTGAACAGCCGGGCGTAGTCGCCCTGCGCCTCGACCCAACGGACCGAAGACCGCGGGATGAGCTTGGTGGTGCCGGCCAGTTCGACGGGAATGACCTCGTCGTCGTTCTTGACCTGCCCGAGACCGCCTTCCGCGCCGAACTGCGGCGCGGCGTTGGCGGCGAGTTTGTCGATCACGCGGGTGATCGCGCGGTCGAGACGATCCTGTTGGTACGGCTTGAGCACGTAGTCGAGCGCGCCGAGATCGAAGGCGTTGACCGCCTCTTCCGCGTGTCCCGTCACGAAGACCAGCGCGGGCGACGGGCGCAGCGCGGCGAACACCCGGGACATCTCCATCCCGGACAGACCGGGCATGTCGATGTCGGCGAACACCGCGTCCACGATCGGCAGACCGCGGGCCTTGCGATCGGCCAGCCTCGGATCGTCCGCGGACAGCAGGCGCAGCGCCTCCGAAGCGTCGATCGCCGGGTAGACCAGGGCGACGTGCGGGCTGTTCCGGAGACAGTGGACGAGTTCGTCTAGCCCTTTGGGCTCATCGTCCACCGCCAGGACAATGAGCTTCCGGGTGTCATCGTGAGCACTCACAGTGAGACGCATCCTGCCCATTGCAGGGTTCCTTGTCCAGCCCGCTTCACGAAAGTCGAACGAAAGGACGGCACCGGCACCCCCGCGCCCGGGGTGGCCGGTGCCGTCATCTTTTCCGGTGACACGAACCGCCTCGCCGTGCCACATCTATCCCTTCACGGAGTGAAGGTGAACCAGTTGACGCTCACGAAATCGGCGGGCTGGCCGCTGGTGAAGGTGAGGTGGACGTCGTGTTTCCCGGTGACACCGCTGATATTCGCCGGGATGGTCCGCCAGCTCTGCCAGCCGCCGGTGTTCCCGACGGCGAAGCTGCCGATGGGCGGGTTGGACCGGCTGTCGAGCCGGACTTCGACGAGACCGCTCACGCCGCCCGCCGCTCCGGACGCGACGCGCGCCTGGAACTGTCTGCCGGTCTGCGTCCCGAAGTCGACGTTCGGATACGACGCCCAGTCACCATTGCCCGCCGGGCCGATGCTCTGACCACCACCGGAATCCGAGGTGGCCTGTTTGGCGATCCCGGCCGCCTGGCCGTACGACTCCGCCTGGATGGTGCCGTACGCGCTGCCGCCGCCGGGGCTTCCCGTGCCGCCACCGCGGGTCAGGACGGTGACGTAGTCGACGAGCATCGGATGCCCCGGCACGATCCCCGGCCCCGGTGTCGTGGTGCCGGAGTTGTTGTTCGGGAACGCGCCGCCGATCGCGACGTTCAGCAGCACGAAGTAGCCCGCGTGGTTCGTCATGTTGGCCCAGGTCGTGGCGTCGACGTGGTTCTGGTCGACCGAATGGAACTGCTGCCCGTCCACCAGCCAGCGGAACACGTTGGGGCTGACGCTCGTGTCCCATTCGAAGGTGTAGGTGTGGAACGCGCTCTGACAGCTCGCGCCGGGACACGTGCGGCTGCCGACCAGGCCGGTGGTCTCGTTGCAGGGGCCGCCGGGGTTGACGCCGCAGTGCAGCACGCCCCAGACGGTGTTGATCCCGTTGACGTTCTCCATGATGTCGAACTCGCCGACGGCGGGCCAGTTCCAGTAGTTGCCGCGATACGGCGAGCCCAGCGCCCAGAACGCGGGCCAGTAACCGAGCGCCGCCGCGCCGGTGACGTTCGGCATCTGGATACGGCCTTCGATCCGCAGCGCGCCGCCCGCGGGCGGTTTGAAGTTCGTGCGCTGCGTTTCGATCCGCGCGGAGGTCCAGTTGCCCGCGCCGTCGCGCAACGGCGTGATCCGCAGGTTCCCGGAACCGTCGTGGGCCAGGTTGGCGGGGTTCGCCGTGTAGTTCTGGATCTCGCCGGTGCCCCAGTTGGCCGGGCCGCCGGGGTACGCGTGGCCGGTGTCGACGATCCAGTTCGCGCTAGACGGGAGCGAACCCGCGGCGCCGGTGAAGTCGTCGGTGAACACGGTGGTCCAGCCGGCCGGGGGCGGCGGGACGGCGGCGGTCGCGGGCAGGGCCAGAGGCACCAAGAGCAAGGCCGCGCCTGCCAGTGCGACCTTCCAGCGGCTCGTTCGGGAACGATTAACGGACATCGGACCTCCTCGTCAACGCTGTCGAGGTTTGTTGCCGTTCACAACAAAGCGGTATGTCCGATATGAGACCTGGTCTGAACCACTTACGCCTACCACCGTTCGGGTGAATCCCCGCCGCCCCCGGATGCAAGGAAAGGTCCTTTCCTCGCAAATTTCGCAAGGAAAGGACCTTTCATGGCACGCGGGTCAGAGGCCGAAGCGGCTCCAGGCGGCCTTGGACTGCACGGCGTCCAGCAACGCGCTCGCCGCGGCGGGCGCGCCGATGCCGAGCCGCGCCAGCAGCGGCTTCTTCGGTTCGGCGACCGAGATCTCGGCGTCCGGGTACCGCTCGGTGAGCACCTGGCGGAGGCTGCCGACACCGTCGATCAGGCCGAGTTCGACCGCGCGGGCACCCAGCCAGACGTCACCGTTGAAGAGGTCGTCGGAGCCGGAAAGCCGGTCGCCCCGGCGCTCGGTGACCCAGTCGACGAACAGTTCGTGGAGCTGGCCGTGCATCTTCTTCAGCCACTCGACGTCTTCCGGCTTCTCCGGGCTGAACGGGTCGAGCCGGGACTTGTTCGCCCCCGCGGTGTGCAGCCGCCGCTCGATGCCGAACCGCTCCAGCAGACCGGTGAAGCCGAACCCGCCGCTGATCACGCCGATGGAGCCGACCATCGACGTCCGGTGCGCGTAGATCTCGTCGGCCGCGCAGGCCAGCCAGTAACCACCGGACGCGGCGACGTCCTCGGCGAAGGCCAGGACCGGCACCTTCTTCTCGTCGGCGAGCTGGCGGATCCGCTCGGCGACCAGGCCGGACTGCGTCGGCGCGCCACCCGGGGAGTTGATCTGCAGCGCGACGGCCTTCAGCCGCTCGTGGGCGAACGCGCGGGTCAGCGCCGATTCGACGGCGGCAAGGTTGATCGACCCCCTGGCCAGCGGCGACGGGGTCGGCGTGATCACCCCGTGCAGCCTGACCACGGCGACGACGTCCTTGCGTTCACCCCGATCGCCGATCATCGGGAGACGGGAGGTCAGCTTGTCCGCAACGCTCATACCGCCAGGTTACCGACGTTCACGACGGCAGCACGCCGCTGCGCGAACCGCTCACCCCGCTGGCCTCGTTCGGGCCGCCCTGCGGCGGGACGGTGGCGCTGTCGGCGGAGAAGTCCGGCAGGTTCGGGCGCACGCCGGGCATGAACTTCGGCACCCGCAGGGTCACCTTCATACCGGCGCCGGGCGCCGTCTCGACCATGAGCGCGTAGTCGCGGCCGAACACCTGCTGCATCCGCTGGTTGATGTTGCCGAGGCCGACGTGCGCGCCCGTGCGGTGCTGGCTGCGCAGGTCCGCGAGTTTGGCGGGCTCCATGCCGATGCCGTCGTCTTCGACGCTGATCAGCGCTTCGGCGCCGTAGTCCTCGGCGATCACCGTGACGCAGCCACCGGACGGCTTCGACGCGAGACCGTGTTTGACGGCGTTCTCCACCAGCGGCTGGATGATCAGGAACGGCACGACCACCGAGAGCACCTCGGGCGCGATCTTCATCCGCACTTCGAGCCGTCCGCCGAAACGGGCGTTCTCGATGGTCAGGTATCGGTCGATGTTGCGCAGTTCCTCGGCGAGCGAGGTGAACATGCCCGACGTCCGGAACGAGTAGCGCGTGAAGTCCGCGAAATCCTGAAGCAGCTCTCGCGCTTCCTCCGGATCCGTCCGGATCAGCGACGAGATGGTGTTGAGCGCGTTGTAGACGAAGTGCGGCGAGATCTGCGCGCGCAACGCCTTGATCTCCGCCTGCTGCAGCTGGTTCTTCGATTCGTCCAGGCGCGCCAGCTCGAACTGGGTGCAGACGAACTGCGCGACCGCGTCGGCCATCTGCACCAGCCGCCCGCGGGTGCGTCCGACGACCAGCAGCGCGGCCTCGGTCTCGCCCTCGACGATCAGCGGCACGATCACCGCCGTCCGCATCCGGCAGGTGCCGCGGTGGTTGCACGGCATCTTGTCGTGCGCGACGACCTCGCGGCGGTGCTTGCGGATCGCGTTGCCGATGGCGTCGACGAGGTCGACGTAGTGGTCGTTGGCCTCGCCGTCCCAGGACAACAGCGTGCCTTCGCTGTCGGTGATGCCGACGGCGACGCAGTCGAGCATCTCCAGCAGCTGGCTGGTGATCTTGTCGGCGACCTGCTCGTCGAGCCCCTCGCGGAGATCCGGTGTCGCCTTCGACATCCGGTGGACGGCCTGCAGCACCGCGTTCTCCACGATGCTCGCGGGACGCCTCAGCTTGATCAGCAGGACGACGACGAGGATGGCGAGCAACAGCGCCACACCCCAAGGGATGATCTGCGCGATTTCGAGCCCGGACACGGCGTCCATGCTCTGCGCTCGACCAACCGGGTGCAAGGCCTGCTCCCCACTTTCCGTTGAGTTGTGACAACTGAGGGTGGGGCCGACCCTACCCAAGACCCGGGCGTTGTCCCCATGGTCACTCCCCGTCGCGCGGGAAAGACTGTGCGCAGGCAATCGCTTCCGGGGGAGGAACACAATGCGCGGATCGGGGAAGCTCGCGGCGGGGGTGCTGGCGGGGGTCCTGCTGGGGAGCGGGACGGCGGCCGCGGCCGGGGACCCGGTGCGCGCGGCTGTCGGCGATCTGGTCGGCGAAGGGGGTTTCCCGGGAGCGGTCGCCCAGGTCCGGATCGGTGAGGCGGTCTCGCGCTTCGGCACCGGATACGCGAACCAGGCCACGCGCGAAGCCGCGGGGCCGCACCACCGGTTCCGGATCGCCAGCAACACCAAGGCGTTCGTCGCCACCGTGGTCCTGCAGCTGGCGGGCGAAGGGAAGCTGTCGCTCGACGATCCGATCGAGCGGCGCCTGCCCGGTGTCGTACGCGGACCGGGCTACGAACCGGAAAAGATCACGGTGCGCATGCTGCTGAACCACACGTCCGGCGTGCACGACCCGCTGGATCCGCACTTCTTCGACCCGTACCTCGTCCAGGGGAACCGGGCGCACATCATCACGCCGTCGGAGGTGATCCGGCGGTCGCTCGCCGACCGGCCGTCGTTCCCGCCGGGCAGCGGCGTGGAGTACTCGAACACCGGATATCTGTTGCTGGGCAAGGTGATCGAGAAGATCACCCGCGAGGACGTCCGCGAGGAGATCCAGCGGCGGATCCTCGATCCGCTCGAACTCGGCCGGACGTACTTCCCGCTGTGGTCGCCGTTCCTGCGAGGTCCGCATCTGCACGGGTACGACATGGGCGGGAAGGACATGACCGTGTTCAGCCCGTCGTACGACTGGACCGCGGGCGCGATGGTGTCGACCGTCGACGACCTCGCGACGTTCCATCGCGCGTTGCTGGCGGGACGGCTTTTGGCGCCCGCGCAACAGGCCGAACTCAAGCGGCTGGTGCCGTACAGCGAGCTGGGTGCGTACGGCGCCGGCGTCGAGACGCTCAACCTGCCCTGCGCTGGTGGCGCGAAGACGTTCTGGGGCAACACCGGCGCCGGACCGGGCTTCTTCAGCGTCTCGATGAGCAACGCGGACGGCTCGAAGCAGCTCGTGCTGGCACTGAACGTGTACGACCTCGCCGCGGACGTGCACGGCGGGCAGCGGGTGCCGAAGCCGCCGTTGCCCGCGGTGATGGCCGCCCTCTGCTGACCGCATTCAGAGGACGAAACGCGAGGGTGGCGGGTCACTTCAGCAGGCGCGACATCCGCCGGTCCGCGAGGGGTTTCCCGCCGGTCTGGCAGGTCGGGCAGTACTGGAACGACTTGTCCGCGAACGAGATCTCGCGGATCGTGTCGCCGCAGACCGGGCACGGCAACCCGGTGCGCGCGTGCACCCGCAGGCCGGACCGCTTCTCGCCCTTGAGCCGGGCCGCGGACTGGCCGACCGAACGCGTCACGGCGCTGGTCAGCACCTCGCGGATCGCCTCCGAAAGCCCGTCGAGCGCCGCCTCGGACAGCTTTCCGGTTGTGGCGTAAGGGGAAAGCTTCGCCATGTGCATGATCTCGTCGGAGTAGGCGTTGCCGATCCCGGCGATCAGCGACTGATCGGTCAGCGCCGTCTTCAGCCGTTCGGTGCGCCCGGTGAACAACTTCTCGAGCTGCGTGCGGTCCAGCGAAAGCGCGTCCGGCCCGAGCCGCGCGATGCTCGCGACCTCCTTCTCCGGATCGCGCACGATCCAGACCGCCAGACCCTTCTTCGTGCCGGCCTCCGTGAGATCGAAACCCGGCCCGGCGGCCGCGTCGAGATGGACGCGCAGCGAGATCGGCCCCTTGCCGGGTTTGAGCGGCGCCGGCGACAACGCGTCGGACCAGCGCAGCCAGCCCGCCCTCGCCAGGTGGACGACCAGATGGAGATCCCCGGCGACGAGATCCAGATGTTTGCCGAACCGGCCGGCCCCGGTGACCTCGCGGCCGTGCAGCTCGGTCCACGGCGGTGTCGCCGTCTTCAGCACGCTGAGGGACGACACGTCGACGCGGAAGACCGTCTTGCCCACCGCGTGTTCACGCAGGTGGTGAGCGAGCGCTTCGACCTCGGGTAACTCGGGCATGGCCCCAGTCTCGCGCGTTCAGGCCGCCGCGACTACTCCACCGGGTGCAACGGGCCGTCGAAATCCGGCAGCGAGTGCTTCTGGATGGTCTTGGTGATCTTCGAGACCTCGCCGCGCACGGTGAACATGCCGCGGATGGTGCCCACCCAGCGCTCCGACGGCCGGTCGCCGGCCAGATCGCCCTCGGTCTCGGCGACCACGGTCCACGGACGGCGCAGAATCCACCGCAGCGGGAAGAACAGCGCGATCAGCAAGAGCGCCAGCGGTACCCACGACGGGATCATGACGTCGGCGGGAGTCCACATGATGAGCACGATCGCGAGCAGCGCCGTCACGGCGATCATCGCGATACCCGGGCCGTAGCTGCCCGCCACATCGTGCTCGAAATCGTCCGCTGTCGCGGGAGCACGCCATTCCATCTGGGCTCGGACCACCCAGTCACGGCCGTCCTCGCCGTGCACCAGCCGGTTCATTCAGTCGCCTCCCGCGCGGCCGCTCGCTCGTCGTGAGCGAGCTCCACCGTACCGTGACGGGAGCCGGATTCGCGAGAGTTCGAAGGCGATATGCCCGCTCGGGCGTTATGGGCACGTCGGGTAGTCGACACCCGGTTCCGGATAGTGGGAAGTCGGTTTGACCGGGCTCGGCTCGTCCGCCGACGTGTCGCCGGACGAGGTCCCGGTCGTGCTTTCGGGGGTCCCGGTCTCCGTCGAAGAGGACCCTTCCGGGTAAGTCGTCGACTCGGGCGTGGTCGACTGCTCGGTCGAGTCCCGCGAAGTCGTCGTGGTCGGGCTCAGCGACTCCTCGGTGGGCCTGAACGATTCCTCCGGCGGGATGTCGTCCCGCTTCGAGGTGGTCTGGTTGGAGCCCGTGCCCGGATCCGGGACCTCGTTGCGCGGCGAGGTCTCCTCCTGCGTCGGATTCTGTTCGCCCGGCGGCTGCACGACGTCTCCGCCGCCCAGCTCCTTCCGCGGCGTGCCTGCTCCCGGCAGGCTCGGCATGTCGGACACCCCGAGCTCGGCTCCGGCTCCGGGTCCTCGTCCGGTCACGGCGGGCTGGGCACCCTTGCCCTGGAGCTGGTCCTGCGCGATCCGCTGCGGCGGGATCTCCACCGGCTGGTCATGGGCGGGCGGCGCGACCTGCGCCGGCAGCAGCGCCAGCTCCGGCAGCCCACCCCCGGACAGGCCCACCGTGTGAGTGACGTCAGTGCCGAACACGGCCGGACCGGCCACGATCCCGACCGCGCCGGCGGCGGCCGTCGACGCCACCGCCAGGCCGACCTTCACCTTCGAGCCGAGCAGAAGTCCCTTGACCGACGCGGCGAGCCCGGACAACGCCCCGCTCGCGTGAGCCCCGGCGGCGGCCGGCACCAGCAGCGCCACCACACCGGCGTGCGCCCGCAGCGAGGAACACACGTCACGCAGCTCGTCGTGGGTGGCCCGGCAGGACTGGCAGGCGATCAGATGGGTCTTGATCCGGCGAGCCTCGGCCCCGGTCACGCTGCCCGCGGTGAACCCGCCCAGCTTCTCCACCACCGCACGGCACGAATCGGGCCCGCGGTTCACCGACAGATGCGCCTGCAGATACGCCGCGCGCAGCCCCTGCCGCGCCCGGCGGGCCAACGCCGCCGTCGCGTTCGCGCTCAACCCGAAATGCGGCGCGACCATCGACGGCTGCTCGCCTTCGACCTCGGTCTGCCACAAGACCGAACGCCAGCGCTCCGGCAAACTCGTGAAAGCGGTCGTGATCAGCGAATGCTCGGCCGTCCGGGCGTGCGTGTCCGCACCCGCCCCGGCCCGGAAGGTCAGCTCGTCGTCGCTCACCGGCACGTCACGACGAGCGCCGTGCCACTCCCACGAGACGCGGCGAGCCACCGTCAGCAGATAGGCCCGGACGTAGTCACGCGGCCCGGCACCCCGGCGCAACGCCTGAAGCACCCGGAAAAAGGTCTCGGCGGTGATGTCCTCCGCCTCCGACCGATCGGCGGCCAGACTGCGGGCCAAACGCCGCACGGCGGCGGCGTGAAGTTCGAAAAGCTCCCCGAAGGCAGCGTCCTCCCCATCACGGAGACGCTGGAGCAATGCCTGCTCGTCGGATTCCGAGGCCGCCTGAAGCGGCACCGTGCCCTGCTCGGTCATCCGGCCAGGCACCTCCTCCCCGAAGGACTCACCATTCGGTCGAATGGGGACACCATACGGAGGTATGCAGCCGTCGTCACCCCTTGTACGCCAGGTGTGACACCGAAGCACCTGTAGGGGTGGGTCGAAACCGCTACAGACGGTCGGTGTATGGTTGTTCCACTGCTTCAAACGAGTGCCGGAGCAGAGCAAGACATGCGGATGTAGCGCAGCTGGTAGCGCATCACCTTGCCAAGGTGAGGGTCGCGGGTTCGAATCCCGTCATCCGCTCGCAAGTGGGCGCTGTGTCTCCAGGGAACGCCTGGACCGTGGCTTGCTCGCCATGATTCCCGGGGGCCCGAGCCCCCGGACCCCCACGTTCCTTGTATCTCGCGTTGACGAGTCGGTTCTTGGGCGCGTCGATCGTTTCGATTACTAAGTGCTACAGGTTCGGTGAGTGGGGTCACACGACCGTAGTAATTCGGATTTGTGCATATGTGGGCTGGAGAACGAGAAGCCGGCCATCTCTCGTCGATCGGGCCTTCCGCCGAAGAAGACCGCTCAGATCTCGTAGCCGTCCATCACGGTCGGCGCGACCGGGGACAGGTGCTCGTCGCCGCGCTCGGTGACCAGGCCGCGGGCCATCCGGTACACCTTGAATTCGTTGTCGTGCTCGGGATCCTGGTCGTCCCAGACGTGCAGGAGACCGTAGGAGCCGGGCGCGAGGTCGCCGACGCGGGTGAAGAGGTCCACCAGCTCGGGTGCGATCGCCGTTCCGTGTTTGTCCATGCCGCCCAGGTGCAGCACCGGCACCCCGGCCGCCCAGCGGAGGTCGAGCAGGTCGCCGTCGTCGAAGTCGCGGACGGCGCGGTGCACCCGCTCGACGATGCGCTCGAGCAGCGCGGCGTCGTCGTCACCGGAAGGGCTCGCTTGGATGGTCACCCACCCGTGGTATTCGAACACCCGCCTGAGTTTAGGCAGGTCCGCCCGCCGGCCGGTGGTCAGCCCGCCATCGCGGCCGGTGCCCCGTTACGCCGCAGCGCGTTCTTGAAAACCCGTTCGCCGTGCTTTTCGAAGGCGGGCACGAGCTTCTCGCCGTAGACGCACAGGGTCCGTTCCCAGGGGTGCCCGAGCGTGCCGAAGCGGAAGTCGTTCGCCAGGAACATGTGATAGTCCGTGCGCGGGAACACCGGGACCGGCCACGGGTCGAGCGCGGCGTGCCGATGGGGGTAGAAGCGGTACGACTGGTGCTGCCAGTGCAGCACCCAGACCCACTCGTCCTCGGCGACGCAGTCCTTCAGCGCCGAGAGGGCGACGCGGGCGACGTCGTTCTGCTCGACGGCGTACGGGCCGACCCGGAATTCGGCCGAGGCGCGGTCGAGGCCGCCGGGCGCGAGATCCCACGCGACGGACGGGGCGGGTTCGCGGAAACCCGGCCAGGCGTGCGCGTAGGTGCTCGGCCAGAACGCGAGCTTGTCGTAGACCCAGTACCAGGCGGGCTCATCTGCGACCCTGGAGATGGCTTCCCAAGCGTTGTTCACGAGCGACCCTCGGTGGTTCGGCCGATTAAGACTGGGAAAGCTTCGTGTTCGGCGACCAAGTTGTCCAGCTCGTGGGCATTCTCCGCGAAACTGTCACCTGATCAGGTGTCTTGCGCCGTCGCCGGAACCATGAGAATGACGGTGCGTGAACGGCGAGCCCACGGAACGCGGGCTCGCCGTCGATCGATCATGCGGCCGCCTCCCAAAGACTCATGAAGGCCGAGGCCTCACTCCGCACCCACGGCCGCACCTTGTCGCGATCACGCGGCGACAAGGCGAACTCCTTCGAGCGCCGGACGTCGACGACCAGCGGACGCCCGCCCGGCCGCAGCTCGTCCATGGTCTGTTCGAGCAGCCACAGCACCATCTGTGCCGCGTCCCGGCTCAACGGCTCCTCCTTGAAATAGAGCCAGGTCACGTAGACGGGGCCGTCGCCCTTGCGCAGGCCGAGATGCGGATTGATACCCACTTCGAGCGAGCCGAGCCGCCATCGTGACCGGCCGACCTCGGCCAGCCGCAGGTCACGCCGCCCGACGTAGCGCAGCCAGCCGTTGGCGATCTCGGTGTAGTGCGGCCGCGTGCGCTCGTCCGCGTTCTCGACCAGTGCCCGCAGTACCTCGCGATCCCGCCCGGAGATCCGCCCGGCACGGATCGCGTTCGCGGCGCGGAGGTAGAAGTTGAACCCGCCCCGGGCCGGGTCCTCGTACTGACGGCGCCAACGCCGGACGAACGAGGAACGCGAGGGACCCGAGCTCGTGCTGTACCCCACGAACGTGGGCAGGGTGATGTAGGCCATCCGTGTCTGCCTTTCGCCGCTGTTCCTGCTGTACAACGACCATTTTAGAACACATGTACGACAGAAAACGGGGCTTTACGGGTGACGCGGTGAAGGAGGCCAAGGTCCTTCGAGCAGCTCGGCCGATTCCTCGAGGATCGGCACCTCGCAGACGTCCCTCGGGGTCAGGTCGGTCGGGATCCAGTGCTCGAGCATCGCCGACCAGCGCGTGATCCCGCGCAACGCCTGAGGCGACCCGAGCAGCTCGCCGACTTCGCTGACCAGGGCGCCGCCGGCCGCGGGCGAGAGGCGTCCTTGGACCATCGCGGTGAGCCAGCCGTGGATCAGCAGCCAGCGCGCGGCCGTCGGATCGGCGGGCAGTTCGAGGTCCAGTTCGTCGACGACCTGGTCGAACGCCTTGTCGACGGCGGCTTCGGCGGTGGATTCGAGCCCGGCGAGCAAGGGGAGGGACGGGGTGTCGAGTCCGGCGACGATCGCGTCCAGACCGGCCTCGACCAAGTGGGAGGTGCGGACGTCACGTCCGGCGAGCCTGCCGATGGCCAGCTCGCGCAACGCGCCGCGACACGCTTCGATCTCCGTCACCGGATGCTTCCCACGTCCGCCACCGTACCGCCGGGAGCGGTCGGCCGCGCCTGACCAGCCGAAAGAGCATCACACCGGGGAGAGACGCGGAGTGATTCGAATATCGAGATCGGCTTCGAGCGCATGCGCCAGTCGCTCCAGCACCGGAATGGTCGGGACCGTTCCGCCCGCCTCGAACCGCGCGACTGCGGACTGCGTCATCCCCGCCCTCGTGGCGAGCATCGTCTGAGACCAGCCACGTGCCTCACGCATTTCACGCACCGTCATGCCCAGGACATAAGCCAGCTTCGCGGCCTCGTACGCATCAGCGGCGCCGGGCTCCGCCATCCGCCGCTCGCGAAGCCTCCGCCAGTCGGTCCGATCAGCCATCGATCTCACTCCTCTCCTCACTCATCGACCGTGTGCTCCCGGGCAACGCATCGCCACATCGCCTTGCGCGCCCGTCGCACTTCACGCTCTTCACGCATGCGCGTTTTCCGGAACTCGGTCAGCAACACGATTCGCCGGCCGGACGCGATCCAGTACGTGATCCGCACGGCTTCTCCATCCAGATGAAACCGCAACTCCCGCAACTTGCCGTCGAGCTGTCGCGCGTACGGCTCGCCGAGCAACGGGCCCTGCTCCGCGAGCAGATCCACGTAGAAGGCCACTGTCGCGAAGTGCGCCGTGGACAAACTCTCCAGCCAGTCACGAACCTCCGGCTCCAATTCCACGGTACCCCATGTCATAGCTTTGATGCTATAAGTCCAGGTGGATCCACTTTCGAGCGATTCGTTTGCGCTCCGGCAAAGCCGCGAGCACCGCCGAGAGATCAGTGCTGGACCAGGTCGTGAGTGGACGCAAGAATGAGGAAAGACCACATCAACCACCCATAAGGGTGCATGCAACACTGGCTGCCCACACCCGGCGGCAGGGGGCTAAATGAGCTGGCAAGACGAGCTTCGACAGCTGGACGTCGAGCTGGCCGCGGGTCGTATCGGGCACGCCGAACACCGCAGGAAGCGCGACGAGCTCTTGGCGGAGGCTTCCGGCGGGACGATGCCGTCACCGGTGCCCTCGCCGCTGCGGCGCCCTGGTGTGACGTGGCACAGCACCAATCCCGCCGCACGCCCGGTCGAGCCGCCCACGGTCACGGTCCAGCAGCCCCAGCCGTACCAACGAACTCAGCCGGTCCACACGCCGCCGTCGACCCTCGGGAAGCCCGAGAAGAAGGCCGCCATCCCGCGGATCGCGGACCACAAGACCACCGCGCCTTCACCCGCCGACATCAATCCGACGGTCTACCTGCGTGCCGCGCCGCCCGCGAAGAACCCATCGCCGACCGCAGCACTGAACCGGCCGCTGCCGCCCCTGGCGCCTGAGCCCGGCCCGAGTCACTACACACCCGCGGAGGACTACGCGGTCGTCGGGAAACGCAAGCCGACTTGGCTGTTCATCGGCGCCGGAGTGCTGGTCGTGCTGGCGTTGATCATCGGCGGGACGCTGTGGCTGGGCTCGTCGCAGTCCTCGAACGTCGCCGAGCAGCCGAGCATGGCCCAGCCGCCGGGCGACCTCACACCGTCGGGCCGGCCCGACAGTGCCCAGACGCCGTTGGAAGACCGGCTGCCCGCGCTGCCGGGGACACCGTCGAAGGACAACTCGACGATGTCGGTCGCGAAGGGCGTCGAGCTCAACTTCTACTCGAAGGCCGCGGGCGACTTCCTCGCGTCCAAGAACGTCGCGTCCATCACCTACAAGGGTTCGAACGAGGGTACGAACAGTTACCTCGTCCTGGTGATCCCGGCGAACGACGCGAAGGACGCGGCCGCGATCGTCAAGTACTTCCGGGGGAACTCGATCAACGCCGGGCTGCGCGAGCAGCGCGTCGGCGATCGGCTCGCCCTCGTCGGCGCGAACAAGAACGGCCAGCTCAGCGGCTTCGGTTACGTCTCCGGGACGATGGCCGTGACGACTTGGGTCTCGCAGCCGCTCGGCGGCGACCCGCAAGCGCTCGACACCCGGCTGGAGCAGACGCTGACCTCGTTGGACACCGTTCTGCCGTCGAACTGAGAAGCGCAGGGTCGCGGGGAGATCACGATTCGACCCGCGAGGGCGTATCGACTCCGGGCAGTGCAGAATGTGCGAGGTCACCGCAGTGGTGGTATCGCGACGGCCGGGAGCATTCCCGCCGGAAATTCGGAAAAGGGGGCCGGTGGTGTCCTGGCAGGAAGAGCTGCGCAATCTGGACGAAGAGCTCGCATCTGGGCGGCTCTCCGCCGACGATTACCGGCTCCGCCGTGACCAGGTGCTGTCTTCGGCGGTCGCGTACGGCGACCCCGCCCAGCAGCAGGTCCAGCAGCCCGGTCAGCAGCCGCAGCAGCCGTTCCAGCAGCAACAGCCGCCCGCTCCGCAACAGCAGCAGGCGCCGCAGCAGCAGCCCGGCCAGCCCAGCGCCGACTCGACGCAGATCATCGCGCCGGTGAACCAGCCGCAGGGCGGTGAGGGCGAACGTACCCAGGTCGTCCCGAACTGGCAGCAACAGCAGGCGGACCCGAACCGCACCCAGGTCGTGCCGCCGGTGGCGTCGCCGCCGGGTGGTTTTCCCCAGCAGGGCCAGGCCTCGCCCGCGGGCGGCTTCCCGCAGCAGCACCAGGGCTATCAGCAGCAACAGCCGCAGCAGCAGGGCTGGACCGACGACAACGACGTCAGCCCGCCGTGGGGTGGCTCGGACTTCCCGCCGATCTCGCCGGTCGGCAGCACGGAATGGGTCAAGCAGGGCCCCGAGGTGTTCGAGGACAAGCCCAAGGGCAAGGGCGGCAAGATCGCGATCATCGTGATCGTCGCCGTCCTGGTCCTCGGCGGTCTGGGCGTCGGCGGTTACTTCGCCTTCTCCGGTGGCGGTGACACCCCGCCGGACCCGACGGCCGCGACGAAGCCCGCCCCGCCGTCGCCGTCGCCATCACCGACCAAGCCGAAGACGCCGGAAGAATTGCTGTTCGAGAAGATCCCGGAGCAGTCCGGTAAGGAGGACTCGAAGAGCGGCGCGATCCCCGCGGCCCAGCTCGCCGAGATCGCCGGGCTGGAGAAGGGCGAGGCGGATCTGGTCATCGCGGCCGGTGTGAAGCAGGTCGCGTACCGCGGCTCGCAGAAGGAGCCGGACGAGACCGGCCCGCAGCCGGCGAAGATCTCGGTCACGGTCATCCCGCTGACCAGCCCCGGCGCCGCGGCCGATCTGGTCAAGCAGCTTCGCCAGTACCAGGCGACCAACGGGTTCGTGCAGATCACCGAGCCGCTGCCGGGGATGCCTCCGAAGCTGAACTTCCAGAAGAAGATCGACGGCGACAAGGGCACCTATCGGGGCACCTGGATCAGCGGGAACAACATCGTCCGTGTCGACATCCTGCAGAACCCGCTCGGTGGCGAAGAGGGCGAGAAGGCGTTGAGTGGCACGTACCAGCGCGCGATGAAGAAGACGCTGGAAAACTACGCCGTCACCGGCTGATCCATGTCCGCGGCGACGGCACGGTTGCTCACCACCTTGCTCTCCCTGACCGAGGACACCGGTTCGCTGTCCGACGAGCTGCACTTCGCCGGTCAGGGCGCCGCCGAGAGGGTCCAGCTCGACCATGGCGCCGCGAACGTCCTCCGGGCGCTCGTGCTGCCGAAGGCGGCGAAGGTCCTGGAGGTCGGCGCCGGTTTCGGTGCTCTCACCAGGTATCTGGGCGAGGTCTCGGCGACGGTGCACGCCGTCGAGGCCGACCCGGTCCGTGCCGCCGCGGTGCGGTTCCGCACTCATGACCTCGGCACGGTCTCGGTGCACGACCGGCCGCCGTCCGACGGCTACGACCTCGTCGTCGTCCAGCAGCCGTACGCGACACGGGGTCTGTTGGAGTCGGTTCGCGAGCGGTTGTCGCCGATGGGCGCCGTCGTGGTGCTGACGTCTTCGCGCGCTGTCGCCGGGACGCTGGCGACGGCGGGCCTCGAAGTCCAGCGTGAGTTGCTCTGCTCCCCCGGCCACGAGGTCGCCCGCGCGGTACGGAGCGAGCGGATCGACACCGAACTGCCCCGGCTGTCCGCGGCGATCACCGGTGGTCCCGCGAACGGCCTCGCCCTGCTCTGTGGCCCCGGCGCCGCCGCGCTCTGGCCGGCCTTCCGGCTCGCGACCTACTTCAACACCGCCGAGCGCGCCGCGTTCGCGTGTACGCGCGCCGACGTCGTGCGCACCGGCGAAGGTGCCGAAGTCCGCCGCGTGCCGCTGGTGCCGTCTCCGCCGGTGGCCGGGATCTCGGTCGGACCGTGCACGGACAAGGTCTACGACGCCCCGACGATGGTCGAAGTACTGCTCGACGAGCCGGAGCGGGTCGCGGAGCTGCTCACCGGCTGGCGGGATCTCGTCCGCGCGGAGGCGGCTCGCGGGGTCGAGGCGCTGTGGGATCTGGTGCCGCACAACGTCCTCGTCGACGGTGCGGTGCTGCGCCCGATCGACCTCGAATGGCGGCACGCGGGCGCCGGAGTGCCCGAAGTGATCGAGCGCGGGGTGCTGGTGCTGGCCGACAAGCTCACCGACGCGGGCTGGTCCGCGGCGGCGGACGACGGCTCGATGCGCGATCTGGCGGGCTGGCTCGGGGTGCTGATCGGCCTCCATCCCTCCTTTGTGGACGGTGCGCTGGAGCGCGAAGTGGCCTTCTCCACGATCGGCTCGTGCGGCGCCGCGCACGGCACCGACGAGGTACGCGCGGCCATCGCCGGGATTTGGCGAACGCGCCTCCTGCGGAGGCCCGCGGCTCCCAAGCCGGCCACAACGCGCGCGACCGGCCGAAGGCCTCGCGATCCCGATGGCAGGGCGCGCACCGGCGACAAGCGAGTGGAACTGTGATGCCCGCCCTGGCAGCGGGATCGTCGAATGCGCGCCGGGCCGCGAATGCCACGAGTACCGTTCCACGAAGGTCGGCGCCGGTGTGGCGGCGAACGAAGACGAGGTAGCGAAGCGATGACGAGCCTGCATACCGCCGGCATTCTGACCCCGGACCGGCCTGTCGGGCATCTGTTCGAGCTCCGGGGCTGGACGACCGGGATCAGCCGGATCGACGAGATGTCCGTGACCATCGCGGACGTCAAGGCGGTCCTGTCCCCCGAGTCGTGCCCAGGCGCGCCCGAAGGCACCTTCGGCTGGCGTGCGGTCCCGGCCTCCGCGGTCCCCGCGGGCACTCAGGACATCGTCGTCGCCGGCCCTGACGAGCGCGTGCTGAACCGGGCGACCGTCCACGTCGGAACACTGCCGGGTGAAGAACCGCTGTGGCTGGGCGAACTCAAGACTCCGAAGCAGGACAAGGTCGCCGAAGGGCAAGTCGTCCATGTGACGGGTTGGGCCTTGTTGCAAGGGCGGGCGCCCAGCTTGATCGAGATCATGGTCGAAGGCGGCGGCACGGTCAGGGCGCGCACCCGTCTGCCGTGCAAGGACGTTCCCGAGGAATTCCCCGGTTTCGACGACGCCGCGGTGAGCGGATTCGAGGCGCGGGTGCCCGTCGACCTCCCGTACGGCGAAGAGCGGACGCTGTCGCTTCGCGTCCGATACCGCACCGATGGCGTCGGTGAGGTCGTATCGGCGAAGCGCACCTTCACGCTTCGCAACCCTGCCGCGGATCTGGACGACGCCGAACGCGCAGACGAGCTGGCCGAGGACACCGCCCGCGCGATGGCGCGGGTGAACATCCCGACCGACCCGAAGCACGTGCTGGTGTTCACGCACAGCCTCAGCGTCGGCGGCGGGCAGCTGTGGCTGCAGGAACTGCTGAGCCGGATGGTGACCGACCACGGTTGGCAGGTCAGCCTGGTCAGCGAGACCGACGGCCCGCTGCGCGCGGACTGCCGCGAACTCGGCATCCCCGTGCACGTCACGACGCACTACCGGAGCCAGACGGTGCCCGCGTACGAAGGGCATGTCGCCGAGCTGGCGCGCTTCGCGAAGTGCTCCGGAGCGGGCGTCGCGCTCGTCAACACTCTCGGCGGCTTCGTCGGCGCCGACGCGGCGAAGCGCGCCGGGATGCCGACGGCGTGGGTCATCCACGAGAGCTTCTCGCTGCCCGCGTTCGCCTACCAGAACTGGGGCCCGGCGAAACCGCCCGCCGCGGTCTGGCAGCGCTGGGAAAGCACCCTCGCCGAGGTCGACAAGCTGCTGTTCGTCGCGGACGCCACACGCGAGATGTTCCTGCCGTACAGCAAGCCGGAACGCTGCCGGACCGTCCGCTACGGCACGCCGATGCACAAGTTCGGCGGCAGGACGCGGTCGGAGACGCGGCAGCAGGCGCGCGACATGCTCGGCTACTCGCCGGACGACATCGTGCTGGTCAACATCGGCATCGCGGAATCCCGCAAGGGGCAGGCGCCGCTGATCTCGGCGATGGAGAGGATCCACAAGATCCACCCCGAGGCGAAGCTGTCCATCGTCGGCCTGCACCCGTCGCCGTACGGGCTGGCGATGGAGGAATCGGTCGAACGCGCGGGCCTGGAGAGATCCGTCAGCCTGGTGCCGATCCAGCCGGATCCGCTGCGCTGGCTGCAGGCCGCCGACATCTTCGTGAACAACTCCGACATCGAGTCGCTGCCGCGCTCGATCCTCGAAGCCGTGTCCTGTGGCGTCCCGGTCGCGGCGACCGACGTGTTCGGCGCGCGGGAGATGATCGTCGACGGCGAGACGGGCTGGCTGTTCGAGACCAACGACGTCGACGCGCTGACCGCGGCGTTGCTGCGCGCGCTGGGCACGTCGGCCACGCGCCGCCGCGAGATGGCCAAGGCCGCGCACGAGAAGCTGCTGCCGTGGCTCGACCCGGCGGGCTACGCGCGCGAGTACTCCGAAATCCTGACCGAACTGAGTGGGGGCGTTCATGTCTGACACCGACATTCCCGGCCGTGTCCAGGCCGAGCTGACCCGGCTCCGTGCCGAGCGGCAGGTCTTCACCGCCGAGCAAGACCGGCTGAAGGCGAAGCTGGCCGAAACCGAGCACGAACTGCGCGAGGCCATCGCCTCCGCGCCGGATGAAGGCGAGTCCGCCGCCATCCAAGCCGTGTTGAAGCAAAAAGTGGCTTCGCAGCAGGAAGAGCTCGACGTCGCCAAAGCGCGGCTTCAGGCGCTGGAGGCCGAGGTCCTGCTCGCCCACCAGCAGCGTGACTCGCTGCGCGCGGAGCTGAAGACCTGCCGCGAGGAGCGGGACAAGCTCCGGCTCGCGCTGCTCGACGCCGAACTCGTGGTGTCGGCGGGCGTCGCCGACGCGGACGTCCTGCCCGGCGGCGAACCGTCGGTCGACCGGCAGCGCCTGCTCAACGCCGAACGGCTCGCCGCCGAGATGGCAAGAGAACTCGACGCCACACGCCGCACCGTCAGCTGGCGGGTCACCGCTCCGCTGCGTGTCGTGCGAAAGAAGATGGACCGGCCGTGACCGAACTCTGCTTCGTGTCCGCCGAGGGCGGTTCCGCCTTCATGGAGGAGCTCCTGGAGGTGGTCGCCGACGCCGTGCGCACGGCGGGCGGCAAGGCGAGGACCGCGATCGGCGCGTACCCCGAGTCCGACGGCGACACGGTGTACGTCGTCGTCCCCCACGAGTACTTCGTGACCGTCCCGGACGCCGGCTTCCCGACCGCCGCGCAGTGCCGTCGCACCATCGGGTTCTGCGTGGAGCACCCCGGGACGGCGACCTTCGAGCGCAACGCGGAACTGCTGTCCATCCTGGGCGGCGCCGTCGACATCAACACCGATTCGACCGCCGAACTGCGGCGGCGCGGGATCACCGTCGAGCATTTCCAGCTCGGCTACACCCCGCTGTGGGATCTGTGGGGCGGAGACCTCGACGGTCCGCGCGACCTCGACGTCACCTACCTCGGCACGGCCGAACGGCGTCGTTCGATGCTGCTCGGCTCGTACGCGCGGGACCTCGCCGGCCTGCGGACGCGGCTGCTGACCCCGCCGCACGAGCCGATGACCGCCGCCCGCGTCGACTTCCTGCCCGGCAAGGCGAAATTCGAGCATCTCGCGCGGTCGCGGTTCCTGCTGAACCTGCACCGCGAGCGTAAGCAGACCCTGGAGTGGGTGCGCACGCTCGAAGCGATGACCAACGGCTGCGTGGTGGTCAGCGAGACGTCCGTCGACGTCGAACCGATGGTCCCCGGCGAGCACCTGGTCCTGGCGCGGCCGGAGTCGCTGGGCTCGGTCGTCGCCGCGCTCGCCGACGAGCCGGAACGGGAACGGCATCTGCGTTCGGCCGCCTACGGCTTCGTGAAGTCGCTGGACATGACGGCGTCCGCGCGGCGGCTGATCGAGCTGGCGTCCTCGCTGGGTTCGGCGCCCGCCGCGGACATCGCCCCGGCGCGGGCGCTGGCGACGAGCCTGCGGAATCCGGAGGACGCGCTGGCGATCGACACCCCGTCGTTCGACGCGCGATTCGCGGGCGACCGGTCCGCCGCCGGACCTGCCTCGGCAAGCGGGACGGCGCTGTCGGCTCGGATCGCGCAGCGCGCGGCGGGGGCCCGGCGGGTCGCCTCGCGAACTTGGGAGCCCGCGGCGACGTCGATGGCAGGCACCGCCGACGTCGACGTGCTGATCGTGCGGCGGACCGGCGAAGTCGATCCTGACGATCTCGCGAACGACCTGATCACGGGCAGCGTGACCCCGCGGAAGGTGCTGGTCGGCGAGGACGGCGTGCACCCGTGGCCGCGGCCGCGCCCGTACGACGTCCTGCTGCACGAGACCCCGCTCGGCCGCGGCCTCACCCGGAACTCGCTGCTGGAGCGTTCGACGGCGTCGTGGCTGCTGGTGCTCGACGGCGGGATGCGGGCTTCGGAGTTCCTGCTGGAGCGGCTGCTGGCCGTTTCGGAGGGCGCCGACGTCGTGCACTGCCCGGTCGCGGATCCGGTGGACGGCCTGGTCGGCGCCCTGCCGCCGGAGGAACGGCGCCTGCGGACACTGCCGTATCTGGGCAGCGGCTATCTGGTGCGGCGGTCGCTGGTCGACGAGTTCGGCGGGTGGAACACCGAGGTCCTGTTCGAAGGCCTCGAGGATCACCTGTTCTGGCGGCGGGTGGCCGCCTCGGCCCGGCCGACGACGCTGGTGCAGCAGATCCTGCTGCGGCGGCTGCGCCCGGATCCGGACTCGCGGCCGATGGACCTCGACCCGCATCGGGTGTGGGCGGCCGTGGGAAGCGCTCTGTAGCTGCCCCGCGTAGTGGGCGTGGCGTTGGTCCGAAAGTGTGAGTTGGGCCGTGTCGGTGAACGTCCTCCCCCAGTGATGCGCCTTATGGGCAGAGCATCTGACGAGTTCGGATGCCGGCCGATAAGGAGCAGCCATGGCCTGGGAAATCGCCCTGGTCGCCGCGCTGGCCGTCGTGTTCGTCATACGGCTCGCGCTTCAGCTGAGGCGCAGTTGACCCGATCTTGCGCACCCCGCGGCGCATGAAGGAGATGGACGGGGCTTTCCCCGTGGGAAGCCCCGTTCACCCCATCGCGATCCGCGAACGTTTCTTCAAGTGGATCGTCTTGTAACCGGTGCTCAAGAATCCTTCGTTCTTCAGTTTCGCCATTTCGGCGTTGACCGACGCGGGTGAAGCGCCGATCGCCGAGGCGATGTCCGTGTGGTTCAGCCCCTCGTCGATCACGACGCCGTCCTCACCGGGAACGCCGTAGAGCGCCTGCATCCTGGTCAGGAACGCGGTCAGCCTGCTCCGGACCTTGGCCGTCGCGAAGCCCAGTGCGACGTTCCGCAGGCGCAGCCGGAAGGCCAGGTCCGCGGTGATCAGGGCCGTCATCCCGGGATCGTCGTCGAGCAGGGCGTGGAACGCGATCCGAGGGATCTCCAGCACGCGAACCGGTTTCGTGGCGATGTACGAAAGGTGGCTCGGCCGTCCGGCCAGGCAGTCCTCGACGCCGAGCACGTCGCCGGCACCGAGCAGGTCCACGATCATCGGCGGCGAACCGCCCTGGGCCGCGCGCAGCGCCTTCACGTAGCCGGAGCGCGGGATCAGCACCGGGGGCGCCGGGTCGCCCTGGTGGAGCAGGGTCGTGCCCGCCGCGTGATCGACGTGTTTGCCGAGGTCGAGCAGCCGACGGCGCTGCCGTTCGGTGACCGCGGCCAGGAAGTCCCCGCCCATCAGCCGACCGCCGGAAGCGGGTCAGGTGTCTTTGCCGTCAATGGTGACTCCCAGTGAGAGAAAAAGGTGAATCGATTTCTTGCCCGGCCGGGTGAGAATCACGTCGGGTAGGTGAAATCCCCCCTGCCGTTCAGCCGGAGACTAATGCTCAGCGCCATTGCGACAAAGCAACACGGAGCGAGCAGAACCCGTCCAGGGAGCGATTTCGCGACGGAAAGTAACCGTTATCCCGACGGTCGGACGGCGGAAAAATCACGCACCGTGCACACTCGCGAGAGCGGAATCCCGCGCGATACCGCTGGATTCGTCAGGAAATCAGGATTAGCCGTACGTCCGTCCGATTTCGAGCCGGCGATCGGAATCCGGCCGGACTCCTGGTGGAGATGAAAAAGAGGTATGAGTGGCGGCCATGCACGTGCAGATGCACGACCTAAGTCAGGGTGTGCCTCGAGTCGGTCGGGTAGCGAATTAACGGACTGTCGACGTCAGGCCGCGCTTGACGACTCCCCGTCACGGCGGAGGTTTTTCGGCAATCTCAGCATTTTGGGGGAATCTCAACCCCGGCGCGGGCTGACCAGCCCCGATTCGTAGGCGAGCACCACCAGCTGCGCCCGGTCGCGTGCCCCGATCTTGGTCATGATGCGGCTGACGTGCGTACGCGCGGTGGCCGTCGAGATCACCAGATGCGCCGCGATCTCGTCGTTCGACATGCCGCCGGCGACCAGGCCGAGGACCTCGCGTTCGCGGTCGGTGATCTCGCGGACGGCGCTCACGTCGATGCGGCGGTTCTCCGGGCGGTCGACGAACTCCGCGATCAGCCGCCGGGTCACGGTCGGCGCCAGCAGCGCCTCGCCCGCGGCCACCACCTTCAGCGCCCGCAGCAGCTCCACCGGATCGGTGTCCTTCAGCAGGAACCCGCTCGCGCCGGCGCGCAATGCCTCGTAGACGTACTCGTCGACGTCGAAAGTGGTCAGGACCAGGACTTTCACCCCGGCCAGTTCGGGATTCGCGGTGATCCGTCGCGTCGCTTCGAGCCCGTCGACGCCGGGCATGCGGACGTCCATCACGACGATGTCCGGCCGGTGCTCGACGGCGGCCGCGACCGCCTGCTCACCGTCACCCGCCTCGGCGCAGACCTCGAAACCGTCTTCGGTCTCCAGCAGCACCCGGAAACCTGCGCGGACCAGCACCTGGTCGTCGGCGAGAACCACCCGGATCGTCATTCTTCCCCCTTGATGGGCAGGTCCACGCGGACCTGGAAGCCGCCGTTCACCACCGACGTCGTGAGCGCGCCGCCCAGTGCTGCCGCCCGTTCGGACATCCCGCGCAGCCCGTGCCCGGGCGCGGGTTCGACGGCGCCACGGCCATCGTCGCGGACGAGCAGGGTCAGCGCACCGGTTTTCCGCTCGAACCTGACATCGACGCCCCGCGCCTGGTTCGCGTGGCGGACCACGTTCGTCAGCGATTCCTGCAGGATCCGGTACGCGGCGCCGTCGACCGGGGCGGGCAGCTCCCCCGGCTCGCCGTCGACGCGGACCTCCAGCCCGGCGGCGCGGGCGTGCTCGAACAGCTCGTCGGCCTGGGCGAGGCTCGGCGCGGGCGCCTTGTCCTCCCCGGACCGCAGCACGGCCAACGTCGCGCGAAGGTCCTTCAGCGCCGAAGCGCTCGCTTCCTTGATGTTCAGCAACGCCTCTTTCGCCTGCTCAGGACGTCTGTCGGCGACGTGCGCGGCGACCCCGGCCTGGACGTTGATCATCGCGAGGCTGTGCGCGACGACGTCGTGCACCTCGCGGGCGATGGTGAGCCGCTCCTGCTCGGCCATCCGGTGCCGATGCTCGTCGGCCTGCTCGCGGCGGGCCCGCGCGGCGGCCATCCCGTTGCGCACCGCCGTCCCGACCCCGACGACCGCGATCACCCAGACCAGGCCCAGCCCGGTCCTCAGGTCGAAGCCGGCGAACCCGTGCCGGACGAACAACGCGACCCCCGCCACCGCCAGCAGCGCTCCGCCGGTGGACCCGGCGACGACCGGCCCGCGGATCTTGGTGAGCAGGAAGAGCGCGATGGTCGGCAGCACGATCGCCGGACCGCCCGGGTTGCCGGACGTGTAATAGCCGAGCGTCAGCGCGGACGTGAGCAGGAAGATCGTCATCGGGAAGCGGTGCACGATCAGCAGCGGCACCGCGATGGCGACCAGCCACAGCACCCCGGTCGAGGTCAGCTGCGGCGCGCCCGGCTGCCAGCGCGAGGCGCCGCTCGTGGCGCCGAGGACGAACCCCAGCGGCAGCACCACGCGCAGCACGCGGCCCACCCAGGGACTCCACGGATACCGTTCCTTCAGCAGCACAGGACGAAAGCTACCCGGGGCGGGGGCGTGTCGCGTCCGTTGAAAAGCGGCTTCCCGGCTACGCCGCGTGCGGTAGCCGCCGCAGGACCGAGATCATCATCAGCACCCCGCCGGCCACCTGCACGGCCAGCACCGCCGCGTGATCGGCGGCTCCCATGGTGAGCGCGGCGAACAGGCCCCACGCCCCGGTGCCCGCCATCGCGCCGGCGCCGGTCCACACCAGCACCAGCCGCGGCCAGAACCGCCCTCGCGAAACGTTCGCCAGCGCGAGAACGGCGAGGAGCGTGAGCACGGCGATCACGATGTCCTGGCCACGAGCGGCGATACCGCCGGGGCCGAACGCCCAGATCGTGTGAAAGGCCGCGCAGACGAGTGCGGCGGCGACGCCGAGCACGCCCGCCGCGCCGATGGTCCCCGGCTTCACGGTGCCGGTGACGACGAACCACCAGCGATCGCGGGCGTAGAGCACGAACGCGGTCAGCAGCAGGATCCCCTGCCAGGCGAAACCGCCGTAGACGACGGCCCAGACCCAGTTCTCCAGCGGCATTTCGGCCAGTTGAGCGGTCGACAGGTCGGCGACGATCACCGGGAGGTCCAGCACGATCGGCGCGAGCAGCCCGGTGCCGATCCAGATCGGGAACAGGACGAGCGGCGCGGGGATCCGCCGTCCCCAGGAGTAGGTGAACGCCAGCGCCAGCACCACCGCGACGACGTCCATCCCGCCGGTCGCCAGGTTCGCCAGCAACATCAGGTCGGAGTCCACAAAGGACGGATCCCGGAGGCCGAGGCTGCCTCCGGTGACCCAGGACGCCTTCAACGTCAGGTACGGGAGCGTGCCGAGGATCGCCGCGTAGCAGACGATCAGGCGAGCGCTGGAGATCTTGGGTGGAGCCATCGCTACGGTCATGCACCCAGCGTCGGCGTTCACCCCGCGGAAAGGCTCCCTCGTGAGCCTGGTCCGTCTCCCCCTTCAGAAGGAGCCGGGCAGTTTCGCCGCGGTCTCTTCGTCCGCCGGGGTCAGCGTCGCCAGGGAGATCTCGGAACGCCGCCCGAGGTACAGGTACGAGAATTCGAACCGCAGCAGGCCGACGTCCGGATGCAGGTATCGCTTGAGCACGATCCGTTCGGTGGAGACGTCGTGTTCCTTCCACATCCGCTCGAACAGCTCGGACTCCTGCCGCAGGCGTTTGACCAGGTTCTTCCACGCCGGTTCGGCGAGGTGCTCGGCCATCGCGGCGCGGAAACCGGCGACCACCCGGGGCAGGTTGAGCTCCCAGTCCGGGAGCCTGCGGCGCCACTCGGGATTGGTCAGGCACTGGATGAGCGTGTTGCGTTCCTCGAACGGGATGTCGTCGAGGCCGCCCATCAGCCAGTCGTAGGCGCGGTTGTAGGCGAGGATGTCGCACCGCGCGTTGCGCACGCAGACCGGGAACGGCTCCAGCTTGTTCATCATCCGGTGGATGTTCTGGCTGAGGAGCTTGCAGTCCTTCTCCAGCGGCGGTTCCGGCGCGCCGGCGAGGGTGAACAGATGCGTGTGCTCGTGCGGGTCGAGCCGCAGGGTGCGGGAGATCGCGTCCAGCACCTGCTCGGACGCGTTGATGTCGCGGCCCTGTTCGAGCCACGTGTACCAGGTGACCCCGACCCCGGCCAGCTGCGCGACCTCCTCGCGCCGCAGTCCCGGCGTGCGGCGCCTGCCGCTGATCGGCAGGCCGACCTGATCAGGGGTGATGCGCTCGCGGCGGCTGCGCAGGAACGCGGCCAGCTCGTGCCGCCGCACTTCGGCCACTCGCGAATCGACGGTCATGGTCACCTCATCAGGTTCGCAAAGCTCGAAGCCGGTTACCAGGTAGTGGTGGTACCAGGATAAACACACTCCTGGTACCAGGGTCGCGATCGGCTGATCGTGGTACTCATGACTTCGACGCAAGTTCCGGCGACGCCCGCGCGCGTCACCGCCGGCCCGGCCCTGACTTCGGCGGGCCTGGTCACCGTGCTGCTGGGGGCGGCACTTCCGCTCATCGACTTCTTCATCGTCAACATCGCCCTGCCCGCGATCGGTTCGGACCTCCGCACGTCGTCGGCCACCTTGGAACTGGTGGTCGCGGCCTACGGGATCGCCTACGCCGTCCTGCTCGTCGTCGGCGGACGGCTCGGCGACGCCTTCGGCCGCCGCAAGCTGTTCCTGATCGGGCTGACCGCGTTCACGTTCACTTCCCTGCTCTGCGGAATCGCGCCGACGGCGTTGACGCTGGTGCTGGCACGGGCCGCGCAGGGGGCGGCCGCCGCGCTGATGCTGCCGCAGGTGCTGTCGATCATCCAGGCGGCGACCACCGGCGAACGCCGCTCCAAGGCCCTCGGTCTCTACGGCGCGACAGCAGGGCTTTCGATGGTGCTGGGCCAGTTCCTCGGCGGAGCGCTGGTCGCCGCCGATCTCTGGGGTACCGGCTGGCGGCCGATCTTCCTGGTCAACGTGCCCGTCGGCATCGTCGGTCTGGTGGTCGCGCGGCGGCTGATCCCGGAGAGCCGTTCGCGGAACCCGATCGGCATCGACCGCCCCGGCACGGTCTTCCTCGCGATCGCGCTGGTGTCGCTGCTCCTCCCGCTGGCGGAAGGCCCGGTGCTGGACTGGCCACTGTGGACGATCGTGTTGCTCGTGGTGTTCCCGTTCGCCGCGGCCGGATTCGTCCACGTCGAGCGCCGGATGGAACGCCGGGGCGGTGTCCCGCTGCTGCCGCCGTCGGTGATGCGGATGCCGAGTGTGCGCCAAGGTCTGCTGGTCGGGGTGCCGTTCTTCATCGGATTCAGCGCGTTCATGTTCGTGTTCGCGGTGACGCTGCAGGACGGCCTGCACCTGGGGCCGTTCGGTTCCGGCCTGGTGACGGCGCCGCTTTCGCTCGCGTTCTTCGCGATGTGCCTGGTCAGCAGCCGCCTGGTGACGCGGTTCGGCCAGCGGGTCGTGGCCGCCGGCCTCTCCGTGCAACTACTCGGGCTGCTGGTGCTGATCGGGACCGTGCTATTGGAATGGCCGAACCTCGGCGTGCTCGATTTCGCGCCGGGAATGCTGCTGTGCGGCCTCGGCCAGGGACTGGCGATGACGACGGTGTTCCGGATCGTGTTGTCGAAGGTGCCGCCGGAGATCGCCGGGGTCGGCAGCGGGATGCTCACGACGTCGCAGCAGGCCGCGATGGCGCTGGGCGTCGCGACGCTGGGGACGTTGTTCGCGTCCGCCGGTGCCGGTCCGCTCGGGATGAAGGGCGCGTTCGCGCTGGTCATCGGCATCCAGGCGGTGCTGACGGTCGGCGTGATCACGGTGGCGCGGCGGCTGCCGGACCCGCGGGTCTGAGAAAGTTCGGTTTCACCCGTCGGAGTTGTGGCTCCCCGAGCGACGATGGGGATGTGACGGAACCACGGGTGCATCGGGACCCGGCCTTCGCGCTGCTTTCGCTGTACGAGACGGCGTTGCCGGAGGTCTACGGGTACCTGCTGTCCCGGTGCGGTGATCGCACCCTCGCCGAGGAACTGACGTCGGAGACGTTCCTCGGCGCGGTGAGGGCCTGTCGCAAGGAGCTCGCGCCGCCGGTGAGCACCGGGTGGCTGATCGGCGTCGCCCGGCACAAACTCGCCGATCACTGGCGGCGCAAGGAACGCGAGGAACGCGGGCTGCGGCTCGTCCCCGAAGAGGAGTACACCGATCCGTGGGACGAACGGCTGGACGCGCTGCTGGCACGCGAGGTGCTCGCGTCGCTCGGGGCGCATCACCAAGCCGCGTTGACGCTTCGCTACGTCGACGGCCTCCCGGTCCCGGAGGTCGCCGAGCATCTCGAACGCACGGTGCACGCCACGGAGGCGTTGCTCGTGCGGGCCCGTGCCGCGTTCCGGCGTGCTTACCAGGAGAAGGAGGGTCGCGATGCCTGATCCATTCGACGCGCTTCGCGCGCCCTCGCAGCCTGTCGAGCCTGACCCGCTCTTCGCCGCCGAACTGCGCGACAACCTTCGTCGCGCCGTCCTGAACGGAGCCGAGATGACCGAAACACTCACCACCACCGATGCCGAAGTCCGCTCTTTGACGCCGTACCTCGTAGTGACGGACGCCCGCGCCGCGCTCGACTTCTACGTCGAGGTGTTCGGGGCGCGACGGCGGTCCGACCCGATCGTGATGGAGGACGGTCGCGTCGGGCACGCCGAACTGGCCATCGGGGACAGCGTGCTGATGTTCGCGGAGGAGTTCCCCGAACTGGGCATCGTCGTGGCGCCCGCCGGTGGCCCGCTGATCCGGGTCGAGGTCGCGGACGCGCATGCTTCTGCCGCGCGCGCGGTGGAGCTGGGCGGAGAGCTGCGGCGTCCCGTCGCGGACGAGGGCCACGGGCTGAGCGGGGAGATCAAGGACCCGTACGGCCAGCGGTGGCTCGTCGCGCAAGCGGCACCTCGGCCGGCTTCCGGCGCTACGCCGATCCGGCACGGCGAAGCGGGCTACTTCACCTTCCAGGTCCCGGACGACGAACGCGCGAAGGCGTTCTACGGCGCCGTTCTGGGCTGGCAGTTCTCACCCGGACGGGTCGAAGGCGGTTGGGGTGTCGAAGGTTCCGGCTTGCAGGGCGGGCTCTGGGGTGGCCCGGGGCGGCAGGTGGGCTGGAAGGTCATGTACGCCGTCGACGACCTCGCCGCCGCCCTCGACCGCGTCCGGGCCCAGGGCGGCCAGGCCGGCGAAACCGAACAGCAGCCGTACGGCCTGAGCGCCGAGTGCGTGGACAACCAGGGCATCGAATTCTGGCTCTGGGAACAGCCTCGCTCTTAAGTCACCACCCCACCCCCCACCACTCCCAGGGGGGCGACCCCGAAGCCAGTCTATCGCCGATGGGGCCCGGGAGGCGGACGTGAGTCGGGTTGTCCACAGGTGGGAGCCATTGTGGACAACCGCTTGCCGTGAAGGCCTGAGAATCAGCGGCCTGCCGCGTAGCCCTGCATACCGCGTGCGTTGGCGGCGGCGCGGAGCACGCCGCCGGACCGGGACACGGCCGAAAGCCGCCCGAGCGCCCAAGGTCCGGCGTCGACGACGGCGTGCCCGCGCTCGGCGAGGGCGTCCATTGTGGACCGACCGAGCCGTGACTCGACCACCAGTTCCCGCGGCGTCCACGAACGCGGATAGAACGAACTCGGGAACGCGGTGGTGTGCCACGCCGGCGAGTCGATCGACTCCTGCAGGTTCAGCCCGCCGAGCGTGTGCGCCAGCCAGAAACACAGCTGCCATTGGTCCTGCTGGTCGCCACCGGGCGTGCCGAACGCGAGCACCGGCTCGCCGTCGCGCAGGCCCATCGACGGCGAAAGCGTGATCCGCGGCCGCTTGCGTGGCGCCAGCGAATTCGGCAAACCCTGTTCCAGCCAGAACATCTGTCCACGCGAGTCGAGACAGAAACCGAGTTCCGGGATCGTGGGGCTCGACTGCAGCCAGCCACCCGACGGCGTCACCGAGATCATGTTCCCGGCCGCGTCGACGACGTCGATGTGCACGGTGTCGCCGCGGGTCTCACCCAGCGGCCCGACCGTCGGCTCCCCCGTCGCACCGGAACCGGATTCCAGTCCGCGCAGCCTTTCGAGGATCGCGGGCAGCCGCGGCGAGGGTCCGCCGGGCCGTAGTTCGGCGGACGCCTCGTCGGTGATCAAGGCCCGGCGGGCGTCCGCGTACTCGCGGGAGATCAGCAGATCGATCGGCACGTCGGTTGAGTCGCCGTACCACGCCTCACGGTCCGCGAAAGCCAGCTTCGCCGCCTCGACGGCCAAGTGCACCGTGCGTTCGGTCGGGATTCCGTCCACATAGGACAGCTCGTCGCGCAGGCCGTCCAGCAGCCGAGCCTGCTGCAGCAACGCCGGACCTTGCGTCCAGGCGCCCATCTTCACCAGGCCCCAGTCGCCGAAGTCGACCTGCAGCGCGTCCTCGTACGACGCTTCCCAACCCGCGATGTCCTCGCCGGTGAGGAGACCGGCGTGATCGCGGCCGGAGTCGTCACGGAAAGCCTTGCGGCTGAAAGCCTCGATCGCTTCGGCGACGAAACCCTGCGACCACGCGCGGCGCCCGGCGTCGATCTGCGCCTCGCGGCCGCCGGCCGACTCGGCCTCGGCGAGCAGCCGCTCCCACGTGTCCGCGAGCGCCGGATTGCGGTGCAACCCCTCCGCGGGCCTGCCGTCCGGCAACCAGAGCGCCGCGGACGTCGGCCAGTGCTCGGTGAACAGGTCCTGGACCGCTCGGATCGTGTCGCCAACCCGGCTGACCAGCGGAATCCCGTTACGCGCATAGGAAATCGCATAGCCGAGGACATCGCGCAACGACTTCGTGCCGTGATCCCGCAGGAGCAGCAGCCAGCCGTCCCACGCGCCCGGGACGGTCGCGGGCAGCAAACCGCTGCCGGGGATCAGATCGAGCCCCAGATCCGCGAAGTATTCGGGCGTCGCGGCCGCGGGCGAGACACCCTGACCCGCGAGGACTCTCGGCGTCCGATCCGTCGCGGTGACGAAGATGCCGGGGACCTGCCCCGCCGGGCCGCACAGATGCGGCTCGGCGATCTGCAGGACGAATCCGGCGGCCACCGCCGCGTCGAAGGCGTTGCCGCCGTCTTCCAGCACCGCCATCCCGGTGGCCGAGGCCAGCCAGTGCGTCGATGCCACCATGCCGTGGGTGCCGGCCAGTTCCGGCCTGGTCGTGAACACGACGGTGATACTACGCTTTGCTAACTACTTTTTCAGTCCCAGTGGTTGAAGAGGGCCTCGCCGAGGTTGTCAGGTCGCCAGTACTTGACGTCGTCTTCATCGACCCAAGGCCACTCGGCCTGGTCAAGCGGCCCCTCCAGCTCGGCACGGGTGAAGACCCGGCAAGCGGGGAGAAGCTCCTTCAGCACGGCCAGCAAGCCCGGCTCGTCGACGAAGGTGAGCGAACCGTATTCCACCGGCGTCGCGGCGATGCCGAGCCCGTGCCAGGTCGCGTTCCTGCCCCAGTCCCGCGTCCACAGCACGGCGACGGTGCGGTGGGGATAAGCGATGTGGCACCGGTCGAAATTCGGCGCGTAATAGGAGTGCTGGAACTCCTTCACGGCACCGGCCGTCCTCCGGGCAGCCTCATAGCAGGCCCGGCGGAATTCCTTCTGGTCCATCACCCGCCGAAACTATCCCCGCGCGGCCACCGGAGCGTCATAGTTTTCCAGCGTCGCCGCGTTCGCCGCCCGCGACGTGATCCACGTGAACACCTTCGTCATCGGCCGCGAACCCAGGATCCGGTACAGGAAGTTCCGGTAACCGACCATGAACCGCGTCTTCGGCGCGAGGAACGTGCCGATACCGGCCGCCTGCTTCTGCGAGATCTTCACCGGACCGCGCAATTTCTCTTCGTACCGCGCGAAAGCGACCTCGTGGTCTCCGTGTGCCGCGGCGAGTTCCCCCGCCAGGATGTACGCGCCCATCATCGCGAGCCCGGTGCCCGAACCGCCGGGACCCGCACACCAGGCCGCGTCGCCGAGCAGCACGACCCTGCCCCGCGACCACTTGTCGAGGTGGATCTGGCTGAGCGAATCGAAGTACAGCGTGTCGGCGTCGCGGAGGCTCTCCAGCAGCGTCGGGATTTCCCAACCGAAGTCGGCGTAGCGCTCGGCGAGGGCCTTCTTCTGCGCCTCGACGTCGCGTCGCTCCACCTCCAGCGACTCCGACGCGAAGACGAAACTGACATTGAGCGCCGAGCGATCGCGACCGCTGGCGACCATGACCGTCCGGCCGGGGACGCTGCAGATCTGGCCGAGGTGGTCGAGGTCGAGGTGATTGGGCGCGCTGAAGCCCGCGGTGTGGAAGCCGAGGTCGGTGCGGAACAGCTCTTCGTCGCCAAACGTCAGCCGCCGCACGCCCGAGTGCAGCCCGTCCGCACCGACGACCAGGTCGAATCTGCGTGACTCGCCGTGGGCGAAGCCGACGTCGACACCGTCCGAGACCTCGTCCAGCCGGGTGATCCAGTCGCCGAAGACGTACTCGACGTCGTCCTTCGTGTGGTCGTAGAGGATGCGTGTCAGATCTCCGCGCTCGATCTCGACTTCGCCGCTGAAGAAGACCGACGGCATCTGGGCGACCTTCTTGCCCCGCGTGTCGACGATGACCTGCGCGCCCATCGCGGTTTCCTTCGCGCGGATGTCTTCGAGGATCCCCATGCGCTTGAGCAGCGTCATCTGCTCGCCGCGGAAGTCGACCGCGCTGCCGCCTTCACGCAGAGCGGGCGCCCGTTCGACGACGGTCGGCGCGAAACCGCGCTCCCGCAGCCAGAAGGCGAGGGCCGGACCCGCGATACCGGCGCCGGAGATCAGAACGGTGGTCGTCATGGCTTGCTCCCTGGGTTCGTGGTGATGGGAGCGACCGTACGGCAGATTTGCACGCTTGGTCAAGCCGCTTGGTCAAACCAAGTGGATAAACCGCGTGGTCTAGGATCGCGGGCATGGGTAATCGCGAGGACCTGATGGCGGGCGCCATCGAGTGTTTGAAGGAAAAAGGCTGGTCACGCACGACGGTGCGGGACATCGCGACGGCTGCGGGAGTCAGCCACGCGGCGATCGGCTACCACTTCGGATCGCGCGAAGCCCTGCTGCTCACGGCGTTCTCGCAGGCGATGGACGACTGGGGCAAGGAGATCCAGGTCGAGATGCGGGGTGCTGTCGACCCCGACGCGTCACCGTCCGAGCAGTACGCGGCTTCGTGGCGCGCGATGATCGACTCGTACGGGCGCAACCGCCAGCTGTGGATCGCCTCGATCGAGGCGTTCGTGCAGTCCGAACATCACCCTGAGCTGCGGAAACAGCTCGCCGCCGCGCAGCGCGAGGGCCGCCGGGGGATGGCGGCGGGCATTCTCGGGATCGACGAGGACACCCTCACGGAGGCGGACGAACGCCGCATCGGCGCGGTCGCCACGGCCTTGAATTCGGGCGTGATGCTGCAGCACATGCTCGATCCGGAGAACGGCCCGACGGCCGAGGAGGTCGTGGACGGGCTGCTCAAGCTCGTTTCGCTGGTGTCATGAGACGGCGACCTTCCGCCGCAGCGCCGCCCGCGGCCGCCCGACCCCCTGCCACGACAGGCCCGCGTCCAGGATCTGGTGCGGGTCGAGGAGATTGCGGGTGTCGACGACCGAATCGCCGTCCATCTGCTCGGCCATGTAGGTCCAGTCGAGCCGTTTGAACTCGTCCCATTCCGTCAGCACGACGACGGCGTCGGCCGCCTTGGCGACTTGGTACGGGTCGTCGACCACGGTCATGCCGTCGATATGCCCGCCGACGGCGGGGTCGTAGGCGGTCAGTTCCGCGCCGAGCGCGCCCAGCACGGAAGCGACCGCGAGGGCGGGCGAGTCGCGCAGGTCGTTCGTCCCGGCTTTGAACGCCAGCCCGAGGACGCCGATCCGCGAACCGGCCAGCGTGCCGCCGACGGCGCCCGCGATCTTCGCTACGATCCGGTCCCGCTGCGCGATGTTCTCCTCGATCGCCGAGGTGAGCAGCGTGAAGTCGTACTGCACCGACTCGGCGACCTTCACCAGCGCGCTGGTGTCCTTCGGCAGGCACGAGCCGCCCCAGCCCGGCCCGGGTTTGAGGAACGAGCGGCCGATGCGCCGGTCGTAGCCCATGCCCTCGGTGACCAGGTCGATGTCGGCGCCGAGGCGTTCGCACAGTTCGGCGATCGAGTTCACATAGGACAGTTTCATCGCGAGGAAGCAGTTCGCCGCGTACTTCACCAGTTCCGCGCTGGCCGCGTCGGCGACGACGACCGGGGCGGCGAGGTCGGCGTAGAGATCGCCGACCCAGCGGGCGGCCGCGACGTCGTCCGAGCCGACGACGATCCGGTCGGGGCCGAGGAAATCCTCGACCGCGGTGCCCTCACGCAGGAACTCGGGGTTCGACACCACCGGCACGTCCGTGCGGCCGAGCATCGCCTGGATGCGCTTCGACGTCCCCACCGGAACGGTCGATTTGGTGATCAGCGCGCACCCCGGCGGGATGACGTCGCCGATCTCGGTGGTCACGGCTTCGACCGCCCGCAGGTCCGCCGAGCCGCCCGCGCCCATCGGCGTTGGCACACAAAGGAAAACGGCCTCGGCGTCGCGAACGGCGTCGCGCGCCCCGACGACGAACTCCAGTCTCCCGCTGGTCAGCCCCCTCGACACCAGCTCGGACAATCCCGGCTCCAGGATGTCCACCCGTCCGGCGGAAAGCCTTGCGACCTTCGCCTGGTCGACATCGACGCAAGTGACTCGATGCCCCAGGCCGGCCAGGCAGGCCCCCGTGGTCAATCCGACGTAACCGGTCCCCACCACCACGATCCGAGCAGCGCTCATGCTGCTGAAGGTGACAGCCGGAGTTGACCTCCGAGCGAACGGAATGCTTCAGGCCCGAATACTCCTCACGACATGCTTCGCACCGGAGTGAGCCATCCCACCTGGGCCCGATGCGAACGAGCGTTAACCTATGAACGGTTGCCGACGAAAGGGAGAACATGCAGATCACCGATACCGCGGCGCTCGTCACGGGTGGCGCGTCCGGGCTCGGCGGCGCGACCGCGAAGGCGCTCGCCGCGAAGGGCGCGCGGGTCTTCGCGCTGGACCTCGCCGGCGCCATCGCCAACGCCGAGCAGATCGAGGGCATCACCTACGTCGAGGCGGACGTGACCGACCCGGAGCAGGTACGCGCCGCCGTCGCGACCGCGGCCGAGTCCGGGGTGCCGCTGCGGACCGTGGTGAACTGCGCCGGGATCGGGCCGTCCGCGCGGATCCTTTCGAAGAAGGGCCCGCACGACCTCGCCCTGTACGCGAAGGTCGTCCAGATCAACCTGATCGGCTCCTTCAACGTGCTGACGCTGGCCTCCGAGGCCATCGCCAAGACCGAGCCGCTGGCCGACAACGCGCGCGGCGTCATCATCAACACCGCGTCGGTCGCCGCCTTCGACGGCCAGATCGGGCAGGTCGCGTACTCGTCGTCCAAGGGCGGCATCGTCGGGATGACCCTGCCCGCCGCGCGCGACCTCGCGTCGCACGGGATCCGCGTGCTGACCATCGCGCCGGGCATCGTCGACACCCCGATGCTGGCGACGGTGAGCGAAGAGTTCCGCGCTTCGCTGGCCGAGGGCGTGCCGTTCCCGAAGCGGCTCGCGCGGCCGGACGAGTACGCGCAGCTCGCGCTGTCGCTGATCGACCACGACTACCTGAACGGCGAGGTCATCCGGATGGACGGCTCGCTGCGCATGGCTCCTCGCTGAGCCTCCGTCGCGTGAGAGGAAAGGTCCTTTCCTTGCGAAATTTGCAAGGAAAGGACCTTTCATTGCATCTCAGGGGCGGCGGAGGCGGACGTCCAGCGTGATGCCCGACGTCGTGATCTCACCCGTGCGGAACGCGGTTTCGGCGACCAGCCCGCCGAAATCGACCGGCGTGTACGCCCGCCGCCGCAGCCCGGTGAGCGCCTGCCGCACTCCGAGTGCCGCCAGCTTCCCGAGCTTCATGCCCTCGACCTCACGCACGATGTCGCCGTCGGTCGCGTCCCGGTTCATGTCCTGCACCACGGCCGTTCCGCCTGGGCGCAGCACGCGGTACATCTCGTCGAGCGCCTTCACCGGCCACACGAAGTTCTTGAACGCCGCCTGGCAGACGACGAGGTCGAACGACTCGTCGTCGAACGGCATCGCCGCGACATCGCCCTCGCGGAACGAGATCTCGACTCCTTCAGTTCGCGCGTATTCGCTCGCGATCTCGACGAACGTCGGCGCGACGTCGAGGCCGGTGACGGAGAACCCGAGCCGCGCGAGTTCGACGGCGAAGTAGCCGGGGCCGAAGGCGACCTCGAGGATCTTCGCGCCTTCCGGCAGGTCCGCGGTGAGTTCGCCCGCCTGCTGCCGCCATTGTTCGATCTGTGGTCCGGTGCCGCGCTGCCGGGCGTAGTTCCGCGCCAGCGCGCCGCCCATCTCCGGCAAGATCTTGAACCGTTTCCTGTCCTTGATGTTCGACATGTCTCTCCAGGTTGTCCACCCGGAGCCCGGTTATCCTCGAAGTGCCGTCTCGTGACCGGGTTCCGGTTGCGGGATCGTCGCCCCGGCGGGGTGCTGCAACACCTCGCCGGGGCTCTTTCAGCTGCGGGTACTCCCCCTTTCCGCCAGCATGGCCTGCCACTGCGCGAGCCCCGGCATCGAGCCGGAAGTCAGTTCCCCGAGGATCGAGCGGACCCACTCGGCCTCGGCGACCCGGATCGCCAGGTGGTACTCGGTTTCGAGCAGCACCAGCCGCGGGATCTCTTCGAGGAGCCGTGCCAGTTCCGCTCGCGTCGAGGCGATGTCCTCCTCCAACGCCGCCAGGCGGGTGCGGAACAGGGCGACCACCTCGTCCGGACCGAGCCACCCCATCACCGACAGCCCGGCGACGAACTTCGGCTCCTCCGGCGCGAGCTCGCCCAGGAGTTCACGCAGCCAGTCGAGCATTTCGTCACGGCCGGTGTCGGTGATCCGGTACACCGTTCGTTCGGGGCGAGCGCCGTCGCGACCGCTCTCCGCCGCCTCGATGAGACCGTGTTTCCGCAGGTTGCCGACGACCGTGTAGAAGGAACCCCATTTGATCCCCATGTCGCGGTCTTTGCCGCGGCTCTTCAGGACCGAGGCCATTTCGTACGGATGCATCGGGCGCTCGTTCAGCGTGGACAGGATCGCCAGCGCCAGCAGATTCCCGACCTTGCGCCGCTTCACCGCGCCTCCTCGTAGACGAGTACTCGTCCACGAGTATTCACAGGGCCGCGAGTGATCGCAAGCTCGGCGGGAGCCGGGATCAGAGGTCGTTCATGTACGGCACGGACGTCTGCGCGTGCTCGGTCATCCAGTTCCGCAGCGCGTGCGTGGCCAGGACGTCGTCCTCGTTGTAGCGCAGCAGACGCTCCCGCTGGACGTCGTCGGGGACACCGCCGTCCATGCCGACGGCGTCGCGGTACCACCGCATCGACGCCTCGCCGCCCGCTTCCGGATCGCGCCACGCGAACCCGGCGACCGGGGCGATGACCTTGAGCCCCTTGCCGTGCGAGCACAGGAACTGGTCGGTGACGCTGCGGAAGAGGTCGATCCACTCCTCGGAGTCCACAAAGGACGCGATCTCGGCCTTCTTGGGGACACCCGGGTATTCGCCGAAGCGGGTCGCGGAGCCGAAGAGCCAGCGGTTCTCGGCGAGCGCGTTGTAGCAGTAGGCGCGGAAGGTCAGGCCCGCGGCGAGCGTGCGCTCGCGGACTTCGGTGAACCAGGCCCAGAACTCCGCGAACGACCGGGCCTCGTCGGCGGTCGGCAGCGGCTCCCAGGTCGCGAACGCCCGATAGCCCTGCTCCATCCCGATGTCGGCGCCGGTCAGCAGCGAACCCCACAGGTACGCGCCGGAATCACCGAAGCTCTCCATGTCGACGTCGACCTCGACGTCGCCGCGCGAGACCTCGACGCGGTCGACCTTGCGCACCATCGTGAGATCGGCGAGCCAGGCGCGCGCCAGGATGATCGAGTCGGCGAAGGTGCCGCCGGTCCAGTTCATCGGCGGGGGCTCGTCGGCCGGATCGAGCGCGGCCAGCTTGTCCACTGTGGACACCCCGGCGCGGCGCAGTTCCATCGCGTCCTCGCCGCGGACGACCAGGCTGACGTCGCGGGTTTCGGTGAGCACGACTTCGCACGTCGGCCACCAGGGACAGCGCCGGCATTCGAGGACGCGGGAAGGCTCGGCGAGCGGCTCGTCCCCTTCGGCGGCGGCGGTCGCGATGGCGAGCCTGTCGGCGAAGCGGCTTTGGTACTCCGTCAGCGCGCTTCGGCCGCCAGGCCAGGTGGCCGCGGACAAGTCGTGCCAGACGACGACGTCCGCGTCGAGCCCGATGACGCCACCGACGGCGCGGTGTCCTTCGTGCTTTCCGAGCGCTTCGAGCATCCGATAGAGGTGTGCGAGCCGCATCTGGTCCCGTGGCTGCGAGCGGACCTTTCGCGCCGCGTCGGGCACCCGGTTCGCCGGATCGAGGTCGGTCATCGCGGTGGTCGGCGCGCCCGCGCCGCGATCGGTGATGCGGTGCCGCACGACCAGCACCGGCACGTAGCCGTCGCCGGTGTGGACCAGGAGTTCGGAGCCGCCACGCCGATGACCGGCGCGATCCACCGGGAGCAGCGCGCCCCAGATGTAGCGCGCTTCGGCGGCGAAGGCCTCTTCGGTGAGCTGCACGCGCTCGGCGGCAGGGAGGTCACGAGGGATCTTGACCCAGGTCGCATCGGGTCCGGTGGCGTCCATGAGCCGCCGCACGATCGCGTCGCGATGCGCTGAGGCGTCGGCGATCCGCTGCTGCGCGGCGGGGTCGGGCGGGGCGAGCGGGACCTCGCGCATCGCCGGATCGTGTTCCAGGTGCACGCGACGCCGGCAGCGGCTCACCGCTCCCGCGTCCAGTAGCACCTCGTTACTCACGGACAACACTCTAGAAGGCCACCGGCAAGCCGACATGCCCGCCACATCGGGGACCAGTAAGTTCGTCAGTGACACAGCGTGGGAGGTGCCATGGCGCGCAAGGCCAAAGCCATCGAGGGCGAAGGCAGGTTTACCCCGAAGAAGGCGAAGAACGCCGTCGCGGTGGCCAAAGTGGTCGGACCGGCCGTACTGCCGGTGATCGCGCCGTACGCCGTTCGAGCGGCGGGCGCCGCACGAGAGCTATACGACCGTTATCAAGCGAAGAAGCTCGGCGTCGCCGTCGACCAGCTCGGCGAGTTCAGCGGACGCGGTGCCGCGCTGCACGCGCGGATCGCGGGGCTGACGCAGGGGCTCGCGGAGCTGAAGAGGTCCGCGAAGGCGACAGACGCCGACGCGGCCTTCGCGAAGGACACCCAGGGGACGCTGGAGCAGCTTTCGGCGACCGTCCGCGCTTCGGAGCGGATGCCCGCCGCGCGACGGAAGGCGGCGCACCGGGCCGTGGCCGGGGAGCTGGACCAGCTCGAGGGGAAGCTGCTGCACCGGCTGGGGATCTGAAGCCGCTCTCGAACGCTATGAAAGGTCCTTTCCTTGCAAATTTCGCAAGGAAAGGACCTTTCATGGCATCGGTTACTTGATGAACCCCTTCTTCTTCATCCATTCGTAGGCGACCTCGCCCTGGTCACGACCGTCGACGTCGACCTGCTTGCACAGCTCGATCATCTGCTCGTTGTCGAGGGCGGCGGCGACGGCTTCCAGCGGCCCGCGGATCTCCGGGTGCTGGTTCAGGAATTCCGTCCGCAACGTCGGCACGGCGTTGTACTGCGGGAACGCCTTCTTGTCGTCTTCGAGGACGCGAAGGTTCAGCCCGGCGATCCGGCCGTCGGTCGTGAAGATCTCGCCGATCGGGCAGGTCCCGCTCGCCACGGCCGAGTAGATCGTCCCGATGCCAAAGTTCTTGATCACCGGATTCTGGAACCCGTACGCCCGCACGGCGGCCGGGAAACCGTCCTGGCGGCTGGTGAATTCGGTCTCCAGGCAGAACACGTTCTGGTCCGGCTTCCGCTTCAGGAACTCCGCCAGATCCGACGTCGTCTTCAGGTTGTTCGCCGCGCCGTAGGCCTCGGTGACCGCGAAGGCGTACTGGTCGTTGAGCGGCGAGTAATTCAGCCAGGTGACGCCGAACTTCGCTTCGTCGGCCGCCTTCGTGGCCTCGTACTGGGCCTTTTCCCCGCCGGGGACGGGGAGTTCGTTGCCCTGGTAGTTGATCCAGCCGGTGCCGGTGTACTCCCAGGTGACGTCGGTCTGGCCGGCGAGCAGCGCCTGCCGCGACGAGTTCGAGCCCTTGATGTCGGTCAGGTCGACGACGTCCGCGCCCGCCGCGGAAAGCGCCATCTCGGCCATGTAGCCCAGGATGATGTTCTCGGTGAAGTCCTTCGAGCCCACTGTCACCTTGACGCCCTTGAGCGACTCGACGGGCTGGATGGAACCGGGTTCGATCTTGTACGGCAGCGCGGTGTTGACCTCGAGCCCGCACGCGGAAAGCGTGCCGCACAACAGGACCGCGCCCAGGATCGCTTTGAGTCGCATTGTCAGCGCAGTCCCTTCGGTCCGAAGAACTGTTCCGCCACCGCGCCGAGCCAGTCCACCAGCAGCGCCAGCGCGACGGCGAGCACCGAGCCGGTGATCAGCACCTTCGTCAGGTTGAGCTTGTAGCCGGTGTCGATCAGCAGGCCGAAACCGCCGGCGTTGACGAACATGCCGAAGGTCGCCGTGCCGACGGCCAGCACCAGCGAGGTCCGCAGGCCGGCCAGGATCAGCGGGATCGCCAGCGGGAACTCGACCCGCCACAGCACCCCGGAGGCCGACATGCCGATCCCGCGGCCGGCGTCGATCAGCGACGGATCGACCTGCTGCAGGCCGACCATCGTGTTCCGCAGCACCGGAAGCAGCGAGTAGAACGCCAGCGGCAGCGCGGCGACCCACAGCCCGCCGGTGGCGCCGGTGACGATGAACCACAGCACCAGCACACCCAGCGCGGGCGCGGCCTGGCCGATGTTCGCGACCGCCAGGAAGACCGGCGCCGCCCATTTCGCCCACGGCCGCGTCACGAGCACGCCGAGCGGTACCGCGACGGCGACCACGATCGCGGTGACCACCACGGTCATCGCCAGGTGGTCGCGCAGCGCGGCGAACAGCCCGGCGGCGTTGAGGGTCTCCTTCTCCGTCGCGGTCAGCTCACTGCTGAAGACCCAGATCAGCACCCCGGCGACGATCAGCAGTACCGCCGCGGGCTGGGCGAACAGCCGGACCCGTTCGGCGCTTCTCGACGAGGACTCGGTGGAGAACCCGGTATCGACGGCCGTCATGCGGTCACACCTTCCGCCGGGTTGTCGTCGGAGTGCTCCTCGCGCAGCTGCTGGATCGTCGCGATGACGGTGTCGAGCTCGATCGTCCCGGCGTATTCGCCGCGGGCGCCGGTCACCGGGACGCTGCCGCCCTCGGCGAGCATGGCTTCGAGCGCGTCCTGCAGCGTCGACTGGAGGCTGACCGAGTCACGCAGCGGTTTGCCCGCGGTGGACAGCGACGACGACGCGGTCAGCTCGCGGACGTGCACCCACCGCATCGGACGACGCCGCTGGTCGAGCACCAGCACGAAATGCTTGCGCTGCTGAGTCAGCTTCTCGCGCACCTCGGACGGCGATTCGCTCACCGTCGCCGTGAGCGCGTCCTGCTTCAGCTCGACGTCGCGGACCCGCAGCAGCGTCAGCTGCTTCAGCGAGGCACCGGCGCCGACGAAACCGGCGACCGTGTCGTCGGCCGGGTTCGCGAGGATCGCGTCCGGGGTGTCGTACTGCAGGATCCGGGACTGGTTGCCCAGCACCGCGATCTTGTCGCCGAGCTTCACGGCCTCGTCGAAGTCGTGGGTGACGAAGACGATCGTCTTCTTCAGCTCGGTCTGCAGCCGCAGCAGTTCGTCCTGCAGGTTGCCGCGGGTGATCGGGTCGACCGCGCCGAACGGCTCGTCCATCAGCAGCACCGGCGGATCCGCCGCGAGCGCCCGCGCGACGCCGACCCGCTGCTGCTGCCCGCCGGACAGCTGACGCGGGAATCGGTCGCGGAAATCGGCCGGGTCCAGCCCGACCAGGTCCATCATCTCCTCGACCCGGTCGTTGACCTTCTTCTTGTCCCAGCCGAGCAGCCCGGGCACCACGGCGATGTTCTGCGCGACGGTGAAATGCGGGAAGAGCCCGGCCTGCTGGATCGCGTAGCCGATGCGGCGGCGCAGGGTGTCGACGTCGAGCTTCAGCGCGTCGTCGCCGCCGATGGTGATGCGGCCCGACGTCGGCTCGATCAGCCGGTTGATCATGCGCATGGTCGTGGTCTTGCCGCAGCCGGACGGGCCGACGAAGACCACGATCTTGCCCGCGGGCACCACCATCGAGAAGTCGTCGACCGCGGGCTCCCGGGTGCCGGGGTAGCGCTTCGTGACGTTCTCCAGCTCGATCTCGACGCCGGATACGGTTTCAGGAGACTCAGCCACGGACACCCCTAGAGACGGTCAAACGGTTGATCAGGACGTAAACGGCGTCGAGGACCAGTGCGAGGACGACCACACCGAGCGTCCCGGTCAGTGCCTGGTTGAGGGAGTTCGTGCTCCCCGCGTTGGTGAGGCCGGAGAAGACCTCCGAGCCGAGGCCGGGGCCCTTCGCGTAGGCCGCGATGACCGCGATGCCCATGAGCATCTGCGTCGCGACCCGCATGCCGGCGAGGATCGCGGGCCAGGCGAGCCGCAGCTCCACCCTGGTCAGCACACCGAACCGGCTCATGCCGATACCGCGCGCCGCGTCACTGACCGCCGGATCGACGCCGCTCAGCCCGACGATCGTGTTCCGCACGATCGGCAGCAGCGCGTAGAGCACGAGCGCGATGACCGTGGTGTTCGCGCCGAGCCCGAACACCGGGATGAGGAGCCCCAGGAGGGCGAAGGAGGGAACGGTGAGGATCGTGCTCGCCAGCGCCGTGGCCACGGCCGAGCCGATCGGGCTGCGGTAGACGGCGACGCCGATCACCACGCCGAGGACGGCGGCCAGGATCGTGCACTGCACGACCGCGCTGACATGGAGGAGCCCTTGGAGGGCGAGTCTGTCCCACCGATCCGAGATGTACTCGAAGAGGTTCATCGCGTGCTGGTTCTCCCGCCGCCTCTGGGTGAGCCTCCTCACCCATTCGGAGTAGCTGTATCGGGAGCCTGACTACCCAAAAGCCGCGCGGTCAAACCCCACCCGCCCCGCCACCACCCTCAACGGAGCTACGCCACCCCTGATCAGTACCGCCTTTTATCCCGCCAACCTGCCCGATCCTGTCCGATCGGGCAAACGCAGGCGGTGTCTTTCCCACCGCTCACCAGCCGGGAGGAGATCGACCACCCGGACGTACGTCGAATACTCTTCACCCGTGAGTAAAGGCGACCACCACCGAAGCGCGTTACGCGTGGTGCGTGGTGGCTTGCTCGGAGTGAGCTCCGCGGCGCTGGCCGTGACCGCTCACATGATCGGGGACGGCGACCTCCCCGATACGGCGATGACGGTGTTGCTCACCGTGCTGATCGGCTGGAACGCGGCTTTCCTCGCTTCGAAAGCCCGCGGACCGCTGGCCACCATCGTCGATCTCGGCGCCGGTCAGGTCGTGATGCACCTCGTGCTCAGTTCGCTGAGCACGCACGAGGTGGTGCACGACGAACCGGCCCCGGTTTCGGGCGGGCTCGCGATGACCGTCGCGCACGTCGTCGCCACGCTGATCACCGCGGTGCTGCTGGCCAAGGCCGACGGACTGCTGCTCGGCGTCCTCGCCTGCCTGCGCGCGCTGGTCCCCTTCATCCTCAACGCGCTCCCGGTCCCCGCCGCGATGGCGTCGCCGGTGCTCGCCCGTCCGGCGGGCCCCGGTCACCTCGTGCGGGTGGACCTCCGCCGCGTCCACGGCAGGCGTGGCCCTCCGCTGTTCTCCTGAACCCACGACATCCCCCGTCAATCCGGCGAGGCCCCGAGCCCGCCGTCCCAGTCACGTTCAGGAGTTTTCGTGTCCAAGCACGTCTTCAAGCGCGCCGGTTTCCTGGCCGCCACCGTCGGTATCGCCGGCCTGCTGTCCGCCGGGGTCGCCTCGGCCCACGTCACCGCCAACGTCTATGGCCCTCAGCCGTCGAAGGGCGGCTACGGCGCGATCTTCTTCCGCGTTCCCAACGAGGAGAAGGACGCCGGCACGGTCAAGGTCGAGATCACCGTCAAACCCGAGTACGCGCTCAGCTCGGTGCGGGCCAAGCCGGTTCCCGGCTGGAAGGCCGAGGTCGTCAAGTCCAAGCTGCCCGCCCCGGTGACCACCGCGTCCGGCACGCAGATCACCGAAGCCGTCTCCAAGGTCTCCTGGACCGCCGAACCCGGCACCAAGATCGCCGCCGGATCGACCGAGTTCCAGGAGTTCCAGATCAGCGCGGGCCAGTTCCCGACCAACGTCGACGCGATCGAGTTCCCGGCCACCCAGACCTACGAGAACGGCAAGGTCGTCGAGTGGAACCAGCCGACCCCGGCCTCCGGCGAGGAGCCGGAGCACCCGGCGCCGACGGTGAAGCTCGCCGAGAAGACCGCTGACGGGCACGGTGGCGGCCACGGCACCGACGCGAAGGCGTCCGAGGAGTCGCACGCGGCTTCTTCGTCGTCCGACAACACCGCCCGCTGGCTCGGCGGCGCAGGCCTGGTCGTCGGCGCGCTCGGCCTCGGCGTCGGCGCCGGTGCCACCCTGCGTGCCCGCCGCGCCACCGCCGTCTCCGGCAAGAGCGACACCGAAGGAAAGTGAATGCGTAAAGCGATCGTCGCGCTGGCGATCACCGGGGTGGCGTGGCTCGCCACCGCCACCCCGGCGCTGGCGCACAACGTCCTGATCTCCTCCGACCCGGCGAAGGGCGCGTCGCTCGCCGCCGGGCCCGCGAAGATCACGCTCACGTTCGACCAGTACGTCCAGAACGCGAACGTCAACCAGATCGCGGTCGTCGGACCGGGCGGCGGCCAGTGGGCCGAGGGCCAGGTCGAGGTCCGCGACAGCGTCGTGACCGTGCCGCTGCGGCCGCTCGGCCCGGCTGGCGAGTACAAGATCGGCTACCGGATCCTGTCCGCGGACGGGCACTCCGTGACCGGTGAGGTGCCGTTCACCCTCACCGCCGCGGGCACCGGGACCCCGGCGAGCGCCGACGCCGCGCGCAGCAACGCGGGCCAGGCCGAGACCACCCCGGCGACCGGCGGCGAAGGCTCGTCCGGCGTGCCGATCTGGGTGTGGATCGCGGGCGCCGTGGTGCTGCTCGCCGTCGGACTGACCGTCGCACTGCGCACCGGCGCCGGTGACAAGGAGAAGAGCGGCTCATGACCCAGGCCGAGACCACCTCGCGAGCCCGCGTCGCCGTCCTGTTCTGTGTGGTGACGGCGGGGATCGTCGGTGCCCTGATCGGTGTCGCGCTGACGGCGACCGCCCCGGTGCCCGGGGTCGCGCAGGTCAGCGAGGTGGTCTCGGTCTCGATCCCGATCGTGCGGGTCCTGCTGGACATCTCGGCGGTCGCGACGATCGGGCTGGCGCTGCTTTCGGTACTGGTCGGCTACGACCGGCCGAAGCTCTCCGAGCCGATCATGCGGATCGCGCGGCCCGCGAGCGTCGCGGCCGCGCTGGTCTGGGCGACCACCGCGCTCGTCGCGCTGATCCTGCAGACCGCCGAATACCGGCCGGGTTCCAGCACGCTGTCGATGTCGGACGTCGGGAGCTACATCGCCGACGTCGGCGCCGGGAAGGCGCTGCTGATCGTCGCGATCCTTGCCCTGCTGCACGCCGGGCTCGGGATCCTCGCGCTGAAACACGGCGAGAAGGTGCCCGCGGAGGTCCGCGTCGGGCTTGGGCTGTTCGCGCTGCTGCCGCTGCCGGTCACCGGGCACGCGTCGAACTGGAACTACCACGACTACACGATGATCTCGATGGAACTGCACGTGATGAGCGCCGTCGCCTGGACCGGCGGGCTCGGTGCGATGGCGGTGCTGCTCGTCGGGAACCGGACACTGCTGGCGCACGCGCTGCCGCGGTTCTCGAAACTCGCGACGCTGTGCCTGATCCTCGGCGCGGCGACCGGGCTGTTCAACGGGCTGATCGAGATCTCGCTCAACCCGTCGCTCGGTTTCTGGGAAGGCGTCTTCACCACGCCGTACGGGCAGCTGGTGCTGTTGAAGCTGTTGTGCACCGGCGTGATCGCGAGCCTCGGCGCGTACACGCGCTGGAAACTGATGCCGCAGATCGTGCGGCACAACCGAACCGCGCTGGCCGCGTGGGCGACGCTGGAACTGACGGTGATGGGGCTCGCGTTCGGCTTCGCCGTGGTCCTCACGCGAGCCCCGGTCGTCCCGACGACTTAGTTTTCGGGGTGGCTGAAGGGGACTTTCACCGCATGTGACGCGGGTAAAGCGTCCTTCACCGCGCGAGAGCGCGACTTTTCGGAAGCTGTTACACACCTTGCTCCATCCGGCCGCATTTGGCCGATTTCGCTGTCCTCCCCGGGGCTCCACCGGAATGCTCTACGCGTTCGCTGGGGTTAACCCGAAGAGGGGATGGTTGATGGGCGGCCCGTTGCCGGGTGAAAGTGAAGTCAGCACGCCACAGGTACCGCGGCAGCGATCGGCGGTCAGGCTCACCCGGCAGGTGAGTTCGGGACCGCGTCAGCTTCCGCCCGCACCCGCGCATTTCACCAACCGCACCGCCGAACTCGCGTTGCTGGAGAAGCTGCTGGCCCAGCACGACACCGACGGGCCGGCCGTGCAGCTGATCAGCGGCCAGGGCGGGATCGGCAAGACCGCGCTGGCCACCGCGTGGGGCCGGCAGCTCGGAGACCGCTTCCCCGACGGGCACCTCTGGGCGGACCTCGGCGGGTTCAGCACCAACGGCCCGCTTTCGGTGAGCGAAGCGCTCGGCCGGTTCCTTCGCGCGCTGGACGTTCCGCCGGAGGGGCTGCCCTCGGACGTCGAAGAGCTCATCGCGCTGTACCGCACGACGACCGCCGAACGACCGTTGCTCGTACTGCTCGACAACGCCGGATCGACCGAACAGGTGCTTCCGCTGCTGCCCGCCGCCGGGGGAAGCCTCGTGATCGTGACTTCGCGACGCCGTCTGGGCAGGCTCCAGACCGAACATCGCGCGCGGCTGGTCGAGCTGGCGCCGTTCGGTTCCGCGCACAGCGCCGAACTGCTGGGTCGCGCGGTCGGCGCGGAGCGGGTCGGCGCCGAAGCCGCGCGGGCGCGGGACATCGCCGAGCTGTGCGGCGGGCTGCCGATCGCCCTCACCACGGTCAGCGCCAAGCTGGCCGGACGGCCGAAGATGTCGCTGGAGAAGATCGCCACCGAACTGGGGAAGGAATATCGTCGACTGGCCACGCTGTCGACGAAAGAGGCGCAATCGGTGGAAGCCAGCTTCAACCTCTCCTACGACGAGCTCCCCTCGGACGCGGCCGCGCTGTACGCGGCGCTCGGGCTCCACCCCGGCCCCGATTTCGGCGTCGGCGTGGCCGCCGCGTCGATCGCCGTCCGCGAGGAGGTCGCCGAAGACCTGCTGGACCAGCTCGTCGACGTCGGACTGCTGATCGACCGCGGCGACGACCGGTACACCTTCCACGATCTCGCGCGCCTGCACGCCAAGGAGAAGACGGCGGGCAACGAGTACGACCGCGACATCGCGGTGCGCCGCATGCTCGAGTGGTACCTCTTCACCGCGTCGAAGACCACCGCCATGACGGTCCCCGACCAGGACCCGATCCCGTACCGCTACGAGTACCGGCCACCGTCGCCGATGTCGTTCGCGTCCTCCGAAGAGGAACTCGCCTGGCTCGAACTGGAACGCGAGAACCTCATCGCCGCCGTCAAGACCGCCGAAACCTGGCAGCTGCCCGAACTGGGCTGGCAGCTCGCCGCCGCGATGTGGCCGCTCTTCTTGCTGCGCAAGCACTATCCGGACTTCCTGGAGGTGAGCCAGGCCGGTGTGCGCTGCGCACGGGCGTGGGGCGACGCGTCGGCGGAGGCGTTGATGCACAACCGCGCGGGCGCCGCCTGCCGCGGCACCGGCCGGTACGACGAAGCCGTCTCGCATTACGAGGCCGGACGCGAAGCGGCGCGGAAGGCCGGCAACGAGGTCGTCGAGATCCGGTCGGTGGAAGGCCTCGGCCTGGTCGCGCTGGCACAGGGCAGGCTCGACGACGCGGTGCGGTGGTTCACCGAAGACCATCGCCTGAGCGAGAGCCAGAACCGCACGCACGACATCGGGCTCGCGCTGATCAACCTCGGCTCGACGCAGCTCAAGGCCGGACGGCCGGAACCGGCGATCGAGCACCTCACCCGCGCTCGCGAAGTGCTGGCCGCCGACCCGTACAACGTGGCCCGCGCCCGGACCGATCTCGGCCGCGCCCTCACCGCGACCGGGGATCTCGCGGCCGCCCGGACCGAACTCGAAGCGTCGCTGGCCACGATGGAGGCCAGCGGGTCGAGGTTCGAGGTGGCCAGGGCCCTGGCCGCGTTCGGCGAGGTCGCCGAGGCGGAAGGGAACACCGACGAGGCGAGGCGGCACTACGACCGGGCGTTGCCCATTCTGGTCGGCCTGGGCCGCCCGGAGGCTGACGCTCTGCGCACGCGGCTCGAACGGCTGTGACCCCACGGCACCGATCGGTACTCAGCGACCGAGTGAACGCGCCGATGCGAATGACTCAGCGTAGCTGCAACTTGCACATTCGGGGGAGCATTGGGCCGGGAGAAGTGATTAGCCCGGGCGAATTCGTCACCGTTTGATCGACGAATTCGGACAAGCGACGAACGGTCATTCGCCGTCGGCGAATGCACGTGCAGATGCCTTTCCCGGGTGAGTCAGCGATAGCGGTTCCAGCGTGCGCCGGTGCGTCCGTTCCGAAGATCGTTCAATCGTTTTCGCAGCTCATCCCGCACGCTGGGATGACTGCGAAGAATGGGAAGAACACTCGTCGTGAGCTTCAGTTCACGGATCGCGCGCAGTACGGAGAAGCCGGACCACGTCGTCACGTCGAATCCGTACCGCTGCGCGAACACGCGATAGCGGGCCGGTGGATCACCGAACCGTTCATGGCCGACGGCGAGCGGCGTCAGATCCCATTCCGGCGGCCCGACACAGGACGAATCGAAATCGCACAGCACCGGCCCGTCCGGCCCGGGGATCACGTTCCCGGTGTGCGCGTCCCCGTGGACCAGGCCCCTGGGCAGGGGGAAGTCCAGGTCCGCCAGCGCGGCTTCGACCTCGGCGCAACGTTCGAGCAGGAATCGCCGGTCGCCCTCGTCCAGCTCCTCCGCGTCCGAAACCCGGGCGCGGACCGCGGCGAACGGCGCCCATTCGGCGAGCCCTTCGGGCGGCGGCAGCGCGTGGACCTGGCGCAGCAGCGCGGCGAGGTCGGCCGACTTCGCCTTCCGGCCGGTCTCGGGCACCTTCCACCAGACCGTCACGAGATGTTCGCCGACCGGCAGCGGCTGGTCGAGCCCGGGAACGAGGCGGATGGCAGGCACCGCGTGCCGTTCGAAGTGCCGCGCGACCCGCACGACGGTGCCGACGCGATGCCGCAGGCGGGTGGAGCCGACGATCCTGACGACGAACGGCGCGCTCGCCAGCTCGTAGACGGCGTTGTTGGTGAACCTCAGCAGGCGGGCGCCTTCGGGGTCCACGCCCAGCAGATCGCACGTCCGCCCGAGGGCGTCGCGCAGGATGCCGGGCGTGAACCGGCCGCCCGGGCCGGTCGGCTCAGGCGGCGTAGAAGGAGTTGAGGCGGTCGGCGAGGTCACGGGCGTCCGCGTTGTTCCGGCGGCGCTCCGCCTCGACCTGCAGTGGCCGCATCCGGTCCTTCACCCGCTCGGACTTGATGCCCTCGGCACAGTCGACGGCCTTGGAGCCCACCTTGGCGCCATGGTCGAGATCGCCTTCGAGCAGGTGGTTCGTGGCCAGGGCGCTGAGCATGAACGTCTTGCTGCGGGCCATGTCGTCCGTGTAGGACTCGACGGCCTTGGTCAGCGCCGGGATCGCGTACTTGGTGTGCTCGGCGTTCTTCGCCGCGAGCACGGTGTGCACGGTGCCGATCATGGCGTAGACGTCGGTCTCGGTGAAGAATTTGACCCAGGATTCGGCCTCGGCGAGGTTGGCGCGGGCGAACTCGTCCTTGCTCCGGCCGAGCAGCTTCACGGCCTGCTCCTCGTTGCCCATCATCGCGTAGGCCCAGGCCTCGTTGGCGCAGAGCACGGCGACCGCCAGCTCGGAGCCCGATTCCTGGGCGGCGATCTGGCCGAGCTGGAACAGTTTCAGCGCGTCGTTCGGGGCGTCCTGGTGCAGGTAGACGCGGCCCATCCGGTAGAGGACGTTGGCGACGAGCGGGTGGTTGTCGCCCTGTTTGGCCAGGTCCAGCGCGTTCGCGAAATGTCCGCGCGCGGAATCCATGAGGCCGGTGTCGAAGGAGGTCCAGCCCGCCAGGCTGTGCAGGTCGGCGAGGGCGACGTACAGGCGGTTCTTGACCGGCTCGGTGCCGGTGGACTCGAGCATCTGCTGTCCCCAGGACAGCTGGGCGACCACGGCGTCGCGGCAGAAACCGCCGCCGTACTGGTAGTCGAGGGAACGGAGGGCTCTGGTCGCGGCTTCCACCTGACGGACGTCGGTCATGCCGATCCGCCCGGGGGCGGGCGTCTTCGCCGGGCCCGCCGACCACGTACCCGATTCCGGGCCGAACACCGCCGCACCCATCGTGACCTGGGCGGCGTGTGCGAGGAACCTCCGTCGCTTCACGGACTCGTCCTCCTCCGCCTGCTGGCCGTCGGCAGCACCGACGACCTTTATCGCTGTCGCCTCGTCATAGGCGAGACCCATGTATCCCCTGGGGACACCAAGGCCGTCAGCGATGCGGGTGAGCACGTCGTACGCCATCACCTGGCGACCTTTGAGGATCTCGGACACCTCGGACTGCGACTGGCCGGTCATCGCGGCGATCTGACGCTGCGAAACACCGTGCTTGCGCAACAGCCGGTACACGGACGAGATCTCCCGTGTGGCCAGTGCGGCTCGCATCTCCGGCTGCTCCCAGGCATCCGGTGGCACGGGGTGACTCTGGCGACCCGAACCGCTTGCAGCGTCCGAGCCGGCGACAGCGCCGCCACCGATACTGGCGTCCATTGCGCCCCCTCACAGTTCCGTTGGGGTCGATAAACAGCGTAGGCACACCTATTCAACCGTGCGAAACACCGGATCGCCCGTCGTGATCGGCCCGGCAGAAGTCGTTTGACCGCTTACCGTGAAACCCCGTCCGGTCACCGCTATGACGGCGGTTCGACCTTCTATCGCACTCGGTTTCACATCACTGTAGTTGTCAGATCTCCGTGACCGACCGGCCACCGGCCGCGATCACAGAGAGCTACCAAGTCTCCGAACCCCCTAAAGGTGCGGACACGCGGATACGAAGACGACGTGGAACGAGAGAGCGGAGAAGAGCCAGTGGAGTTCGTGGACTCGATCGCAACAGGCTCCATCACCGCGGGACGGCCCGGTATGGCCACGCGCCACCTGCGTGCGGCCGGCCCCGCCGGTCAGCAGACGGTCGCGGTCGCCCCCGGAGCGAGCCGTCCGGTCTCCCCTTCCGCCCCGGTCGACCCCCGTACCGCGAGTGTGCGCCGTTACGAAGGCGGACAGCTGGTCTGGCGGGTGCAGTGCGGCGATCTCATCAGCCGCGAACGCGCCGTCACCGTGTTCGTCGAAGACAACCAGGTGGTTCTCGTCTCGCCGCCAGGAGAGACCGCGCGCCTGACGTCCGGCCAGCTCGGACAGCTCAGGGCAGCGCTCAACGAAGCCGCCAAAATGGCGGAAAGGTAACGGTGAGTTCTCCGTGGATCAGGTCCTAGGGCAAGTCCTCCGCAACGCGGTTTGGGAACGCCTCGACATGCTCTCCGATCTCGCGAACCGGGCCGACGCGCAGTCGCTCGTCTCGGTCGCCCGCTCGGAGCTCCCCCGGCTCGCCGAAGGCTGGCGCGCGATGCTCCAGGCGCACGAGCCCGACGAGCGTGGGGACTGCCCCACCTGCTCGACTCGCTGGCACAAGTGCAAGGCCCCCTGCTCGGTATGGCAGGTCGCGCACGAGCACCTGGTCGCCGGTGGCCTCGCCCCCCAGCAGATCGCGGCCACCCAGGACCACCGGCGCGAAAGCCGCCGCCGCGTCCCGGGCCAGAGCCGCGGGGTGAGCCCGGCCGAAACCACCGGCAGGCACGCTCTGGTCAACCCGCGTCGTCCCATCACAGCTTGAAAGACCGGCGAGTGAACGGCGGTCCGAGCAGCCCCCTCGGCAACCACGCCACGATCTCGCCTTCGCCGGCGGCGGTTCGCGCGTACCCCCGAACGCGACGAACCGCTCTCGGTAATCACTCCGGTCCCCACCGCGATTAATCGAAAATTGTCGGCAGAACACCTAGCGAAGGCAGTAATCGGTCGCTAGGTTGATGATCACAAACGCAGCGCGATACCTGCCCCGGAGCGCGCTGCCATCCCCCGAACCCCGCGGGCCGGTGCCGTTGCACTCCCCTCCCCCGACCGGCACCGGTCCGCGGTCTCCAACCTTCAGCTGACGCCCTTCACCCGCGTGACCAGTACCGCGGCGATGACGGTGGACAGCGCCGAAGCCGCGAAGAGGCTCGGATATCCGCCCAGGTAGGCCAAAATCGGCGCGGTCAGCATCGGCGCCACCACCTGCGGCAGCGAGTTCGCGATGTTGATGACGCCGAGATCCTTCGCCCGGTCCTGCGCGGTGGGCAACACCTGCGTGAGCATCGCCAGCGCGACGGCCATGTACGCGCCGAAACCGACTCCCAGCAACGGTGACGCCGCGAGCGCGGCCGTCCAGTTCTGCCAGACGACCAGCAGCAGGGCGGCGACGGCCATCACCGCCGAAGCGGCGAGGACGTACGGCTTCCGGCGTCCCGTCTTGTCGGAGAAGTGCCCGGCGATGAGCGCGCCGACGATGAGCGCCGCGCCGTAGAGGCCCATCATGATCAGCAGTCCGGTGTCCGGATCTTCGTAGTGCACCGCGTCCTTGAGGAAGAACAACAGGTACAGCGTCCCGAAGGCGTTGCCGAGGTTGATCATGAAGTGGCAGCCCCACGCCCAGGCGAAGTCCGGATGCCTGCGCGGGGAGATCCACAGATTCGCGAGTACGTCCCGTGTCCTGGCCGACGGCCGGAACGCGACCGGCAGCCGCGCGTCCGGCGTGCGCAGGACGAACGCCGCCGCGCCCGCCAGCACGACGGCCGCGCAGACCGCGTAGCCCAGCGGGAGCCCGGCGAGGTCGAGCATCACCACGACCACCACCGCGCCGAGCACGGTCCCGAGCATCTGGGCGATGCCGACGAGGCCGCCGACCTGAGCGCGCTGGGGTACGGGAACGCGGTCGGCGATGGCCGACACCAGCATCGCGAGCATCCCGTTCAGTCCGGCTTGAACCAGGCACCAGCCGAGCACCATGACCGCGACGTTCGGCGCGAACGCGAGGACGATCAGTCCGGCGGCGGCGACCGCGGCGCCGGCCGCCGTCCACGGATGACGACGGCCGCGAGCGGAACAGGTCCGGTCGGACAGCAGGCCGACGGCCGGGTTGGCGATCAACGCGACGACCGCGCCGATGCCGGTGACCAGGCTGAACACGGCTTCCTTGTCGGCGGCGTCCAGCAGTTCCGCCTGTTTGGGCAGGAGAACCTGGATGGGCGCGTAAACCCCCAGCCAGAGCGCGATGTTCGCGAAGAACAGCAGGCTCATCCACCCCGCGCGGACCCTGGCGACCGGCTCGGCGAGCGCCTCGGGCAGGTCCCGGACCTCACTCATGGCGGATCAGTTCCCGGTACCAGCCGAAGGAGTCCTTCGGCGTGCGCTTCTGTGTCTCGTAATCGATGTGCACCAGACCGAAACGCGGCTGGTAGCCCTTAGACCATTCGAAGTTGTCCATCAACGACCAGACGAAGTACCCGCGGACGTCGACGCCGGCGTCCATCGCTTCGCGCATCGCGACCAGGTGGCTGTCGAGGAAGTCGATGCGTTCCTGGTCATGGACGTGGCCGTCTTCGGCGACGACGTCGTCGAAGCTGCAGCCGTTTTCGGTGATGTAGACGGGCGGAAGGTGCTCTCGGTAGCGCTCGTGGAAGCCGACTAGCAGATCGCGCAGCCCGTGCGGGACGATCGGCGAATCGTTGGTGGTCATGGGATATCCCTCGATCGCGCGAAGCTCGAAGGGCAGCGGATTGCCTTCGCCGGGCGCGGCGACGCCCTGCGGCTCGTAGTAATTCACCCCGTAGAAGTCGAGGGGCTGCGCGATGGTCGGCAGATCGTCGGCGAAACCCGCCGGGAGATGCGCGACGACTTGTTCGGGATATCGGCCGAGCAGCACCGGATCCGCGTAAGTGCGATTGATGAGAGCGTCGATCCATTCGCCCGCGGCCTTGTCCTCCGGCGAATCGGTGGCGGGCCAGATCGGCGAATGATTGTTGGCCGTACCGACGCTCCGGGCACCGGCAGCGCGCAGCGCTTGGACCGCCAGACCGTGCGCGAGATTCTGGTAGTGCGCGGTGGGCAGGGCGTCGAGCAGGAGGGTCTTGCCGGGCGCGTACTCACCGATCGCGTAGCCGAAGATCGACATGACCATGGGCTCGTTGAGCGGGATCCACATTTTCACCCGATCGGAGAACCGCTCTCCCACGATGGCGGCGTACTCCCCGAACCGTTCGGCGGTATCACGGGAGAGCCAGCCACCCTTGTCTTCGAGTGCCTGCGGGAGGTCCCAATGGAAGAGCGTCCCGGTCGGCGCGATACCGGCGGCGCAGACCTCGTCGAGCAATTCGTCATAGAACGCAAGGCCTTCGGCGTTGGGCTTGCCGTCGCCGTCGGGCTGGATCCGGGGCCAGGCGAAGGACATGCGGTAGGCGCCGACGCCGAGTTCGGCCATCAGCGCGATGTCCTCGGAGTAGCGGTGGAAGTGATCGGCCGCTACCTTGGCGTGCTCAGCCCGCGCGATCTTTCCCTCCGTTTCGGTGAACGTGTCCCAAATGGACTGTCCCCGGCCGCCTTCACCGGTCGCCCCCTCGATCTGGAAGGCGGAGGTCGATACACCCCACAGGAATTCGGACGGGAAGGTCGGATTCTCCACCGGCGGCACACCTTTCCTCTTCAGACTCGGCCGAACATGAAAAGTTCTCAGATACTATGCCTTCACTCGACCGGGGGGAACCCTGTCGGCACGATAAAGTCGCAGATCAGCGAAGGAGGAGCCCGAGTGTCCGACATCCAGGCCGCGAAACCGCAAGCGGAGACGACTCCGCTCCGGCGGCAGCCCGTTCAGCAGCGCAGCGCCAAGCGGGTGGAGCAGATGCTCGACGCCAGCGCCCAGCTGATCGACGAACTCGGCTACGACGCGTTGACGACCACGCTGATCGCGAAGCGCGCCGGGGTGGCCGTCGGTTCGCTGTACCAGTTCTTCCCCGACAAGCGGGCCGTGGTGCAGGCGCTGACGCAGCGGAACCTCGAGCGGTTCGTCGCCTCGGTGTCGGAAACGCTGAATGAGCTGGCGCCCGAGCACTGGTGGGACGTCGTGGACTCGATCCTCGACATCTACTTGGCGATGCACCGCGAGGTCCCGGGCTTCTCGAAGGTGCACTTCGGTGACGTCGTGGACCGGCAGCTCCTCGACGAGACGCGCGACAACAACGCGGTCATCGTCGACGCGCTCACCGACGTGCTCTCCGCGCGGATCCAGTCGCCGCCGGACGACATCCGGTTCGCGCTGACGATCGCGAACGAGACCGCCGACGCGCTGCTGAAGCTGGCTTTCCGCCGGGACCCGCGAGGGGACGAGCGGATCGTGGCGGAGGCCAAGTCGGTGGTGAAGGGCTACTTGGCGAGCAAGTTCGGGGAAGCCTGAGGCTCTCCGCGCTGCTCCCCGGGGGCTGAAGGACGCTTTCGCCGCATGCGATGCGGTGAAGGACGCCTTCAGCCCACGTCCGTCCACTGTGGACTCCCAGTGAGACTGCCCGGACGTCCTGCTCCATTCGTGTCCACAGGCGCCCGAACCCGTCGCCACACCAGTCACACGACCCCCAGCAACCACGCCCTCATACCCGCTGACCTGGTATTACCCGGTTGTCCACATAAGTTGTCCACATCCACCCACAGTTGTGGACAACCTCGCCCCTCACCCCACCGAACCCCATTCCCCGACGCCCCCTCCCGATACGCTGGTGCGGGGCGCGCCCCCCAGGGATGGGTGGGGGGTGGGGTTGCGCGGATCAGCCGAAGTTTTGGGATTCGCCTCGGTAGGTGGGGACGGTCCGGTCGACGCGGTCGCCGACGACGACGTGGTAGTGCGTGAAGCGTTCGGCGAGTTCGCCTGCCTTCGCGTGGCGCAGCCAGACGCGGTCGCCGAGGCGGAGGTGGCGGGCCGCTTCGCCGGAGACGGGGGTTTGGACTTCGCCGGCGCCTTCGAAGCCGAGTAGCGAAAGGCCTTCGGGCAGGTAGGGCTTCGGGAGCCGCGAAGACTCCGCGGGGCCCGAAGCGATGTAGCCGCCGGAGAAGAGCGTCGCGACCTTCGGGGCGGGGCGCCGGACGACGGGCAGCGCGAACATCGCGGCCGGGCGCGGCGAGAAGTGCGCGTAGCCGTCGAAAAGGGTCGGCCCGATCAGGCCGGAGCCCGCCGCGATTTCGGTGACGGCCGCTTCGGCGCCGGTCGATTCGACGCTGCCGCTGCCGCCGCCGTTGACGAACTCCAGATCCGCCAGCGCCCGGACGGCGCGGACCGCGGCCGCACGGCGCTTCGCGATTTCCACAATGGACTTTCGCTGCATCCAGCCGATGACGGAGTTCCTGGCCCCGCTGCCGGCCGCGTCGCCGAGCCCGGCGATCTGACCTTCGTACGCCATCATCCCGACCAGCCGGAAACCCTTGCGGGACAAGATGGTCCGCGCCAGATCCGCGGCTTGCCGCGGGCTGAACACCGGCGAGCGCCGGGTGCCGATGTGCACTCCGGGCAGCGGCCGCCACGAAGCGTCGAGTTCCAGGCAGACCCGGATTTCGGGATGCCCCTGCCCCAGCGCGGCATCGACCAGGTCGAGATGTTCGGGCGAGTCGACCATGATCGAGATCGCCGCCCGCGCCCGGTCGTTCGCCGCCAACCGCCGCAGCGCGCCATGGTCGGCGGTCGGGTACGCCACCACGATGTCGTCGGACGTCCCCTGCTCGACATGCCAGACGGCTTCGGCGAGCGAGTAGCACATGAGACCTTCGAAGCCGGGCCGCGCGAGGACGCGTTCGAGCAGATACCGGCAGCGCACGGATTTGCTGACCACGCGGATCGGCTTCCCCGCGGCCCGCCGCAGCAGGTCGGCACCGTTCGCGTCGAACGCATCCAAGTCGACAATCGCGAACGGAGGATCCAGGTCCTTCGTCGCCAAGTCGTACACCGTCGCACTGGTCACCCGAACTAAGGTACGACAGAAGGGCTTGAAACGCGAATACTATTCACTTACTGTTTCGGCACTCACAGCCTCTCGGAATAGGTGGGCGCATGACACGGTGGAGCAACTGGGCCGGCACCGCGACGGCGTCGCCGCTGCGCGTGCATCGGCCGCGTGACACGGACGCGATCGCCGAAGCGATCGGCCGGTCCGCCGCGGACGGACGACGTCTGCGCCCGCTCGGCAGCGGCCACTCGTTCACCGCGATCGCCGCCGCGAACTCGGACGCCATGGACCTGACCGGCTGGACCGGGATCGCCTCCGCCGACGTCGCGAAAGGCCTGGTCACGGTCCGTTCGGGGACCACGCTCAAGCAGCTCAACGCCGAACTCGACGCGCTGGGCCTGGCGATGACCAACCTCGGCGACATCGACGCGCAGACCGTCGCCGGCGCGATCTCCACCGGCACCCACGGCACCGGCGCCCGGCTCGGCGGCATCGCCACCCAGATCGCCGCGCTCGAACTCGTGCTCGCCGACGGCACCGTGGTCACCTGTTCGGCGGACGAACGCCCCGACCTCTTCGCCGCGGCACGGGTCGGGCTGGGCGCGCTCGGCGTCATCAGCACGGTCACCCTGCAGTGTGAACCGTCGTTCCTGCTCTCCGCCCAGGAGCGGCCGGAACCGCTCGAACAGGTCCTCGAAGGCTTCGACCAGTTCGCCGACGAGAACGACCACTTCGAGTTCTACTGGTTCCCCTACGGCAAGAACGCCCTGGTCAAGCGCAACAACCGGCTTCCGGCGGGCAGCGAACACCGGCCGCTGGGCAGGCTGAAGGAGTTCGTCGACTACGAGGTCACGGAGAACGTCGCGTTCGGCGGCCTGTGCCGTCTCGGCCGCGCGGTGCCGAAACTCGTGCAACCGCTCGGCCGGTTCGCCTCGAACATCCTCTCCGCCCGCGAGTACAGCGACACGTCCCATCGCGTCTTCGTGACCCATCGCGGCGTGCGGTTCGTCGAGTCGGAGTTCGCGATCCCCCGCGAAGCACTGCACGACGTCTTCTCCGAACTCCGCGCGTTCGTCCCGAAGCTGGAGAACCCGGTCGCGTTCCCGGTCGAGGTCCGCGTCGCCGCGGCGGACGACATCTGGCTTTCGACCGCGAACGGCCGCGACTCGGCCTACATCGCGATCCACCAGTTCGTCGGCATGCCCTACCGGGAGTACTTCGCCGGGTTCGCGTCGATCGTCGGCGAGGTCGGCGGCCGCCCGCATTGGGGCAAGATGCACGACCTCGACGCCGCGACGCTGCGCTCGCGATACCCGCGCTTCGACGACTTCCTGCGGGTCCGCAAGGAGGTGGACCCGGCCGGGATCTTCACGAACACGTACCTCGACCGGGTCCTCGGCACCGTTTAGGCGGTGTAGACCTAGCCCGTTTCAAACAGCGCGCTGACCGACTCTCCGTTGTGGATCCGGCGCATCGCCTCCGCCAGCGCGGGCGCGATCGACAGGACCCGCAGTTTCGGGCTCTGCTCCTCCGGCGGGATGGGCACCGTGTTCGTGCAGACGACCTCCAGCACGTCGGGCTGGCTGCCGATCCGCTCGAGCGCGCCGCTGGAGAAGAGGCCGTGCGTGCAGGCGACGCGGATCGAGCGCGGCTTCAGTTCCCGCAGCTTGTTGAGCAGTTCGATCACCGTGCTGCCCTTGGCGATCTCGTCGTCGAGGACGATCACGTCGCGGCCGGTGATCTCGCCGATCACCGAGCTGATCTCGACCCTGTCGTCGGCGAAGCGCTGCTTCGCGCCCGCCGCGACCTGAACGCCGAGCAGCCGGGCGAAATGCGCGGCCTCCTTGGCGTTGCCGAGATCCGGCGAGACCACGGTGGTCGCGGACAGGTCGTACTGGCGGAAGTGCTTCGCCAGTTCCTGCAACGCGTGCAGGTGATCGACCGGAACGCTGAAGAACCCGTGCACCTGCGGCGAATGCAGCGTCATCGCGAGGACACGATCGGCGCCGGCGGTCGCCATCAGGTCGGCGACGAGACGACCGCCGATCGAGATCCGCGGCGCGTCCTTCTTGTCCGACCGGGCGTACGAATAGTGCGGCATGACGACGGTGATCCGCTTCGCCGAAGCGCCCCGCGCGGCATCCAGCATCAGCAGCAGTTCGACGAGATGTTCCTGCACCGGCCGCACCAACGGCTGAATCAGGAAGACGTCGCGCTCACGGCAGTTCGCCTCGAGCTGGACTTCGAGACAGTCGTTGGCGAACCGCTGCACCTTCACCGGATGCAGGGGAACACCAAGATGGGCGCAGATCTCTTCGGCGAGCTCGGGATGGGCGCTGCCACTGAAGACCGCGATGTCCTCGCGCAAGGACCTTCTCCGTTCAGTCAAAAGACGGATTACGTCCACACACTAGAGTTTCACAGTGCGGAAAAGGCCTGAGAGATAGCAGTATCACCCGAGATCGCTTCGAGGACGCGTCCCGCCGTCGACGGGCTGTCGAGCAGAGCGACGAGGATCGCGGCGACGTCCTGCCGGGGAATAGGCCCGCGGCCGGTGGACTCGGCGATCAGGATCTCGCCGGTGCCTTCGTCGTTGGTGAGCTGCCCCGGCCGCAGGATCGTCCAGTCGAGATCGCGGGCGCGCAGATCGTCTTCGGCCGCCTTCTTGGCCTTGAGGTAGATCCGGAAATCGTCCGGGACGTCCGCGGTCTCCCATTTGTCCGCCCCCATGGAGCCGACCTGGATATGCCGCCGGACGCCCGCCCGCTCCGAGGCGGCCGCGAAGAGTTCGGCGGCCGCTCTGTCCACAGTGTCCTTACGAGCGGTCCCGCTGCCCGGCCCGGCGCCCGCCGCGAAGATGGCGGCGTCGGCGCCGTCGAGCACCTTGGCGACGGCGTCCACATCGGACTTTTCCAGGTCGAGGACGACCGCTTCGGCACCGGCGGCTTCGAGATCGGCGACGTGATCGGGATTGCGCACGATCCCCACCGCCTGATCACCGCGTGCGGAGAGCAGTTTCTCCAGCTTCAACGCGATCTGTCCGTGTCCACCCGCAATGACGACTCGCATGGACCCGACGGTAGCGCGTTCAGTCCACTTCGGCAGGGAGCTCGGTTTCGCGGAGCAGCTGCTCGTAGACGATCTCGTTGACCAGGCGCGAGACCGGGTCCTCGTCGAGGATCATGCGCTCGCCGTGGCCCTCGAGGTCGAGGTCGGCCACCGCGTTGGGGTCGGCGGTGACGATGCCGAGCCCGTAGGCGCGGGCACGCGGGAGGCAGTTGCCGACGTAGTCTTCCGTCAGTACGGCAGGCGATGGGAGAACCATCGCGGCCTCGCCGTAACGTGCGAACGGAACCGCGGAGGCCATCGCGGTGCGCCAGTGCCGGGCGACCGCGAGGACGCCGATGATCTCGGCGGCCGGCGCGGGTGCGGTCGCGGCCAGCTCTGGCCATGTCCAGGTGTCGACGGTGGCGCGATCGACGACGGGACCCATGCCCATCGCGATGCGCTCCGCGTGCACGTCGGTACGGAGCCGGGCGACCACGCAGATCTTGCGGCCGAGCACGGTGGTCTCCGGCAAGACGATGCCGTTCCAGCCGAGCAGGGCCGCCGCCTTGCGCGAAAGCTCCCCGACGCTCGCGGGCAGTTCGATCGGCGGCACCACCCGGCTCGGCAGTGACCGGCTGCGCTTCGCGCCACCGGCGACCGTCGAGCTCTCCATGTTCGGTGTAGCCGCCACGTTCCGCCTCCTTCGAACCTGGTTTCCCTAGGGCTCGTCATCCCCGTGCCACCTCGGTGGAAGCGGCACATGACCTGTCTAACAGGGCGGGGAGGCGGCGGCGCCGGGCAACGGGAGTGGCTGCGATCGGCGGCACTTTGTCATCGGTGACCGGTCGGTAGGCGGTCATTCGACTTCAGTCCGACCGTGCCGCCAACCGAGTGAGAGGGAGGTAAGTGGTGTTACCCGGTGTCTCCGAACGGTCACGGGAAACGAAACGAGACGTTAGGCCATTCGGCCCAATGAATACTCATTCCACTTTGGACTTTCGCAGGTCAGGTCAGGAGATCGTCGCGGTACGAAGAAGTTCTTCGACGCCCGGTGTCCGCCATTCGTCCATCACCACGATTTGCCTGTCCGCAAGGAACCAGATCCGCTGCGTCACTTGCGTCTCGCCGCTTCCGCCCGTCTGTCCACGAGGAACACACTGGATCGTCCACTCCTCGTAGGTCGCCGTCGCCCCGCCGACCGGTGCGGTGGCGGAAGCCGTCCGCGCGGCGTCACCCTCTTGGCGGAGGTCCTTCCGCCCGGCGGCGTTGCAGGCCCGGCCGCCCGCGCTGCGCCGGTAGAACTCCCCCGGCCGGTACGGCGGCTGCTCGGCGGAGCGCTGGGTGTTGTCCGTGACGAGGACGTACTTGCAGTTGAAGTACTTCTTGGGATCCGGGCAGCCCGGCGCGACGAGCACCTTCTCCAGCCCCTGCGAGACCTCGGACCAGCCTTGCGGCAGATGCAGGGTGAGCGCTCCGGCCGAGACGTCCGTGACACCCTGCGCGGGCGGGGCGGACGACGTGCCCTTGACCACCTTTCCGCTGGTCACGCCATCGACAAGGGTGGGGTTCAGCAGTCCGGCGACTTTGTCGTAGGGCAGTGTGAGGTCTTGGACGCTGCAGGCGGTGGTGAAGCCCAGGTCGGTCATGTTGGCCGTGACCTCGAGGGCGGTCGGCGCGAACGCGAGCCACACCTTCGGGTCTCCGGTGAGGTCGGCCGCCCGGAGCGGCCGGTACGGGAAAATGGTGCTCGGAGGGCCGCACTGCTCCTTGTCGGGCCAGAGGACCTCGGTCAGTTCCCGGAGGCCCTCGTCGGTGAACTTTCCGGGGGCGAACAGTTCGGCCGGCGTGAGCGCCTTGCCCTCCTTGAGGTCGATCGTCACCGTCGCGCGGCCGTGACCCCAGGTCGGATGCGGTTTGTTCACGAGGTCGCTGGTGTAGCGGACGGAGAGGTACCGCTCGTTCTGCGAGCGGATGTCGGCCTTGGTGGTCAGCGTGTACGGGCCGCGTTCCGGCTCCAGCTTGGCGGCGCCGGGTCCGGTTTTGCGGTTCCAGGCGTCGATCGGCGCCATCAGCGCGTCGTTGACCCGCTTGAGCCAGGCTTGATCGGGCGAACCGGTCACCACCGGGTGGTCGCCGGTGTAGGCGAGGGTCGTGCCGGGCACCGTCCCGGACTCGGTCTTCATGGCGACCTTGAGCGCGACGGCCTGCGTGGTCGGCGGTGGCGGTGGCGGGGTGCTCGCGTCGGAGAAGACGACCACCGAACCGACCACGGCGGCCGTCGCCGCGACGACCCCGGCGGTGATCTTCAGCCCGACCGCGATCCCGCCGGTCGACGCGGCCGCCGCACCCGTTCCGGCGGCGGCGACACCGGGCGCGGCCGCGGTACCGGCGCTGAGCAGGACCAACGGAGTCGCCGCGACGAGCACGCCCGCCGCCTTCGCCAACCGCGACCAGCCCTTGCGTTCCCATTCGTCGCCGTACCCCGCGCGGGCGACGCGTTCCAGTTCGCTGACGAACATCAGCGCGTCGACCGGTCGTTTCGACGGGTCCTTCGCCATTCCCAGCGCGACGATCTCGTGCACCGGCTGGGGGACTTCGCCGAACGGGATGGGTGCGTGTTCGTGCAGCGTGCGCAGCACTTCGGTCTGCTCGGCCTCGTACGGCCGGTGCCCGGCGACACACTGGAAGAACACGCAGGTCGCGGCGTAGACGTCGGTCGCGGGGGTGGCCTGCCCGCCGGACCACTGCTCGGGCGCCATGTACGCGGGAGTGCCGACGGACGGGCCGCGTTCACCCGCCAGGACGGCCGTGCCGAAGTCGACCAGCTTGCTCTCGCCGGTGTCGGCGACGAGGACGTTGGCCGGTTTGTAGTCCCGGTGGACGACGTTCGCGGAGTGCGCCGCGGCCAGCCCGAGCAGCGATCCCTTCAGGACCGCGAGGGCGGCTTCCGGTTCGAGAGCGCCTTCGGCCTGGAGGACGGAACGCAGGGAGACGCCGTTGATCGCCTCCATGACGATCGCCGCGCCCCGCGGCGTCTCGAAGAACTCGTACAGCTTCACGACGTGCGGGCTCGTCACCCGATGCAGCGCCAGGGCTTCTTGGCGGAACGCGTCGAGATAGGCGGGCTCGGCGGCGAAGCGGGAGAAGAGGTACTTGATCGCGACGACGTGGCCCGTGTTGTCCTGGCGCGCGAGCACCACGCGGCCGAAGGTGCCGGTGCCCAGCTGCTCCAGCTCCGTGAAGCCGGGCAGTCTCCACTCGTCGCTCAGTTCCATCGCGCCTCTTCCAGGATCTTGTCGAGGCCTGGAGTGTTCCACTCGTCCACGATCACGAGCTGCGTTTTCGGCAGGAACCAGACCCGCTGAGTGACGCTACCGCCGCCGGAACACGTGAGTCGCCACTCTTCGTAGGCCGCCTTCTTCGTCCCGATCGAACGAAGCTCCTTCGTCTGGAGGACAGGTGACCCCTGCGTCTCCCCTGGTGCCCCGAGCGAGTGACATGGACGCGGGCCGGTGGATCGGTTGTAGGGCTTGCCCGGTTCATACGCCGGCGTGGCCGGATCGACCCGCGAGTTGTCGCTGAAGACCACGCCCGCGCAATGGAACGGCTGTGTGCACTGGTCGGCGGTCACCAGGTAGCGCTCGATGGGTTCGCCGGAAAGCAGTCGCCAGTTTTCCGGCGTGGTGATGGTGAAGGCGCCGACGTTGTGCTCTTTGGTCCGTTCGCCCTGCTTGCCGCCGAGCAGGTGCGCGACCGCGGGACTCAGCAGGTCACGCAGCCGTTCGTAGGGCACGGTGACGGTCGTCGGATTGCAGACCATCGGGTACCCGAGCGCGAAGGCGGCGACGCGGAACTCCATCCCGTTCGCCGCGGGCGCCGCCTGCACGATCCCCCCGTCCTGGGTGTACCGGTCCGACATCGCGCCCGCGGGAAGGTGCTCCGGTGCCGACGGCGGCGTGGCGAGACACTCGCCCGGCTTGGCCGAGGCGTACATCCGGTCCTCCACCATCCGCATTCGTTCGGCATTGCCGTCGACGTCGGCGAACAGGCCCGCGGTCGGGATCACGTCGCCGTCGGACAGGTCGATCACGAGGGTCCGGACGGCGTAGGCGCCGTGGTTCCCGAGCTGGACCGTCTCGACCGAGCGTTCGTAGACGACCGAGATCAGCTTGTCGTCCTGGCGCAGGACCTCGGCGGTGGTGGACATATGCGGGATGTCGCCGTCGGGTTCCTTCTCCGGCGGGCTGCCCGGCGGCCAAACGCTCTTGAGCCAGCCGTCGATCGGCGCCATCAGCGCCTTGTTGACCCGCTCCTCGACCGCCTTGTCCTTCAACCCGCTGATGCGGACGTACTTCCCGTTGAAGTCGAAGCCGTCGAGCTTCTCGGTCCGGGTGAGGAGGTCGACCTTCATCGCGGCGACGGTCGTCGTCTGTGGCGGTGCTTCGTCGTCGCTGTTCGTGTTGACCACCACGACCGTCCCGACGGCGACCGCGGTGGCGGCGGCGACCGCGGCGGTGATCTTGAGACCGAGCGCGATCCCGCCGCCGGCGGTGGCCGCGACCCCGCCGCCCGCGAGGACCGGCGCGGCCGCGGTTCCCGCGCCGAGCAGGGCCAACGGGGACAGGGCGACCAGGACACCGGCGCCCTTGGCGAGCCAGTGCCAGCCGTTGCGCTCCCAGTCCTCGCCGTACGCCTTCCTGGCGGACGCCTCCAGCTCCGCGACGAATTCGGCCGCGCCCGATGGCCGGTGGGCGATGTCCTTCGCCATGCCGCGCGCGATGAGGTCGCGGACCGGTGCGGGCACTTCGCCGAACGGGATCGGGGCGTACTCGTGCAGCGTGCGCAGCACTTCGGTCTGCTCCGCCTCGTACGGCCGGTGGCCGACGACGCACTGGAAGAACACGCAGGTCGCGGCGTAGACATCGGTCGCGGGGGTGGCGACGCCGCCCGCCCACTGCTCGGGCGCCATGTACGCGGGCGTGCCCGCGGCGACCCCGGTCTGCCCGGCGAGCACGGCGATGCCGAAGTCGACGAGTTTGCTCTGCCCCTCGCGGGTGACCAGGACGTTGGCCGGTTTGTAGTCGCGGTGGACGGTGCCCGCGGCGTGCGCGCCGGCGAGACCGAGCAGCGAGCCCTTGAGGATGGCCAGCGCGGCTTCGGGTTCGAGCTTCTCCTGGCGGCCGAGGATCTCTTTCAGGGAGATTCCGTGAACGGCCTCCATGATGATCGCGGCCCCTTGCGGGGTCTCCACGAACTGGTGCAGACGGGCGATGTGAGGCCCCGAAACGCGGCTCAGGATCTGCGCCTCATGGCGGAACTCGGCCAGGCGCCGCGGGTCGGCGGCGAACCTCGCATACAGGTATTTGATGGCCACGACCTGCGCGGATTCGTCGTGGCGGGCCAGCACGACCCGTCCGAATCCACCTTCGCCCAGCGACCCCAGCTCGGTGAAACCCGGCAAGGCCCAGTCGTCCACAGATTCCTCCGCGATTCCCGATCGTGTCCCCTTGGAGGTGAGCTGCGCCGCAGCGGTTCCCCGCCTTCCGGGTTTAGGGTTACCCGTCGGTCACTTAGCCCGTAGCGATGGAGGAACGATGCGTTCGCCGAAGGATTTCTTCGCCCCGCTCGCGGTGGGGGCGCCGGAACCGCTCCGCCAGATCCCCGTGCCTCCTTCGCGGATGATCCATTTCTTCGATCCCAGCAACGAGAAGATGGCCGCCAAGGTCCCGGACATCGCCAAGAAGGTCGACGTCCTGCTCGGCAACCTCGAAGACGCCGTGCGCGCCGACCGCAAGGAGGCCGCGCGGAACGGGCTCGTCGCCATCGCGAAGTCGACCGACTTCGGCAAGACGCAGCTGTGGACGCGCGTCAACAGCCTCGACTCGCCGTGGGTGCTCGACGACCTGATCACGCTGGTCACCGAGATCGGCGACAAACTCGACGTGATCATGGTGCCGAAGGTCGAAGGCGCGCAGGACATCCACTACGTCGACCGGCTGCTCGCGCAGCTCGAAGCGCGGGCCGGGCTGACGAAGCCGCTGCTGGTGCACGCGATCCTGGAGACCGCCAGCGGCGTCGCGAACGTCGAGGAGATCGCCGGCGCGAGCCCCCGGATGCAGGGCATCTCGCTCGGCCCGGCCGACCTCGCCGCGAGCCGCCGGATGAAGACCACCCGGGTGGGTGGTGGGCACCCCGGTTACCTCGTGCGCACGGACCCGACCGGCGAGGACCTGAACGAGGGACGCACGACGTATCAGCAGGATCTGTGGCACTACACCGTCGCGCGGATGGTCGACGCCTGCGCGGCGAACGGGATCCTGCCGTACTACGGGCCGTTCGGCGACATCCGCGACGTCGTGGCCTGTGAGGACCAGTTCCGCAACGCGTTCCTGCTCGGCTGTGTGGGCGCCTGGAGCCTGCACCCGGTGCAGATCGACATCGCCAAGAAGGTGTTCTCGCCTTCGCCCGAGGACGTCGCCTGGGCGCGGCGTGTGATCGCCGAAATGGGTGATGGCACCGGTGCGGTGATGATCGACGGCAAGATGCAGGACGACGCCTCGGTGAAGCAGTGCCGGGTGGTCGCCGAACTCGCGGACGCCCTCGCCGCCGACGATCCTGAACTCGCCGCCGCGTACGACGCGGCCACGAAGGAGGCATCCTGATGAACCCCCGGCGTTCCGTCCTCTACATGCCCGGCGCGAACGAAAGAGCGCTGGAAAAGGCCAAGACGCTGGACGCGGACGGGCTCATCCTCGATCTCGAAGACGCCGTCGCGCCCGACGCGAAGGAGGCCGCACGTGAACGCGTTTGCGCCGCGGCTTCGTCGAAGGAATACGGCTCGCGCGAGGTGACCATCCGCGTCAACGGCCTCGACACCGAATGGCACGACGCCGACCTCCGCGCCGCCGCGCAGGCGGGCCCGGCCGCGATCGTGGTGCCGAAGGTGAACTCCGCCGCCGAAGTGCACAACATCGAGCGCGCGCTGGAACTCGGCGGCGCGCCGGACCACACGAAGATCTGGGCGATGGTCGAAACCCCGGTCGCGATGCTGCACGCCGAGGAGATCGCCGCCGCGTCCGAGCGGCTGACCGTGCTGGTCATGGGCACGAACGACCTGGCGAAGGAACTGCACGCCGAGTTCGTCCCCGGCCGCGCGCCGCTGCTGGGCGGGCTCTCCCTCGCGCTGCTGGCCGCGCGCGCGACCGGCAAGGCGATCCTCGACGGCGTCTACAACGACGTGAAGGACCTCGAAGGCTTCGAGGCGGAATGCGTGCAGGGGCGCCAGTTCGGCTTCGACGGCAAGACGCTGATCCACCCGGCGCAACTGGAGCCGTGCAACCGGATCTTCGCGCCGTCCGAGGAGGAGATCACGCGGTCGCGCAAGATCATCTCGGCGTTCGAAGAGGCGCAGGCGGCCGGGCAGGGCGTCGTGACCGTGGACGGGCGGATGATCGAAAACCTGCACGTGGAGAACGCGCGGCGGATCTTGGCGCTGGCCGAGGCGATCGGTGGCTGACGCATTCAGTCCTCTGAATGCGGTAGTTGCGCGTGCATCGTCAACTTTTGTAAACCGAGCGGACAAGGTCGCGTATCGTCGGCGCGATCCGCCTCGTCGCGCCGTTCTTCGGCGGCTTCGTCCTCCAGCCCGACAGCACCGACCGTATTCTGCTTCGCTGGCACCGGCAGGGTTCGGACACGATCTTCTCGGCGAACCAGACGTCCGACGGAACACTTCGTTTCGTCTGCCTGGCCACCCTATTGCTCCAACCTGAGCGTCCCTCACTCGTCATACTCGACGAACCGGAACTCGGGCTGCACCCGTTCGCCATCGTCCAGCTCGCGGATATGCTTCGAGTCGCCTCGACACGCAGTCAGGTCCTGATCGAGACCCAGTCGGTAACGCTGATGAACCAGTTCTCCGCCGAAGACCTGATCGTCGTCGAACAACGAGGCGGCGATTCGGTCTTCACCCGGCCGAACAATTCCGCGCTGAAGAACTGGCTCGACGAATATTCGCTCGGCGAACTCTGGGAGAAGAACATCATCGGTGGGCAGCCAGGATCGATGGGCAGCGTTCTCGATGCCTGAGCAAAAGCGTCTACATCTGCTGGTGGAAGGCCAGACAGAGGCGGCCGTGGTCCGGGATCTGCTGTCCGGACACTTCCAGCGGCAAGGCTGGTTCGTCACCTAGTCGACGATCCGTACGCAGACATCGTCCGCGCCCCATCGCGGCGGTGTCTCGACATGGGTGAAGCTGCATCGCGAAATCAAAGAGCTGCTCTCCAGCCGACGTCTCACCGTACTGACGACCTTGTTCGACTACTACGGATTCCCCTCCGACGCACCAGGGATGGCAACGCGTCCGGCGGGTACCGCCGCCGGCAAAGTGGAACACGTCGAGCACGAACTTCAGACGACCGTCGGCGATCACCGGTTCGTTCCCCATCTCGTTCTTCACGAACCGGAGTCCTGGGTGTTCGCCGCCGGTCGACAGCTCGCGCTCCTCGTCGACGACCCAGCCCTTGGCGAGCGGATCAAGCAGGATTGCGCCGAGGCCGGTGGCCCTGAACTCGTCAACGACGACCCGAAGAACGCGCCTTCGAAGCGCCTCGCCCGGTACTACCCGGACCACCAGAAGACGCTCGAAGGCCCCTTGGCGATCGAGAGCCTGGGCGTCGAAGGTTTGAAGGACGAGTGTCCACACTTCGCCACCTGGCTGGGCATTCTCGACGCCCGCGCGAAGGGGTAGCCAGGCAGAACCGAAAATCTTCTAGCCCCCCCCCCCGCTCTTTTTCGGGGTTACTCAGGAGCCGGGGGTCCACGACCAGCGGGGCGGCACCGGCGACCTTGGCGAGCACGTCCGCGAGCTGCACCAGTCCAAGCCGGGCTTCTTCGAGCCTCGCCCGAAGCTCACCGACCTGGTCCCAGGCATTCTCGTGGTCCATTTTCGACACATCGTCCGGACGTCGGTCCTCCCACGCCAGGAGGCGGGGGTGCCACCGAGCGAGCATCGGCCGTAGCGAAAGGTTGAGCACCGTGAGCGCGAGAGTCCCGAACGTCAATTCTCCCGCCCGGTCAGCAGGCGATACAGCCGGACCGTAGCGGCGCAGAATGTCCCTCGTCGTACCGAACAGGCTGTAAACGCTGGTCAGGGCTTCGCGAACCAAACCCTCGCCGGGCCGCAATTCGACGTAGGTGATCCTCGTCGCCAATTCGACATAGAGTTCCCAAGCGGCTTCGGCCTCCGCCCGTTGCGGGGCCCACGTCCCGCCGAATTCGCCGACGAACGGCAGCTTCAGCTTTACGTTCAGTTCCCGCGGCCTGGCCGCCCGGCGGAACCGTCCCATCACCGAGCACCTCCGGCAGTGGCGAGCAGGGACGTCGCCTCTGCGAGCTCGGCGAGCCGGCGAGCCACATCGCGCAGAAGAACCTGAAGATCGGCGAGTTCAGCACGAAGGCGGTCTTTGTGTTCCCACGCCTGCTCGTGTTCGAACACGGTGACTCCGGCCGGCCGCCGGTCCTGGTGATCGACGTACATCCGATGCCAGTAGGCGAGGAACGGCCGGATCCCCTTGTTCAACAGGTTGATCACCAGGTGGTGGACGGAATCCTCGGTCGCGTCCGGCGCGGGCCGATGTCCGGCCAGCGCCCGGCGCGCGGTCGAAAACACGCTGTAGAGGCTGTCCAACGCCTCGGAAAGCAAGCCCTCGTCCGGCCTCAGCTCGACGGCCGTGATCCGGCTGGCCAGCTCGACGTGCAGCTCCCACGCGAGTGCGCGGTCCGTCTCCTCGTGCCTGCTCATGGTGGCATTCTATGGCGCTACGGTGACCGAGGCGGTCGTCTGCCAGAGGGGGAAGAATGCCGGAGCCCGATTGGGACGTCTTCATCAGCTACGACCGCGACGACGACGGTGTTGTCAGTCGAATCGCCGAGGCGCTGACGTCGGCGGGGCTTCAGGTGTTCCGGGACACGACGCTTTGGCCGTTCACGCCGATATCACCCGATGTGCTGAAGGCACTGCTCGGCACACGCGTCGTTCTCGTCTACTACAGCGCCAGCTACCCGACGCGTATGGCCTGTCAGGAAGAGCTCGCGACGGCCTACCTCGCCGCACAGGTGGAAGGAGAACCTTCCTCGAGAATCCTGGTGGTCAACCCCGAAGACACCTTCACGCATATCGAACCGGTCCACCTGCGTGACACTTTGGCGGCAGGCAGGCCGGTGACCCGAGCCGCGCTGAATCATCTCGTCGAAACGGTTATGGCAAGAGCCGCGGCCGTTACGGTGCCGCTCGGCCGATACGCCCGAGCGCGACCACCATGGCTGACCTCGTCGCCGCACTACCCACCGGAGCGCTTCACCGGCCGATGGCACGATCTCCTGCGCCTGCACTCCGCGCTTCATCCGACGACCGGCAGGCTCACCGGCCCGGTCCGAGCCCCCGTCACCGTCGTGCACGGTGTCGCGGGAATCGGGAAGACCGCGCTTGCCGCCGCCTACGTACGGCATTTCGGTTCGGCGTTTCCCCGCGGGATCGCCTGGTCGGACGGCAGGAACGAGGTGCGCCCGGCCGACGGTACCGGTCTGTGGGTGGTCGACGATGTGTCCGGTGAGCCGGACCGAATCCGTGCGCTGCTCCCCAGTGACCCTGAGGTTCCCTGTCTGCTCATCACCCGCGATCCCCGGCTCGCCACATTGGGCACCGAGCTGGAGCTTCTGGATCTGGGCGAACACGACATTCAGGTGCCCTCATCACTCCGCGAGGTGGCGAGTGGTGCGACCGACCTCCTGCTCTGGCTCGCTGCCAGCATGACGGCCGGGTTCGACAGCACGCGAGGGGCAGTGAACTCGCTGTACCGCGGCACGTCACAACTCATCCAGCCGACGATCAAACGCCTGCGTCCCGAACTCGAACAGCTGACCAGCGCCGAGTGGGCGGCACTTCGGGTCTTCGCCGCGGCCGCGCCGACCTTCGTATCCCCGCTTCTGGTCGCCGATGTTCTCGCGGCGGATCTCGGAACAACGCGTGAAGACGAGTTCAGGAAGGCCCAGGGAGCCGTGATGGGCCTTGTCGCCAAGGGCCTGCTTCGCGGCTCCCCTCACGGTGAAAGCTTCGAACTGCCCCAGGCATTCGTCCTCACCGTTCGCACCGTCGACAGCGATCCGACGGAAGCAGAGCGAATACGAACCCAAACACTCCGCGTCATCAGGAAGCAGGCGCCGGCCGAGCGACACGTGATCTTCGCGCGTCCGCTGCGAGACGACTTGAACGGGGCCGAACGAGATGCCGCTCATCGGGTGCTGAACGAACTGACCACCCGTGTCCCTTTCCAGCCGCTCGCGGACGACCATGGCTTGCTGCGGGATGCCTTGACTTCATTGCACGAACTCTTCAAAAGGACCCGGAAGATCCGCGATGCCATGCCGTCACAGGCCTTGCGGGACTCCACCCTGGCGAGGCCGGGACTGCGAACCGTCACCAACCGGCTCCTGGAGGAGATCCTGCGACCACTACTGTCCCGTTGGCATCCGGCGTTGGACGAGCACTTCGACCTCCGTCCCGGCGACGTGGGCCGAAGGACACACGAACGGGCTTGGGAACACCACGATCAGCTCCGGACGGAACTCAAGAATCTCCGGCCGGAACTCCAGGAGATCGCAGAGGAATTGGCGCTGATCAGCGGCTCCTCGAAGCTCTGAAGGTGATGGTCAGGGCCAGGGGCGCGGAGTGGGGCGAAGGGTTTCGTAGGCGGCAGCGGCGCGAAGGACGTCGAGGTCCGCGAAGCGGCGGCCGCTGATTTGCAGGCCGATGGGCTGGTCGTCGCTCGTGTAGCCGCAGTTGATCGAGACCGCGGGCTGGCCGGACATGTTGTACGGCACAGTGAACGCGATGTGCTCGAACGGGCGGCGCGGGTCGTTGGTCGGCGAGGGCCAGTCGGCGGGCGGGGCCGAGACCGGGCAGGTCGGGGACAGGACGACGTCGAAACGCTCGGTCGCGCGCAGGGTCGCGACGGCGATGGCGTCGATCTGCGCGAAGCTGCGGTAGGCGTCGACACCGCTGACGTCGGCGCCGCCGGCGGCCCAGTCGGCGATGTACGGCAGCACCTTCACGCGGCGGTCTTCGGGCAGGGCCGACATGTCCGACCAGGCCCGGACGCGCCAGAAGGTGTCGAGCCCGTCGAGCATTTCCCGGCGCAGGAACGGCGAAACCGGCTCGACGACGGCACCGGCCGCCTCGAAGACACGTGCGGCCTCGGTGACGGCGGCGATGGTCTCCGGCAGCACCGGAAGCCCGACGCCGGGATCGAGGTGCAGCCCGATCCGCAGGCCCTTGACCTCGGCCGAAAGCGAAGCCCAGTCGAGCGACGACGGCGGCAGCGAGAGGTGATCGCGACCGTCCACACCGGACAGAACGCTCATCAGCAGCGCGGTGTCCGCCACGGTCCGCGTCATCGGCCCGGCGACGCGGCCGAGGAACGGCGGATCCACCGGCACCCGCCCGAAGCTCGGCTTCAGCCCGACCAGACCGCACCAGCCGGCGGGCAGCCGGATCGAGCCGCCGATGTCGGTGCCGACGTGCAGGGGGCCGTAGCCCGCGGCGGCCGCCGAACCCGCACCGGCGCTGGAGCCGCCGGGCGTGCGCGTGGTGTCCCACGGATTCCGCGACGCGGTGTGAAAACTCGACAGACCGGACGTCAGCATCCCGTAGTCCGGCATGGTCGTCTTGCCCAGCAGAACGCCACCGGACTCGCGCACGCGAGCGCTCGCCGGGGCGTCTTCGGGCGCGGGCGTCAGCGACGTGGCGGCCGTGCCGAGCGGGACCGGCGTGCCGCGCGTCGCGATGTTCTCCTTGAGCGTCAACGGAACGCCGTCGATCGGGCCGAGTGGTTCGCCCGCGTGCCAACGGCTTTCGGACGCCTTCGCGTCTTCGCGTGCTCCGCTCGGGTCGTACGCGTAGAGCGCGTGCAGTTCAGGCTCGCGCGCCTCGACGCGGGCGAGGACCGCTTCGGTGACCTCGACCGGCGACAGCGTCCCAGCGCGGTACTGGGCGACCAGTTCGACGGCGGTCAGATCGGGCAACTCCGGCACGGCAGGGCTCCTTACGTCGCGGGCGGTTCGAAGCGGCCGTCGACCGCGGTCCAGCCGCCGTCCACCGCCAGCACGGAGCCGGTGACGAACGACGACGCGTCCGACGCCAGGTACACGACGGCGCCCGCGAGTTCGTCCGGGCGCGCCCATCGGCCGAGCGCGCCCTTGGTCGCGTACGCGTCGTACCAGGCCGGATTCGCCTTGATCTGCGCGGTCAGCGGGGTTTCGACGACACCGGGCGCGATCGCGTTCACCCGCACCCCCGCCGGACCGAACTCCGCCGCGGCCGTGCGGAACAGCTGCACCAGCCCGGCTTTCGTCGCCGCGTACGGGCCTTGGCCGGGCTCGACGGTGGTGCCGCGGATCGACGAGAACCCGACGATGCTCCCCCGCCCGCGCTCGACCATCCCGGCGCCGAACGCGCGGACGACCTCGAAGGTCGCGCCGAGGTTCAGCGCGATCACCCGGTCGAATTCCTCGCGCGTGTACTCCAGCAGCCGTTTGCGCACGTTGGTCGCGGCGGTCAGCACGACGACGTCGATCTCGCCGAGCTCTTCCGCCGCCCGCGCCGCCGCGCCCTCCGAGAGCAGGTCGACCTCGTACGCCTCGCCCACGCCGGTTTCCTTGGCCGCGGCGACATCGCGGTCCGCGACGATCACCTCGGCGCCGTGCGCTGCCAGTGCTTTCGCGGATTCGCGGCCGATCCCGCTGCCACCGCCGAGGACGACGGCCCGCTTCCCGTCGAGCCGGAACAGGTTTTCGTACGTCACGGGCGCAGCACCGCCATTCTCGTCACGGTCAGTTCTTCGACCGCGAACCGCGGCCCTTCCCGCCCGATCCCGGAGTCCTTCACGCCGCCGTACGGCATGGTGTCGGACCGGAAACCGGGCACCTCGTTGACCACCACGCCGCCGACTTCGAGCTCGTCGAGCGCGCGGAACGCCGTCTTCAACGACGTGCTGAACACCGAGGCGTGCAGCCCGTAGCGCGACGCGTTGACCGCATCGAACGCATCGTCCACAGAGGACACAGTGCGGATGCAGACCACGGGGCCGAAGATCTCCTCGTCCCAGCATTCGAGGCCGCCGGGCACGTCGAGCAGCACGGTCGGCCGGATCACCGTGCCGTCGACACCGCCTCCGACCAGCCGCGCACCGGCCGAAGTCGCTTTGTCGACCCACTCCTGAACGCGCCGCGTCGAGCCGGGGTCGATCAGCGCCGAAACCCTCGTCTTCTCGTCGCGGGGATCACCGGTGACGACCTCGCCGAGCCGCGCCAGCACCCGTTCGGTGAATTCCTCGGCGACGGCGTCCACGACCAGCACCCGCTGCACCGAGATGCAGGCCTGCCCGGACGCGTAGAACCCGCCGCGCAGCACGGCGTCCGCGGCCGCGTCGAGGTCCGCGTCCTCCGCGACGACCAGTGCCGCGTTGGAACCCAGTTCCAGCAACGTCTTCGTGGGCGCGGCGTCGCGCGCGATCCGGTGCCCGACCAGCGCGGATCCGGTGAACGACACCGCGCCGACCCGCCGATCCGTGACCAGCGCCGAGCCGACGGCCGCGTCACCGGTGACCAGCTGGACCATCGCGGGCAGGTCGGTCAGCGAGCGCACCAGATGCACGAGCCACAACGTCGCCAGCGGCGTCTGCGGCGCGGGTTTCACCACCACCGGGCAGCCCGCGGCGATGGCTGGCGCGATCTTGTGCGACGCCAGGAGCAGCGGATAGTTGAACCCGGCGATGCCGACCACCACGCCGATCGGCTTGCGTTTCCAGAACCCGACCAGCCCGTCCCCGGACGGCAGCAGATCGAGCGGAACGGTCTCGCCGTGCAGCCGCGAGACCTCCTCCGCGGCGGCCTGCCAGGTGACGATCGTGCGGGCGACCTCGACGCGGCAATCGACCAGCGGTTTTCCGGTCTCCAGCACCAGAAGCTGCTCGAAGTCGGAGCGCCGGGCCGCCAAAGCGGCAGCGACGTCGTTGAGAAGTGAACGCCGGGTCCGCGACGGCAGGGCCGCGACCTGCTTGAACACCGCGACCGCCTCGTCGATCGCCCGCGTGGCCAGCTCCGGCGTCCCGGCCGGCGCCCGGCCGATCTCACTCCCGTCGAACGGGAAGTTCACCGGAAAATTGTCCACAGTGGACACCCAACCGTCACCGATCGGCAGTCCCTCCGGGTATTCAGCCATCGTCCCCTCCCCTCAACCGCGCCAGTTCGGCCCGCAGATTCGGCGCGGCCGCCAGCAGTTCCCTGGTGTACTCGTGTTCCGGCGCGTCGTAGACCTGGTCGACGTCGCCGATCTCGACGATCTCCCCGCGCCGCATCACCGCGACCCGGTCGCAGACGTGCCGCACCACGCCGAGATCGTGCGAGACGAAGATCAGCGTCAGCGAATACAGCTCGACCAGCGACGCGAGCAGGTCGAGGATCTGCTTCCGCACCGAGACGTCGAGCGCGCTCACCGGCTCGTCCGCGATGAGGATGCTCGGATTCGGCGCGAGCGCCCGCGCGATCGAGATGCGCTGCCGTTGCCCGCCGGAGAACTGGTGCGGATAGCGTCCCGCAGCATCCGAAGGCAGCCCGACGGCCTTCAGCAGCTCCGAGACCCGCGCGGGATCCCTCCGGCCCAATGGTTCGGAGATGATGTCGCGCACCCGCATCCGCGGATCGAGCGAACCCATCGGATCCTGGAAGACGATCTGCAGTTCCGACCGCAGGAAGCCGAGTTTGCGTTCCGGCAGGGTGTCCACGCGCTTGCCCTGGAACGAGACGCTGCCCGCCGTCGGCTTGTCGAGCGCGGCCAGCAATCTGACCAAAGTGGACTTCCCCGAGCCGGATTCGCCGACGATGCCGAACCGCTGACCGGCCTCGACGTCGAAAGAGACACCGCGCAAGGCGTGGACATCACGTCTGGTGTACCGACGTTCAAGGTCCCGCACCGAGATCATCATCGGCTCGCCTCCAGATCCGAAGCGGCCAACAGCTTCTTCGTGTACTCGTGCTGTGGCGCGGTGAGGACGTCGCGGGTGGTACCGGCTTCGACGATCTCGCCGTCCAGCATCACCAGCACCCGCTCGCACACCGACGCCACGACGGCGAGGTCGTGCGTGATGAACAGCAGCGCGCTCTCCCGCTCCCGCACGCCGTCGAGGATCAGTTCCAGGATCTGCGCCTGCACGGTGACGTCCAGCGCGGTCGTCGGCTCGTCGCAGATGAGCAGCTTCGGGTCGTTGGCCAGCGCGATCGCGAGGACGACGCGTTGCCGCTGCCCACCGGACAGCTGGTGCGGATACGCACGAGCGACCCCGGGCAGTCCGACGGACGCCAGCAAAGCCTCGGGATCCTTCCCGCCCTTGCGATGGATCCGCATCGGCTCGGTCACCTGCGCGCCGACCCGCATCGCCGGGTTCAAGGCGGTCATCGGCTCCTGGAACACCATCGAGAGTTCGTTGCCGCGCAACCGCGACAGTTCCTTCTCCGGCGCGCCGAGCAGTTCGCGGCCGTCGAGTTTCACCGATCCGGAGGCGGCGAGCTCTTCGGGCAGCAGCCCCATGATCGACAACGCCGTCAACGACTTCCCGGAACCGGACTCGCCGATCAGCCCGACGCGCTCACCGCGAGCGATGCCGAACGAGACGTCGCGGACCAGACCGGAGATGCCGAGACCATGGACTTCGAGGGTCATAGCCGCGCCGCCAATCGGGGGTCGAGACGATCGCGCAGGCCGTCACCGAGCAGGTTGAATCCGAGGACGGCGATGGCGATCGCGACACCGGGCACGAGCGCGAGCCGCGGATGCAGGGTCAGGAACACCTGCGATTCCTGCAGCATGCGGCCCCACGACGGGGTCGGCGGCCGCGTGCCGAAGCCGAGGAACGACAACGCCGCTTCCGCGAGCACGGCGATCGCGAACGACACCGACGCCTGCACGATCAGCAGCCCGGAGATGTTCGGCAGCACATGCCGCGCCGCGATGTTCAGCCGCGACCGGCCCGCCGACCGTGCGGCCAGCACGAACTCGCTGCTCATCACCTGCAACGTGCCCGAACGCGCGATCCGCGCGAACGACGGGATGGTCGCGATACCGATCGCCACCATGGCGGTCAAAGTGTCCGCCCCGAACACCGCGCCGAACATGATCGCCAGCAGCAACGCGGGGAACGCGAGCACCAGATCGTTGACCCGCATGACGAATTCGCCGAGCCACCGCGACGACATCCCGGCGAGGATCCCGAGCGGCGTCCCGATCACCGCGGCGATCCCGACCGCGACCACGCCGACGTACAGCGTTGTCCGCGCGCCGACCATGATCTGGCTGAGCACGTCGCGGCCGAAGCTGTCGGTGCCGAGCGGATTCGAGCCGCTGAAATCGTGCAGGCGGTTGGCCCCGTCGACCTTCACCGGGTCGAACGGCGTCCACACGAACGAAAGCAGCGCGGCGAGCACGATCAGCGCGACCAGGACACCGCCGACGAGGAGACTGCGGTTACGCATCAGGAACCCCGCAATCTCGGGTCGAGCACCGTGTACAGGACGTCGACCACGAAGTTCACCAGCAGCACGCCGACCACCAGGACCAGCACGATCCCCTGCACGGACAACAGATCCCGCGACGCCACCGAGTCGAGCAGCATGCTGCCCAGCCCCGGCAGGACGAACACGCGCTCGACGACGACGGCGCCGATCAGCAGCGTCGAGAGTTGCAGTCCGAGCACCGTCACCACCGGCACGGCGGCGTTGCGCAGACCGTGGCGGAACAAGGCTTGGAACGGCCGCAGCCCCTTGGAGCGCGCCGTGCGCAGGTAGTCCTGGCCGAGCGTGTCGAGCACGGCCGACCGGACGTAGCGGGTGAGCACCGCGCCTTGCACCAGCCCCAAGGACAACGCGGGCAGGACGAGACCGCGGAGGAATTCGCCGGGGTCCTGCACCGGTGGTGTCCAGCCGCCGGAGGGCAGCCAGCGCAACTGCACCGCGAAGATCTGCACCAGGATGATGCCGGCGAGGAACGCGGGGATCGCGACGCCGATCTGCGACAGCCCGGAAACCGCCGTGCCGTCCGCCTTCCGGTGCCGTACCGCGGCGAACGTCCCGGCCGGGACGGCGATCAGCAACGCCACCAGCATCCCGGCCCCGACCAGCCACAACGTCACGCCGAGCCGGTCGGTCAGTGCGGGCCCGATCTCTTCGCGGGTCACGTACGAGCGGCCGAAGTCGCCTTGCAGGACACCGCCGATCCAGTCGAAGTACTGCGTCACGAGCGGCCTGTCGATGCCGAATTCGGCGCGGGTCTTCGCGACCAGTTCCGGGGTCGCGTTGACGCCGAGCGCGACCTGCGCCGGATCGCCCGGCAGCACGGCCATGAACAGGAACACCACGATGGACGCGACCAGCACACTGGCCACCAGGATCGCCACCCGGCGCACGATTTTGACCGTCATCGCGGCGCCAATCCCGTGAGATCGAAGGACTCGCTGACCTGGTTGCGGACGAACCCGGTCACCTTGTTCTTCGCCACGATCACGTTGGGGAACAGGAAGAGCCAGTCTGCGGCGGCGTCTTCGGACAGCCTCCGCGCGACCTGCCTCATCGCGTCGATCTGCTCCTGAGGCGTTCCGGCGTCGGCCTTCGCCAGGTTCTGCTGGACGGGTTTGCCGTCGTAACCCCAGTAGTACTTCGGCCTGCCGAAAGTGACGATGTCGCGGGCCTCGACGTGCTGGATGATCGACAGGTCGTAGTCGTGGTCGGTGAAGACCTGCTTGAGCCACACCGCCGGGAAGTCCAGCGGCTCGATCGTCACCGTGACCCCGACGTCCGCCAGTTGCGAGGACACCACCTGCGCGGCCGAAACCGCGTACGGCAGATTCGGGATCCGCAGCCGCAGTGAAGGACTCGGCTGGCCTGCTTCGGCGAGCAGCGCTTTCGCCTTCGCGGGATCGAACGGATACGCGTTCGACAGGTCTTCGTACCAGGGGTCCGTCGGCGGGACCATACTGCCGATGAGCGTGCCGCGACCGGCCCAAGCCGTGTCCAGCAACGCTTTCCGGTCGATCGCGTACGACAGCGCTTTTCGCACCCGGACGTCGTTCAGCGGCGGGCGCGCGTTGTTGAACGCGAGCGTGACCTCGCTGTTGGTCGTTCCTTCGACGACGGTGAACCGGTCGTCGCTCTGGAACTGCGGGATCGAATCCGGCACGGTGATCGCGGAGATGACGTCGATCCCGTTGCTGAGCAAGGCGTTGTTGAGCGCCGTCGGATCCTTGATGTACTTGAGGACCACGGTGGAGTAGGCCGGTTTCGTGCCCCAGTACGCGGGATTCTGCTTGAGGACGATGGAGTCGCCACGACGTCGCGAGGACACCGTGTACGGCCCGGTGCCGACCGGTTTGTTCGCCAGATCCGCGACCCCGGTCGGGCTGAACATCGCACCGAGGCGGCTGGTGAGGCTGAACAGCCAGCCGTTGCTGGGTTTCGTGAGCACGACCCGCGCGTGATCCGGCGCCACCACGTCGACCCGGTCGACGACGTCCATTGTGGACTTGATCGACACGGTCCAGTCGGTCTTCACACGCATCAGCGAGAACTTGACGTCCTCGGCGGTGAACGGCGCTCCGTTGCTGAACTTCGCGTTCTTCCGGAGCTTGAAGTCGTAGGTCTTGCGGTCTTCCGAAACCGTCCACGATTCTGCCAGCAGCGGCACGATCTTCGCGTTCGCGTCGAGCTTCACCAGCCCCTCGTAGACGTTGTAGAGCAACGCCTGCGGGATGGCGGCACCGTCCGTGCGGGTGAAGTCGAAGTTCGCGGGTTCGGCGGTGTAGCCGATGGCGAGGGTGCCAGGATCCTTGGCCACCGTGGCACTGGAGCCGGCGGAGCAGCCGGACGCCACCAGCAGCAACGCCACCACTGCCGCGTGAATCCGGGCTTTCATCCTGCCCCCTGACCGGTAGACTGGTCTGACCAGTAAACCAGACGAGACGGCAGGGTCAAGATGGAATTCGAGCCGGTCTCCCCTGTCCGCGCGTACCAGCGTGTCGTCGAACAGATCGAGGAAGCCGTGTTCAGCGGCCGGATCAAACCGGGCGACCGGTTGCCGAGCGAACGCGAGCTGATGGTCCAGTTCGACGTCGGCCGCTCGACCGTGCGCGAGGCGCTGCGTGTACTGCAAGCAGCGGAAATGATCCGCTCCCGGCCAGGCGATCCGCGCGGGCCCGAGGTTCTGGCCGCCTCGCCCGCCGCGTTGCACCGGTCGATGCACCGGCTCGCGCGGGCCGACCATCTCGGGTTGTCCGAACTCCTGCAGTTCCGCATGGTGCTCGACGGTTCCGCACATCTGCTCGCCGCGCAGCTCAGGACGGAGGAGCATCTCGCCGAACTGGACGCCGCGCTGGAGGCGATGCGCGCGGGCGTCTCGGAGGGATTCGCGGAGTTCTCCCACGCGGACGTCGCGTTCCACGAAGCCATCGCCCGCGCGACGGGGAATCCGCTGCTGGTGATCAGCGGTGAGGTCGTCCGCGGCGTCGTACTGGAACTCATCGAGGACAAACTGGAGCACGCCGACGACCGGACGGCGCTGATGCGCAGCTGGCTGACGCATCACGAAGAAGTGCTCGGCGCGATCCGGGATTCCGACGGCGAACGCGCTTCGCGGCTGGCGAAGCAAGCGCTCTACGACAACTACGCCGAGTACGTCCCCGAAGAGCAACGACGTCTCTTGCAGCCACTACTCGCCTGACCACCCCTACACTCACTCAGGTGGGGGATACCAGCAAAGCTTCGACCACCCGGCAAGGCGTCGGTCTCGCGTTGTCCGGCGGCGGCTACCGCGCGATGTTGTTCCACACCGGGGCCCTGTGGCGGCTCAACGAACTCGGCTGGCTGTCGAAGATCTCGACGTTCTCCAGCGTTTCGGGCGGCTCGATCGCGGCCGGTGTGCTCGCGCACGCTTGGGCGGACCTGAAGTTCGAAAACGGTGTGGCGGACAACTTCTCCGACAAGGTCGTCGCGCCGATCCGGAACCTGGCACGCAAACGGCTCGACATCCCGGTCACTCTGCTCGCCATGACCGTGCCCTGGCGGAGTGCCGGCGAGGAGCTCGCGCGGGTGTACGCGAAACACCTGTTCGGCGACTGCTGCCTGAAGGACATCGATCCGACAGGCCCTCAGTTCGTCTTCACCGCGACGAACCTCCAGGACGGCGCGCTGTGGTGGTTCTTCCGGCAGAACGGCCCGCACGGGAACATCCCGCTCGCGACCGCGGTGGCCGCGTCTTCGGCGTTCCCGCCGATGCTCTCGCCCGTGGTGATCCAGGATCCGCATTCCGCCGAGCGGAAACGCAAGATCGTGCTGAGCGACGCCGGTGTCTACGACAACCTCGGCCTGGACCCGGTCGAAGGGCACGCGACAGTGCTGGTGAGCGACGCGGGCAAGCGGATGAAGGTCACGCGCAACGTCAAACGCGACTGGGGACGGCAACTGCTGCGCGTCCTCGACGTGATCGACAACCAGGTGCGCGAACTGCGGCGCGGCGCGTTGCTGAAGTCCTATGTGGAGAAGGATTTCACCGGCGCCTACTGGGGGTCTTACGTCGATCTCGCGAACTTCCAGCTCGAAGATTCGCTCGCGGCGCCCGCCGAGCGCACCCACGTGCTGGCGGAAACCCCGACGCGCCTGACGAAACTGCCGGAAGTGCTGCAGGAGCGGTTGATCAACTGGGGCTACGCGGCCTGTGACGCGGGGATGCGGAAGTGGGTCGACACCGAGGCGACGGCTCCGGGCGGGTTCCCGTTCCCGGGCGCCGGGGTGGGCTGAAAGCGTCCTTCACCGCGTCGGATGCGGTGAAGGACGCTTTCAGCCCACGTCAGGCGACCAGGTTCGCGTAAACGATGATGTTGTCCTTGTAGCTGTGCTCTTCCTTGTCGAAGACACCGCCACAGGTGATCAGCCGCAGCTGCGGCTTGTCCGTGTTGCCGTAGACCGCTTCCTCGGGGAACTGGTCCTTGGGCACCTGGTCCTTCTTCTCGACCACGAACTTCAGGTTCTTGCCGTCGCTGCGCTCGACGAGCACCTCGTCACCCGGGTTGACGTCCTTGAGCTTGTAGAAGATGCCCGGCTGCTTGTTGCCGTCGACGTGGCCGAGCAGAATCGACGGGCCGACGTCGCCGGGCACCGGCGAAAGCCGGTACCACGCGGCCTGCATCGGGTTCTTCGCCGACGGGACGGACATCTTGCCGTCCTTGCCGACCGCGACGGTGACCAGACTCGATTCCGCGCCGATCTTGGGGATCTTCACGTTCGTCGGACGGGTCCCGTTGTACGGCTTGACCACCGGCGGAGCCGATTCCGACGGCGCCGCCGCGGCGGGCGCGGCGGGTTCGTCGGTGCCGCATCCCGTCAGTGCGAGGGAAAGCACAAGGGCGGCCGCGACCAAGCGGCCGCCCTGCGTCAGGAGCTTCATCGGATCAGGCCGCGGTGGCGCCGAAACCGGTCTCGATGCCGCCCTTCGGCTTCAGCTTGACCTGCTTCTTCGGCTGCTCCGGCTTGGTGCCCGGCGCGGTCGAGCCGCCGCCGACCGTCTCGATCTCGATGTCACCCTTGCCCGGCTTGCCGTCGCAGGTCCAGGTGAAGGTGCTCGAGGTGCCCTTGAAACCGGGCTTGGCCTCGACGATGTAGATCCACAGGTAGGCGTCGCCACCGTCCTGGAACGAGTCGACGATGGTGAAGTCCGGCGCGGTGACGTCCGCGGGCTCCGAACCGCACAGGATCGCCAGCGCGCCCTCGTTGCCCTCGACGTAGCCGGCGCCGACGTTCAGCTCAGGCTTCGGCGGGGTGGTGGTGGTCGGCTTCTCCGAGGTGGAGGTCGACGGCTTGCCGGAAGTGGGCGTGCCGCCGGTCGAGGTCGGCGTGCCGGTCTCGGAGGAGGACGGCGGGGCCGTCGTGACCTTGCCGCCCGACCACGAGGGCGGGTTGCTGACCTGGCCGCCGGACCACGAGGGCGAGGGCGCCGTGGTGGGCGTCTCGCTCGTCGGCGCGGGAGGCGTGGTCGTCGTTTCGGTCTGCGCCATCGCGACCGGCGTCACGGCCAGCGAGATGACGGCGCCGGCCAGCACCGCACCCGCGATGCGGCCCAACGTCTTCTTCAAAGTGATCTCCCAGTGGAAAAGCATCGCAACGCACGGTGACCCCCACCCTGCGACCACCCGGGGAAGATTCCCACGTTCGGGTGATAGCGCGATCCTGCCCGAAAAACCGCGGCCGGACGTAGTGAATAGACGGTGACAAGAGCCACCGTGAAAACGGGTAACGCGGGAGTGGTCTCGGCCGATACAAAGGCCCGAAAGTCGCTCAGCCAAGGGAAAAACTCGCGGCGACGAGGGAATGTTAACACCCGGACGGCCCGAAATACCGACCTTTACGAACGAATTCCGAAGGTCACGATCAGAACTCCAAGAACAGCGCCACGGCGAACGACAGCACTCCGAAGAGGCCCGCGACGAACAGCCAGGGCTTCGGCGACGTCCGCTTCCGCACCGCCCGGCCGCCGCCCACCCCCGCGATCAGGAGGCCGAGGCCGAACCCGATCCCGGGGATGAAGGTGGCGAGGGTCCGGTTCTCCGCGTCGCAGGCCCAAACCCCTTCACTCGGACAGGGCGCCGCCGCGAGTTCGGCCAGCAGGCCCGCCGCGACGATCGCGAGGAAGCCCAGCACCAGGAGCCAGAACAGCCCCCACAGCCATTGCCCGAGCCGCCGAGGCGGTTTCGTCTCGTCCACGTGCCCAAGCTAGCCGAGCGCGGAGGCCAGATCCGTCCAGAGATCTTCCGGATCTTCGAGTCCGACGCTGAACCGGACGAGCCCGGCGGGCACGTGGGCGTCGCCCGCCATCCAGGCCCGCCGCTCGACCAGGCTCTCCACCCCGCCGAGGCTGGTGGCGGCACGGATCAGCCGCAGCGACCCGATGACCTTGTCCGCGGTCTCGGCGTCCGGGAGTTCGAACGCGATCATCGTGCCGGAGCCGGGATAACGCACCCGGGTGATCGCGGGGTGGTCGAGCAGCCGCGCCGCCAGCAGCTTCGCCGTGCGGGTCTGCTCGGCCAGCCGCACCGGCAGGGTCCGCAGCCCGCGTAGGGCCAGCCACGCTTCGAGCGCTCCCGGCGTCGCCCCCAACCTGGTGCGCGCGTCGCGCAGGCCTTTCGCGACGCCTTCGTCGGCCGCGATGGTGAGGCCGAGGAGAAGGTCGCTGTGGCCGCCGATGAGTTTCGTGGCGCTGTGCACGACGATGTCGGCGCCGAGCTCCAGCGGCCGCTGACCGAGCGGGGTGGCGAACGTGTTGTCCACCGCGACCAGGCCGTTCGCGGCGGCGGCGATCGTCTCGATGTCGATGACGTCGAGCGTCGGGTTGGTCGGCGATTCGAGCCAGAGGAGGTCCGCGTCCGCGGCAGCGGCGACCCAGGCGGCCGTGTCCTCCGGCTCGATCTCGGTCACCACCAGACGGCCGGTGCCGTGCGCGTGCGCGAGCAGCCCGCGCGACCCCGCGTAGGAGAACGTCGGGACACAGACCTTCGCGCCGACCGGCAGGGTGTCGACGACCGCGCTGAGCGTCGCGATGCCCGACGCGAAGGCCGTGGCGTGCCCGCCTTCGAGCGCGCCGATCGCGGCTTCGAGGGCCTCCCAGGTCGGGGTGCCGTCCTGGCGCGAATACGCGCGGTCGGCGCCGGCGTCGAAGGTGCTCGCCGCGACGATCGGCACGTTCAGCGGCTCGCCGGGCCCTTCCGGGCGTCCGGCGGCGACGGCGAGGGTGCGGGGTGACCAGTCGTTCGTGTCCACCCCGCCACCGTAAACCGTGCCCTCGCTCGGCCGGTTCACTCGTGGTTTCAGAGGTCGCTTCGGTCGATCCAGTCGATCGTGGCGACGACGTTCGCGCCGAGGGCGGCTCGGGTGGCGGCGATCGTGGCTCGACTGTGGGCTTGCTGGACGAGCATCGCCCAAGGCTGGGAATAGTCGAGGTCTGCGTCCTCCCACTGGACCTCTGTCCAGTACATCCCGCCGTCGCGTTCGACTCGCCAGAGCTGGAAGTCGAGCGTCACCTGATCATGGGCGGCGAGGTCGTCCAGGACATGGATCAGTCGTTCCGAGGGCCATGCCTCGTGCCCGTAGGCCGTGGTGAACCGGAGGCTCGCGGTCAGCGACGGGACGACGGGGTGCCGAGCGCCGAGCTCGGTCAAAGCGACTCGAATGCTGCCCGGAGCCGACCAGTCGGGAGGGTCGCCACGGTCCTTGCACGCTTGAAAGGCGCGCCGGAGCGCGGGTACCGCGTCGATGACGCGTAGCTGGGCCAAGGCGCGGGCGGACCACTCGCGGACCGTGTCGTGCTCGCTGGTCAGCAGCTCGATCAGCGGCTGCCCGGCGCGGGCGTCGCCGAGTTCTTGAAGGATTTCGATGGCGCACAGCTGCCCGAACCCGTTCAGTGTCGGCAGGGCCCGCAAGAGCGGTGCGATCACGTCGGTCTCACGGCCGAGACGGGTCAGCTCCGCCTGTGCGTCTTCGGCCTCGCCGGCGCCATCCGCGTCGAGTCGGCGAACGAGTCGCTCGATCTCGTGCATGATGGGCCCCTTCCTCACGTCCGAGCAGGGGCCCATCACACACCACGAGCTAGTGGGCGTACACCTCGAATTCGTAGAGGGAGTAGCCGTACTTCGTCCCGCGCTGGACACCGGCCATCCGGACATAGCGCCCGTCCACCGCCTCGAAGGCGACGTTGTCCGTTCCGCCGTTTCCGTCCACTATGGACGCCGCGTCCCGCCAGTTCGTCCCGTCGGACGAGACCTGCACCTTGTACGCCTTCCCGTAAGCGGCTTCCCACTGCAGGACCACGCGGGATACGCGCTGCACCGAACCGAGATCCACGGTGATCGACTGGTTGTCGCTCCAGTCGCTGGCCCAGCGCGTCGACAGGTTGACGTCGATCGCGTTGGACGGCGGCGAGTTGTACCAGCCGGTCTCGTGGCTGCTCGCGCTCACCGACCGGCCGGTGGCGAGGTTGGCGATGTTGTCGCCGCGTTTCGCCGGGAACTCCACGACCTGCTGGAAGGTCGGCCGGTTCTGGGTGCTCATCTTGTCCTGCGTGATACCGCCGAGCGCGCGGTGGATGATCGTGTCGGCGCACCACTGGTCGCCCGCGGCGCAGTCGCCGTCACCGGGATAGACGGTGTTCGCGGGCTGCGCGGCCGCCTGCGTCAGCGAGTCGAGCAGCACCTGACGGCAAGCGTTGACGTCGCCGCCACCGCAGTACTTCACGGCGAGCGGACCGGCCACGTTCTGCCCGAGTACCGAGCGGATGTCCTTGTGCACGTAGCCCCACCAGCCGGACTGGTACGACGAACCGGCGTGTCCCTGGCCGACGTGCTTGCCGGGAACCTCGTTCTGCCAGCCGGAAGGCGATTCGTTGATCTTCAGCACGCCGACCATGGCACCGTAGGCGGCGTCACCCATACCGGGTTTGAACTGGGCGTTCACCAGCAGCGGCCACCAGGCGTCCATGATGCGGATCGCGTCGGCGTTGGCGTAGGCCTTGCTGCCCGGCGACGTCTCCGAGCGCAGGCCGCCCGCGGCGAGCCAGGTCTTGAGCTTCGCCACCGCGTCCGCGGCCGGGCCGGTCACCGGTGCCTTGTCGATCACCTTGAACAGTTCCGGCAGCACCTTCTCCGCGCGGAGATCGGCCAGCGCCGCCTCCTCCATGGCCTGCGTGAGGTTCACCCGCGTCACCTTGGTGCCGCTGGAGACCATCTTCTTCACCCGCGCGTCGATCAGATCGCCACGGTGCACGGAACTCTTGTCCGCGCCGCTGGCCGCGTAGCCGTTGGTCTGCGCGTTGTTCCAGCTGATGTAGTAGTCCTGGTTGATCGACTGCGGATGCTGCGAAGACGGCGTGTAGTTCGCGAGGTTGCCGTCGGGGTTCCAGCCCTGCCAGTCGAATCCGGCGTCGGCCTTCACCGGCATGGCCGGGTCGACGTTCGGGTTGCGGACGGGGTTCGAGCCGGAGTTGAAGTACGCGACGTCACGCGAGTCGGCGTAGAACCAGTTGTAGGTCTGGTTGACGTCGGCAGCCGCGGCCTGGAAGTCCTGCGCGGATTTGATCGCGTCCGGATCGTTGAACTTCTGGAAACCGATGATCGTGTCGATCTCGTGCTGGAACGTCGACCGCAGCGACGCGTACGCCACCGGTTTGCCGCCGACCAGCGCCCGGCTCGTCACCGGCCCGTACTTGGTGCGGAAGCTGCGCAGCGTGTACGAACCTTCGGCCGTCCCGTCGGCGATCGTGGGCTTCCACGCGTTCTTGCGCTCGACGATCTCGAACGGCAGGCACTGACCGCGGAAGCGGTAGAAGTTGGAGTTCTTCGTCGGCGCGGAGCCGTTCTGCTCGCACAGTTCGACGGCGTAGGTGTCGGTGATGTCCTGCGACGCCGAGGTCGCGCTCCACGCGTAATCCTTGCCGCGGCCGAGCAGCACGTACATGCTGATGCCCGCGAACGAGGCACCGCGCGCGCTGATGCCAGGGCCCTGGAGTTCTTGCAGCATCAGCAATTGCGGCGCGAAGTAGCCGGCCTGCGGACCGAAGACGGCGACCGGGTGACCGCTCGCGGTCTTGGCGCCGGACACCACCAGCGCGTTGGACATGCCGTGCTTCTCCGACAGCAGGTTTCCCGGCAGGACGCCGTCGTCGAAGATGCCGCGGACGGCTTTCTGGTCCTCGGGCGCCGGAACGTCCACCTTGGCGGGCGTCGCCGTCCCGGCGGAACCCGTCGGGTCGAAGACCAGCTGCTGCCCGGTGACCGAACCCTTGTCCGGCATCGCCGCGCCCTGCGGGTTCGACGGCGCCTTGCCGTAGTCGAACGTCTGTCCATTGTGGAGCGTCTTGACGGTCTCGGGGTCGTCCTCGGACCGCAGGCTCTTCCAGACCTTGTCGCCTTGTTCGAGTCCGTACTTCTCCTGCATCGCCATCTTCGCGATGGCGTTCTGTACCTCGCCGCCACCGCCGGCGCCGAACTGCGCCCCGACGACGGCGGCGAGGACGACGAGGTCGGTGAGCTTGAACGGCTCGATGGTCCCGGCGTTCGTGATCGCGTCGACGTGCCCGGTGAGCACGTACTCGCCGGGGAAGTAGCGGCCGCTGTGCGCGTCGGAGATGTACTTGTTGACGCCCTGCACGTAGGCCTCGGCGTCGGCCTTGCCCTGCGCGCCGCGCGGGCCACTGGCCGCGGCGTTGTCGATCTGCTTCTGCAGTTCCTGCTCGGTGTACGGCGCCGAGGCGAAGAAGCTCTGCTCGAGTTCGCGGTTGCCCTGCGCGCCACCCGCGTACGAGGTCAACTGGCCACGGCCGACGCGGCGCATGATGTCCATCAGCCACAGGCGGTCCTGCGCGGCGGCGTATCCGGCGCCGTACATCGTGCCCGGCCGCGTCGTGCCGACGATGCGGGGCACACCGATCCCCTTGTCGCGGGTGATCGTCACGTCCGAACGGGGTTTGATCGTGCTCTCGACCTGACCGGACGGAACGCCGAACGACGCGTCGTTGAAGAACTGGTTGATCTTGTCCGTGGTCAGTGTCTTGTAGCCGTCGGCGAGCGAGGCGTACTTGCCGAGCTGATCGGCCGAATGCGCGGGCCGGGTGCCGAACGCCTTGTGCGCCAGGATCTCGGCGAGGGTGGCGTTCCCCTTGGTGCCGGGCGGGAGGATGTCACCGCACTGGCCGCCGCAATAGTCGTCGAGCGCGGCCGCCACCACCGAGTTCTGTGGCGCCTCCGCGGCGTTCGCCTGCAGTGCCGGAACGGTGCCCGCCACCAGCGTCAGCCCCGCCAGCGTCGTCAAGACCCGTATGCCTCGTCGCATGAAAGACCTCCGTCGTCGGAGAGTGACGAGGCGCACACTACCCACGGGTATCCGAATTTGTGAAGACTATTCGCGTTCTTGCCACCGTTCGGCGGAACACTCGCCCTGCGGGCCCGGGACCTGCGGAGGTAGCTTATGGACATGTCTTTGCAGAAGCCCCAGATCGACCGCCCGGAGGGCCCCGCGCCGTCCGACCTGGAGAAGTCCGACATCACCGTCGGCGAGGGCCAGGAGGCGAAGGCCGGCGACACCGTCTCGGTGCACTACGTCGGCGTCTCGCACTCGACCGGCGACCAGTTCGACGCCTCGTGGGACCGCGGCGAACCGCTGCGCTTCGGCCTCGGCGCCGGTCAGGTCATCCCCGGCTGGGACCAGGGCGTGGCCGGGATGAAGGTCGGCGGCCGCCGCAAGCTGGTCATCCCGCCGCATCTGGCCTACGGCGAACGCGGCGCCGGCGGCGTCATCAAGCCGAACGAGACCTTGATCTTCGTCGTCGACCTCATCGGCGTGAACTGACCCACACCCGACGAGCCGAAAGGGCCCTTCACCTCATCGCACGAGGTGAAGGGCCCTTTCGCTGCATCTAATGAGGTGAAAGTCCCCTTCGCCCCTACCCCAACCACCCCGCCAACCGCCGCCGACCGCACCGCGGGGGTCCGGGGGGCTCGGCCCCCCGGGAACTGACGAGCGACGACCACATGAAAGAAGGCCCCGTCGCGCTAGCGAAGGGGCCTTCAACCAAGAGTGGGCGAGGAGGGAGTTGAACCCTCACGTCCTTTCGGACACACGGACCTGAACCGTGCGCGTCTGCCATTCCGCCACTCGCCCGAGTGCTTCGTTCTCTGACAGCTCGCAAAGCGTAGCAGGCGGATTTCACGGGTTTCACCGGGGGCCGTGTCCGACTGGCCGTACCCGGATAGGATCGACGGGGAAGCACACGTGTGAGGAGGGTTGCCCGGTGGGCCGCGTCGAACGGTTTGACAGACGGCTCGAGAACCTTGTGGGCAATACCTTCGCGCGCATGTTCGGTGGCAACGTCGTCACGCAGGAAGTGGCGGTGGCGCTTGAGCGCGAGAGCGAGGAGAACGTTCGTGAGCTGGCCGGTGGTCGACAGCTCGCTCCCAATCACTACATCGTGTCGTTGGGGCAGGCTGATCACGAGCGCATGGCCGGAGACGAGCGTCGGGTCACCTCGGTGTTGGCGGAGGCGGTCAAGGAACACCTCGCCGAGCACGGATGGGACACCTATGGTGACGTCGTAGTTTCGCTCGAGCGCAACGAGGCGCTGCATACTGGACAGTTCAAGACCCGTTCGTCCGTCGATCCCGACGTCAAGCCCCACGGCGCCGAAGGTTCGTCACGGTCGGCACGACCCAGCAACGCAGGAGACCCAGCAATGAGCCAGCCCCCCGGCTACGGCCAATACGACCAGGGTGACCCGTACGGCCAGCAGCAGGGCCAGTACGGCTACGGACAGCAGGCTGGCCAGCAGCAGCCCGGGTACGACCAGGGTTATGGCGGCCAGCAGCAGGGCGGCTACGACCAGGGTTACGGCGGCGCCCAGCAGCCCGGCTACGACCAGTACGGCGGCCAGCAGCAGCCCGGGTACGACCAGGGCTACGGCGGCGCCGCCCAGCAGCCCGGCTACGACCAGTACGGCGGCCAGCA
>NZ_JBPQFM010000004.1:0-433142 GCF_051373225.1 Amycolatopsis sp. w19 | reverse complement strand
CGGGGCCTCGGTCTTCGCCGCGGGCGCGGGCTGAGCGGGCTTCGCGGCCGGAGCCGGGGCAGCGGGCTTCGCCGGCGGGCGCGGGCCGGGAGTCGGGACGGGCTTCTTGCTCTGGCCGTCCTTGGACGAATAAGCGTCACGGAGACGTCGGGCCACGGGTGCCTCGACGGTCGAAGACGCGGACTTCACGAACTCGCCCTGGTCCTTCAACTTGGCGAGAACTTCCTTGCTGGTGATGCCGAGCTCTTTCGCGAGCTCATGTACTCGGGCCTTGCCTGGCACAGCTCTCCTCATCTGGGGAGGCCGGCGGCAGACCCGCAGACCTCGTCCTATTGTCGCGCGTTCATTGATTCAGCTTCACGGCTGACTCATGACGGGTCGACCTGCTTCCTGATTCCATCCGGCACCGGGGATGTCCCGGCGCCCTTTAGCCTTCGGCGTGCCGCTCCAGGCGTTCGTGGACACCCTGGGCGTCGAGCGACCCCGGAACACGAAGTGCTCGGGGGAACGCCCTGCGCCGCTCGGCCTTGGCCAGACAGTCCGGCACGGGGTGCAACCAGGCACCCCGGCCCGGCAGCCGCCGACGTTCGTCGACGACCAACCGACCGTCCGCCGCGACCACTCGCAGCAACTCGCCGATCAAGGCCCGCTTACGGCAACCCACACAGGTGCGAACCGGGGCATCCCGGTCATGCTGGAGGTCGGTTCCCGGCCGCGGGCTCTGAACCACTCGTAAGTCTAGCGCTTCGACCTTCACTCAGCCGAACCGGTTGCCGCGGCGGGCCGCGCCTGCCCGGCGTGTGCTTCGTCACCCTGCTCAGGGGCGGCGTCGCTGCGGATGTCGATCCGCCAGCCGGTGAGCCGGGCGGCGAGGCGGGCGTTCTGCCCCTCCTTGCCGATCGCGAGCGAAAGCTGGAAGTCCGGCACGACGACGCGAGCGGTCTTGGCCCGCTCGTCGACGACCTTCACCGACACAACCTTCGCGGGCGACAGCGCATTCCCGACGAACTTCGCCGGGTCTTCGGAGAAGTCGATGATGTCGATCTTCTCGCCGGCCAGTTCGCTCATCACGTTGCGCACACGCGCGCCGACCGGGCCGATGCAGGCGCCCTTGGCGTTGACGCCGGGCACCGTCGAGCGGACCGCGATCTTGGTCCGGTGTCCCGGTTCCCGCGCGACGGCGGCGATCTCGACCGTGCCGTCGGCGATCTCGGGGACTTCGAGGGCGAACAGCTTGTGCACCAGCTTCGGGTGCGAACGCGACAGCGTGATCTGCGGGCCGCGGTTGCCGCGCGAGACGGTGACGACGTAGGCCTTGATCCGATCGCCGTGCTCGTAGGTCTCGCCCGGCACCTGCTCGATCGCCGGCAGCACGCCTTCGATGTCGCCGACCTGGATGACGACCATGCCGCGGGCGTTGGCGCGGGCGTCGCGCTGCACCACGCCGGCGACGAGCTCGTTCTCCTTGGCGGAGAACTCGCCGAAGGTCTTCTCGTGCTCGGCGTCGCGAAGACGCTGCAGGATGACCTGCCGCGCGGTGGTCGCGGCGATCCGCCCGAAGCCTTCGGGGGTGTCGTCCCATTCCTCGTCGGTCTGGCCGTCCGGGGTGAGGGTGTGCGCGAGGACGCGGACCAGACCGCTCTTGCGATCGATGTCGATCCTGGCGTGCGGCTGGTGGCCCTCGGTGTGCTTGTACGCGGTGAGCAGCGCGGTTTCGATCGCTTCGATCACCGTCTCGAAGGGGATGTCCTTGTCCCGTTCGATCGCGCGCAGCGCGGCGATGTCGACGTTCACTTCGGCTCCTCCTTCGGCTCCGTGGTGGCGGCGTTCAGGGCCGACGCATCGGTTTCCAACAGTTTCAGGTCCTCGGCAGGTGGTTGCTTGAACTCGATCTCGATGACCGCCTTGGTCACCGAGGCGTAGGGGACGTCCCGGATCTCGCCGTCCACGAGCACGCGCGCGGATTTCTCCCCCGCGTGCCCGACCCGGCCGATGAACGCCGTGCCTTCGGCGGGCGTGACCTTGACGAGACGGAACTTCGCGCGCCGCCAGTGGCGTGGCAAGGTCAGCGGCCGGTCGAGACCCGGCGAGGTGACTTCGAGCGTGTACGCGCTGGCGATCACGTGCTCGTTCTCGTCGAGCGCGGCGGAGACGGCGCGGCTGACGCTCGCCACCTCGTCCAGCCCGACGCCGTCGTCCCCGTCGACGACGACCTTGACCAGCTGGCGGCGGCCTGCCTGCTGGACCTCGAAGGAATCGAGGTCGAAACCCGCGGCCGTGACGGCTTCGGCCACGATGGGCTCCAGCCTGCTGGCGAGGTCGTTGGGCACGGTGGAGCGCTCCTGTTCGGCTGTGGGCGACCCGGCGGCGTGGATCCGGGTTCGGTAGTGGACCAGCTTATCCGGTCACCCCCGTGTGACGCGCGAGCGGCGGCCCCGCGCGGGGTACTGGCAGGATGGGGCGGCGTGACCGGAAGATCGACAGAGCCGAGCCGTCGCACTTTCCTGCGGATGGGGGCGCTGGCCGCGCTGGCCGTGCCGCTGGCGTCCGCCTGCTCCCCCGGCTTCGACGAAACCCCCGACCCGCTGGGCCCGCTGCTGCGCGCGGCGGAGACCGACGCGGCCGGTGCGAAGGCGCTGGGCGCCGAGGGCGAAGCGGTCGCCACCGCGCGGGCCGCGCACGCGGCGGCGCTGAAGACCGAGGTGGACCGGCTCAACCGGCCGAAGCCGGATCAGCCGGGTCCGGCGGCGACACCGCCGCCGTCGTCGCTCGATGGGCTCAAGGAACGGCTCGCCGTGGCCCGTAAACAGGCCGAAGGTCTCGTGCCCACCCTGCCTCGCTACCGCGCCGGGATGGTCGCCTCGATCGCGGCGGGCTGCGCGGCGCTGCAACAGAGTTCGGAGAAGCTCGGCCGCGGCGACGACGCCGGAGCCGTCGAGGTGCCCGCCGGCGTCCAGCTCGGCGGGGAGGCGGCGGAGGCCGTCCAGCAGGCGTTGGCCGCCGAACACGCGGCGATCTGGGTGTACGGGCTGGTCAGCGCTTACCTGCCCGCGGCGTTCAGCGGCGCGGTGTCGCGGGGTACGGCCGAGCACGTCAAACGCCGTGACGTCTGCGAACGCATGCTTTCCGCGGCGGGACAGACGCCCACCGGCCCCGAGGCCGCGTACGTGCCGCCGAGGCCGGTGACCGAGGCGAACTCGGCGATGGAACTGGTGGCGACCGCCGAATCGGACGCGTCCGCGGCCTGGCTCGGCGTGCTCGACCGCACCGATGACGCCGCCTTGCGGACGACCGCGCTGAACGCGCTGATCGGGTCAGCGCGGCGGGGTACCGCCTGGCGGGCTGAGTTCGGCGCGAAACCGGTGGCGATCGCGATGCCGGGCCAGTCGGCCTGAGGCTCTTCGCGTCCCTTCAAACGCTAGGAAAGGACCGTTCCTTGCAAAATTTGCAAGGAACGGTCCTTTCCTAGCATCTGGAGGCGGGGATCCCGGTCAGCGGCGCAGGTCGCCCGAGAGCCGCAGGGCGTCGGTCGCGATCTTCTCCAGCACCGGCTTGTCCTTCTGCTTGTCGTAGAAGCCGGCCAGCACGATGGCCACCTCGGGCCCGGTGACATGGGAGTCGTAGGCCGCGTCCTGGCCCGAGATCTTCGGGGCGCCCTGTGCCTTGAAGGTCCCGTCGCGCACCAGGTCGGACACGTTGCCCGTGCCGTCCTTGTCGGTCAGCGCCTTGAGCTGGGTCGCGGTGACCTCACCGGGCATCGTGACCAGGACGACCGACACCAGCGCCTTCTTCCCACCGGTCTCGGTCGTGTACAGCGCCCGCGACAGGCGCGTGCACGGCGTGTCGGTGAAGAACTTCTTGGTGTCGCCGTAGGCCTTGCTCGCGCAGTCGGTGGTGACCTGCGGGCCTTCGACCAGCGTGTACTGGAACTGGCCGGTCTTCGACGGCGGGTCCGCGACCGGCGTCGGCTCCGGCTCGTGCCGGATCAGCCACCAGAGCAGGGCCGAGACGACCGCGATGGCGACCAGCCCGCCGCCCTTGAGCGCCAGGGCCTTGGTGTCCCTCGGCGGCTTCGGCGCGGACGGCGGCCCGCCCGGCCCTGCCGGTCGCACCGGCTGAAGCCGGGCCGTTTCCGTCGGTCCCGGGGTAAATTGCGCACCAACCACGGGAACATACGGTAGTTCACGCGCTCCCGGCGGTTCACCTGAACGTGCTTATCACCCGTTCCACGTCGTCAGCCGTGTTGTAGAGATGGAAGCCGAATCGCTGCCTTCCGGCCCGGGTACCGGCCACGATGCCCGCTTCCGCCACCCGGCGGGCGCCGGCGTCGAGCGAGACGATCGCACTCCCCTGACCGGGTGAGCCGATCGCTTCGAGGAGTGAGTCGGCGAGGCCCACGCAGTGCGCGCGGACGGCTTCGAGGTCCAACGACGCGAGGTAGTCGAGAGAGGCGGCGGCGCCGACGAAAGCGAGCCACGCCGGGGACAGGTCGAGCGACCGGGCACCCTCCGCCAAGCGCAGCGGGAGCCCGTAGACGGTCTGCCAGCGGTCTTCGCCCGCGTACCAGTTCGCGGCGACCGGCACGGCCCGCTCCAGCACCCGCGGATGCACGGCCAGCCAGGCCGCCCCGCGCGGGGCGAGCAGCCATTTGTAGCCCGCGGCGACCACCCAGTCGGCCCAGCCGAGGTCCAGCGGCCGCCATCCGGCGGCCTGGGTGGCGTCGAGCAGGACCGCCGCGCCCGCCGCCTCGGCCGCGGCCCGGAGCGCGGCGAGGTCGACCTGGGCGCCGTCCGCCGATTGGACGACGCTGACCGCGACGAGGTCGTGCCCTTCGACGCGCTCGGTCAACTCGGCCAGCGGGACTTCGGTGACCTTCACCCCGCGGTGCGCTTGAGCTGCGAAGGGGAAGGTGACGCTCGTGAAGTCGTTCGCGGCGACCAGGACGCTGGCGCCGTCGGGCAGTCCGGCGGCCACGTTCGCGATCAGCTGTGAGACGGACGCCCCGATCGCGACCCGCTCCGCGGGGACGCCGATCAGCGCGCCGAAGCCCACCCTGGTCCGCGCGACGGGCTCGTCGAAGTCGGTCGGGCGGGCCTCGCCGCGCCGCCACCGTTCGACCGCCTCCGCCACCGCGTCGGCCACGTGCGACGGCGGGATACCGATGCTGGGCGTGTTCAGATAACCGGGCGGGACGGCGAATTCGGCTCCGAAGGTCTGCATGCTCCCGAGGTTAATGAGAATCCGGGAGCAGGGCCGCGACGTCGGCGTAGGAGGGCGGGGCCAGCGGGAGTTCGCCGCCGTCGCGCACGGCCTCCACCGTGCGCAGCGTGGCGGCCAGCGCCATCCGGTACGGCAGCGACCCGAGACTGATCCGGGCGACGCCGAGCCCGGCGAGCCCCGCGACGGTGACCTTTCCGGGCAGGAACAGCAGGTTCACCGGCACCCCGACGGCCTTCACCAGACGTTCGACGTCCGACGCCTCGGCGAGCCCCGGCACGAACACTCCGTCGGCGCCCGCGTCCACATAGGACAGAGAACGGTCGATCGCGGCGCCGATGTCGGGCTCTCCCAGCCAATGCGTGTCCGTGCGGGCGTTGACGAACAAACCGGGAGCGCGGTCCTTCGCGGCCGCGATCTTGGCCGCGTGCCGCACCGGGTCGCCCAGGGCGTCTTCGAGGTTGATGCCCGCGACACCGGCTTCGGCGAGCTCCGCCGCCAGTGCGCCGACCTCGCCCGGGTCTTCGCTGAACCCGTCGGCGAGGTCGACGCTGATCAGCGCGTCGAGCCCGGCGAGCCGCCACGCCAGCCGGACGGTGGCGTCCTTCGAGGACGGGGCACCGTCCGGCTCGCCCTCGGCGGCCGAGACCCCGAGGCTGGTCGTGCCGAGTGCCGGGAAGCCTTGCGCGGCCAGGAAGGCGGCGGTGCCGAACTCCCAGACGTTCGGCAGGAGCAGCGGGGAACCGGGGACGTGGAGTGCGGCGAAGGCGGTCATGGCACGACGGTAGCCAGCGGACACTTCGGTGACGGCCGAAGCGTCGGTCCCGGTGGTCGTGAGTGGCAAGGGCGGCTCTCTTGAGGGCAGGCCGAAGGTGTCGTGCGCAGACACGGCACCGCCGGCCGCCGTGGCGGCTCAGGCCGCTGACTGTGTGGATTTTGGGACGTTGGATGACCCGAAATCCACACAGTCCCCTGTCATCGAGCCCGCAGGTCTGTGAAGAACGGCCGGTATTGATTGTCTACGTCTGACCTGTGTGTGAGCGGGATTCGCTCCGTTCCAGACCGGGTCGAGTGTTGTCCATGAAGGATTGGGGACGTTCACTGTCCCAAATCCTTCATCAACGGATCCAAACGTGGAGGAGCCGAGACGTTCCGCGCCCCGAATTCCTCAGGCTCGACCCACACCAGTGGGTAAGCAAAACGAGTCCCTCAAGGAGTCCTTCACGGACCGGCGCCCCACCGGACCGAAACATCAAGCCCGTTCCAGAAACGGCGTCAGCAGCTCCGGCACCGACTCCTCCGCGAACAGCAGCCCCTGCTCCTCCCCCGCGTCGTACACCGAGTATGCCCCGGCACCGGCGGCCGTGGTCGCCACGACGGTCAGCAAACCCTTGCGCCGCTGGAAGATCGACTGCTTCACCGTCCAGCCGATCACGCCGTCGCGCTCCAGCGCGAACGTGCTCCGCCGCACAGTGCCGTGCCGTCCGACGAGGTACCGCCCGGTGATCCCGTGCCCCAGGTTGCGATAGGCGTCCAGCGCCAGCAGCACCGACGCGGGCAGCAGCACCACGCCGAGCGCGGCACCGATCACCAGCAGGACGTCGGTCAGCAGGAAGCCGAGGATCGCGAAGATCGCCAGCAGGACCACCACCGAGCCGATCCACCAGCGCAGCAGCCGTCCCCGCGCGGCGCGCGGATGCCCGGTCAGCCGGACGGCTTCGGTCGGCGAGACCGGTTCGCGCAGCACCGCCGCGGCGATCCGGTTGGCCGTCGCGACCGGCGCGGCGGGCAGAAGCGTGTGGTAGTCGGTCTTGTCCTTGTCGTCGCTTTGGCGCATGCCGGTGGCGATCGCGTCGACGCGCGCCGCGCCGGAGATCCGGTTCCCGAGCGGCTCGACGAGGTCGATGCCGCGCATCCGGCGTTCCTCGATCGAGATCGAGCGCGTGGTGAACAGGCCCCGGCGCACCCGCAGCGTGCCGCCGGCCTCGCGGTCGAGCCGGTAGTTCCACCACATCTCGACCCACAGGCCCAGCGCGCCGATCAGGCCGACGAGCATCGCGATCGCCAGCAGGATCAGGATCGCCACCGCCGGCGGGATACCGCGGAACAGCCCGATCACCCAGTCGATCAGGCCCTTCTGCAGACCCGCCCATTCGGAGACCTGCATGAGCCCGCCGCCCGCGGCGAGCCCCAGCGCCGGGGTGAGGAACGACATCGGCGCGTAGCGGATCCAGCTCCGGTCGAGTTCGGCCAGCGGCGCGTCCTCGTCGGTCGCCACGGTTTCCGCGCGGCGCAACAGTTCCGCGCGCAGCCGCTCGGCTTCGGCGCGCGAGACGGGGTTGAGCTTGATCCGGCCCTGCCCGCCCGACTCGTGGGAGCCGGTGCCGATGGTCACCACTGCCACGCCGAACAGCCGGTGCAGCGGGTTCGCCGTCAGGTCGACGTTGCGGATCCGCTCGCGCTGCAGGGACTTCCGCGAACGGAAGACCAGGGTGAACGCCGTCTCCAGACGTTCCGGCGTGAGCCGGTAGCGAACCCCCTTCCAGTAGAAGAGATCCGCCAGCACGCCGCCGGCGACGAGGACCAGCCCGCCCGCCACGACCCAGGCGAGCGCGACCCAGAAGCTCGCGCCGCCGCCGACGATCGCGGCCGTGGCCGGGATCGCGGCACCGACGGCCGCGCCGGCCATCATCACCGCGGTGACGGCGAGTGTCCGCTTGTCGAGCGTGTTCCAGCCCTCGAATTCGCCCGAGGTCATGTCGCGTCCCCTGGCGTCGCCTGCGTCGTTTCGGTGAGCTGCTCCGCCAGGCTCGCGGCCAGTTCGTGGTCGAGGCCGCGGATCTTGACCGCGCCCCGCGCCGACGCCGTGGTGACCGTGACGGTCGCGAGCTTGAACAGCTGCTGCAGCGGCCCGCGCAGGGTGTCGACGGTCTGGATCCGCGACATCGGCGCGACTCGCCACTCCTGCCAGAAGAACCCGGAGCGCGCGTACACCGCCGTCTCCGTGACCTCCCAGCGATGCACCTTGAACCACCACAGCGGCATCGCGATCACCCACGCCAGGCCCGCCACCGCGAACACCACCGCCGGCGTCAGAAGCCAGAACCGCGCGGGCGTGATGAGCAGGCCGAGCACCACCAGCACCAGTACCGGCGCACCCCAGAAAAGCGTTCCCTGCAGCCGCCACCAGCCCACGACCCGCTGATCCAGCACGTTCCGCGGCGGCCGCAGCCGCACCTTCCCCCGTTCGGCTTCCACCGAGTTCACCCCCGAGCTCGTTTACAATGCGATTGCATCGTAATAACCTGGGACAGTAGTGGCAATGCGATCGCATTGCAAACGGCGGAACGGATGGTGAAGGTGCCGAAACAGGTGGATCACGCCGCGCGCCGCGCGGAGATCGCCGAGGCGCTGACGCGGCTGACGGCCACGCGAGGCCTCGAAGGAGTCAGCCTCCGGCACGTCGCCGCCGAAGCGGGCATGTCGATGGGTTTGGTGCAGCACTACTTCAAGACCAAGGACGAGATGTTGCTGTTCGCCGTCGAACGCCGCTCGCAGGTCTACGAAGAGCGCATCAAGGCCCAGCTGGAGGCCGGCGAACTGCCATCGACACCCCAGGCCATCATCCGCGCGATCATGGTCGAGATCCTGCCGCTCGACGAGCGCCGCCGCGGCGACTGGCTGATGGGGGTCGCGTTCTTCATCCGGGCGATCTCCGATCCCTCCTTCACGGCCGCGTTCACCGACGGCGTCCCGCAGCTGTTCGAACTGCTCGCCCTCCTGATCCGCCAGGGCCAGGACGCGGGCACTGTCGACAAGTCGGCCGATCCGATGCACGAGTCCGCGATCCTGTGGGCCCTCGCCGATTCACAGGGCACCAACATCGTGATGAAGCACCGCACGCCGGACGAGGCGCTGTCCACAGTGGACTACTACCTCGACCGGCTGTTCGGTTCAGCCCCCGCCGGATGAGGACGCTGCCGACGCCCGCACCGCCCGTAGCTCCCGGAACAGCTTCCGCAACGCGGGGACCGCGTCCCCGCCACGCTCGCCCAGTTCTTCGATCCGATCCCGGTAACGACGCCTGTCCCGGCCCGAAACGACACCGCGGAGCTCCACCGCGGCCACCAGCGCGGTGAGCGCGGCGTCCACGGTGTCCACATCGGACGCCGGCGCCGGACCGCGCAACGCCTGATCGACCGAGGCCCGCACCCTTTCCACGACGGCCGGATCCCGCACGACCGGACGGCGCGACGGGAACAACCCCAGGATCCGGGCGGTCTTCAAGTCGATCACACCCGCCGTGTCCAGCTGGGACTCCAGTGCCTCCAAGGTGCCACGCGCGTCCTTGCGCACCCACCCTTTCCACTTGCGCGGGCTCTCCCGGCCGATCTCGGCCAGCAGCTCGTCGAGGACGAGGTCCCCGGTCGGCCCGGCGCCCGACACCGCGACCCGGCCGTCCGCGTCGGTGACGCGGCCGCGCAGCACGAGATCGGTGAGCGCGGCGCCGCGGATCAGCAGGCCCGCGCGAGCCCGGTCGCGCAGCTTGGCCTCGCCGACGTCGCACGCGAGCAGATAGGTCTTGGCGGGCAGCGAAAGTTCGGTCATCGTCAGTGCCTTTCCAGCTTGGGCCAGATCTCGTCCCAGGAACCCCGTCTACCGTCGTACCGCCACAGCAGTCCTTCCACCACCGGGGTCACCGTGGCGAAGTAAGGCTTGAGCAGCCCCGGATCGAATCCCAGGAACAGCACGCCGTCCGCCGAATCCGGGGGCCGGTCGAAATACCGGTAGCCGCGATGTCCACTGTAGACATGGTCTATGCCGTACCGCCTGCCGTAGAACTCCGTGGCGGCGGCGAACGGATAGATCTCGGCGTAGACCGCTGTGCGTGCGCGCTGATCCGGCGGCAGGGCCGCGTAGGCCTCGCCGACCGCCTTGACCAGTTCCTGTTGCGGCAGTTCACCACCGGCGAAGGAACTGCCGAGCGCGATCGGCCCGAAGCTCGTCCTGGCCATGGTCGCCGGATAGATCGGCAGGCCCGCGAGGGTGATCACCGCCGAAAGCACCATCACCGGCCACGCCACCGGCCGCCATCGGGGGACGTGCTTCGCGAAGCCCGTCGCCGCAGCGGCGAAGGGCAGCGCGAAGACGCCCATCAGATAGTAGGAACGTCCGTGCAGCACCAGGAACGCCACGATCAGCGCGGCTATCGCCACCCCCAGGAAGCGATAGCCGCGAAGTTCGCGGGAGAAGTTCAGCCGGGCTAGCCCGTAGACGAACGCGAGCACACCCGCCCCGACCCCCGCCGTCAAGAAGCCGTCGCGCAGAAAAGGCCACGTGCCGGGGAATTCCGCCGAGACGACGTCGTTCATGATCAGATACGGCCAGCCGTTCCGCGCCTGCCAAAGCAACGTCGGGATCGTCGCGACGACGGCGATTCCCGCGCCGAGCCACAGTTTCGGCCGCCGCACGAGCTCTCTCGGCCCGAGCACCAGCGCGGAGAGCAGGGCGAGCACCCAGAAAGCCGGGACGAGGAACTTCGTCTGCAGGGAGACGGCGGTGACGACGCCCGCCCAGACCAGCAGCCCGTCCCGGCGAACGCGTACCCAGCGGACGACCAGCCAGACGATCACCGTCCAGAGGAACGGATCGAAGACGTAGGTGCCGATCCAATGACTGACGATGATCACGCCGGACGTCGCGTAGAGCCCGGCCGCGAGCACCTGGGCGCCGCGTCCGCCGCCCAGTTCCCTGGCGATCAGCGCGGTGACGACCACTCCGGCGGCGGCCGCCAGGGTCATTGGCAGCCGCAGTATCACCAGCGAACCGGGGAACAGGGTGTCCATCGCCCCGGCCAGGGCGGGGATCAGCGGCGGCTGGTCGAAGTAGCCCCACGCGAGGTGTTCCTTGCCGGCCATCAGGAAGTACAGCTCGTCGAAACCGTGCGCGTAGCGGCCGCTCGTGGCCAGCAGCGCGCCCCCGGCCAAGGTGGCGACGACGAGCACCGGGAGGCGGGCGAAGGTCTGCTCCCGTCCTGTCCGGACGGTCTGGGTCGCGATGCTCATGGTCTCCAGTCCAGCCGAGACGCTCGCTGCCGGATACCGGGTAAGGAGGGTCATGGGATAGACGAAAGTTGCGGGTCACCCCGTCACGGTCGCCGGGTGGTTACCGTGATCCGGTGGAGAGAAGCAGGTCGTTCCGGCCGGGTCCGGTCGACACCGGGTGGCTCACGCTGGCGGCGCTCGCGTTCGCAGGCCTGGACGTCACGCTGTACGTGTTCGGCGAACCGACGTCCGGCTGGGCGGGGCCCGCCGCGGGCGTCACCCTGCAGGTGCTGCTCGATCTCTCGCTGATCCTGCTGTTCCGGTTCCCCCGGCTGGTCGCGGGCCTGATCGTGGCGGGCGGGCTGCTGATGCTCGCCTCGGATCTGCTCTCCCCCGGCCTGCTGGTGCCGGAACGGCAGCTGACGCTGATGACCGTCCCGACGATCACCCCCGTGGTGCTGAGCCAGCTGGCCCGCCTGATCGACCGGCGGACCCTGCTGTGGCTGACCGCGATCCTGGCGGTCTGCGCGTCCCGGCCGTGGGACGCGCACTGGAACACCACCCCGTTCGGGCTGCTGAGCACGGCGCTGCCCACCACGCTTTCGCTGTATTTCGAGGCCCGGCGCCAGTTGCTGCGCTCGCTGCGGGACCGGGCCGAACGGGCCGAACGCGAACAGCACCTGCTCGCCGAACGCGCCCGTGCCGAGGAGCGCCGGAAACTGGCCGAGGAGATGCACGACGTCGTCACGCACCGGTTGAGCCTGATGGTGCTGCACGCCGGCGCGCTCGGCGTCGTCTCGGCGGACGAGGCGGTGCGGACCTCCGCGGAGGACATCCGTCGCGAAGGCGCGCTGGCGCTGGACGAACTGCGTGATCTCGTCGGGGTGCTGCGCAACGGAGCGAACGCCGGGCCGCCCACCCTGACCGAGGGCCAGGCGGGCGATCCGGCGACGCTGGTCGCCGAATCGGCGTCGGTGGGCATTCCGACCGAACTGATCGTGCGTGGCGACCCCGGGCGGATCTCCCCGACCGTCGCCCGGACGGCGTACCGGGTCGTGCAGGAAGCGCTGACGAACGTCCGCAAACACGCGCCGGGCTCGTCCGCGACCGTCGAACTCCGCCACCACGCGGACGGTGTGGACGTCGCGGTGGAGAACACGCGTGCGGGCACCCCACCTGATCCGGCGCTGGCGGGCAGCGGTTCGGGCGCCGGGCTGGCCGGATTGCGGCAACGGGTCGAGCTGATCGGCGGCCGGTTCGCGGCGGGGCCTCGACCGGGCGGCGGATTCCGCGTCGATGCGATACTGCCCGCCTACGTCCCGACGGCGGAAGGGGATCGGTGATCCGGGTGGTCGTCGTCGACGACGAGCCGATGGTCTGCGCGCATCTGCGGACGATCCTCGGCTCCGCGGACGACATCGAGGTGGTCGCGCAGGCGCAGGACGGCGCCGAGGCGGTGGAGGCCGTGATCCGGCACAAGCCGCGCGTGGTGCTGATGGATCTGCGGATGCCCGGTGTCGACGGGCTGACCGCCATCGAGCGGATCGCGAAACTCCCGGAGCCGCCCGCGGTCGTCGCGCTGACGACGTTCGACGCGGATACCTACGTCATCCGCGCGCTGCGGGCGGGCGCGGCGGGGTTCCTGGTGAAATCCACCCCGCCGGAGGAGCTGATCGGGCTGGTCCGGGTCGCGGCCGACGGGCATACGGTGCTCTCGCCCGAAGCGGCGCGCCGTCTGGTGGCGATGTCGGCCGACGGGCGGCGCCGCGGGGACGACGCGCGCCGGAAGACCGAAGGGCTCACCGAACGCGAAATCGACGTCCTCGCCTGTCTCGGCGAAGGACTGTCCAATTCGGACATCGCGGCGCGGCTGCACCTGGCGGAGGCGACGGTGAAGAGCTACGTGTCGCGGATGCTGGTCAAGCTGGGCTGCGCGAACCGGACCCAGGCGGGGCTGCTCGCGCACGAGGCAGGTCTGGTCAAGCGGTGAGCTGACCGTCGTAGCTCTTGCGGGCGTCGAGCACCTCGCCCATGTGGACACGGGCCCATTTGTCGAGCATCTCGAGCGGTTCGGCGAGGTTGCGGCCGAGGGCGGTGAGCTCGTACTCCACGTGCGGAGGGATCTCCGGATACGCGGTGCGCGTCAGGATCCCGTCGCGGACGAGGCTGCGCAGGGTCTGGGTGAGGACCTTCTGCGAGATGCCGCGCACGCGTTTGCCGATCTCGGTGAACCGGAGCGGGCCGTCGCCGAGCACGCCGACGATCAGCACGGTCCACTGGTCGCCGATGCGGTCGAGCAGCGCGCGGGTCGGGCAGTCGGGGTCGTACGGGTTTCCGAGCACGTGACCTCCTCACTCTCCTGGGGAGAGTAACACGCTCAACGAGAGGGAGCGGGCTGCATCAACGCCTCGAACAGCAGGATCAGATGGCGGCGGCCGCGCTCCCAGCGCGCCTCCAGTTCGGACTGGTCGCGGGTCGCCCAGCTGGCGATGAGGATGCCGCGGACGACGTCCATCGCCGTGTACACCGCGTGCAGGAACTCCGGATGCGCCGAATGGTCCGGCAGCAGGGCCTTGCCGAACTCGACCAGGCTGCTCGTCGCGATCGGCTCGACCACCGCCATCTGGGCGCGCAGCTCCGCGTCGGTCCGCGACGCCACCCACAGCTCGACGGTCGCCGAGAAGACCGGGCCCTGGTGCATCTCCCACAGCAGCTGCAACGCGTCCCCGACCGGATCGGCCGAGGCCTTGAGCCGGTCGATCTCCGCCATCGCGACCTCGGCGCGCTTGGCCGCGAGATGCCGGATCGCCGAGGTGACGAGGTCGGTCTTGGTCGGGAAGTGGTGCACCTGCGCACCACGGGTCACCCCGGCGCGGTCCGCGACGCGGGTGGTCGTGGTGCCCGCGTAGCCGTACTCGACGAGACAGTCGATCGTGGCGTCGAGCAGCCTGACGCGCATCGCGGCGCTGCGTTCCTCCTGCGTGCGTCGTGGGGCTGCCATGCGCCTACTTTATGGTGCGCCGCGCGAGGCGCGCGCCACGAGGCTCTCGACCATGCGCCCGATGAAGTGGCCGAGGAACCGGCGATGGAACCAGCCGGTGCCCGGGATCTTGGCGGTGAACGTGGAATGCCAGTGGATCGCGGTGCCGTCCCGCTCAGGGGTGAGGTCGACGTAGGCGCGGTAGTCCCGCACCGGGAGCCCCTTCTTCAGCGAGTAGCCGAAGCGTTTGCCGGGTTCGAGCGCGATGACCTCTTCGCAGCTGTTGACGCCGTTGGTGCTGAAGACGCCGATGGCGCCGAGACCGTTGGCGTCTCCCTTGTCGAGCAGGCGGAACGAGCCCATGGGCGACCAATCGGGCCAATGCTCGCGGTCCACGAGGAGCGCGTAGACGGCATCGGGGCTCGCGCTCGTGTGGCCGTGGACGGAAATGCGCTGGATCTTCGCCATGCGTTCTCCTTCACCGGGGCTCGTGCCAGGGAAAGCCATCCGGGGAGGCGGCCGGCGCAGCCAGAAGCCGGGCAGGCTCATGGTTCCGACCTTAGCCAGACGACGCCCCTCCCCTCTCGCATTCAGAGGACTAAACGCGGGCGCGATCTCCCCTTCCGCGCCCGGGCGCTCATGTCGCGAAAGCCACTTTCGGGACATCAGACGTCGCGAAAGTGGCTTTCGCAACACGCCACCCACCGCATTCAGAGGACTAAACGCGGGCGATGGGCACCGAGAGCGAAGTCCCGCCCAGTTCGAACGTCACCCGTGAGCCGAGCGCGGGGAGTGCCGGGTCGAACATGTCCCCATCGGTCCCGCCCAGGACGAGCGCCAGCCGGTGCCCCGCCGCGACGACGTGGTCGAGGCTGCTCAGCCGGAACGTCATCGTGTACGCCTTGCCCGGCACGAGCGGCTCACCCCGCCACAGCGACCGATGATGGCCGAGGTCCGCCCAGCCGGTCGCGACGATCTGTTTGTCCACAGTGGTCAGATCGGCGACGGTGTCGAGGAAGCAGCCGGTGTCCGCGGCGGTGCCCGCGCCCCAGCAGGAACGGGTCGTCAGATCCTTCGTGCCGAGCGCCGGCCACGTCGTGTTCCGCACGGTGGCGGGCCCGTAATCGACCAGCACCGCGCCGAGCCGCGCGCCCGGCTTGTCCGAACGGGCGGTCACCGTCACCGTGGCGGTCCCGGCCACACGCGTGTCCACCCGCACCGGCTCACCGGCGAAGACGACCCGATCCGAGCTGGGCTGAGACGGGTTCTCCACCCACCGCGACGCCCCGCGCGCCGGATCGTCGGTCACCAAAGCCGTCCCCGGCGACGGGCGATTCCCCAGCCCGCCCGACACGGACGGCCACACCACGCGCGTCCCCGTGACAGGCGGCCAGCGGCGTTCGTCGGTCCAGCGGTCCGGCGTGTGCTCGACGCGGATCGCGGGTTCGGTCTCGACGCCGTTGCGGACGCCGAGCAGCCAGCGGTCGAACCAGCGGTGCAGCGTCCGCACGAACAGCGACCGGTCGAGGTCGAACGGATCGACGTGCGCCGCCTGGTGCAGCCACGCCTTGCGCGGCACACCGTGGGCGTTCAGCGCCTCCCACCAGGGCCCGAACTGGATCGGGTTGACGTTGAGATCGTGGAAGCCCATGGACGCGAAAACGCTCGCGCGCACCTTGCCGGTCTTCGCGACGTAGTCGAGACCGCGCCAGTACTCGTTGAAGTTCCCGTCCGTCCCCGCGCGCCGCGCGTTGTCCTCTTCGAACGGACGGCACAGCTTCTCGGCACGCTCGTTGTAGAACCCGGCGCCGCCCGCCCAGCCGAAGTAGGCGCCGTGGGAGTTGTGGACCTCGTAGTACGAACTGACCCCCGCGATCGGCACGATCGTCTTCAACCCCTCGATCCCGGACGCCGCCATCCCGATAGCCGTCGCGCCGTCCTGCGATTTCCCGATCGCGCCGACCGACCCGTTCGCCCAGCCCGCGCGGACCCGCTCGGGCCCGAACGGCGTGCGGAAGGCCTGAGCGCGCCCGTTGAGCCAGTTCACGACGCCGTTGCCGGACGCGACGTCGTCGAAGCACCCGGACGAGCGGTTGGTGCCGCCGACGTCGACCAGCACGACCGCGTATCCGCGCGGGACGAAGTAGTTGTCGTAGAAGAGCGGGAACTGCGACGGCGTGCCGTCGGGGAGGTACGTCTTCGGCTGGCGCTCGTTGCCGCGCCCGACCTTTTCGAAGTACGGGCTGACGTCCATGATCACCGGGACGCGCTGCCCTCGCGCGGCCGGTTCCGCCGGGCGGATGATGTCGGCGGCGACGCGGTCGGCCTGCCCGTCGCGGTCGAGGTCCTGGCCGGTCTCCACCCAGGCGGTCTCCCGGATGGCCTTCTCGTAGGAGAACACCGGCTCGCTGACGCCGTCACGCAGGACGAACGCGGGTAACGCGACGGCGGGTGCGGCGGTGAACAGCAGTGTCGCCACGACGGTGGCGGTCAAGGTCTTGAGCCCCATCGTCCGAGTATCGCTTACAAAACCCGAACATTTCCCCCACATTCCTCGTATCCGGTCGCGCCACGCTCTTCGCATGCTGAAACACACCATCGCCGTCTGCCTCACCGCCGCCGGCCTCGTCGCGCTCGCCCCCGCCGCCTCGGCCCAGGCACCGATCACCCTGAGCCCCGAAGAGTCACAGACGCTGTGCGCCGAATGGCTGCCCAAGCTCACCCAGCGCACCACGAAGCTCACCGAACGCATCAACGGCGGCCCCGAGGTCCGCGGTTCGGTCGCGAACCTCAAGGCCAGGGCCGAGGGCCAGCGCAAGAAGGGCCACAACGACACCGCCGACAGGCTCCAGAAGCGCGCCGACAAGCGCAGCGGACGGCTTCCCGAACTCACCGCGGCGAAGCAGAAGCTCGACGCGTTCGCCGGGGCGCACTGCAAGGCGGGCAAGTGAAACGCCTGCTGGCCGTGGGTCTGACCGCGCTCGCGTTGTTCGGCACGGCCGCGTGCGGCGACGACGCGCCCGCGTCGAGCCCGGCGCCGGGCGAGCTGAGCGACGTCCAGCACACCCTCGACTCGATCGAGCAGGACATGGCCGGCGACCCGGCCCCGTGACAGGATCGGCCGGTGACGACACAACCGGGACGCGGGCTGGTGCTGGTCGTCGAGGACGACCGCGCGATCGCCGAACTCGCCTCGCTGTACCTGCGGCGGGACGGGTTCGGCGTGCACGTGGAGGCGGACGGCGGCGCGGCACTGGCCACGATCCGGCGGACGCGCCCGGTCGCGATCGTGCTCGACATCGGACTGTCCGGAATGGACGGTATCGAGATCTGCCGGACGCTGCGCGCGGACGGCGACTGGACGCCCGTGCTGTTCGTGACCGCGCGCGACGACGAGCTGGACCGCTTGCTGGGCTTGGAGATCGGCGCGGACGACTACCTGACGAAACCGTTCAGCCCGCGTGAACTCTCGGCACGGGTCCGGACCGTGCTGCGCCGGGCCGCCGGGGCGCCGTCGCCCGCCGAGACCTACACCGCGGGTGACGTCCGGGTCGACGTCACGCAGCGTCGTGTCTGGGCGGGCGGTGCCGAGATCGCGCTGACGTCGACCGAGTTCGATCTGCTGACCCATCTGGCGCGACGGCCCGGCCAGGTGTTCAGCCGCGAGCAGCTGCTCAGTTCCGTCTGGGGGTACGCGGCGTCGGCGGGCACGCGGACCGTCGACGTCCACATCGCCCAGCTGCGCGGGAAACTGGGCGAGCACAGTCCGATCAGGACGGTCCGCGGGATCGGCTACGCGGCGGACGCCGGATGAACCGGACGTCGCTCGCGCTGCGGATCACCGTGGTGTGCCTCGCGATCGCCGCGGTCGCGGTGGTGGTCGCCGGGCTGGTCGCGGCCCGGCTCATCCGCACCACCGGCACCGACGTGCTCCGGCAGTCGCTCTCGGCTCAGGCCGACGTGGTCGCGAGCCAGCTCGACGAGACCGGGATCGGCAACCGGCTCAACGTCGGCAAGGTCGCCGAAGTCGTGCGCGGGCAAGGGATCGACGTCGTCGTCCGCCGTCCGAACGGGACACTCGGCGGCGCCGGGACGGAAGCGGCGATCGCCGCCACCAAAGCGGGCCTGACCCGCACCGGCTCGGCCACGGTACTCGTCGAAGGACGGCAGTACCTGGTCGAAGTCCGCACCGTGGGCGCCAAGGGGGCCGCGTTCGCGCTCGTCCAAGCGACGGAGATCGGCGAGGCGCGTGGCCGGACGCTGGTGCGCAACACCGTGCTCGCGCTCGGCGCCGGGCTGGCGGTCGCCGCGATCGCCGGGCTGGTGCTGAGCCGGATGCTGTCGCGGCCGCTGCGCCGGGTCGCGTCGGTGGCGAGCGGGATGCGCGCCGGGCGTCGTGACCTGCGGGTTCCGGTGGAAGGCCCGTCCGAGGTCGCGGACGTGGCGAAATCGGTCAACGAGCTGGCCGACGCGCTGCAGTACAGCGAGGCGCGGCAGCGCGAGTTCCTGCTTTCCGTGTCGCACGAACTGAGGACGCCGCTGACCGCCGTCACCGGCTTCGCCGAGGCGATCGGGGACGGCGTGGCCGAAGGCGAGGACGCGCGCCGCGCCGGGCAGACCATCCATCGCGAGGCGGAACGACTGGAACGCCTGGTCAGCGATCTGCTGGAGCTGGCGCGGCTGGGCGCGGACGAGTTCCGCCTCGACCCGGCGCGGCTCGATCTCGCCGCGCTGGTCGACGAATGCGCGGACGTCTGGCGGCTGCGGTGCGCGCGGCAGGACGTCACGCTGGTGGTCGAGCGGCCGCCCGGAGAGGTGCCGGTCATCGCCGATCCGCGGCGGCTCCGCCAGGTCGTCGACGGACTGGCCGAGAACGCCCTGCGCGTGACCCCGGCGGGCGCGCCGATCGTGTTCTCGCTGGTCGCGGCGGACGGCCAGGCCCGGCTGGCGGTGCGGGACGGCGGGCCCGGCCTGGCGCCGGAGGACTATCCGGTCGCGTTCGAGCGCGGGGTGCTGAACCGGCGCTACCGCGACAGCCGCCCGGTCGGTTCGGGTATCGGGCTCGCGCTGGCCCACGGCCTGGTCACCCGGATGGGCGGCACGCTGACGGCGGGCCCGGCGCCGGAAGGCGGAGCCGCCTTCACGGTGGCTCTGCGGTTAGGGTGACCGGGTGGAGATGTTGCACCTGCGGTATTTCGTGGCCGTCGCCGAGGAACTGAACTTCTCCCAGGCGGCCCGCAAACTGCATATGGCCGCCTCCCCGCTGAGCCAGCGCATCAAGGATCTCGAACACGAACTGGGCCACCGGCTGTTCGACCGCAGCACGCACCACGTCACGCTCACCGCGGCGGGTTCCGCGCTGCTGCCCATCGCGCGGGACGTCCTCGAACAGGTCAACGCGATCCCCTGGCGGCTGCAGGAAGCGGTGAAACCCCGGCGGAGCACCGTGTTCGTCGGCATCCCCGCCGGTGTGCACCCGGCTTTGCGCGAGCGGGTCAAACGGCTCGAAGAACGCTGTCACGACCGCTTCGAGCTCAAGCGCTGGCCGGGCACGACGCCCGATCTGGTCGCCGCGGTGCACGAGGGCAAGCTGGCGTTGTCGCTGGTCCGGATGCCGGTGACCGATGCCGCGCTGGAGATCGTCCCGGTTCAGGTGGAGCGGCTCGGCGCGGTCGTCCCGGCCGCCCGGTTCGCCGGACGGGAAACGGTGGACCTCGCCGAATTGCGTGATCTGTCCTACATCCCGTCGGCGTCGGAGAGCATTCCGGCCTATTCGGACGATATGGACCACACCCTGTCGAAAGCGGGTATCAAGAAACGGCTCAAGGTCGGCGGAACCGAATATTCGGGCATTTCCGAATTGGTGGCGAACGGTTCGTCGTTCTCGATCACGATGCTCGATCCGGCCAGCCCGATGCATCTGTTCCTGGTCGACGGCGCGACCATCCTGCCGTTCGCCGATTTCCGCCCCCAGCTGGAGACCGCCCTGGTCTGGCGACGCGACCGCGGCGAGGAGGGCGACCTCGCCGAACTCGTGTCCGGAGTCCGCGAGATCTTCGCCGAACCGCTTTCGACCTGAAGAATGGTATGACCACCGCGGTCATACCATTCTGCTTTTCTTGATCATTCCCTTCATCGTAATTCGCACCTAACTTCGGTTGTAGAGCGAACAACGGCGAAGGGAAGCAAAATGACTCACACCGCCACCGGACCACTGGACGGCGTTCGCGTGATCGACCTCTCGACGGTCGTCATGGGCCCGTACGCCGCGCAGATCCTCGGCGACCTGGGCGCCGACGTGATCAAGATCGAGTCCCCCGCCGACACCGTGCGGGTGGGCAGGTTCCGGACGACGCCGGGGATGACCGCGCTCAACCTGAACGTGAACCGCAACAAGCGCAGCGTCGCCCTCAACCTCAAGGACGAAGAGGAACGCGAGCAGGCGCTCAAGCTGATCGACACCGCCGACGTGCTGATCACCAACATGCGCCCCGGCGCGCTGAGCAGGCTCGGCATGAACTACGCCGACGTCGCCGCGCGCAACCCCGGCCTGGTCTACGCCCACGCACAGGGTTTCCGCAGCGACTCCGACCGCGCGGGTCACGCCGCTTACGACGAGACGGTGCAGGCGTCGTCCGGGCTGGTCGACGTCGCGAACCGCGCGCTGGGCAAGCCGGTCTACCTGCCGACGATCATCGGCGACAAGGTCTCCTCCCTGACCATCGCCTACACCGTGCTCGCCGCGCTGGTGCACCGCGACCGGACGGGCGAGGGCCAGCGGGTCGAGATCCCGATGACCGACACGCTGATCGCGTTCAACCTCGTCGAGCATCTCGCCGGGCACGTCTTCGAGCCCGCCGAAGGGCCGACCGGTTTCGGTCCGTCGATGAACCCCGGCCACCAGGCGGTGCACACCAAGGACGGCATGGCCTGCGTGATCCCGTACAACCCGCAGAACTTCCGCGACTTCTTCCACGCCGCCGGGCGGCCGGAACTGGCCGAGGACCCGCGGGTCAACGGCGACGCTATCGACGGCGCCGACCACGAGGCGCTGGCCGCGATGATCGCCGAATGCGCCCCGGCGCTGACCACCGCGGAATGGACCGAGGTCTGCGCGAAGCACAGCATCCCGATGGCGCCCGTCCTCGAACTCGACCACGCGCAGGACGACGAGTACGTCCGCGACGGCCACCTGCTCGACGTCGTCGAGCACCCGAGCGAGGGCTCGATCCGCACCATCGGCATCCCGGTGAAGTTCTCCGCGACCCCCGGTTCCGTCCGGCGTCTGGCTCCCCTGCCGGGTCAGGACACCGAAGACGTCCTGCGTGAACTCGCCACCACTCGCTGAGGAAGAACCATGAGCACCAACGAAGTACGCACAGAACGGGTCGGCGGCACACTACTGATCACGATCGACCGGCCGCAGGCGCGCAACGCGGTGAACGCCGCCGTCGCGGCAGGCCTTGCCGAAGCACTGGACCTGCTGGAATCCGATCCCACGTTGCGGGCCGGGGTCCTCACCGGCGCGGACGGCTCGTTCAGCGCCGGCATGGACCTCAAGGCTGCGCTGAAGGGCGAATCGCCCGAGATCCCCGGCCGCGGGTTCGGCGGGCTGACCGAGGCCGAACTGTCGAAGCCCCTGATCGCGGCCGTCGAGGGCTGGGCGATGGGTGGCGGGTTCGAACTGGCGCTGGGCTGCGACCTGATCGTCGCCGCCGAGGACGCGAAGTTCGGGCTCCCCGAAGTGAAACGCGGGTTGATCGCCGCCGGGGGCGGCGTGATCCGGCTGCCGAAGCGGATCCCGCATCACCTGGCGATGGAGTTCCTGCTCACCGGCGAACCGATCGGCGCCGAACGCGCCGGGAGCCTGGGCCTGGTGAACCGGGTCGTCCCGAGCGGCGAGGCCGCCGCGGTCGCCCTGCAACTGGCCGAGCGGATCGCCGCCAACGCTCCCCTGGCGCTGGCACTGGTCAAGAAGATCGTCCGCGCGGCGGACGGCGCCCCCGACGCGCAAGCGTTCGCCTCCCAGCGTTCGGAGCTTCCGGCGCTGATGAAGTCGGCTGACGTCCGCGAAGGCATGCAGGCCTTCGCCGAGCGCCGCGCTCCACAGTGGACTGGAGAGTGAGATGAAACAGCAAGACGTTCTCCGGCATGTGACCACGCCGCTCACCAACCCCGCGTACGCCCCGGTGGTGCCCCGGTTCACGAACCGCGAGTACCTGAACATCGTCTACCGCACCGACCCCGACGCCCTGCGCGCCGTCGTGCCGGAGCCGCTGGAGATCGACGAGCCGCTGGTGCGGTTCGAGGTGATGAAGATGGGCGACGTCAGCGGTTACGGGCCCTACACCGAGTCCGGGCAAGCGATCCCGGTGAGCTTCGAGGGCGAACGCGGCGAGTACCTGCACGCGATGTACCTCGACAACTTCCCGGCCACCGCGTCCGGCCGCGAGATCAGCGCGTACCCGAAGACCATCGGCTCGCCGAGGCTGTTCGCCGAGAACGGCGCGCTCGTCGGGACCCTGGACTACGGCAGCCAGCGCGTCGCCACCGCGACCATGGGCTACAAGCACCACCGGCTGGACGTGGCCGAGGCGGAAGCACAGATCACCGTGCCGACGTTCATGCTGAAGACCATCCCGGACTACGACGGTTCGCCCCGGGTCTTCGAACTGGTCCGCACCGAGATCACCGACGTGGCGGTCATCCAAGCCTGGACCGGGCCGGCGCGGCTGCAGCTGTTCCAGCACGTCCTGGCCCCGCTCGCCGATCTCCCGGTGCTGGAGGTCGTCTCCGCGAGCCACATCCTCACCGACCTGACGCTCGCCCCGGTCAAGCCGGTCTTCGACTACTTGAAGGGAGCACGGTCATGACTTTTCGCACCGCCGCGGTGATCGGCGCGGGCACCATCGGCCTGTCGTGGACGGCGTTGTTCGCCGCGCACGACATGGAGGTCCAGGTCTCGGATCCGCGGCCGGATCTCGCCGACGCCGTCGCGGACGCGCTGGAGACGTTCGCCCCGCATCTCGGCCGGACCGTCGCGGAACTCGCCCCTCGCGTCCACCTCGCCGCCGACGTCGCGGAGGCCGTCCGGAACGCGGACGTCGTGCAGGAGAACGGACCCGAGAACGTCGAGTTCAAAAAGGACCTGTTCGCGACGCTGGTCCGCGAAGCACCGTCTCACGCGCTGTTGCTCAGCTCGTCGTCCGCGATCCCTTCGACGGCGTTCGCGGCGGAGCTGGACGACGCGTCGCGAGTCCTCATCGGACACCCGTTCAACCCACCGCATCTGATCCCGCTGGTCGAGGTCGTACCCGGTGAGCGCACGAGTGCCGAGTCGGTCGAGCGGGCCGTGGAGTTCTACCGGTTCGCCGGCCGAACTCCGGTGGTGGAACGCAAGGAGATCCCCGGCTTCGTCGGCAACCGGCTGCAGAACGCGCTGAGCCGCGAGGCGATCTACCTGGTGGAACAGGGTGTCGTGTCACCGTCCGAACTGGACGCGGTGATGACGAACTCGCTCGGCATCCGCTGGTCGACGGTCGGGCCGTTCCTCGGCTCGCATCTGGGCGGCGGCCCCGGCGGCTACCGGCACATGGCCGAGCACATCGGCAAGTCGATGAAGAAGATGTGGGCGGGCCTCGGGCAGCCCTCGCAAGACCCCGAACAACAGGAACGGCTCATCGAAGCCGTGGAATCCGCTTACGGCTCCTCCACGTACTCGGAACTGGCCGAGACGCGCGACCGCAAGCAGCTCGCCGTGCTGTCCGCTTTGGACGGTGCCGCCAGGGAGGAGAACTGAAATGACCGCCGACTTCTACGCCTACGAGGACCTGCTGCCTGAAGAGGAGCGCAAGCTGCTGCTCAAGACGCGCGACTTCATGCGCACCGAGGTCAAGCCGCTGGTGAACGAGTACTGGGCCAAGGGCGAGTTCCCGCACGAACTCGTCGGCAAGTTCCGCGAACTCGGCCTCGCCGGGCTGCCCTACGAGGGCTACGGCGAACACCTCCCGGCCACCAGCCACCTGCTCAGCGGCATGATGGCGATGGAGATGACCCGCACGGACCCGTCCGTGGCCACGTTCTTCGGTGTCCACAACGGACTCGCGATGTACAGCATCTACTCGGGCGGCAGCCAGGAACAGCGTGATCGCTGGCTCCCGTCGATGGCGGCGATGGACAAGATCGGCGCCTTCGCGATGACCGAACCCCTCGGCGGTTCCGACGTCGCGGGCGGCATGCGCACCACGGCAAGGCGCGAGGGCGACACCTGGATCCTCAACGGCGCCAAGAAATGGATCGGCAACGCGACCTTCGCCGACCTGGTCATCGTGTGGGCACGCGACGAAGAAGACGACAACGTCAAGGGTTTCGTGGTCGAGAAGGACTCGCCCGGATTCGTGCCCGTCAAGATCGAGAACAAATTCGCCTTCCGGATCGTGGAGAACGCGGAGATCACGCTGACCGACGTCCGGGTGCCGGAGACGAACCGGTTGCAGGGAATCGACTCCTTCCGCGACGTCGCCGAGATCCTGCGCGCGACGCGGGGCGGCGTGGCCTGGCAGGCGCTCGGCGTGATGATCGGCGCCTACGAACTCGCGCTGGACTACGCCAAGGAACGCAAACAGTTCGGCCGTCCGATCGCACGGTTCCAGCTGGTGCAGGACCTGCTGGTGAAGAGCCTCGGCAACATCACCGCGTCGTGGGGCATGCTGGTGCAATTGGCAAGGTTGCAGGACGCCGGGATCTTCAAGGACGAGCACTCGTCGCTGGCGAAGGCGTTCGTGACCTCGCGGATGCGGGAGGTCGTCGCCTGGGGCCGTGAGATCTTCGGCGGCAACGGGATCGTGCTGGACAACGACATCATGCGGTTCTTCACCGACGCCGAGGCGATCTACTCGTTCGAAGGCACGCGGGAGATGAACACGCTGATCGTCGGGAAGGCGATCACCGGCCAGAGCGCCTTCGTGTAAGCCGTGAAGCTAGCGGTACTTCGTGCCGCAGGTGTCCTGGGTGCCGGACGAGAAGCCGTCGCGGAAGGCGGCGACTCTCGCGAAACCCGCCGGGAGCGTCCGGCCCCGGACGTCCGCCGCGATCAGGCTGTTCCGCGTCAGCATCTCGGCGATCGCCTCGTCGAGGTCGCCCGGCGACAGCGTGAGCGCGCCGCCGTCCGTGAGGGTCGAAGCCCAGAAGCCGGTGAGGCACGCGGTGCGCTGCGCGGCCACCGGGCCGTCGAGCCGGAACCCGCCTTCCTGCTGGACAGCGAGCGTGTAGCGCGACGCGACCTCGGCGAACGCGGCGAAGTCACCGATTCCGCCCTGCCGCCCCCTGCGCGGTGGGGTCCCGATGCGGACGAGACCGTCGAGATCGAGGTTGATCTGGTTGGACTCCGAGCAGTACGACGCGAGCGCGTCCTCCGCCGTCACGCCGCAGGCCGCTCCGGTGGTGAGCGTCGGCGGGGTGGCCGCGAGCCGGAAGGCCTGCCGCAGACTGGTGGTGAGGTCGGCCAGTGCCTGCCGGTCGTCGAGGCGGACGTTCGCCGCGGCCGAACCGAATCCGCCTTGTGTGCTCCGGCCTTCGATTTCCCGCACATCGATCTTCGCGCACCGCGCGGGTCCGTCGGTGAACCCGAACTGGAACGCGGAAACCCGGTCGAACGCGTTGCCGTGCGCCCCGTCGTCGTCGAAGGCGACCCCCGCGGAGTCCCGGATCTGGAACAAGGCGGTGAGCACCTCGTTGAGCCCGCGGCCGGTGGAGACCTGGAACATGGGCGACCTGCCCTCGGCGACCCAGCGGAGGTACGCCCCCGTGTAGCAATCGGCCTGCTGTTCCTTGACGATCGACGGCGCCGCGCCCGGCAGACCGAGCCGGAACTGGACTGCGTGGCCGATCTCGTGGGCGAGCACGGTCATCACCGCCGCCGGGCCGAGGGAATCGTTGAGCATCGGCAACAACTCCCCGCGATCCCAAGCGACGACGTCTTCTCCCGCGCAATAGAAGGCGTTCACCAGCCCGGCGGTCGAGGCGCCACAGACCTCGCGGCCGCGGCCGCCCGAGTCGTAGGAGACGAGCGTGGTCAGCGGCCGGAACTCGCGCCGGAAGGTCGCGGGCAGATGCTCGCGCCAATACCGCTGGACGTCGGCGACGGCGTTGGCCGCGAGCCGGTCGATCTCGCCGCCGTCACCCCCGACGACCGGAAGACCGGCGTCGAGCACGCCGGGTTTGAACCCGCTGGGGCCGTCGGTGATCTCGAGCCCCGCGACGCGGGTGGGGTCCACCGGTTGTGCCGCTCCCCCTACCGTCGCGGCACAACCGGTGAGGAACAGAGACAGGCTCGCCATGATCGCCCAGCCGGACCGACGTTTCATCACACCATTCCCGTCTCTGCTGTCCGTCAGCCGAAGAAGACCGAGCTGATCGTGTCGTCGAACTTGAGCTTGGCGAGATCCTTGACGTCACCGTCGATGACGAGGGACTTGCCTTTGCAGTCCTTTTCGGACCAGAGTTTGAGCGAACCGGAGGCGGAGACCGACGACGTCACGTCCGGGCGTGCGACGTTCTGGCAGCCCTTGCCCGCGAGTCCCTGCGACGGCTCGTCGTCGCTGAAGTTCTTGCCGTCGAAGAGAACCGCGCTGGACGCGGGCTTCTGCGGCGGCGCCGTCTCCTCCGGCTGCCCGTTCTGCGCCTTCTGACCGTCCGGCGCGAGCCCGAACCACGTTCCGCCGACACCCTGCCCGAGCGTGTCACCGGGTTTGGTGTCCTTCGCGAACCGGTAGGCGGGCCAGCCGCCGAGGGTCAGCTGAAGGGTCCCGTCGTCGCGCTTGACCGTGCCGACGGCGGATTTCCTGATCCCGGCGAGGAAAACCTTGCTGCCGGGAGTGACGAGCACCGGCGGCCAGGTCTTGGCGCATTCACCGTTGCAGGTCGACTTCGACGGCTTGGCGGTGTCCTTGTCGAAGCGGTACAACGTCAGGCCGGCGCCGTTGACGACCACCGGATCGAGGTTCCCCGCCTTGGAAGCCTTGAGCTGCACCCATTTGCGCGCGACGTTCTGGTCCGCGGTGCCGGCCGTGCCGTCAGAACCCGTTGCCCAGTCACCGGTCTTGGGCTGCGCGTTGTTGGCCTTCGCGGTCCCGGCGAGGAAGGACAACCCCTCGGAGACCTGCTCGGCCGCCGCCGGTTCCGTCGGCAGCGCGGTGTTCTGCGTACCACAGGCGGCGAGTGACAACGCCCCGGCGGTGACGAGCACGGCGATCGGCAGAACTCGATTGCGAAGCATGCTTCTTTCTCCCCTGCACCCTTGGGTTCCAGGCTCTCTGGAACTCCCCTACGCCATCGACACGGACGACGGCTCGATGCGGTTCAAAAGAATCTTGGAAGAGTTTCCGGGCACCTTCCTCGATGCGGCAGGGAAGGCTCAGTTCACGCAGCCGGCCATCGCGGGCGGCGTGGAAGCACCGGACGACGAAGGCGGAGCCGCGATCGAAGAAGTGGCCGCCACCGGCTTGATCCCGATCCCGCCGGTCGAATCCCCCACCGCGGCGACACTCGTCGCGTTCAGCGCGGACTTCACGAACGCCTTCACCTCGGCCGGATCCACCTTCACCGCGTCACCGTCGGACGGCGTCGGCAGGGAAAGGCTCTGCACCGGGATCGTCTGGAACTTCAGCGCCCCCGAGCTCATCCCCCGCAGCTGCTGCGCGAAGCCGAGCACATCCCAGCCGCGGTCGAGCACGACCGAACCCTGGATCGCGCCGATCAGGGAGCTCAGCCTGGCGGGATCGGTGAAGGTCCCGGCGTCGAGGACGGTCTTGGCCATGCTCGACAGGAACGCCTGCTGCCGCGCGATGCGGTCCAGGTCGCTGGGCAGGCCGTGCCGCTGCCGCACGAAGGCCAGCGCCTGCGGGCCCGAAAGCAACTGCTTGCCCGCCGGGAAGGACGCACCGGAGAACTTGTCCTGCACGGGGTTGTTGAGGCAGACCTCGACACCGCCGACGGCTTCGCTCAGCGCGGAGAACCCGGCGAGGTTGACGGCGGCGTAGTGGTTGATGGACAGGCCGGTGAACTGCTCGATCGTCTGGATCGTGAGCTTGGCGCCCGCCTCGTTGGCCTTGACTTCGAGCTGCGGGCCGGACAGGCCCTGCGCGCGCAGCGTGTTCATCGCGGCGTTCTTGCCGCGGCTGTACGCCGAATTGATCTTGTGCTTGCCGATTCCGCCCGCGATGTCCACATAGGAATCACGCGGGATGGAGATGGCCGTGGCGCCCACCCCACCCGCCGGGATGTGGACCACGATCATGGTGTCGGTGGTGTCGCCGCCGTCGTCGCCGCTTCCGGCGTGCAACGCGTCGAGGACGTTCTGCGGCAACGGGTTCCCGTTGGTGTCGGTCCGGGAGTCGATTCCGACGAGCAGGATGTTCTGCGCCACCTTCAGCGGTTCGCCCGCCGGGCCGTCGGGCACCTGCGCGGAGGGGGCGATCACGTCGGCCGTGACGATCGCTTCGTCCAAACGGCTCAGCTGGGTCCACGCGAAACCCGTGACCCCCAAGACCGCCGTCGACACCAGGCCCAGTGCGACACGGCCGCCGATCCGCCGTCCTCGCGACGTGAGCAGCACGACCTTCTCCCCGCTTCCGTGAATGATCCCCCGCATTCGAGGATCACCGCGTTAGCTGGGAATTACCTGAGAAACGTGTCATAACCGGGTCTTAAAGCCCGTTCGGACCATTCGAAGTGATCAAGCGGACAGCCGGCCGCGACGCCGAGTGCCGGACCGACCGCGTAGCGCTTCCCTAGCGGGGCATGCGGCGCCAGATCGCCCGTGGCACCACGCGCATCACCGCGAACATGGGCCTCAGGAGTCCCGGCACCCACACCGTTCCCCGGCGCTTCCGGAGCGCGGCGACCGTCGCGTCGGCGACCTGATCGGGAGTGCTGGAGAACGGCGCCGGCGACATGCCCTCGGTCATCCGGCCGATCACGAAGCCGGGGCGGACGAGCAGGAGATGCACACCGGTGCCGTGCAGGGCGTCGGCCAGTCCGCCCGCGAAACCGTCGAGGCCCGCCTTCGCCGATCCGTAGACGTAGTTCGCCCGCCGGACCCGCACCCCGGCGACCGAGGAGAAGACCACGAGGCTGCCGTTTCCTTGCTCACGAAGCACATTGGCCACATGCGTCAGCACACTCACATGAGCCACATAGTCGGTGTGCACGATCGCGACGGCGTGTTCGGCGTCCGCTTCGGCGCGCGCCTGGTCGCCGAGGATCCCGAAGGCGGTGACGACGACGTCGAGCGGCCCGTGTTCCGCGACGACCTTCTCCAGGAACGGCCCGTGCGCGGCGAGGTCGTCGGCGTCGAACTCGACGGCGTCGACGGTCTCCGCCCCCGCGGCCAGCAGCCGTTCCGACTCCGCGCCGAGGTCCGCGCTCCGTCGCGCGGCCAGCACGATCCGGCGCGCCCCGCCCTTGGCGAGCCGTTCCGCGACCGCGAGGCCGATCTCGCTGCGTCCGCCCAGTACCAGCACCGTTCCGCTCACCCGCCGCAGTCTGCCAGGCGGCCCGGCACCGACCGGCAGTGGCACGGTTCACAAACTGCAATTTTGCAGTATCTGCATCTTTGCGCGTATCGTGGTGCTCATGCCTGAACCCGTCAAAGGTCTCCGCGAGCGCAAGCGGCTGGAAACCCACCGCGCGCTGGCGACCACCGCCGTCCGGCTCGTCGCCGAACGCGGCCTGGACCAGGTGACGGTGGAGGACATCAGCGCGGCCGCGGGGGTTTCACCGCGCACGTTCTTCAACTACTTCGCGTCCAAAGAGGACGCTGTGGTCATCGCGCACGCCGACACCGCAGAGCGGACCCAGCGCACCATCGAGAAGTTCCTTGCCACGCCGAAGGAAGTCAGCACTCCGCGCGCTTTCGTCGACGCGTTGAAGGAAGACTTCGCCCAAGTCGACGAGAACCGCGAAGAGTGGCTCGGCCGCATGAAGGCCATTCAGGAGAACGCCACCCTGCATTCGCGCGCGGTGGCCATGAACCACGACACCATCGCGCCGATGATCGAGGCGATCGCCCGCCGCACGGGCGTGGATCCGAAGGCCGATCTGTATCCGTCGCTGGTGCTGTCCACGCTCGGCGGCACGGTCAACGCCGTGCTGATGCTCTGGTATCAGCACGACGGCCGGATGTCCGCGCTCGACCTGCTCGACGACGCCGTCGAACTGCTTCTCGCCGGGCTCCCGGAGCCCGGCGGCCGTGCGCGCTGACGCGCCCGGCACCACAGGAACACGAAGGGGGACCACCATGTCCGTATCCACGACCGAACCACGAGAACCGGAGGCCCCGGCGGGCTCGATGGGCCGCAAACAGGTCCTCGAAGCGATGTCGGGGCTGATGATGGGCATGTTCGTCGCCATCCTCGCCTCGACGGTGGTCGCGAACGCCTTGCCGCGGATCGTCTCCGAACTCGGCGGCTCGCAGGCGTCCTACACCTGGGTGGTCACCACCGAACTGCTCGCGATGACCGCGACGGTTCCGCTCTGGGGCAAGCTTTCCGATCTGTACAACAAGAAGCTGCTGATCCAGCTCTCGCTCGGGTTGTTCGTGGTGGGTTCGCTGGTCGCCGGGTTCGCCGGCAACATCGAGCTCCTGATCGGCAGCCGGGTCGCGCAGGGCATCGGCGCGGGCGGGCTCACCGCGCTCGCGCAGGTGATCATGGCGGCCATCGTCTCGCCGCGTGAACTCGGGAAGTACTCGGGGATCTTCGGTGCCGTGTTCGCCGTCGGGACCATCGCGGGCCCGCTGATCGGCGGGGTCATGGTGGACACGTCGTGGCTCGGCTGGCGCTGGTGCTTCTTCCTCGGGGTCCCGTTCGCGATCGCGGCGATCCTGCTGCTGCAGCGCACCCTGAACCTGCCGACGATCCGGCGTGACGTGAAGGTCGACTACCTCGGCGCGTTCCTGATCATGGCCGGTGTCTCGACGCTGCTGGTCTGGTCTTCGCTGGCCGGGCACCAGTTCGCGTGGGGCTCGTGGTGGACGGTCGGCCTGGTGACCGCGGGCGTGGTCATCCTCGCCCTCGCCGTCTACGTCGAGTCGAAGGTGGCCGAGCCGATCCTGCCGCTGACCCTGTTCCGCAACCACACGGTCACCCTGACCACCCTCGCGAGCTTCCTCGTCGGTGTCGCGATGTTCGGCGGGACGGTGTTCCTGTCGCAGTACTTCCAGCTGTCGCTCGGCAAATCGCCGACGGTGGCCGGATTGCTGAGCCTGCCGATGATCTTCGGCATCCTCGTGTCGTCCACGGTTTCGGGCCAGCTGATCAGCCGGACCGGCCGATGGAAGAGCCACCTGCTGCTCGGCGCGACGCTGATGACGGCGGGCCTGGCGCTGCTGGGCACGATCGACGCGAAGACGAACCTCGTCGTCCTCGGCGCGTACATGGTTCTGCTGGGCGTCGGCGTCGGCATGCTGATGCAGAACCTCGTCCTGGTGTCGCAGAACGACGTCGACGCGCACGACCTCGGCACGGCGACCTCGACGCTGTCGTTCTTCCGCAGCCTCGGCGGCTCGATCGGCGTGAGCGCGCTGGGCGCGGTGCTCGCGAACCGGGTCCTCGCGCTGATGAGCGAAAAGCTCGGGCCGCTGCCCGGCGGTGGCGAGGGCGGCGCGGTGCCGAACATCGCCACACTGCCCGAACCGGTCGCGAACGTCGTCCGCGAGGCCTACGGGGAGGCGACCAGCGAGCTGTTCCTCATCAGCGCGCCGATCGCGCTGCTGGTGATCGTCGCCGTCGCCTTCCTCAAGCACAAGCCGCTCAAGACCCAGTCGGGCAACGAGCGGCTGGCCGAGGAGACCGCCGCCGCCTGATCGCCACGACAGAGGGGCCCGGTTCGCGGAACCGGGCCCCTCTTTTCGCGCGCACGAAGAACACGGTGGAAATTCGAGGAACGCGATACCAAGTGCTTTCAGGCGGCGTTGCCGACGCGAATCAGCTGGCGCCGTTCACTACCGGTCAGCCCGCCGAAAACGCCGTGGGCCAATCCGTTGTCCACGGCGTAGGCCAGACAGGCCGATACGACCGGGCACCGCGCGCAGACTGCCTTCGCCCTGGCCGCCTGACGTGCGCCGGGGCCGGTTTCGGTGACCGGGAAGAACAGTTCGGGATCCTCACCGCGGCAAGCGGCCTCACTCAGGTCTCCCGCCATCCTCATTTCCATTTTCCTATCACCTCCTTTTTTCCGATTTTCCCTTCCCCGTCAAACGACTTCCGGGTATCCGGCCGGGTACGCACCGCAAACATCACCTTGACCGAATCGTTACACTCAGCGGCCCGCTCACTGCACCTGTCCTGTGAGGGCATTCGCGTCAGGCGGCTGAGAGCGGTGAGTGCGGGTGATGGGCCACGACGGGTTCGACGAGTTCTTCCACGCCGAATTTCCGCTGCTCACCGGCTTTCTGTGCAAGGCGGGCTTCGCGCTGGCCCCGGCACGCGACGCGGCCGCGGAGGCGATGCTCAACGCCTACGAAGACTGGCAGGGCATCACGCATCCGAAGGCGTGGGTCCGCCGCGTCGGGCATCGGCGGGCGAAGGAGCAGACCGCGGTCCGGGCCGATTGGGCCTCCGCCGACGCCGGCCGGGAGGACAAGCTCACCGCGCTCGCCGACGAGGCGTCGGCCGTCCTGACGATGCTGGCGAGCCTGCCGAAACGCCAGCAACTCGCCATGGCCTGGACGATGGACGGCTACTCGGCGCGGGAGATCGCCGGAGTGCTGGGGATCGCGGACGAGGCGGTCGGCGCGACGCTGCGCCACGCGCGTGGCCGGCTGGCGGAGCACGATCCCGGCTTCGCCGACCGGCTGGCCGGCGCCAACTGCGCCTTCCTCGACGCCCTGCGGATGGGGCTCGACGCCGAAGACACCCTCGCCCGGATCAAGAACCGCGCGATGGTCAGGGAACTCGCCCTGGTGGCGCCCGGAACCCCGGCGGAGTCGGAACCCGAGCAGGTGACGCCGTCGCAGTGGTACACCCTCGACGAACCCGTCGCGGCAGCCGGGAAAGGCGACAAGCGTGCGCTGGACCACCTGCTGACCACCGTGCGCCCGCTCGTGATCCGGTACTGCCGGTCCCGGATCGGCAGGCAGGAACGGACGTACGCGTCGGCGGACGACGTCGCGCAGGAGGTCTGTGTGGCGATCCTCCGCGCACTGCCGACCTATCGGGAACGGGGACGGCCGTTCCTCGCCTTCGTCTACGGCATCGCCCAGCACAAGGTCGCCGACGCCCGCCGGGCCGCCGCGCGCAACCGCACCGAGCCCGTCGCCGAAGTCCCCGACGGGATCTCGGAGTCCGTGGGCCCGGAGCAACGGGCGCTGCACAACGAATTGAGCGACCGGATGGGCGAACTGCTGCGGATCCTGCCGGACAAGCAGCGGGAGATCGTGGTGCTGCGGATCGTCGTGGGCCTGTCGGCTGAGGAGACCGCCGGTGTGGTCGGTTCGACGGCCGGTGCCGTGCGGGTGGCGCAGCACCGCGCTTTGACGCGTTTGCGGAAGATCCTCGCCGAGGAATGAACGTGCCAGCGGGTGCCGGGCTCGTGAGTGGCAAGGACGGTTAGAACCGTCCTTGCCACTCACGAGTCAGGGGCGGCAGCGTTCCGCGGTCGCGGCGGCCGTCTTCAGCTCCGGAGCGCCCAAGACAGCCGCGACCGGGTCGAGCGCGCCGTGCGTGTCCTTCTGGGCGGCGATGAGCCCGTCGACCGCGCGGCCCTGCGCGGCGGTGTCGTTCTTCCCCGCCTCGTCCAGACCCTCCTTCGCTTTCACGGTCTTGTCGCGCGCCGAGGTGTACTTCGCGAGGAACTCCTGCTTCGCCGCGTCTCCGGCCGGAACCGGAGCGGCGGGCAGCGCGCCGAGGCCGTCGACCGTCTTGGTCAGAATCGCCGCGTAGTGCCCGAGCTGGTCGCTCGTGCTCTTCTTGATGGCCTCCACGGTCTCACCACTCGCCGACGGCATCTTGTTGTTGCCGTCGATGAAGTCCTTGACCACGCCGCAGAAGCCGTTCATCCAGGCCACCGCCGCGGCCGGATCCGCCGCCGACGGCGAAGGCGCCGCCTGCGGAGCCGCCTCCGGTGCCGGGTCCGGCGCGCAGCCGGCCAAGACCGCCACGGCCAGGGCGATTCCCGCCAGGGCCGATCTCTTGTGGGCAGCGCACATGTCCGTTTCCCCTCTCCGCCGTCCGGTGTTCCCGCCGGCGTGAGGACGGTGACATGGCGAAACGCGCGCGGTCTGCGTCATCTGACTCAGAACGACGCCCCGCGCTCGAACTCGTAACGTTCGAAGCACGGCGACCGGACGGCGTAACGGGGTGCGGGCAGGTGGCGAGTACCGCTTTACCCCTGTTCGCTCGAGGGCATCCAGCCGAAGAGGTAGCACCATGGCCATCAAGATCATCGCAGCGCGGCTCGAAGGTGGGAAGTTCCACGAAAGCATCACGAAACTGCGCTGGATCAACCCCGGCAGCGGCGAGACCGGCGAGAGTTTCGTTTCGGCGATCGTGGCGTGGCTCGAGGACGACGACGGGAAGGCCTACGTGGACGAGGGGATCCACCGGGTGGCCGTGGAGATCATCAAGCCGACCTTCGGCCCGAAATTCCTCCGCACGCGCGCGGACGGGATCTGGAAGAACAACCTGCTGGAGCTTCCCCGCTTCTGAGGCGGGCCGGTTAATTCCGGAGACGTGGGCACGAGCACTCTGTTAGCTTGAGCGAGCACTCCCGGTGCGCAGGTAACGGTTACTTCCTCATCCGAACGGCACCGTCACCGACAATTTCTCGGGAGCCATGATTTCGGATGTGCCCGGTGCGCAGGCGACGGTTACTTCGATTAGCCAAGGGTTGCGGGTTCGAGCCCCGCCCGGCGGTCATCCCGCCGGTAGCTCAATCGGTAGAGCATTGGACAGCCACCGTCACCGACCTTTTCTCGGGCCTCATCCGGAATCGCGGCTCCCCTCGAACGAAACGAGGGTCGAGGGTGTCGAAGTTCAACACCACCGGTACACGGCCGGCGACGAGCTCGCCGATCGTCGGCGAGCGGCGCCCCGGCGGGGTCACCCACGAAGGCGGAGACGGCTACGCGCGGGACACCAAGTCCGAACTGTTCCTGCTCGCCGTCACCAACATGGTCGGCGAGAACACCTTCTACGAGACCGGCGACAAGCGCGACACGCGGTTCGCCGACCTCGTCCGGGAGACGGCGCTCGCCGACCCGGAATGGACCGCGCGGTTCCTGCGCTGGCTCCGCACGGAGGCGAACATGCGGACCGCCGCGATCGTCGGCGCCGCCGAATACGTCCACGCGCGGCTCGCCGGTGACCCGTCGCATGTCGCCCCCATCGCGAACCGTGCCGTCGTCGACTCCGTGCTCCAGCGCGCCGACGAACCCGGTGAACTGCTCGCCTACTGGACTTCCCTGTACGGCAAGAAGATCCCGAAGCCGGTCAAGCGTGGCATCGCCGACGCGGCCGTCCGGCTCTTCACCGAGAAGTCGTTCCTCAAGTGGGACTCCGCCGCGCGCGCTTTCCGGTTCGCCGACGTCCTCGGCCTGGCCCACCCGGACCCGAAGGACCCGGTGCAGGACGCCCTGTTCAAGCACATCGTCGACGTCCGGTTCAACCCCGGCCGCGAGATCCCCGCCGAACTGGAGATCCTCGGCGCCCGCGCGGACCTCATGGCGTGGGACAAGGAGAAGCGGCGCGATCTCTTCAGCCGGCCCGACACCGCACGGTCCGCCCTTCGGCGGGCGGGCATGACGTGGGAGTCCCTGGCGGGCTGGCTCCAGGGCCCGATGGACGCGCGCGCTTGGGAAGCCGTGATCCCTTCCATGGGCTACATGGCGCTGCTGCGGAACCTCCGGAACTTCGACGAGGCAGGCGTGTCCGACGAGGTCGCCGAGGGGGTCGCGGCACGGCTGGCCGATCCGGAGCAGGTCGCGAAGTCGCGGCAGTTCCCGATGAGGTTCCTCTCCGCGTATCGGGCGGCGCCGTCGCTTCGCTGGTCGTACACGCTGGAAAAGGCGATCGCCGAGTCGCTGGCGAACGTACCGCGGCTTGCCGGGAGGACGCTGATCCTCGTCGACACGTCGGGTTCGATGAACGCGGGTTTCAGCAAGGACGGCACGCTGATGCGCTGGGACGCGGCCGCGATCTTCGGGATCGCGCTCGGCGCCCGCTGCGAGACGGCGGACGTCGTGTCGTTCTCGAACGCCTACTACGGCGGCACCGGTTCCAAGGCTTTCGACGTGCCCCGAGGTGAGTCGCTGCTGCGCGGGCTCGACCGGTGGAAGAACGGCGGCTACTTCATCGGCGCGGGCACCGACACCGTCGGCGCGATCCAGCGTCACCTGCGTCCGGGTCACCACGACCGGGTGGTGATCCTGACCGACGAGCAGCACTCGTCCGGCAACGTCGACCAGGCCGTGCCGCAGGACACGGCGTTGTACACGTGGAACCTCGCGGGTTACGAGCGGGGCCACTCGGCGTCCGGGCGCGGAAACCGGCACACCTTCGGCGGCCTCACGGACGCCGCTTTCACGATGATCCCGCTCCTCGAAGCGGGGCGGAACGCCGACTGGCCGTTCTGAGCCTTCGCGGGCGAGCCTGGCCGGGTCGGGCTCAGGACCACCATGCCCTCCCCGTTCGCCGGGGCGACCAGCACCGAGCCACTACCGGATCGAGGAACTTTTCGCCATCGGACTGCCGCACGGACGATGAGACCTGCACTTTTTCGCTGTGGCGAAAAAGCTTGGCGAGGACGAACCACTGCGGCTTACCGTCATCGGAGCGCCGAGGAGTTCATTGGCAGCTCCGGAACTTCTCTCTGGCGCGGTAGAAATTCCTTTTATATCAGGAGGTATCGCATGACCACGCTGAAGTTCACTCTTGCCCGTCTCACCGGCCGCGCCACGATGGCCGGTTTCTACAAGTACTGAGCCGACAGGTAGTTCTCGTACCACGGTAGTCGAGTGCGGTGGGCGCCCACCGCACTCGACGCGAACACTCGATTGTCGCCGCATTCGAAGGGGGAGATCGTCATGCTTCCGCCAGGACCCAAGGGAAAGCTGCTGAGCGGAAATATTTCCGCTTACGAGAAGGACCGGCTAGGTTTCATCGTCGAATCCAGCCGTGAGTTCGGCGACGTCTGGATGTTCGACCGGCGCATCGCCGTCGCGGCGGCCCCGGGCGCGGCCGACGAGGTCTACCGCCGGACGTACCAGGATTTCTTGCCGGACCGAAATTTTCTCCACCGCAGGCAGAAAGAAGACCCGAAGCTCCAGGAGCAGTGGGCGCATTCCCGGGCGTCGCGGATGCGCGGCATGCGGCCCAAGGCGTTGCAGGCCAAGGTTCCGATCCTGGCCGGCGCCATCACCGAGCACCTCGACACGTGGGCGGCGGACGGCACGCTGGACGTCGTGCCGGACATGCGCAAACTGACCTCACAGCTGGGAGCGCGACTCTGTTTCGGGCGAACCGACGCCGCGATCGTGGCGGGTGGCGAGCAGGATCTGTTCTGGGCGCTGCTGCCCGTCATCGCCAGCCCGGTGGATGTACCACCGTGGGTGCCGACCCGGCGCAACCGCAAGGTGGCCGCGGCCAACCGAGAACTCGAACGGCGGATCCAGACGGTGATCGATCGGCGCCGCGCCGAGCAGCGGTCGGCCGAGGACGATCTGCTCAGCATCGTGATGACGCCCACCGGACGGTCTGGCCACCTGGACGACCAGCTGATCTGCGAGACGCTCATCGCCACGATGCTGGCCGCCCAGGGCGCGCCGGCTCCGGGCATGGCGTGGATCTTCCATCTCCTGGCCGAGCATCCCGACGTTCAGGACCAGGTGGCGGCCGAAGCGCTACGCGTACTGCCGGATGGTCCGGACATTCGGTGGGAGCAGTCGGGGAAACTGGCGTTCACGGAGCAGGTCGTCAAAGAGGTACTGCGGCTGTGGCCGCCCAACTGGCTCTCCGGACGGCAGGTGGTGCGACGCACGATGGTCGGGAAGTACGACGTGCTGCCCGGCATGATGATGATGGTCGCCCCGTATGTCATCCACCGCGATCCGCGCTGGTTCAGCGATCCCGAGACGTTCAAGCCGGACCGCTGGCAGAAGGGCGGGGAGACCGAAGACCTGCCGGAGTGTGCGTACGCACCGTTCGGGGCCGGACCGCTGATCTGCATGGGCCTGGCCTGGAGCATGATCGAGATGACCTTGCTGACGGCCATGGTCGTGCGCAGGTTCCGCATCAACGCGGTCCCCGGATGTGTCGTCACTCCGGATGCCAGCAGGGAGATCACCCCGAGCGGGCTGCGGCTTCGGTTCACCGAGCGCAAGGGCCCCCTGGGCACAGAGCCGTCCGCCCGGCAGGTTGAGGCAGCCGGGTGACACGCGGGCCGACGTACGGCGACGTGCTGCGCAATGGCGAGTTCCGCGCGTTGTTCGTCGCACACGTCGTGTCGATCGCCGGAGACATCCTCAGCAAGGTGGCGGTGGCGGTACTGGTCTACGACCGTACCGGCTCACCGTTGCTGACCGCTGCCGCAACCGCAGCGGGCTTCCTGCCCAACGTATTGGCCATCACCACGTTCGCGGCCATCGTCGACTCCCTGCCGCCCCGGCGGGTCATGATCCTCGGCGATTGCGCGCGTGCGTGCTGTGTCGTGCCGATGATCCTGCCGGGCATGCCGGTGGTGATGTTGCTCGTGTTGATCTTCTGCTCGGGCACGGTGGCCGCGGTCTTCCGGGGTGCGCGCCAGTCGGTCCTGCCTGATCTGCTCGGGCCGGAGGGCTATGTCGTCGGACGCTCCTTGATGTCGATCACCGTCCAGATCGGCCAGGTGGCGGGATTCGGTTTCGGTGGGCTCCTGCTTCTGGCGGTCACACCACGCACCGCGCTGGCGATCGATGTCGCCACGTTCGCGTTGTCCGCCGTCGTCGTCGCGCTCGGGATGAAGTCACGACCGGCCATGTCGGTGGAGCGTCCGAACGGGACGGTCAGGCGGACTTGGAGGGGCAACAGAGTCATCCTCACTCGCCCGAGGCTGCGCCGGTTGCTGGCTCTGCAGTGGGTTCCCGTTGCCTGCGCGATGAGCCCGGGGGCGCTCGCCGCGCCCTACGCCGAGCACCTGGGTGCCGGGACCGTGGCGGTGGGGTTGCTGATGGGCGCACCGGCGTGCGGCATGGTTCCCGGTGACATCCTGGTCGGACGATTCCTGAGCTCACGCCGGAGACAGCGGCTGGTCCCGTGGCTGGCCGTCGGCATGTGTCTTCCACTGTGCGTGCTGGTCGTGGATCCTCCGCTCCCGGCCGTCCTCGCCGCGCTCGTCGTCGCCGGCGCGGCGAGCGCCTACACGATCGCCGCGGACCAGGTGTACGTAGAGAACCTGCCCGAAGGGCTGCGCGGGCACGGAATGGTCCTTGCGGGGGCGGGGCTGATGCTGAGTCAAGGAGTCGCCATAGGGCTGATCGGTATGGCCGCGCAGATCGTCGAACCACAGATCGCCGCCGCGGTCGCCGGGCTGCTGGGTTGTGTCGGCGGTCTGGCCGCGCTTCGTGGGCGGCCGTATCTGTCCGAAAGCGCCGGGCCCGCGTCCACGGCGCCGCGGCTGAGAGGAGCCCGCCGGTGAAGGCCGCCTACAACTTCGTGACCGATGTGGACGGATTCACGCCGCAGAATCTCGTCCACATGTGCCTCGACTACTTCGACCAAGAGTCCCACGGATACGACGATTTCGACGCCGGAACGACGAAACGCCGGCTCTACTGCGACGCGATCGACCGTCTGGTGATCGAGCGGCTCGCGCGGCTGGAGTCACCGTGCCGGGTGGTGAGCTTCGGATGCGGCACCGGTCGGCGCGAAGTGAAGATCGCCGCCGCACTCGCGACCCCGGCCGAGCTGACCGGCATCGAGAACGCCCCGGGGATGATGGCTCGTGCGGCGCAGCGCGGGATCCGGACGGCGCCGTCCCTGGACGACCTCGATGATTCGCCGCCGGACAGGATGAGCGCCGCGCTGTGCCTGTGGTCGTTCGGGCACCTGCCGACCGTCGAGCTGCGGCTCGCCACCTTGAACGGGTTGTTCCGGCTGCTGCGAGACGATGGCGTGCTGCTACTGGACGTGTTCAACCTCCACGACCGGCACGAGTGGGGAACACACCTCCTCGACGCCGGACTCGGCGAGCGGCGCGACGTCATCTACGGGAAGGCGGGCCGGCGGGCCACAGCGTACGTCCACTACTTCTCCCTGGGAGAGATATCGGTTCTCGCGGAGAGGGCTGGATTCGTAGTCGAAACGGTGCGCGCCGTCGGTTACGGGCAACACCCGGGCCGGCTCGACGTGCCGTGGGACGAGGGAAGCCTGTTCCTCGTCTGCCGGAAGCCCCGGCAGTCCACCGAAAGAAAGGCGCTCACACTCTAGTGATGCCGCGTGTGGGACGGTTCCAGCCGGCGACCTTTCGCAGCCAGATGTTTCCGCCGGGGTTGTTCGCCATCATCGGAATCCGTTCCTCCAGCAGCCGCCGGTGGTGTATCCACATGTACTGCTGGAACCAGCAGATCTCGAAACGGTCGTTGTACATCAGGAACGCCCGTAGCAGGTAGTCCTCCTGCCACGCCCGCCCTTCGGTCAGCCAGGTCATCGGGTACTCGAAGGGGAAGAACACATCGTGGAGATGGATCCAGACGCCGTCGGGCAGCCGCGGCAGCACCTCGAAGAACAGGTAGTTGACGTCCGAGCCTGCCTTGACGACGTGGGTCGAGTCGATGAACAGCACGTCCCCGGCCTCGAGTGCCTGGAACGTCTCGACCGGGACATCCTGCACGGGCTTGCCCAATATCCGGACGCGTTCGCCGTCTCCGGGCCGCAACAGGCTCTCCAGCAGCTGCGGGTTCGGCTCGACACAGGTCAGCTCGGTGTCATCGAGCCAGCCCTCGATCGTGTCGAGCGTCATCGCCGTCGAGTAGCCGGAGCCGACCTCGATGACCCGGCGGGGCCGGAGGTGGCGCAGCATCGTGTGCAGCGTGATCGCGTCCGCCCACGAGTACTCCGGGTTGTCGAAGAAGTAGCGGTGGCGCTCGTTCGGTTCCGCGGTGAACGGCAGGTCCGCCGCCAGGTCGGCGAGTTCGCCGAACAGGGCTATCTGGTCGGCTTCCCGTAGGTCGACGGCCTCGGGACGGGCATCGACGTCGAAGAGCGCGGCAGCACGCCGATCGATTTCCTCCTTGGCGGGGAAGGGAGAGTAGAAATGTCCCGGCGGCACCCAGGTGCGATACCGGTCTTCGAACGCCTGCTTCGCGCGCAGGACGTCTTCGTGCCGGGACCGCAGGTTCTCGTGCTCGACCGTGAGCAGGCGGTGGCTCTCGTCCAGCGCCGCGTTCCGCTCTGCCCATTCCGAGGCACGCAGGACCATGTCGTCGTAAGACTTGCGGGACACCGCCCACCGCTTGACGATCCTTCGAAGCCGCCGTTCCAGCGAGCCGGACCACGAGTCCGGCGAAGTCAGCGCCATGCACGCGAGACTAGCAAGGCCGGACGAGCTCGATGTCGATCAATGCCTCGCTGTGACTTTATGGCCGACCGGCGAGCGGAACCATGGGCCCTGCATGCTCTGCCGTCGGAGCACCTCGGGCTGGGATCACGGCAGGGAGGGCACACCGACACCGCGCTCAGTCGGTGTCCGTCGCGGCCAGCACGGCCAGCCGTCTGTGGTCGGGAGCAACGCCGGCCACGCCGATGTCCCAGGCCACCCGGTGGAACCAGTGCGTGTCGGCGTCGAAGACGTGCCAGCTGCACTCCTCGACGCGCGCTTCGACCTCGCGGAAGGAGGCGCCGTCCGGAGTGCAGGAGAGGCCGGCCAGGGACTGCCACGCCGCGAGGCGTCCGTAGGCGCCCTGGGCGCCGGAGCTGTAGGCCCCGCCCGTGGACGCGGCAGAGTAGAGCAGCTGCCAGACCCGGGTCGGCGCACAGGCCGACACCGAGAGCGCGGTCTTGCTGCCCGTCCCGTTCAGGCATTCCAGCCCCAAGGCCGGCAACGCGCTCGGGACGGACCTGGCATCGAGGGGCTCGGCGAAGTCAAAGACGCGCGCCTCGATGTGTCCGTTCGACTCTTCGACCCAGTTCGCCACGGCCATGGCCATGGCGGTCGCTGCGGCTTCCGTGGTCGTTTCCCGCGCCGTCGGCCCGCCGGTCGAAGCCACGATCGCCGTGTCACGGCTTTCACCTGGGCCGTAAGGCATCGGATGAGAGCCGCCACCGGCGCTGTAGCTCGGCATGCTCGGATGGTCCTCTACATCGGACAGTGTCAGCGGCAACCAGCCCAGCGGGTGGTCCCGCCAGTGTGGCGACGTCGCCCACTCCGCGATCCCGGGCGTTTCCGTGACCACGATGTCCCTGAGCACCAGCTCGTGGACCAGGCAGGCACGCAATTCCTCTGCGGCCTTCCCGGTGAACGCGACGGCCAGGTCGTCCGCCGGGTGGCCGGCCGCCAGCAACGAGGCCGTGTAGCGGTCCAGCTTCGTGCCACCGGACCGTACGGGGGAAACCAGTCGCAGCGCCTGGATGACGTTCTGCCGACCGGCGGTGGTGGCCAACAACCGGAGCAAGTGGCCGTAGACACTCTTGTACTGCCACATCTCCCCAGTGTCTTCGCCGTATGCCTCGGCAAGGGCGATACCAAGGTCTGCCACGAAGTCAGCGTCGCCCTGCGCGAGACGGTCGTCGGCCACCGCCCACACACCCGTGACGTCCGCCAGGTCCGGCAGTTCCGCCACGATCTTCTGGATCCGATCGGTCACCGCACGCAGCCTAGAACCTCCCCCGGGACCACGACCATCCGCAGGTCTGCCCAGCATCGCTGCAAGAGTCCGACGAGGAAGCTTGACGCGCGGTCGGCTTGGACGAACGCGATGGCGGCACCGGTCGAAACGGAAAGCTTCGCCGCTTCGATCAGGACGAGGCATACATAAGCCTCGATGCCGTAGCGCCGCCAGCCCCCGGCAGTCGGGTCTGCGTCGTCGGCGACGTCGACGGCTTCTTCGGAGTCACGTTCGAGGTCTGCCGGCAGGCCGAGGGCTTCGGCGAGCCGTTGAGTCTCGGTCAGCAGCCGCATCGAGGAGCCGACCCCGCCTGCCGGAGCCCGCTCGTCAGCGATGACAGCGGCGAAGTCCGCCGGGATGTAATAGCCCTCGACGTCTTCATCGGAGCCGCTCAGGTTCGGCGCGACGAGCTGGACGGACGTAAATCTCCCTCCACTGCAGGCTTGTCCGTTGATGGCTTTGAGGTTTGATTCCTACGCGGGAGAAGCGTAGAGAACAGCTCACAGGCACGATCCGTCGCGATCTCCTTGCCAGAGGCGATCAAGTCGCGAGCCGTCTCCGGATCGTCGACCAGTCTTCGTCTAACGGTTGCGGAACCTGAGTTTCCGCAGTCCCAGCGCTTCCCTCCGACCCCGATCGACGCGCTCTACGCCGCCTGAGCGGCACCGCTGACCGCCGAACGCCACGGCGATGTGTCTTAAGGGCTTCATGTGGCGGATGGTGAGCCGGGCTAACGCGACAGAGTGAGGACCGGTTTCTCCCGGTCCTCACTCTGTCTACAGTTTCGGTTTAGGCGTATCCCTGTACTTTCTCTCTGCGCGGCCGGAAGAACAAACCCACGACGCCAGGGTTCCCTGGAAGCGACCATCGCCCACCGGGCCATTCGACTGCGGCTGGACTCCAGCCGAGCAAGGTCTTCCTGAAGACCAGCTCAAGCTCCCCGCCAACCAACGCTCGCGTGAACGACGCGAACTCCTCGACGTCCTCCGGCAAAGTCTCGTCCACTTCGAACGGATCCAGATCGTCGAGGAACAGTTCCCCGACGGTTCCAGTCATGCGTAGCTCCAGGCGCGGCGCACCCGAGACAGCCGGCTCAATGCGGACTGTTTTCTCCGCACCATTATGGTCGACGATGAGGGAGACCTTCCCGCCTTCGATCAGCTCCCGGTAAGCAGTTCTGATCGCCCCCACGAACCGGCCGGTTGATGGCTTCGGGTAGCTCATCGTCCTCCCTTGACCATGTGGTAGCGGAAGTGAACGTTAATTCGTTTTCCACCCCATCGCACATAGCGGCCGCGGAATCCAAGGTACGAACGCTTCGACCCCACACGCAGCGCCAGGCTGCGGTTACCCTTCTTCACGCTACCCTTCCACCGCACCCGCGGCCCGCTCACTCGGCGCCTACCCGTTCAACGACACCTTCACCCTCGGCTGCGGCGGACCCGAACTCGGCACCCACCTCTCCACGCCGGCCCCACTCCCCCGTGGCACCGAACCAGGGAACACACGCGGCGAAACCGATGTCTAGCTGGCGGGAGACACGGCCCTAAGCGGCTGGGCCACCATCGGCGGCACGCGAGCCGACTGCGTTCTCGTCGTCGATCAGAACAACGTCGTCATCGGTGGCGGCCTCATCGGCCTGCCGAGTTCGGCCACCAGGACGAAGACTCCCGCACCGGAAGGAATGGCCTGGCAGGCCGTCGCGCCAGCCGGTACGGCGATCGGCGGAGTGGCCGCCGTGAAAGCAGGCATGCCACCGGAACCTGCTCCTGGCGAACGGCCGCAATTGGAGCCCGATCTACTCGGGCACCTGCAACCTCAGGTTCGACACTTGCCGGAATCCGGCAAAGTCGCCGAACGATTCGACGTCGATGAAAGCTGCCAGTGGATGCCGGTCAGTGCCTCGGCCGCGGCAACTGCCGTACTAGCCACCGTGCACATCATTTCCCGCAGCCAACGGAACATCCGCAAGGACGCCTTCGATGGACAGATCGCGTTGAGGGTTCGGATACTCGGGTCGTGGGCTTGCTGGAGCTGAATTCCGAGACCAAGCTGTATGTAATCCCGGCACCGCAGGCGGAAGAGTACCGCCATGTTGCACCCAACCGCGGCTGGATGGTGCTTAGCCGCGGTTGCGTTCGTGTGCCCTGGTCAGCACGCTCGACATTCTCGAGACCTCTTCGTCGGAGCCGCTCAGGTTCCGCGCGACGAGCTGGACGGACGTAAATCTCCCTCCACTGCAGGCTTGTCCGTTGATGGCTTTGGGGTTCTCCCGCGTGGGAATCAGATTCACCGTGCGGGAACTGCCGGCCGGATGCCCTTGAACCTCCAGCAGCGTAGAGAACAGCTCACAGGCACGATCCGGCGCGATCTCCTTGCCAGAGGCGATCAAGTCGCGAGCCGCCTCCAGTTTGCGAGCCGTCTCCGGATCGTCGAGCAGTCCCGACTTCTTCACCTGCTCTATTGCTGCGGGCAATTGCGTTGCCCACTTTTCCGCTGACGTACCGATCACCTGGACGCGCCCCCCGGCGGACGTCTCCCAGTGGGGCTTCACCGGCCCTCACCCCGGACTGGTCGAGGGGCTTGTTGCTGCACCTCGATGTCGGCGTGCACGCGGACCAATGTCTCGTTACTCCCCATGACGATGAGCGTATCTACCAACACCGACAGTAAGCACGAGCCTGGGTTGCGCCAGTCGAGCGACACTTCTCGAAGCCAGGAGCCCGCACCACCCCATTCACTGGCCGACTTCCCCGGCCAGGTTGCTGGAGCTCGCCGAGTTTCCGGCGTGGGCGGTCAGAGGTGGGCTACGTCGGCCGGTGTCGCGGTGTGCAGCTCGACGGTGCCGAGGTGGTCGGGGGTGCTGGTGATGAGGACGGAGTAGCTGTTCCAGAGGGTTTCGATCACCGTGGTCCCGAGTGCGTCGGTCCGGGTGCCGGCGACGGGCAGGTTGTTGATCGTGATGGTCACCGGTGTGGCCGTCGCGTCGGCGAGGGCTGTCCGCACCCGCTCGGTTTTCGCGTCCAGGTCAGCACGCGTAGGGGCAGGCGCTCCGTGGTCGCGGGGCGCGGTTCTGGCCAGGAAGTTGTGCAGCTGGATTTCGACGTTCTCTATCGGACGTCCTCGGGGATCAAGCTGTTCCGCCGGGCGAACGGTTCGGATCATCAGCTTGAGTTTCCGATCTCGATTCGTGTAGCCGAGGCCGATCGCCCACGGCTGGTCGTTGACCTGGTCGGTGCCGACCTCCGCGATCGGGCCCACGCCCATGCCGGTGGACGCCGCGACCACGGGGCCGGGAAACGCGGCGAAATGTTCGCGGGGATGGGGGACGCGGGGTGGCCCCGCGTCCCCCATCGGCCGTTCTTCCATGAGGCGCTCGCTTTCGCTTGCCCGAGCGCCTCATCAGCGCGAGGCGCTCAGTAGATGTAGTCGGGGTCGGTCGGCCCGCCGGAGAAGCAGACCGCGCCGTCCACCAAAATAGCAAAATTCGCGAATGGTGTGACAGAGGCAGCCGCGGGACCGACCGTCAGGCCGGGCACGAAGCGCTTCAGCTCCACCAAGCCATCGGCGTCGTAGAAACCAGGGAAGTCGTGCTTGGTCGTGCCGCCGGAATCGTCGAGCGTCACCGTCCAGGAAAAGGTGGCGACTGCGTCACGAACCCGGAATCCGGTGTCGATGATCACCGATCGGTTTCCTTGCGCGGTGAGCCAAACCCAGGAGGATCCGCAGTTTCCATTCACCACATCCTGCGCGATCACACCAGTCAGAGTGCCCTTCTTTACGGAATACTGCGCGCCGTCCGGCGTGGTCCGGATTTCGTAGCCGTTCGCTGCGGCAACCGCGGCGTCGTAACCACCGAACCGCAACGGTGTCTCGACCACCGTCGACACGTCCTTGGGCGCCGATGGCGCCGGTGCCGCACTGGTCACGGCTGCCGTGCTGACCATCGCGGCCAGTGCGGCCACGCCCACCAGCACAGCCCGGCTCGCTCTCCGGAAACGCGTCGTTCTCGCTTGCTTCAGCTCCGGTGTACTGTTGTCCATCTCGTACTGTCGCGTCATTTCTCCCCATCCGATTTGCGTGAAACGCAGGCGCCGAGGCCGTTCAGTACGAATGCGGCATGAATCCGCGCATTCAATACGAATTTGACGGCTCAGTCTGGAATGCCCCGCCATCCCCCTGCGATTGGCTCGTCGACGTACAACATCGACTCTTGTACCCTGCCGGACTCCCGCCGGACCGACCATCCGCCAAACGTGGCATAGCCGCGCGAGCTATTTATGCGCTTATTCATTGCATGCCGGACCACTACGATTATCGCGTGCAGGCGCGGGTCAGGCGATGATTTCGTGAGCCCGTCAAATTCATGTCTGCGTCAGGGCGGCATTTTATGTTGCGCACCACCGCCTGGCCAGGAACCGCGCTCGGGATGCTGGCTTTGTGTCCATGGCAGCGACCGAGGCGAAGCCCAGCACCAGGTCGACACTTCGGGCCTGCACGGCGGCACCGCGCGGCTCGCCGTTCACGGCGACGACACGGCGGGCCAAGCAGGGCTTTACGACTCGCTGTCGCCGTGGCTGACCATTGGGAGCGGCGTTATTCCCGGGGTCGGGCCGGCAGCCATCAAGGACAGCTGCCCTTGGTGGTTGCGGACTCGCTCGGCGAAAACGGGACATCCGGCATCGATCAGCGGGCCGGCCAGATCGCCGCGCCCGCCGGCCCTGCCCGTACACCGTTTACTGGCCGGTCACCTCGCGCACGAGCTGCGGCGAGCTGTCGTCGACGAGGACGAAGAACTCGTCGGGCGTGTACACCTCATAGGGCAGGGAATCCGGGTCTTGCCCGGTCAGGGAGAAACCGTTGTCGCAGCTCAGGATGATCTCCGCGGAGCAGGCGATCGCCGCGGCGTGCACGTGTTCGTCATCGGCGTCTGTGCCGGGAAACGAGCCGTCGATGACGAAGTCCTCGACGCGGCCGCCTTCGAAGGTCTTCGTGAGCAGATCGTGGATGTGGCGGATTTTCCCGAAGCTGGATGGCGCCGATCCCGGCGGACACCGGCGGCGGCAGAACGACCAGGTGCAGGCCGTACTCGTCAACGCCGGTTTCCATGACCTGCCGTTCGACGGCGGTGTCGATCATGGCCCAGACTCCGCCGACACCGGTCAGTGCATGGCAGGCCTCACACAGCCATTCCGGCGCCCGATAGTCCTGCGACCAGCCCTGCCGCACTCCACCGACCGCCAACTCATGCCCCCACGGACACCGCTTCGGGGTGCCCGTGCCTGGCCGGATCGGAACCTCCAGCGTTCGCCTGTAGGTTCCCACCGCTCGTAACGAGTCGATCTTGTACTACCGGCGCGTTCTCGGTTGTCTCACGGCGAGGTCACCATGATCAGTCTCAAACACTTTGGCAAATCCTTGGCCGGGCGAGCCGGCGGCTGCGGCGACCGGGCAGCGTGGGGCTGGTACAGCCGCCTGTCCGAAGGTCCTCATCGCGGCAAGAGCGTGCGTTTGGGCTTGGGAACTTGCGACGAGTACGGCAGATCAACTGATGCGCCGGTGGCTGGGTCCCGTTACCCCGGCCACCGGCGCCGGAATGGCTCATGGCGTTGCGAGCGCCTCGGTCGGTGGCAGGCGGGCGGCGCGGATGGCCGGGTAGAGGCCTGCGATCGCACCGATCACCAGTGTCGCGGCGACGCCGCCGAGCATCGCCCACGCCGGCACTACGGTCGGCCAGTTCTGGGTTGCCGCGTAGCCGCCAGTGGCCGCGACGCCGAGCAGTACCCCGCCGACACCGCCGAGCGCGGCCAGCAGCAGCGACTCGGCCACGAACTGGAGCCGCACCTGGCCGCGGGTGGCGCCGAGTGAGCGGCGCAGGCCGATCTCGGCACGCCGCTCCAGCACGGAGATCACCATCGTGTTGGCCACCCCGACCCCGCCGACCAGCAGCGCCACCGCACCGAGTCCCAGCAGCAGACCCGTGAACGCGCGGTCGGCCGCCTGGCGGGCGGCCAGCGCGTCGGACGGACGGGACACCCGGACCTCGTTGGGTGCCTGGGGGTTCGCGGTCGCGGCGAGCACGCCGCGCATCGCTTCGACGGACGCGTCGGACGCTCGCGTGTAGACGGTCGTCGGGTGACCATCGAAGTCCAAATAGGACTCTGCGGCCGGCCAGCCGACCAGTGCGGCGGTGTCCAGCTTGGGCGCGAGCAGTGCCGTGTCGAGAATGCCGACCACGGTGAACCACTGGCCACCGAGATAGACCTGGACACCCTCGCGTGCCGAGAGGACGCCGAGCAGCGACGCGGCCTGCGAGCCGAGCACCACGGCCGGGTATTCGGCAGTGGCCGCGTTCAGCCACGTGCCGTCGGCCACCGTCACGCCTACTGTCTCCGGCAGGTCGAGGTGTGCGGCCTGAACCGACAGGCCCCTGGTCTCGGCCTCTGGGATCCGGTCCGTGCGGTACACCTTCGTGTCCGGCACCTCGCCGAGCGCCGCCACCTCCTGTACCGGTTCGATGCGGCGGATCATGTCGACGGACTCGGTCGGCAGCGTGGAGGTGCCGCCCGTCATCGTGTTGCCGGGCGCGACGGTGAGCAGGTTCGTGCCGAGCGCGGCGAGTTGCCGGTCCAGCTCGGCGCGGCTCGACGACGACACCCCCACCACCGCGATCATCGCGGCGATCCCGATCGCGATGCCCAGAGCGGAAAGGAAAACCCGTAGTGGGCGGGTTCGCAGGCCGGCGCCTCCGACACGGAGCACGTCACGCGGGCGAAGGCGCGCTGGCGACAGCATCACACCACCGCCCCGTCACGCAGCCGGATCTGGCTGGGCAGGCTGCCGGCGATCTCCCGGTCGTGCGTGATCACCAGGACCGTGGTGCCGCCCTCGTGCAGTTCCCACAGCAGGTCCATCACGCCCGCACCGGAAGCGGAGTCCAGGTTCCCGGTCGGCTCGTCGGCCAGCAGCAGCGCCGGCTCGCCGACGACCGCTCGAGCGATCGCCACCCGCTGCCGCTCCCCACCGGACAACTCGTGCGGCCGGTGGCCGAGCCGTTCGGCGAGGCCGACGCGGATCAGCGCCGTCTCGGCCCGCCGCGCCCGTTCGCGGGCCGTCACGCCCGCGTACAGCAGGCCGTCCGCCACGTTGTCCACAGCGGACTGTCCGGGTGTGAGGTGGAACTGCTGGAACACGAACCCGATCCGGGTGGCCCGCAACGCGGACAGCTGCCGGTCGGTCAGTGCCGCGATGTCGTGGCCGTCGATCCGTACCGTGCCTGCCGACGGCCGGTCGAGTGTGCCGATCAGGTGCAGCATGGTCGACTTGCCGGACCCGGACGGCCCGACGATCGCGACCAGCTCGCCGTACCCCACGGACAGCGACACGTCGCGCAGCGCGGCGACCCCGCCGACGTAGGACTTGCCGACCCCGTCCAGTTCCACGACTGCCCCGCTCATGACGGCATCCCCACCGTCATGCCCTCGTCCAGCCCTTCGCCGGAGATCTCGACGCGGCCGCCGGAAAACAGGCCGGTCTCCACCGCGACGATCTTGGTGGCCGTCCCGTTCACGACCTCGACGCCGTACCCGCCCTCGGACCTCGCGAGCAACGCGGCCACCGGCACGGTCAGCACGTTCTCTCGCCGCGAGGCGCTGAACGCGACCTTTACGGACGCCTCGTCGAGCCCGGTGAGCGCGTTCTGGTCGGCGACCGCGACGGTGACCTCGATGATGGTCGTCGCCTTGCTGCCAGGGGTCCCACTGGCGGGGACGAGGACGGTCGCGGTGCCGGTGATCGAGCCCGGCGTGGTCCTGTCGTCCGGCAGGGTGACGGTCACCGCGGCGGCCTTCACCGCGAGCCGCTTGTCGGCCACGCCCAGTTCGACCGTGATCAGCCGCGCCGACCCGGTGTAGGAGAGCAGAGGCGCGTCCGGCGCGACGTCAGCGCCGACGGTCGCCTTATGGCCGTCCACCCGCACCGGCCCGGCCGCGTAGTGGATCCGGCCCTGCTCGATCGTGCCGGTCTCCGGCAGGCCGAGGTCCTTCTGCCACTTCTTCACCGCGGTGGCCGTCTGCGCGGTGTACTTCCTGTCCGCCGTGAACCCGCGGTAGCCGAGCGCGGCGAGGTTGTTCTCGAACTGCTCCACGTCGGTGCCCTCGGTGTCCGGCACGAGCGGACGATAGACCGGCAGCGTGCCGTACAGCAGCACGACCGGCGTGTCGTCGACCCAGTAGATCGCCTGCCCACGCTCCACCGTGAGCCCGACGGCCGGCAGCGCGGTCAACGTCCCGGCGAGCTTGCCGGTCACCTCGACCGGGGCGCCGTGGCCGAGCTCGCCGTTTTCGGTCCGCGTATCGACAAGCGTCTGCCTGATCACCTTCGCGGTCGCCACGGGCAGGTCGCTGCCGGTCTCGGCAGGCTTCTCACCACCCCAGAAGCCGGCCGCGGCCGTGACCGCGGCTCCGGTGGCGAGCACGGCGACGAGCACGATCACCACCCGGCCTGCCCCGCGCCGGCTCATTTGCCGCCCCCCAGGATCACGACACCCCCACCGCCGCCGCCCGGCAGGTGCTCGCCGCACTTCTCGTGCGCCGTCTTGAGGTCGGGGTCGTTCGGGTCGGGCTCCTTACCGCTCTCGAACCGGCTGCGCCCCTCCGCGTCCGGGTCGGGGTAGTCCGGCATGCCGTTCTCCCGCATGCATTTGGCGTACGCCTGGAACTTCTTCACATCCTCCGCGTTCATCTTCTCCGGCTCACCGCCGTTGGGCAGGTACCTCTTGCACTTCTCCTGCGTAGGCTTCACCGCGTTCGGGTCGGTGCCCGGCGGGAAGCGCAGCTCCATCTCGCCGTTCTCGTCGAACGTCGGGTCCTCGAAGTCCGGCACGCCGTTCTCCCGCATGCACTGGGCGAACTTCAGCCCCGCCTGCTTGTCCTCCGCCGTGGCCGCGCCGGAATCGGTGGCTGACGAGCAGCCGGCGAGTCCGACGAGCAGCAACGACACGAGCACACACATGAGTCGTTTCATGCGTCGAAGTACAGCGAGCGTGATGTCACTCGGCCGTCTCCGGAAACGTTGACGCGGAAGTGACACGACCGTGCGTCACCATGGACCCATGCGAATCCTGGTGGTCGAGGACGAGCCACTCCTCGCGGACGCGGTGGCCGAAGGGCTGCGGGCGGACGCACACGCGGTGGACGTGGTGCACGACGGCGCCGCCGCGCTGGAGCGAGCCGGCGTCAACGACTATGACGTGGTGGTGCTCGACCGGGACCTGCCGGTCATCCATGGCGACGAGGTGTGCCGGGTACTCGTCGCCCGCGGCGGCGATATCCGGGTACTGATGCTGACCGCCGCCGCCGACGTCGACGACCGGGTCGCCGGCCTCGCCCTCGGCGCCGACGACTACCTGCCCAAGCCGTTCGCGTTCCGCGAACTGGCCGCGCGGGTGACCGCGCTGGGCCGTCGCTCCCGGCCAGCCGCGCCGCCAGTGCTCGCCCGAGCGGGCATCCGGCTCGACCCGCACCGCCGCGAGGTGTATCGCGACGGCCGCTACGTCCCGCTGTCCCGCAAGGAGTTCGCGGTCCTCACCGAACTGCTGCGCGCCGACGGCGGCGCGGTGTCCACCGAGCAACTCCTGGAGAAGGCATGGGACGAGCACGCCGACCCCTTCACCCACACCGTGCGGATGGCGATCCTCAAGCTGCGCCGCAAGCTCGGCGACCCACCGATCATCGTGACCGAGCCGGGAGCGGGGTACCGCATTCCGTGAAACGCCTGACCATCCGGACCCGCCTGACGCTCGTATACGGCGGTTTGTTCCTGCTCGCCGGCATCCTGTTGCTCGGCGCGACGTACGTGCTGATGTCCAGGCAGCTGTCCAACCGCGAATCGACCACCGTACTCAAGGGCACCTTCGCGCCAGAGGCCGACGCCCTCAACGAGGTCGCCGAGGAAACCCGGACCGACGCGCTCATGGCTCTGCTAGTCCAGGGCGGCCTCGCACTCGGCCTGGTCGCGGCCGCGGCGATCGCGATCGGCTGGCTGATCGCCGGCCGGATGCTGCAGCCGATCGACCAGATGACCCGGGCCGCGCGGCGCATCGCCGACTCCCCCGGCAGCGACCGCGGCCTGCACGAACGCATCGCCCTCGACGGCCCACCGGACGAGGTCAAACGGCTCGCCGACACGTTCGACCTGATGCTCGAACGGCTCGACCACTCCTTCGACGGGCAGCGCCGGTTCATCGCCAACGCCTCCCACGAGCTACGCACCCCCCTGACGCTCAACCGCACCCTGCTTGAGATCGCGGTACGGCGTCGCAATGTCTCGGTGGAGGTCCGGCAGCTCGGCGAGACACTGCTGGAGATCAACGGTCGACACGAGCGGCTGATCGACGGCCTGCTCACGCTGGCCAAATCGGACCGCGAGCTGGGCGAACTGTCCTATGTGGACCTCGCGGACGTCGTGACGCACGTGGCCGCACAGCACCCGACCGTGACCACGTCCGCAGGCGAAGCCCCGGCCATGGGCAACGCGGTCCTGCTGGAACGACTCGTGCAGAACCTGGTGGAGAACGGCGTGCGCCACAACGTGCCGGACGGCTGGGTCGAGGTCACCAGCGGCACCCGGCCGGACGGGCTGGTCGAACTGGTGGTCACCAATACAGGGCCGGTGGTGCCGCCTTATGAGCTGCCGGGCCTGTTCGAGCCGTTCCGCCGGCTCACGACGGATCGGCTGGCCACCCGGACGGGTGCCGGGCTCGGACTGTCGATCGTGCGTACGGTGGCCCACGCCCACGGCGGCCACGTGTACGCAGAGCCCCGCGACGGCGGCGGCCTGGTCGTGACGGTGTCGCTGCCGGTGGCCAGGCCCCCGCGGAACCAGGACACCGGAGTCGTAACCGGCCAAGACCTCCGCTCTTCGGCATGAGCGGACCCTGCTGGTTCGTTTGTGCCACCGAGTCTCCGACCGTGGCGACTGCAGCGCTCGACGAGCTCTACGACCTTGGTGCTCCACGCCAACACGTGAGGACGCGACGATGATCGGCGAGTCGCCAAGGCCCAGTCAGATGGCCCAGCGATGATCAATCTCAACTCAATGGCATATTTGCCAATATTGGCCAAGATCAATGAGATTTAGCCACCGGAAATGAGGCCCCACAAGCCATTCCCGGTTCGCTCCGGTCATCGGAAATCACGCGATCCCGACGCTAAACCCCGGAGATCCAACGGGCGCCCCTGATCCGCGACGAGTGTCGACGATCCTTCGGTAACTTCAGCGATTCCTCGGAACACACTTTCTTCAACCTCGAGGACGAGACCGGCATGGCCAACATCCTCGTCTCCCCGGGACTGTTTCACCGGTGTAGGAAGGTGCTGCTGGCGAGCAACGCCTTGCTCGCGGTGGCGGGGCGCCGCCGGTGAGTGACCGCTCCCCGATCCACACCCGCGCCCCGTCCTCGGCCTGGCTGAGCTGGGCGGCGCTGATGGCGGCGTGCTCGGTGAGCCAGGTCCGGAGGTATTCGACGGAGTGGGAGCCGGGTGAGATGCCGGTGCCCACAGGTCGGCGGGCGGTGACCTCGAACCGCGTCATCCCCGGTAGCGCCGGTGCGTCCAGGCCGGGCGCGAGGCCGGGGAGGTGCTCGGGCCGGGTGGTGGCCGCGGCCCCGGCGGCCCAGAGTGCTTGGCGTCGCTCGGGGCCGAGGCTGGTGAACGCCCCGGCGGTGGCCAGCGCCTCGATCGCGGGTTTCTTGAGCCGGACGCGTTCGGCGTACCGCACGACCATCCACGGCTCACCTCGCTCGACGAGCACGGGAACGTCCCAGCGTCTGTCGACCATATGGTCGAATAGCACGTCCAAGCCGGGCTTTATCGCACGCTCGAATATGCGCATTGCGCCGGTAGAGTTAGCTGGGTTGCGCCTGTCGCAGCAGATCGCCTCCCTGACCTTTTCGCAGTTCACGAGCCTGCTATCCACACCCATGAGGCTGAGTTTCGGGCACTCGGCTTCAGGTTGCGCCCAGGTGCCCGCACATGTCGGGGTCAGTCCAGTCGGAGGCTGTGGTTGAGGGCGTCGCGGGCGCGTAGCCGGGCGGGTGCATGATCCGGCGGATGACGGCGAGCTTGCTCATGGGATTGTCAGGCACGCGGTCGCCGCGTGTATTCCCGGGTCGGTTCCGGCGTTACATGTTCTCCGGCTTCGGGCGTCAAGCTGACGATGCCCCCGGCCGCCTCGAGTTTCCGCTTGGCCTCGTCGGCGGTCCGCCGGGAGACCTGCTTCAGCAGTGTCGTGGGGACCGTGTTGACGAGGTCCCTAGCTGCTCGCAGGTCAAGCCCGAGGCCGAGCGCTTCGTAAACGACCTTGATGACCTGGATCTTCTTGCGGCCGGCGTGCTCCAGGACGACGTCGAATTCATCCTGCTCGGGCATCGGCCTTGACCGCTGTCCGGCCAGCAGCGCAGTGGCCTGCGCGGCGGTCAACCGCAGGCCGGGATCCTTGACCGTGAGCCCCTGGATGACTGCGGTGAGCGGCCCGGACCGGACTGGGGCAGGCAGGTCGTCTACCAGGACCGCCGACAGGGTCGCCATCCCCGACCCCCGGTCGAACGGCGACACCCCCTCCACTACGTGAAAGATGGTCACCCCCAGCGAGAACAGGTCGGAGGCGGACGTCGCAGGGTGTCCTTTGGCTCGCTCGGGCGCGAGATAGGGGATCGAGCCGATCACCATGCCGTCCTCGGTCATGGTCGTCTGCCCTGCGGCCTTCGCGATGCCGAAGTCGGTGAGCATCGGCGTGCCGTCCGCGGCGAGCATGATGTTATGCGGCTTGACGTCGCGGTGGATCACTCCCGCTTCATGACACGCCGACAGGGCCGACAACATCGCCGCCGCTACGCGCTGGGCTGTCGCGACAGGAACCGGCCCTGCGAGGTCGACCTCGTCGGCCAGCGACCGGCCGGGGATGTACTGCATGACCGTCCACGGCACACCTCGCTCGACGAGCACGTCGTGCACGGTCACGATGTTGGGATGATCGCGCAGCCGAGCGGCGTTGCGGGCCTCCCACGAGGCCCGTTCGATCATCTCGGCGGTCACCCCGGCGCCCCCTGGCGGGACCGCGACCTCCTTGACGGCCACCTGCACCCCCAGAACGGCGTCGTCGGCCAGCCAGACGCGGCCGTAGCCGCCGCGCCCCAACTGCCTGAGGAGCCGGTAACGCCCGTCGGCGAGGGTCAGGCCGGGCACTGCTTCGGTCTGCGGCTGTGTCGCGTCCACCGAAATCACGGTACAAGATTGCGGGTGACCCAGCATCGGAACAACGAACTCCGCACCGTCACACAGCCTCGTCGGGATTCCCACCGCACCTCGCGGCACACCCTGATCCAGTCCTCGACCTGTTGTGAGGCTTGATTTCCCGTCAGGTGTTGCGCCGCGAAACATTCACCGCGCTTCTTGACGCGTTCCACGCCTTCGCCGGTTGGCGACAACGGGTTCGTCCCGGACGGTCGAGCGCTATGGGAGAGCCGCTCGCGTGGCGTTGAGGTCGCCGAAGAGGTCGCCGTGTTCGCCGACGCGATCGAGGACGTCGTCCGCGGTGAACACCAGCTGTGCCGGACGGCGGCAGCCGCGGACCTCGTCCCAGGTGACCGGGGTGGACACCGTCGGGTGGTCGCGGCCGCGCAACGAGTACGGGGCGCTAGTGGTCTTGGCGGGGTTGTTCTGCGACCAGTCGATGAACACCCGCCCCGTCCGCTGGGCTTTGGCCATCACCGCGGTCACCCGGTCCGGCGTCTCCGGGGCGAGCCGTTGCGCGAGTTTCTTGGCATACGCTGACGGCGCCGCAGGGTCGTCGGTGGCGATCGCGCAGTAGAGCTGCATGCCCTTCGAGCCGGACGTCTTCGCCAGCGAGGTCAGCCCGTCGTCTGCCAGGGCGTCGTGCAGTCGTTCGGCGACGCGGCAGCAGTGCACGATCGAGGTTCCCGGCCCGGGGTCGAGGTCGAACACCAGCCGGTCCGGCGGGCGTTGCGTGCCGTCGTCGTCGATGGTCCATTGTGGAACGTGGAGTTCGAGGGCGGCCATGTTCGCCGCCCACACCACCGCGGCGAGTTCGTCCAGCAACGCGTACGTGATCGGCTCTGTCGAACCGCGGGTGCCGCTGCGAGCGATCCGGACGGTCTGCAGCCACGACGGCGCGCCGTGCGGGACGTTCTTCTCGAAGAACTGTTCACCGCCGACACCGTCCGGGAAGCGGATGAACGTCACCGGACGCCCGGCCAGATGCGGCAGCAGCACCGGCGCGATACGCGAGTAGTAGTTGATCACCTCCCCCTTCGTGAACCCGTCCGAATACAACGGTTGGTCCAAATTGGACAGAACGAGTCTCCGGTCACCGGCCTGGACAGTGATCTTCGCCCCGACCACCGGTGAAGCCGTGGGCTGATCCTCGGCCACCGGTTCACCTTGTGCATGCTCACGCGTGGTCTTTCGGGCAGGTGCCTTCGCTCGAGCCTCGGCGGAGGCGGGCTCGCGTCGTTGCGGGGCCAGGACGTCGGCGGGCTCCTTGTCGTCGCGCAGGCCCCGCCACGCGGTGTGCCGCAGGCGGCCGGCGCCGCGGGTGAACTGCCGGAACACCACCTCACCCACCAGCTCCGGCTCCACCCACTGCGCTCGCCGGGCGTCGGCCTGGGGTGGGGCGACCGCGAACGGTTGCCGTTCGCGCCGGAGAGGGTCGAGCCGGGCTTGCAAGCGGGCTCGTTCGGCTTCGGTGAAGCCGGTGCCGACGTCACCGATGTAGACCAGGTCGCCGGTGTCCGGGTCGTGGGCACCGAGCAGGAGCCCGCCCATCAGTCCGTCCAGCCGTCCCTGCCCGGGCCGGTAGCCGCAGACGATCACCTCGGTCGTCTGGATCAGCGGATGTTTCAGCCAGGCGTTGCTGCGGCGCCCGGGGGTGTAGGCGGCAGTGCGGAGCTTCGCCACCAAGCCCTCGTGACCACTGGCTTTCACGTGATCGAGCAGATGCCGCGGCGGTGAAGGCGGCCGAACAGGCAGAACGGGACGCCGATGAAGCACGTCAGGCCGCCGCACGCGCGGACCAATACGCCAAGGACGCCGACTCGGCCGCAAGGAACGCCGAGAAGTACGCCGACAACATCGAAGCAAGAGCGAAAAACGCCGAAGAGGACGCCAAAGCTATCCAGGCCCAGTTAGCTCAGCTTCAGGAGGAACTCCGCAAGGCAGACGAAGAACAAGACCGCCGGGAAGCCGAGGAGGCCATCAACGAAGACAGCGAAGTTCCCGCGCTCACCCCGGACGAGGAGAACGACCTGCGCGCCGAGAAGGGCCAGGCGGGGGTCGATGAGTACAACAGGGCACGCACCGAGGCGAACAAGGACCTACTCGGGCTCATCGTTGCCGAGGGTGGCCAGGTCATCCTCGATCTGGTCGGCTTCACGGATGCGAAGCGATGCTTCATGGAGGGTGACTTCATCTCGTGCGTGATGACCGTCATCAACGCGCTTCCCATCCTCAAGATCGCCCGCTTCATCTCCAAGATCCCGGACGCCATCAGTACGACAGTACGGATCGTGAAGGGCATCCGGACCTTCAAGGACGTCAAGCTGGCCGCACGCCGCGTCATCGACAACCTGCGCGACCTGCTGAAACAGCTCAAGGGATGCAAGTCCAAAGCCGGGCTCCACGCAGCGGCGGCGTGCACGGTCGTGGACAAGCAGAAGGTCCGGGAAAAGGAGCTAGAGGCGCACCGGGGTCAGCCGTCGGTCGCTGCGAAACCCGGCGAGCGGCATCGTGACCCAGTACCGAGAGGTCAACCTGTCAGACGTGAAAACGGTCGAGAACGCCGTCGGCGACATGTTGGACCGGCACCCGGCCAGGGACGTCTCGGTCATCTACGAGGTCCACGTGCAATACCCCAGCGACACGGCCGCCATGCCGGAGTGGATCTTCATCGAGGCGATCTCCTCGAACGGAGCGAACTGCTTCGCTAGCATCCACAACGTCCCCACCGGTAACGCCGTCAAGGAACGATGTGACTCATTCAGGACTGCCTGATCGCGATTCGGAGAAAGCATGACAGACCCACCACGACAGTCCTATGTCGACGAGGTTGCCCGCCTCGTCAGCTGGCGGCCCGGCGACTTCCAACCGGAGCTGGACTGGCAGACCGTCGAGCGTGAGTTGGGCATACCATTGCCCAGCGACTACAAGGCACTGCTGACCCGATTTCCGTCCGGTGCGTACCGGGACAGCATCGAGGTCGGCAACCCGGCGCAAAGTGCCGATGAACTCGCGAACGTTAAGCGGGACAATGACCAGCTTCTCAGGATCTTCGCGGACGTGGACACCGGATATCTCAAGGATGTGTCCTACCGGCTGTTCCCCGAGCCTGGCGGGCTGTACCCATGGGCCAGCCACGATGAGGGTGGCACGTTCTGGTGGATCACCGACTCGGCCGACCCGGACACGTGGCGAATCGCCTACAACGACCGGGACAACTGGCACGAACACCCGGGACCGATGTCGAAGGTCATCCACGAGATCATGGTGAGCACAGGCACTGACAACATCCTGCAATGGGATATGGCTGAAACCACGGCAGGATTCACCGGATTCGTGGGAGACCAGATGATCTACTACCCTGCAACCTAGCCTCTGGTTGACTTCACATGCCCGTCATGCGGGCCACGGTTCCTGTCTCCGATCGATCGGGTCGAGAAGACCCGATCGATCGGAGACCTCGCCACTACGACGCAACGTTGTGTCCGGCCCCAACTCGTTTCCCGTTTCGCGTTAGTATCGCGTCCCCGCTATACGCTTTGTCTATGCCAGTCAGGAGTGGCCGGAGCTGAGCCGGGCTGTCTGGTTAGATTCCTGGGGATAAGTTCGGCTGTGGCTTCGGACGCTGCGAGTGCGATCTCAGGCACTCTTAATCAGCGGGCAACTGGTACGAGTCCTTTCGAGTCGACCTCAGTCGACCTAGCTGGGATGTTTGCGATCGCCCATGCTCCCAGTCGACGTCAGTCGACCTCGTTCGACATGCAATTACGCCCTTTAAATCGCCCCTAGTTCCTGACGGAGTAACTAACCCAGGCAAGCCGGACCTGATCAAGGATTGTGATCCCACGCGACGGCGACCAGACTGAACGGAATTCGCCAGTATGATCTTCAAACAACCAGGTCAGTTACTGTCACCCTCACTCAGGCGGGGTTGGCCCCCGTCTTGTGGTCGACGCCCCGCTCGTGAGCGAAGTTGTCCCCACACAGGCGGGGTTGGTCCACGGAGGATGCCGTCGTCCGGGGCGTCCCACGCAGGCGGGGCCAGATCGTCCGGGTTGGCCGCGAACGCGGTCTTGCCCTCGTCGTCCCCGCGCAGGCAGGGCCGATCCGTCGAAGCAGCCGCAGTGGGATGCAGTCGACTCTCGGGGAAGCATGGCTGGTGTCCGTTGGCCCGGAGACCCCATCGACGAAGTGGCCCGGCTTGAACGTTTCGCGTTCCGCCCGGGCCACTTTTCGCGCACGAGATACTGGGCGACGGCGTATCGTGTTAGCACGTCGCGGCCAAATCTGAACAGGACGATCGCATCCGCCACCCCCGAGCGCGGCGAAAACGCGCATCAACACCACCGCGACACCCCAGACGCGATCGAACCCGGCTCAGCGCCAGCCAACAACCGTGGACAGCTTCACCCAGGTGATCACCTCGGGTTGCAACATCCTGACCGGATTCCACGACGATCCAGGACATGACCGACGACACGCGGCCACGACCAGCAGCACCCCCGGTATCCGCGACAGGAAGACAGCTGCAGGAGCTGACCTCGGCCATAACGTGGACGACCGCCCTCGGATCACCATCCTGATCACAAGCGCGGTGATCGTGCTGTGGTGACCAGCCACCGCTGGACTCACCGGCTCGGACCTGGTGAAGGCACGGCTGGACGCACTGAAGATCGGGCTCAGCAGCGGCAGCGGCGGCGTGGTCGCCCTGTGCCTCGCGTGGCGTCGTCAGCACTCCACCGAAGCCGACCTCGGCAATCGCAAACGCGCCCTCGCCCACCAGCAAGACGTCGCAGCGGCCACCGAGGCACACAAGAAACGCGTCGCCGATGATGCCAGTGCTGATCGCCATGAGCTTCGCCGCGAACAAGTCCGGGAACGGGAAGTCCGGCCCACGGCTCAACGCCTACTCAAGGCCCACCTCACTCCTAGGTGCAACGCCACCTACTGGAGCCTGTTCGACCTGGATCTCATCGGTGCGCAACTCATCAACTTCGACTTATCCAGCGCACGCCTCGGAATCGTCTGCTTCGACGAGGCGACGTTCTTCGGCAGCGCCACGTCGTTCGACCGGGCAACCTTCACCGGCTTTGACGTGTTTGGCGACGCGAATTTCACCGGCGACGCTTGGTTCCGCAGGGCGACTTTCACCAATGGCGTGTTCGACAGAGCAACGAAAGTGGCTGACCCTTTCATCCTCCAGAAGCAGGCACCGGCATTGGAAGCGCTCTGGCCTAGCCCCCAAGGTGGTCTTCGGAAGACGATGGTTTTCCGAACACCGGCAATGCGGAACGCCGGTGTCTCCTCGGTGTCAGGCGGCGTAAAGACATTGAGCCGGTCGCCCACGTCGCGGGCGTCAGCGTTGCTCCGGCAACGTTCGGACTCGAGCTGCAGAGGCCAGCCCCTCCAGCTCGCTTCGCGCTTCGGCTTGGCCTCTTGAAGTGGCTCGACGGCTGTGAGATCAGCTTGTGGTCCGGCTGCAGATTCGAATGCTGGGGCTGCTACGCCACCAACCGGCTCCGCAGAGCACTTTCTCCAACTATCGGCACACCGGAGCAAACGGAGACACAACGGAGCCCAGTCGCGATCAACGCCGAGGCGAAATTGCCGCCGAACGGCCAACATCCCAGCAGGTCTGCGGCGATGTCGATGTGGTGGGCCGGGTCGGGCTCGAACCGACGGCCAAGGGATTATGAGTCCCCTGCTCTAACCAACTGAGCTACCGGCCCCAACGGTGCCCTGACACCTCCGCGGGAGCCGTCCCCGCCCGAACAGCGGGTTTGCGAACGCACAGAAGTCCCAGTTCGCTCCAAGCTATCACAGCGTTCACCTGCCCCGATCGCCTAGGCCGATCAGCTGGTTTCCGGCGCGGGGCAAAGCCAGCTCGTCTAGGTTTCAGGGACCAGCGCCGGGCGGCACGCCGTCCGGGCCCATCGGGCAGGGAGGCGCTCGTGGCGAATCCGGTCGCCATCGGGCTCGGTGTCGTGGTCGTCATCGGCATCGTGTTGTCACTGAGGGCGAGCATCCGGGTACTGCGGCGAGCCGGCCTCCGGATCGACGCGATCCTGTCCGACGAGCTGGACGACCGGCCCCGGTAGTCGATTACGGTCCATTTTGGACGGTCAACGGCCTGGCGACTCAGGTGTTGTAGGTGTGGTCGCCGGCGGGAACAACCGCGAACTGGTCGGTTGAACGATCGGTGCGCCATAGGCCGCATAGCTGAACCAGATCGCCCCGCCCACCTTCGGCGTGGTCTGATCGAACATCGCCCGCACCTTGAACGTGGTCGCCGTGTACGAACCCTGCACCGTGTTCAGCATGTACGCGTTGAACTGTCCCGGCGTGTTCGCCGAGACGACCACCACCGCCGGGACCGCGCCCAGCGCGTGCTGCACGGTGCACATCCCGGCGCCGTCGGTCACGCACGACGTCTCCGCGGCCTGCACGCTCGGCGCCGGCGACGGGCCGACGGCGCCGGACGTCCCGGCGGACGCGTCGCGATCGTTACGCCACCCCGAGCCGCCGCAGCGCCGGTCGCCATCGGTTCCCGCCGGTCGCCAGCCCCAGCGCCACGAGGCCCGCGCAGTACTTGCTCACCGACTGCTCCCGGATCCGCAGTTTCGCCAGCGCTTCGGTGACGCTGTTGCGCTCGGAAGCCGACTTCACCTCCAGCAGCACCAGGTCGTCCCCCGCCGCCAGGTTCCGCGGGCCGGAGCGCCAGACCAGTGACGTGTCGCAGGTGATCCGCGTGTCGGCGGTGACGAGGGTGGTCCGCCGGTAGTCGGTGACCAGCGCCGGGAGCAGCGGCCGGGGCGCGGGGCGGCCGTAGGCGGCGGTGAGGGCGTCGTCCAGAAACGTCAGCGCGGGCGTGGTCAGGCCATGCGCCGCCTCGGCCGGATGCGGGCGGCGGACCTTGACCGTTTCGTCGCGCCGTCCGCTGACCTTGAGCTCGCAGTAGGTGTCGGCCGAGTCGGTGTAGGTCCGCGTGCGGATCTTGAACCGGCGACGGCGATCCTGCCGGTGCGCGCGGAAGATCGCCAGATCCGGCGTGTCGAAATAGGTCGACGAGTAGCCGAACACCCGTTGCCCGTCGATTTCCAGGCAGCGGAGCGACAGCACGTCGGTGACGGCCAGGAAGTCGTTGAGCGACAGGACGTACTTGCGGTCCGTCCGGCTCATCAGCCCGCTCGTGGCGACGACTTCGGCCAGCGACAGCGAAGGAAGCCTCTTCGCCACCGCGGCGACGGTGGCCGTCCCGCGCCCGCTCACCGGTGCCCTGCCGGAGCGCCGTGGACGACGGCGGCGGTGTCCGGCCGGAACCGGACGTCGACGACGGTGACCTCGCGGACATAGTCCACTTCGGACACACTGTGCCGTACGACCGTTCCGCCGAGCCGCCCGCGCAGCTCCATCAGCATCGTCTGCTCGTCGGGATACACGGTGTCGAGCACGACCGTCCGCCGCTGCGGGCCGCGAGTGCGCGACGGGTGGTCGGCCACGTACATGACGGCGAGCAACAGCACATTGAAGACGGCGACGATCCGCCAGTCCGCGGACGGCAGCCCGTTCACCAGGCCGAGCACCAGCGCGACGAAGTAGTACGCGACCTCCTGCTGGCTGATCGAATCGGACCGCAGCCGGATGATCGACAGTACCCCGAAAAGCCCGAGCCCGAGCGCGCTCGCGGTCGACACGGACAGCAACACGGCGACCGAAACGCAGACGCCGACGTTCAGCGCGAGATAGGCACAGGCGAGGTCACCGCGATGATGGCGACGGGCGTAGATGCCGTAGGCGAGGATCACGGCGGCGACGAGGTCGACGGTGAGATGAAGCAGTGTCGTGGTCATGGAAACCACTGTGCGGCCCGAGAAAGAGACCGTCGTGAGAGCGCGATGAGAACCGTCTCATCAGGACTCACCTAGCCGGTAGCCCATCCCCCGCACGGTTTCGATCCGCTCGGCGCCGATCTTCCCGCGCAGGTAACGGATGTAGACGTCCACCACGTTCGAGCCCGGATCGAAATCGAATCCCCAGACCCCGCCGAGCAGTTGCTCGCGGGACAGCACCTGGCCACGGTTGCGCAGCAACGTCTCCAGCAGCGCGAACTCGCGGGCGGTGAGGTCCTTCTCCTCCCCCGCCACCGAAACCCGCCGTGTGCGCAGGTCGAGGGCGAGGTTCCCGGCCCGCAGCACCGCCGGCTCGGATTCGGGATTTCCCCGTAGCCGCAACCGGATCCGCGCCAGCAGTTCCTCGAAGGCGAAGGGTTTCGCCAGGTAGTCGTCGGCGCCGCCGGACAGCCCGGCGACCCGGTCGACGACACTGTCCCGCGCGGTCAGGATGATCACCGGCACCGTCCGGCCCGCCGCGCGCAGGGCCCGCAGCAGATCCGAGCCGTCGAGGTCCGGGAGACCGAGGTCGAGGACGACGAGGTCGTGCGCGCCGGTCAACGCCTCGGTCAGGCCTTCGGAGCCGGTCTTGACCCAGCGGGTGGCGAAACCCTGCGCCCGCAGGCCTTTCTCGACGAAGGCGCCGATCCTGGCTGAATCCTCCACCACGAGCACACTGGTCACCGGTCCGCACCTTCCGCGACGGGGATCTCCATGGTGAACGTCGCTCCTTCGCCGGGCACGGTGTCGAGCAGCACCCGGCCGCCGTGCGCTTCGGCGATCGCGGCGACGATCGCCAGGCCGAGCCCGGCTCCGTCGTCGCCGCTGGAGTTGCTGCCGCGTTTGAACCGTTCGAAGATCCGGCTCCTCGAATCCGGCGGGACACCCTCGCCGGTGTCACGGACCCAGAGCCGCGCCGTCGTCGCCGTCACCTCGGAGCCGAGGGCGATCTCCTCGCCGGGCGAAGTGTGCCGGACGGCGTTGGAAACCAGCTGCAGCAGGGCCTGCGCGAGCCGTTGCCCGTCCGCGCGGACCTTCACCTCGGCCACCGCGTCGAGCCGCCAGACGCGGTCGGCCAGCGGACGGGATTTGGCCAGGGTCTCGACGGTGAGATCGGCGAGGTCGGTCTCACCGGGTGCGAGGAAGCCGGGGTTGCCGGATTTGGCGAGCACCAGCAGATCGTCCACGATCCGTTGCATCCGCCCGAGTTCGTCGAGGACCAGCCGCCGCGTCTCCGCGTTCTCCTCGGGATCTTCGCCCATCAGCTCGATATGGCCGCGGACGACCGTGATCGGTGTGCGCAGTTCGTGCCCGGCGTCGTCGATGAAGTCGCGCTGCCCGGCGAAGGCGCTTTCGAGCCGGTCCAGCATCGTGTTGAAGGTGCGCCCGAGCGCGGCGACGTCATCCGAGCCCCGGACCTCGATCCGGCGGGAAAGGTCGGTTTCGCCGATCTGCTCGGCGGCCAGGCGCACCTCCCGGACCGGCGCGAGGATGCGGCCGGCGACCAGCCAGCCGATCACCCCGGCCAGCACCAGCGCCGCCCCCGACATCGCGGCCATCACGCCGACGACGTCGTTGATCTCGCCCGCGGCATGGTCGACGAACTCGACGATCACCAGCGCGCCGCGGCCCGGCGAGCCCTCGATGGTCACCGGGACGACACCGTAGCGCGCGGACCCGACCGCGGTGGTGACCGTGCCGTACGCCGGGCTAGTGGCTCTGGAGAGCTCGGAGACGAATTTCGGGTCCGTGTCGAGGCGGACCGGCGGCTCGATCGCGCTCCGCCTCGACGCGGCACCGTCGCTGATCGAGAAGAACGTCTCGTACTTCTCGGGCAGATTCCGTTCCAAGTGGCGGCCGAGGACCGCCTCGACGGTGGCGGGCTGCCCGGCCGGGCGCGCGTCCGGCGACGCCAGGAAGGCGCGGAGTTTGCCGGTCTCGTGCGCGATCTCGTTGTCGAGGCGCTGGTCCAGCTGGTTGTGCAGGACGGTCCGGGTCGCCAGCAGCGAACCGGCGAGCGCGAGCAGTACGACCAGCAGGACCCACGCGAGGATCCGGGCGCGGGCGCTCATCGGCCCCGCTCAGTCGTCGAGGTCGAAGTCGAAATGGTCGTCACCGTCATGGTCTTCACCATCATCGACGTCGTCGTCGTGCCCGGCCAGCCGGGGCGGGACGACGGCGGGCGGGGCGCCCGATTCCCCCGGTCCGGAGACCGCCCGGCCCGCGGGGGCGACCACGGCGGGGCCGAGATCGGGCGGCGAGACCGCGGTGGCCGCGATGACGGCGAACGTGCCGGTGGCCGCCACCACGACGGCGGCGACCCCGGCCAGGACGATGATTCGGACTCGCATACCCCCAGGTTGCCCGGACCGGGTGAGCCGCCGATGAGGGCTCGATGAGAACTTTCTCATCCGTGCGTGTGCGGATACTCCGGTGACCGATGCTGGAAGGCCAGGATGTCCGGATTCCGGATCGTGCCCTCGCTGATCTCGATCGCCCGGTCGAGCGTCGGATCGGCGGCCCACGCGGACCGCCCCGCCAGCACCTGCTTCAGATGCGGCAGGAGGGCACCGCTGATCTCCCAGGTCGCCGAGTCCCACAGATAGGACGGGCTGTGGTCGACGGCGTAGTAGGTGAGGCCGCCGACCTGGAAGGTCGGTTCCGTGAACGTCGTCGGCTTGGCCCAGCTGAACCCCATGGCCTCGTCGCACGAAACGTCGACGATGAGGCTGCCGTGCCGGAACGCGGCGAGGTCTTCCTCGTCGAGGAACGTCAACGGCGCCTTCGTGTCCTGCAGTACGCAGTTGACGACGATGTCGTGCCCGGCGAGGAAATCCGCCAGCGGCACGCGGCCGTCCTCGGTGATCGCGTGACTGCGGCGGAGGTCCGCCGGGCCCTTCAGATCGTGGTCGAGATGCACGATGTTCGCCGAGTGGATCGGCGACCCGACGGCGGTGACGCCGCGATGGGTGAGGACGTGCACGTCGTGGATCCCGTGCGCGTTCAACGCCGTCACCGAACCGCGCGCCGTCGCGCCGAAGCCGATCACGACCGCGCGGAGACGACGCCCGTAGTCGCCCGTCGAACCGATCAGCTGAAGCGCGTGCAGCACCGAGCAATAGCCGGCCAGCTCGTTGTTCTTGTGGAACACGTGCAGATTGAAGGAACCGTCACGGCGCCAGTGGTTCATCGCTTCGAAGGCGATGAGCGTCAGCCTCCGATCGATGGCCAGCTGGGTGAGCTTGTCGTCCTGGACGCAGTGCGGCCAGCCCCACAGGATCTGCCCCGGCCGCAGGTCGGCCAGGTCACCGGCCAGCGGTTTGGCCAGGAGGATGACGTCGCAGTCCGCGATGAGCCGCTCGCGGGTGCGAAGGCCGGCGACGAGTGGCGCGAGTTCCTCGTCCGGGATGCCGAAGCGGTCGCCGTAGCCTTCTTCGAGGTAGATGCTTCGCCGGAGCTCCGGTTCGATCCGTTCGAGGTGGCGCGGATGGATCGGAAGCCGCCGCTCGTTTTCTTTGCGCGAGCGGGAAATGACGCCGAGAGTGAGCTGGTCCACGTGGGGCCCCTTAATTAGACCTCAGTCTAAGCACAAAGGGCCGCGACGGCGTAGGCTCGGTGGTGTCCGAGAGCATTTCGCGCGCGAGCGTTCGAGCCCGCGTCGTCCTCGGCCCCATCCGGCCGTTCGGCCTGGGACGGAGCACCGCCATGAAGACGGTCCCGCACACGAACACCCTCGACCATCCGAAGCACGTCGCCCGCCTGCGCCTCAAGCCCAAGGCGCCCGCGACCGGCTACGTCGACGGCGCGTGGTGGCCCGCCTCCCGTGACCTCGCCACCGAATTGCCGTTCCTGTTGGTGGTTCTGGCCGTCCAGCTGGAGCGTATCGAGCGGGTGACCTACAACCTCACGGCCTGGCCTCCCGCTCCCCGCCGTCTCGTGGTCGAAAGCGGCAAGGTCCGGCTCGAAGGATTCCGCTCGCAGCACACCGACACCCTGACGGTGATCGGCACCGCGGGCAGGCGGCGGCTGACCTTGCTGGTCATCCCGCCGGAGACCGAACCGGACCTCGCTCACCACCTGCTCATGACCGCGGCGCACCGGGACAGCGTCGGCGACATCGAGACCCTGCTCGCCGCGAGGTGACGGCACTGGTCACTTGAACGCCGCCGCGTTCCGCGCCGCCCATTCGGCGAACGTGCGCCCCGGCCGGCCGAGGACCTTTTCGACGTCGGGGCTGACCCGCAGTTCGTCCTCGGTGGGTGCGCCGAGGATCGAGAGCGTGGCCTCGACGACCACCGGCGGCATGAACTCCGACATCGCGGCGCGGGCCTCGTCCTCGCTCAGTTCGGTGAACCGCAGCGGCTCGCCCAGTGCCTCGCCGAGGTCCGCCGCCTGCCGACGGGGCGAGATCGGCTCGGGGCCGGTGAGCACGTAGGTCCGGCCGTGGTGGCCGGGTTCGCGCAGCACGGCCGCCGCGACGTCGGCGATGTCCGCCGGGTCGATGACGGGCAAGGCGATGTCGCCGAACGGAGCGGCGACCACTCGGTCGGCCCGGATCGCCGGCGCCCACTGGAAGGCGTTCGACGCGAAACCACCCGGCCGCAGCATCGTCCACTCAGGACTCGACGCTTTGACCGCCTCTTCGAACGCGGGCGCGTGCCGCCCGGACCCGACACCTTGGGAAGACAGGAGAACGATCCCCGCTCCCCCGGCCGCCGCGACGATTTCCGCGACGTCACCGCCCGCCGCCATGAATTCCCCCGAGGTCAACAGGAAAATCCGATCCGCGCCGTCGAAGACCTGCTTCAATCCGTCGGACCTGGCGAGGTCGGCCCGCACGGTCCGCACGCCGTCGGGCACGTCCGCCGCCGAGATCCGGCGTGACACCGCCGTCACCTCTTCTCCCGCCGCGGCAAGGGTTTCCACCAGCAGCCGTCCCACGTTCCCGGTCGCTCCGGTCACCACGATCATGGTCTCTCCTCGAATCACGTTGCGTTGACGCGACCGAAGCTACCTTCCTGGAGATAGTAGGTACCTAGGGGAAAGTATTGGGTTCGTGAGCGCGATCACAACTTCGAAGACGCGAAGGTCCGCTTAGGGTCGGGCACATGTCCGAAACCGCACTCGGCCCGCTTCGCGTCCTCGACTTCTCGCGGGTGCTCGCCGGCCCGTTCGCCACCATGCTGCTGGCCGACCTCGGCGCGACGGTGATCAAGGTCGAGCGGCCGGGCACCGGCGACGACACCCGCAGCTGGGGCCCGCCCTACGACGCGGCCGGTCAGGCGACGTACTTCCAGTCGGTGAACCGGAACAAGACGAGTGTGGCGCTGGACCTCGGGAATCCGGACGACCTCGCCCGGGCCCGCGCGCTCGCGCTGGAGGCCGACGTCGTGGTCGAGAACTTCCGGCCGGGCGTGATGGAGCGGCTCGGCCTCGGGCCGGAGGTGCTGCTGGCGGCGAACCCCGGCCTCGTCCTCTGCTCCGTCACGGGTTTCGGCTCGGGCGGTGGCGCCGCACTGCCCGGTTACGACCTGCTCATCCAGGCCGTGGGCGGGCTGATGAGCATCACCGGCGACCCGGCGGGCGAGCCGCAGAAGGTCGGCGTCGCGCTCGTCGACGTCCTGGCCGGGCTGTTCGCGAGCGTCGGCATCCTCGCCGCCCTGCGCCACCGCGACCGCACCGGGCAGGGACAGCGCGTCGAGATCGACCTGCTGTCCAGCCTGCTCGCCGCCCTGGTCAACCAGGGCAGCGCCTACACCTCCGGCGGGACGGTCCCGGCGCGGATGGGCAACCGGCATCCCAGCATCGCCCCGTACGAACTCGTCCCCTGCGCCGATCACGAACTCGCGCTCGCCGTCGGCAACGACCGGCAGTTCGCGGCGCTGTGCGAGGTCATCGGCCTGCCGGAACTCGCGGAAGACAGCCGGTTCGCGACCAATCCGGCGCGGGTCGCGCACCGGGCCGGGCTCCGCGCGCTGCTCGAAGACCACTTGGGCAAGCGTCCCGCGGCCGAGTGGGCGGCGGAGCTGAGCGCGGCGGGCGTTCCCGCCGGCGAGGTCAACGACGTCGCGGGCGCGTTCGCGCTGGCCGAACGGCTCGGCCTGAACCCGACGGTCGATCTCCCGCGGCCCGACGGCACCTCCGTGCGGCTGACCCGCAACCCGATCGGGCTGTCGGCGACACCGCCGCGCTACGAGACGGCGCCGCCGGACGCCCCTGGGCAACTCACCCTTCCCCTGCCCGGCTGGAGCTGACGAGGAGCGGTCAGCGGACCGTCAGTGCTTCGTCAACGCCGGCGGTGAAGCTCCTGCCATGACGAACAAGACAGTCCTCATCTCCGGCGCCAGCATCGCCGGTCCCGCGCTCGCCTTCTGGCTCTCCCGCCAGGGCTACGCGGTCACCGTCGTCGAACGGTCGCCGGAACTCCGCGGCGGCGGTCAGGCGGTCGACTTCAAGGGCGCCACGCATCGGGCCGTGCTCGAGCGGATGGGCATCCTCGACGAGATCCGGCGGCAGCAGACCGGCGGGCTCGACCAGACCATCGTCGACGCCGAGGGGCGGCCGCTCGCCGTCCTGCCCGGTGAGTTCACCGGCGGCGACGTCGAGATCCGGCGCGGCGATCTGGCCCGGATCCTGTACGACCGGACCTCGGCGGACTGCGAGTACGTCTTCGGCGACTCGATCACTTCGCTGACCGAGACCCCCGACGGCGTCGACGTCACCTTCGAGCGCGAAGCCCCGAGGCGGTTCGACCTCGTCTTCGGCGCCGACGGCATCCACTCGACCGTGCGACGGCTGGCGTTCGGCCCGGAAGCCGGCTACGTGCAGCACCTCGGCCACTACTACGCCCTGGTCGAGACCGGCGAAACCGACGGCGGCCCGGCCGTGATGTACAACGAACCCGGCCGCATGGCCGCCACCGGCGGGCCCAAGGCGACCGCGTTCTTCGTGTTCGCCTCGCCGGAAATCAGCTACGACCGGTACGACACCGGCCGGCAGAAGGAGATCCTGGCCGCCGCGTTCGAGGGCGGTGGCTGGCGGCTGCCCGAGCTGATGGAGATGGTGAAGCGCTCGGACGACGTCTACCTGGACTCGATCGCCCGGGTGACGATGGACGGCTACTCCACCGGACGCGTCGCGCTGCTCGGCGACGCGGCGTACGGCAACACGCTGGGCGGCTTCGGCACCGGGCTCGCCGTCGTGGCCGCGTACGTCATCGCGGGCGAACTCGCCGCGGCGGACGGCGACCACGAACTCGCCTTCCGCCGGTACGACGAGAAGTTCCTCGGCTACGCCAAGATCGCCCGCAACGCCAACGCCGGGCCGTTCCTCGCACCGCCGACCACCCTGCGGATCAAGCTGCGCGACCAGATGTTCAAGCGCCGGTTCCTGCTGCGCGGGATGCTGTGGGTGACCGACAAGTTCGCCACCGACATCACCCTCGACGAGTACCCCGCGCTCGCCCGGCAGGGCTGACCACCCGGCTTCGGCGTGCGCGATCCGCCGAGCCGTGGTCGGCTGGATCGGGTTTCCCGCGTGACGTTTCCGGGGAAGCGGTGTCTTACGGGTGACCACCTGCCTGGGTGGGGTGAAGGGAGCTTCGGCATGACGGCGCTGCACAGGTGCGCTCGATGACGACTTCAGCGAGAACGGAGCCGCTCGCGGCCGGCGAAACGGTGCTGGACGACGCGACGCTGGTGGCGCGCGCCCGCGACGGCGAGATCCGCGCGTACGAGCAGCTCGTCCTGCGGTTCCAGGGGCCGATGTACCGGCTGGCGCTGCGGATGCTGGGGAACAAGGGCGACGCCGAAGACGTCGTCCAGGAGGTGTTCCTCGTCGCCTGGCGGCGGCTCGACCAGTTACAGGAGGACGCGGCGTTCGTCGGCTGGCTCTACCGGATGACGACCAACCGGTGCCTGAACGTGATCCGCGCCAGGAAGCCGGTGGCCGACGTCGAACTGGACCAGCAGGAGTCCACCGGTTCGGCGGGCCGTCCGGACCGCGCGGCCGAGACGAGCGCGCAGATGACGGCGCTCACCGGGGCGCTGGACCAGCTGACCGCCGAGCAACGGGCCTGCTGGCTGTTGCGCGAGGTCCACGGTCGCTCCTACGAGGAGATCGCGAAGGCGATCGGGGCGACCACCACCGCGGTGCGCGGACGCATCGCGCGAGCACGAGCACAGTTGGCGGAGGTGATGGCGCCATGGCGATGAACCACGCGACCCGCGACTACCTGCTGCCGTGCGGCCGTGATGTGGAACAGGTCTGGGAACGGCTCGACGAGGTCGGTGCCGGCCGGGCGGACACGCACGAACTCGACTGCCCGCACTGCCGGGCCACCCGCGAAAGCCTTCTGGTGCTGCGCGGGCTGACCAGGGAACTGGCCGACGACGACGCCGAGCCGTCGCCGGACCTCACCGGCCGCATCATGTCCGCGATCCGCGCCGAGGTGCGGCGTCGCGATCTGGTGCCGCTGGCGAGCCCGGAGCCGGGCGAGGTCCAGGTGAGCGATCAGGCGGTCGCGGCCGTGCTGCGGTTCGCCGCGGACTCCGTCGACGGCGTCCGCGCGCGGCGCTGCCGGGTCCTGCCCGCACCCGACATCACCGACCCGCTGGCCGTGAACGTGGAGCTGAACCTGGCGATCGCGCATGATTTCGACGGTGACTCGCTGGACGTCGTCCGTGAGCGGGTCACCGCGGCGGCGGGTGCCAGGGTCGGCGTCCGCCTTGCCCGGCTCGATCTGGTGGTGGAGGACCTCTATGACGCGTGAGCAGGCACCGGCCCGGCACCTGGTCGAGACGGTGATCGCCCCGCCGGTGATCGCGGCGGTCGCCGCGCACGCCGCGGCCCGGGTCCCCGGCGTGGTACGCCTGGAACCCGGGCTGCGCGGGCTGGCCGGTTCGCTGACCAGGATCGCGCGGCAGCGGATCAAGGGTCTCGAACCTGCGCCCACGGAAGGGGTCCGCGCGTTCGTCGAGCACGACCCGCCGGACGTGCGGGTGGAGATCGACCTTTCGCTCTCCGGCCTGGACCAGGCCGCCGCCACCGCGCAGGCGGTGCAGCGGGCCGTGGGCAAAGCGGTCACCGAGGCGACCGGGCTCACCCCGTCCGCCGTCTCGGTGTCCATTTTGGACATCGAAATCCGTGGAGGACTGTTGTGACCGCACGTTCCGAACTGACCGCTTCGCTGCTCAGCGCTCTCCGCGACATACCGGGACTGCGCGCGGCCACACCGTCGACCACGGCCGCCGCGTCGGCGGTGCCGTGGGATCTCGACGTGATGGCCGTCGACATCTCCGAGGACGTCGTCGAGATCCGCGTGGTCGCACTGGAGGTGCCGATCCCACCGCTCACAGAGGTCGCCGGGGCCGCGTTGCGTGCCGTGCTGACCGGAACCCCTTGGGAGAACGCGAGTCTGCGGCTCGTGGTGACCGATGTGGACGCCGCCGCGCTCGTTCCCTGACACGAAGATCGCGGTGGCCGCGCCCGAAGGCGTGGCCACCGCGATCGCCGGGGCGGGGACCTAGTTCTTGTTGGTGCCCGGGGTCAGCACCTTGTCGATGACGAAGACGGTGGCGTTCTTGGTGGGGATATTGCCGCACAGGATCTTCGCGCCGTTGACGGTCATGTTCTCGCCGGAGCCCTCGATCTTGACCGGGCCGCCCGCGGTGTTCAGGCTCTCCAGCGACTTGGCGGACTCCAGGCCCTTGGCGTCGTAACGCTTGCCGACGACGTGGTACTGCAGGATCGGGGCCAGCTGGTCCGGCTTGCCCGCCAGCTCGGTGAACTTGGCTTCGCCCAGGGCTTCGAAGGCCGGGTCCGCCGGGGCGAACACGGTGATGGCCTGCTGGCTGTTGAGCGTGTCCACCAGGTTGGTCGCCTTCACCGCGGCGACCAGCTTGGTCAGCAGCGGGTTGGTCGAGGCGGCGCTGGCGACCGGCTGCGGGCCCATCGAGTCCAGCGAACCCGGCGCACTGCCCTGCGGCAGCTGCGAACAGGCCGGGCCGAACACGTCGGCGTTGGTGGTGACCCCGTCACCGGAAGCGGCACTGGACATCGGGGCCGACATCGACGAGGACGGGGCGGGCGCGGGGGCACTGCTGGAGCTGCCGGACGAAGCGCTGTCGTTGCTGCTGCAGGCGGCCAGGGCCAGCGCGGTGACCGCGGTGAAACCGATTCCTGCGACGCGAAGCTTGCTCACGGAAAATCACTCCATTTGTTTTTCGGACTCTTACCGGGTATTCGGAACCACGGTGAAATCGGATTGCCACCCATTCGAGTGACACCGATCACCGTGCGGTGAAACTGATGACATGCCAGCCGGTCGCCCCGTCGGGAACGGTTCCGGCGCGCGCGTCGGTCTGGGTGTAGCCGGATTTGTCGACGGCCCGGACGGTGACCTGATGGCTGCCGGCCGGAACGTCGAATTCGGTCCACCACATCCGCCAGGTGTTCCGCCCCACCTCACGGGAAAGCGTTGCGGGCAGCCAGCTTCCGTTCGCGCCGAGCCGGACTTCGACCCGCTCGATCCCGGTGTGCTGCGCCCACGCGACACCCGAGACCCGGACCTTGCCGGCGGGGACCGTTTCGAATCCTTTCGGACTGTCGATCCTGGACTGTGTTTTGATCGGGGCCTGTTCACCCCAGCCGCGATCGAGCCAGTACGCGCGGCGCGCTTTCCACGTGGTGATCTCCAGGTCCTTGACCCATTTCGTCGCCGAAACATAGCCATAGAGACCGGGAATGACCATTCGTGCGGGAAAACCGTGTTCCACCGGCAGCGGTTCCCCGTTCATCCCGATCGCGAGCATCGCGCCCCGCTCCGGATCGAGCGCGGCGACGACCGGGCTGCCCGCGGTCCAGCCGTCGACGCTGGTGGAGAAGATCTGCTCGGCACCGGGCAGGATCCCGGCCTCCCGCAACAAGTCCCCGAGGTCCACACCGATGAAGTTCGCGGTGGACACGTACGTCCCGCCGACCTCGTTGGACACGCAGGTCATGGTGATCGTGCGTTCGATCAGCGGCCGGTCGCGGATGTCGTCGTAGCTGAACCGTTTTTCCTCACGCACCATGCCGTGCAGCCGGAGGCTCCAGTCCTCGGCCCGGACCTGCGGCACCGACAACGCCGTGTCGACGCGGTAGAAGTCGCGGTTCGAAGTGAGGAACGTCGGTGTGCCGAGCTTCGCGAAGTCCGCGTCGGCCGGAATGGGCGGCGCCGGCTCGGCGGGAACGAGCCTCCCGACGGCCATACGCGACGACTCCGCGTCTCGCGTACCGGCGAGAAGCTGGCCCCCGGCCCCCGCCGCTCCTGCGGCCACGACGGCACCGGCTCCGGCCAGCAGCACCGACCTGCGCGAGGGTGTGGCGCCCGCGACTTCGTCCCGAGGACCGGCCGAGGCCAGGCGATGCAGCCAGAAGAAGACGCCGACCCCGGCGATCAGGCTGGCCAGCGGCGCGAGCAGCGCGACCGCCGAGAGGTCGGGCCGCAGCGCCACGGCGAGCCCGCCCAGCAGGCCGAAGGCGGCGATCAGCACGATGCCCTGAACGGGTGACCGGCGCGAGGCGATCCCGGCCACGGCGGCGGCGAGCACCATCACCACGGCCATCCCGCCGAGCAGCACGAGCTTGTCGTAGACGCCGAACGTGCGGACCGCGAAATCCTTCAGCCCGACCGGCGTCAGATCGATCGCCCCATTGCCGACCGCGAGGTACGGCGAAGCGTTGGCGCCGATGAACCCGGCCACCAGATGGCCGGCCGCCAAGGCCGCGGCGAGGGCCACGACCCCGATCAGCGCCGCCCCGAAGAAGGGGAGGCGTGGTTCCCGAGCGGCCCGCGAAGTCTCCATGCCAGGTATTCGAGGCGGCCGGGCCGATGGACAGGTCGCGTGGGTCGCGAGTGGCGATTCGGGTTAGAACCCGAATCGCCACTCACGACCCACGCGACCACCCACCCGAGTTGCGCCGCTCACCCCGGCTTGCATGGTCATACACACCTATGCATATACTTCCATCATGTCCAAGGTACTCACCTCTCTGCCTGTCGGCGAACGCGTCGGGATCGCCTTCTCCGGCGGCCTCGACACCTCGGTAGCGGTCGCGTGGATGCGCGAGAAGGGTGCAGTGCCGTGCACCTACACCGCTGACATCGGCCAATACGACGAACCCGACATCGCGTCGGTCCCTGGCCGGGCGAAGGCCTACGGCGCCGAGATCGCGCGCGCCGTCGACTGCAAGGCCGCGCTGGTCGAGGAAGGTCTCGCGGCGCTGTCCTGCGGCGCCTTCCACATCCGCAACGGCGGCCGCACCTACTTCAACACGACCCCGCTCGGCCGCGCGGTCACCGGCACCCTGCTGGTGCGCGCGATGCTCGAGGACGACGTCCAGATCTGGGGCGACGGCTCCACCTTCAAGGGCAACGACATCGAGCGGTTCTACCGCTACGGCCTGCTCGCGAACCCGTCCCTGCGGATCTACAAGCCGTGGCTGGACGCCGCGTTCGTCAGCGAGCTCGGCGGCCGCAAGGAGATGTCCGAGTGGCTGCAGGCCCACGGCCTGCCCTACCGGGACAGCACCGAGAAGGCCTACTCCACCGACGCGAACATCTGGGGCGCGACGCACGAGGCCAAGTCGCTGGAGCACCTCGACACCGGCATCGAGATCGTGAACCCGATCATGGGCGTCCGGTTCTGGGACCCCGAAGTCGAGATCGCGACCGAGGACGTCACGATCGGCTTCGAGCAGGGCCGGCCGGTGACGATCAACGGCAAGGAGTTCGCCACCGCGGTCGACCTGGTCCTGGAGGCCAACGCCATCGGCGGGCGGCACGGGCTCGGCATGTCCGACCAGATCGAGAACCGGATCATCGAGGCCAAGAGCCGCGGTATCTACGAGGCGCCGGGCATGGCGCTGCTGCACGCGGCGTACGAGCGGCTCGTCAACGCGATCCACAACGAGGACACCCTCGCCAGCTACCACAACGAGGGCCGCCGCCTCGGCAGGCTGATGTACGAAGGCCGCTGGCTGGACCCGCAGGCGATGATGCTGCGCGAGTCGCTGCAGCGGTGGGTCGGCGCGGCCGTCACCGGCGAGGTCACCCTGCGGCTGCGTCGCGGCGAGGACTACTCGATCCTCGACACCACCGGCCCGTTCTTCAGCTACCACCCGGACAAGCTGTCCATGGAGCGCACCGAGGACTCGGCGTTCGGCCCGGTCGACCGGATCGGCCAGCTCACCATGCGGAACCTCGACATCGCGGACTCGCGCGCCAAGCTCGAGCAGTACGCCGGGCTCGGCATGGTCGGCGGCGGGCACCCGACGCTGATCGGCGCCGCGCAGGCCGCGTCGACCGGCCTGATCGGGGCGATGGACGCGGGCGGTGCGCAGGCGATCGCCTCGCGCGGCAAGGCCTCGGGTGAGGACGAACTGCTCGACCACGCCGCGATCGAATCCGGTACGGACTGACCCGAATAGACGGGACGCGAAAGCGCCGGGCGCGCGGCATCGAAGCCGTTCGCCCGGCGCTGTTTCTTTACCTGCCGCCGAGCTGGGACCGCCGCTGTCCCAGCTCGTCCACGAGCCGGGTGATCTCGACCTGCCCGATCGCTTCGGCCAGCACGGAAACCGAGGCGATGCTCTCGATCTGGTACTGGACCGGAACGCCGCCCGACGCCCGCGACCGCGCTTCCGCGTCCGCCTTCTTCTCCGCCTCGACGGCCGAGAAGACGCTGCCGGCCCCGCCGTTGACACAGCTGACCGAGCCGGAGCCGTTCATCGGCAGCGTGGCCGAGTTCCGGCAACTGCCCGCCGAGCGGCCGCCGATGGTGACGTTCGCGGTCATCGTGGCGTTGACCTGGCCGGTGACCTTCCCGCCACTCGCCGAGGCGGAACTCGAGACGTTCGCGGTCACCGTGCAGCCCGAGGCACTGCACGCGACCGTGGCCGCGCCGTCCATGTCGAACCGCACGCCGGTATTGACGGCGCCGGTCAGCTTCTTGGTGTTCGACGTCAGTTCTTCGTAGACGGCGTCGGTCTCCTGCGGTGACAAGGCGTCCACATCGGAGTCACCGAGACCGGCACCCGACGGCGGCTGCGGCCGCGAACCCGCGCCGGGCAGGGAAGGCATACCGCCGGGCATCTTCACGGAGTACCGGAGAAGCCGATGCGGCGCTTCCTTCGACACGTACAGATCACCGGCGGGCGTGCTCGCCTTGAGCGCCGGGACGTCCCGGATGTTCGGGCCCTCGGTGATCTCGTCCGCTCGCTCCAGCGCCTCGCGCAACCGGGTCGCGAGTTTCTCCGGAGACTCGAACTGCTGCAGGACCGGGCCGAACAGCTCGTCCTCGCCGGTGATCCATCGGTCCTTGAGCTCCTCGGCCGACTCCGCGGACGCCCCGGGCAGCATCCCGTCGGGCGCCTTGAAGAAGACCTTGCCGCCGACGACCAGGATCTCGATCTTCTTGCCCTGGAAGGACATCGTGCCGGACGTCTCGCCGTACGCCGTGGTCTTGACGTCCGTCTCGATCATCCCGCCGACCGCGGAGGTGCTGTTCCGGACGGCGGGCGCCGAGGAAAGCCCGGCCAGTGCCTGCTCGAAGGGTTCGCGGCCGGCTTTCGAGGGCCACAGCAACCAGGTCGTCAGACCCGCGAGGAGCACCACCACCAGCCCGGCGATCCCCGCGAACAGCGGCCACCGGGGTTTCCGGACGGGCGGCGCCGGTACCGGTTGCGGGACCCAGCCCTGCGGCGGCGGCCACTGCGCGCCCTCGGGTGGGAATGATTGCTCCACGTCGCCCTCCATCACTGAATTCACCGAACGAACCCAAGTTATGGAGGGAGGATGAAAACTTGATGAAACGCGATCAGATCCCCTGCCGCGCCGGGCGGACGCGGCAGGGGAAGCCGGTTCAGCCCTTGCGCGCGAACGAGATCCGGTGCAGTCCGCCGGGCTGTTCGTCGGCCAGGTACAGCTCGCCGTTCTGATCGGTGCCGAACGTGGTGGCGTCGAGCGGGAACTGGCCGATCCGGGCGCTTTCGTAAGTGCCGTCGGCCTTCTTGCGTACGGCCCAGGCCGTTCCCTGGCAGAAGTCGGTGGCGAGATAGGTCCCGCCCGCCAGCGAGGCGTACTTCCGGCCGCGGTAGACGTGCCCGCCGATCACCGCGCAGCCCTCCGCGCCGGAGATGTAGTGGAAGACCGGTTCGGTGTAGGTCACGCCGTCCTCGCACCGCGTCTCGTCGAACACGACCGGCCCCTCCTTGCAGGACCAGCCGAAGTTCGCGCCGCCCTTGCCCTTGGCGAGGTGGTCGACCTCCTCGAAGCGGCCCTGGCCGACGTCGCCGATCCACAGCGAACCGTCGGCCGGGTCGAAGGAGAACCGCCAGGGATTGCGCAGCCCGTACGACCAGATCTCCGGCCGCGCGCCCGCGACGCCGACGAACGGGTTGCCCGCCGGGACGCAGTACTTCAGCGGACGGCACGCGCGGTTGACGTCGACACGCAGGATCTTGCCCAGCAGCGTGTCCAGCCGCTGCCCGCTGGCCAGCGGATCGCCGCCTCCGCCGCCGTCGCCGATCCCCCAGTACAGGTAGCCGTCCGGGCCGAACGCCAGCTGGCCGCCGTTGTGGTTGGGGAACTCGGCGTGCGGCTGGGTGATCAGCTCGGTGAGCTCACCGGTGTCGAACCGGACGCGGGACAACGTCACCGCGCTGTCGGACTTGCGGGTGTACGCGACGTACGCCCGCCTGTCCTTGGCGATCGCGAGCCCGAGCAGCCCGCGTTCGACGTCCGCGCCGTTCACCTTGTCGCTGATGTCGAGGACCGGTTTGGCGGCGAGTCCGGTCCTGGGGTGGTAGGCCCGGACGACCCCTCGTTTCTCCACGATGAGGATCCGGCCGCTCCCGTCGTCGAGCGCCGTGATCGCGGTCGGGTTCACCAGCCCGGACGCGACCTTGGTCGCCGTGGCGGTCAGCTCGCCGAGCGGAACACCCCGCGCTTCCTGGGTCTCCGCGCTGCTCGCGGCCGGGAGCAGCGCCCCGGCCAAGGCGAGCCCGGCCACCAGGGACAACCCCCGGCGGAGGTGCCGTCGCGTCATGAAGGACTCCAATCGCCAGTGAATGGTCTGGTCCAATTCAACAGCGGTCGGCGGAGCGGCGGTACCTCCATACGCGAGGTTCCGGTCGGTTTCTTTCCCCCGAATCGACTACGCGAAGCGCTCGAATTCTCACGAAGCAAGCCCGGAATGGACATCATGCACCCGCGAGTTTGTCAGCGACACGCCGACGCGGCACACCACGTCCGGGTGGAACTACTCGGTCGGCGGTGTGAGACCAGGTGCTCGTGCCCTTGGCTGGAAGGTCGGAATGAAGCTTGGACCACCACGGTCCTCGCATCTGATGACGATCGAGCTGTGCGGGGCGGCGATGATCCGATGACCGAGGAAGACGACGGCGCCGGGGAACATACCGACGCCGGTTCACTGGACGCCGAACTCGTCCGTCACTACAACGACGGCGAGACGATCGAAAACCTGGCCAAGCACTATGCGCTGAGCTACCGCAAGGTCCGAACCGTCCTGCTGGCCGCCGGCGTCGCGCTCCGGCCCCCGAAAATTCCGCTCCCGCCCACGCCGCCGGGGCTCGTCAACGCGTACCTGGCAGGGCGGAGCATCCGGCAACTGGCGGCCATCCACGGGATGAGCTACGACCAGACTCGCCGGGTCCTGCTCGCGGAAGGTGTCGTCCTTCGCCCGCGAGGGCGGCAGTAGCCACAGGTGCCGAACGCCTACCGAAGCCTGGTTCTCCAGGCGGGCGTCGCCGCGCCCGGAGAACCAGGGCACTACTTACAGCGCATGACGTCGATCGTCACGCAAAGTACACAATCCAAATGTAACGCTCAATCACCGTCGTACGGTTCCTCTCATCTGAAAACGGGTATAGGGTGAGCCGGATGAGGTCACGTCTTTAAGTTCACTAAGCGCTCTTTCGGGTTCCGAGCGAGGTCCGGCTGACGTCCCCCAGAGGGCGACTGAGGGAAGAGTACAGATGCCGAGAATGGGCCTGAAAGCGCCCCATCACACTTCCATGCCGACGACGGTAGCGACACGGTACACGAACGCCCGAACTGCAGTTTCTCTCTGCGACCGCGCAAGTCGACAAGCGCCGAATGCCTCCGAAGGGAGTCGCGAGCGAGCCGTATCGCAGCCCGCGACGCCCCATCGCGCCAAACTACTCAGAAGTAGCTCAAGTTCGGCCGAATTCGCGAAAATTCTTCAACTCGATCGTGTTTGCACGCTGTCCTCAAATCAGCCCTGAGTGGCGAAGATGAAGAATCAGATCACTCTTTACGGTGACTACTCACCGGTACGACACGGAGCATTCAGGAACGCTGGTCGCGGACGATCCGGAGATGCGGCGGGCGCATCGCCACGGTGTCTCCGTCACCTTTACGAGCCGCCGGAACGAGCCGCCCGTGCGCGTCCAGTTCCGCCAGCAGCGTCTCGATCGCGTCCGCCTTCGCCAGACGAGCCCGCCCGCGGTAGAGCTCCGCGGCCTCCTGCCACAGTTCCCGCGCGTCGTCGGGATCGCCGTGCTCACAGAGGACAGCCGCGAGTGCGGAAAGTGCCCGGGCCCGCCCTGTCGCGTGCCGGGTCCGGTTCGCCAACGCGACCGCCAGATGCGCGTGCCGGAGCGCCGCTCGGGCGTCGCCTTCCGCGTGCCGCAGCTGAGCGAGCACCGTATTGAGCTTCATGACCGTCGGAAGATCTTGACTCGCCTCGATCAACGCCTGCCCGGCGGCGCACTCCGCCGACGCTTCGGCGAGCCTGCCGAGGCGGACGAGCAACGCACCGAGGGCGGCGTGTGCCCGCATCAGTTCCGTGGCATCACCGGCCGCACGCCGATGCCTCAAGGCCTCCCGGTACAGAGCGAGCGCTTCCTCGTCGTGACCGCCCACCTCGAGCAGCGCGTCGGCGAAGCGGTGCTCCGCGCTGGCGCACAACATCGGCTCGCCCAGCGCGCGAACGGCCGGAAGTACCTTCCGGTACCTTTCGACCGCTTCGGCCGCGCGACCGGCATGGAAGTGCACTCGGGCCAGGTTCAGCCTGGTCGTCACGCCGCCGATCGCGATCCCGTGCGTGTCGGCCAGTTCCAGCGCGCGCAGCAGACACCGCTCGGCCGCGTCGTCGGCGCCGGCGAGCATGTGCACGACTCCGAGATCGTTCAGGCACGATGCCAGCGAGCCCTCGTCGCCTTGCGCCGTCGCGGCACGGATCGCGATGGTCAGCCCTTCGACCGCGTCGGGGTATCTCCCCTGTAACAGGAAGAATTCCGAGGCCATCGCGGGCAGGAGGTACGAGATTCCGTTGAGAACGCCTTCCGAGGCCGCGCTGATGGCCATCAGCGACTTTCGTTCCCGCAACACCCATTGCCGCGCTTCGGCGACGTTCCGGAACCCGGGCGTGGGCGCCACCCGCACCATCGGAGGCAGGTTCAGCAGCTCTTTGTGCGGGAACTGCAAGCGATACGCGTCGATGACCACGCGCAGGTAGAACTCGAACATCTTCCTTCGCGCGAGGTCCACATCGGACAATTGGGTGGCCAGGGACGCGGCGTACAGATGGAGAAGGTCGTGCACGCGATACCGGTCGAGATCGGCGGGGTGTTCGATCAGATGCGCGGCGACCAGTATGTCGAGCGAGCGCCGCACTTCCGGCGCCGGGCGCCCGTCCGCGGCGGCGATCACCTCGGTGGTCATCTCGGCGCTCGGGTGCAGGCCGATCAGGGCGAACACGCGCCGCTCGGCGGGTTCGAGGTCCTGGTACGAAAGGGCGAAGGCGGACCTCAGGCTCATCCCCGGCCAGTCGCCCTCGTCGCCGAGGTCCAGAAACAGGTCGGCGTCGCGCAACTGGCTGGCCAAGGTCCGCATCCGCGTGCCCGCCCGGGAGACGGCGCGTTCGGCCACCAAGGTCAGCGCCAACGGGTTGCCGTCGCACAGCCGCACCAGCTCTTCGACTCCCTCCGCGTCGTCTCGCGCACGGTGACCGATTCGGCGGGTCAACAGAGCGGAGGAATACCGGTCGGCGAGCGGGAACACCGTGATCACCGGCGGAGTCAGCTTCGCCGACAAGGATTTCAGGCGCCACCGCGAAACTATCAGTACCGTGCACGACGACAGGACGCCCAGCAGCGGCGCGACCTGATCGGAACTGCGCACGTTGTCGAGGATCACGAGCATCGAGCGCCGGGCGAGCAGCGCCGACAGTTTCGCGGCGCGGGCGATCGGATTGACCACTTGGTCGACCGGAAAATCCAGCAACGACAAGAGGGTGTCGACTATCTCGCCGGCGTCGGCCTTCGCGGCCTGACTGTCCCCGCGAAGATCCAGCATGACCGCGCCGTGCCGGTACCGCCGTTCCGCACGGTGGGCCCATTTGGCCGCCAAGGTCGTCTTCCCGACCCCGGGTCCTCCGGTCACCACCACCGCGGCCCGTTTCGGCGCGCCCGCGGAATCGGTCGTGTAAGCGTCGAGCAGCGCTATCAGATCTACTCTTCCCGCGACATCGTCGACGTCCGGCGGTAAATGCCGTATCACGTGGTCGCTTTGGCCGGCGGAATCGAGCGGGGCCGGTTTGCGCCGCGGGATGACCCGTTCCGGCCGGATCAGCACCTTGTCGTTGACCGCCCGCAGTTCGTCCGCGGCCCTTGTCTCCCCCGCCTCCCGGTAACGGGCATAGGTCGCCCGGAAGAAATCGGCGGCTTCGGCGGGCTGATCGGCTTCGGCCAGCGCCCGGATCTTCAATTTCTCGAAACTCAGTTCCCTCGGATGCGCCTGTTCGAGTTCCGCCAGTTTTCGCACCGCGGCGTCGGCTTTTCCGGTCGCCAAATGCTCCGCCACGACGAACGCGTTGGCGGGTATCCACGTATTGCGCTCCCATAAGACGCGCCATGCGTCGGCACGCTCGGTCCGGAGATCGGCCATGGGTTCGTCCCGGCACAGCCGGAGGGCCGAAAGCGCTTCGACGAGCGCGCGGTCGTGCTGACCGAGTTCACGGAACCGGACGGCCTTGTCCATCATGACCTGGAAGCCGAAGTGATCGATCAGTGCCGGCTCGATCTCCAGCAGGCAACCGGCTTTGCCCACACTCACCTTCGCGGGCACGGAATTTTCGTCGAACGCCCGGCGGAGCTTGGTCGCGTTCTGGTGAAGCGTCGAGTGGGCGTCTTGTGGCGCCTTCTCGTGCTCTTCCCACACCCAGTCGACGACGACGTCCAGCGGCAATCGGCGGTTCGGGGCCGTCAGCAACGCGGTCAGCACCTGCCTCGGCCGAGGACCCGCCCAGTTCACATCCACATTCCCGTGCATTAGCATGGCCGTCTGCCCGAGAATTCCGAAAGCGATTTCCACGAGTGCGCCCCTTCCCCATGGCGAACCCGGGTTCGCCACCCCTGTCCCGCCGGATCATTTTTCCATCCGCCCGCGCATAAGGCCAGGTCATCGGCTTAATTGTCAAACTTCGGCGATCATCGTTGATCATCTGTCAATGAACTGACAACCGGCCGAAGCCGTTTTCTCCACGATCGCTCCCATGCTGACTGCGGATACCGGAGTTCGAGCGAGGGGAATTTCATGACCGAGTCATCGTGGGTCCGCAGTCCGGTCGGCGGTTCCGATCAGCACTGGGCGACACGCAAGGGCGTCAAATCCGTACTGGTGATGATCCCGCACATCGTCGCCGGCAATCGGCTCCTCGATCTGCTTCCGCTCTTCGAGGCCGACCACCGCGTCCAGGCGACCTTCACCGTCCCGGAATGGGAATCCTGGCGTGCCACTCACGACTTCGTGGAGGCACAAGGCGGAATAGTGCTCCCCTGGGCGCAGGCCCGGCGCGGCGAGTACGACCTCGTCCTCGCCGCCAGCCAGCGCGGCATCGACGAGGTCGCGGGGCCGGTACTGCTGGTCCCGCACGGCGGCGGATTCGGCCAGTACCGGCCGTCGCGGCCTCCTGGCGCCGGCCCCGGATGGAGTCCACAGATCGGGCTCGACGCGGGCCAGCTGATGCGGGAAGGGCGGGTACGCGCCGATTCGATCGTGCTCGTCCACGACCGCGAGATGGACGTCCTCGCCGAGACCTGCCCTCGCGCGGTGTCCGCCGCCGTCGTCGCGGGCGACATCGCGCTGGACCGGCTCACCGCCAGCCTTCCCTTCCGCGATCACTACCGGCGAGGGCTCGGCGTGACCGACGACCGGCGCCTGGTGGTCGTCACCTCGACCTGGTCCGACCGGTCGGCCTTCGGCCGTCACCACGACCTGTTCGAGCGGGTGCTCGGCGAACTCCCGTCCGAGCACTTCCGGGTGCTCGGTGTCCTGCACCCCCAGATCTGGTCGCACCACAGCCTTTGGCAGATCCGCACCTGGCTGGCCGACAGTCTGCGGTCCGGGCTCGAGCTTCTGCGCCCCGAAGGGAGCTGGCGGGCCGCCTTGATCGCCGCGGACCACGTCATCGGCGACTACGGCTCCGTGACCGGCTACGCGGCGGGCATCGGCAAACCGGTGCTCCTGGCCGTGGACGGCACCGAACCGCTGCTGCCGGGCACGCCCGGCGCGGTCATCGCCGAACACGCGCCCCGGTGGGCGCCCGGTAGTTCCCTCCTCCCCTTGCTGTGCGAGGCGGAGTCCTCCGGTGTGGCCGAGCGGGTTCGCGAGCTGCTCTCGTCCCGGCCGGGCCGCGCCGGCGAGATCCTGCGCGCCGAGATGTACCGGCTCCTCGGCTTGCCCGAACCCACCAGGGCGGTCCCGGTGTCCCCGGTGCCGATGGCGGAGGTGCTGCCATGCCGGGCTCTGTAGCGGGCAGTTCGTTCCTCTTGGCCGACGCGAACGACGGAACCCACGCCTCCCTCGCCGATGTGCTCGTCCACTCGGGACCGTGTCCGGTCGCGGACGCCCGCGCCGTGCTCGCGAGCGACTTCGACCGGCTGCCCGGCCTCACGGTCGTCGCCGTCGCGTGCTCCCCCGGACGCTGTCTCGTCGGCGACCGCACGGGAGACGTGATCGTCCTTCCGTGCGTGTCCGCCGAACTGGCGGGCGCGGGAGCCTATCTGTGGCTACTCGCCGGCCGTCGGCTCCGGCTGTTGCGGATGGTCGCGCCGTGCGGCCAAGGCATCCAGCCGGGCACGGGCCCGCTGCACCCGCAGCCCGCCGGTCGGGCCGCACAGGTCGAGCGCCTCGATCAGCTGGGCACGGGCGGCACCGAAATCACCCTCGAGCTCAGCGACCTCGGCGAACGCCATCAGCACATCGGACTGATAGACGGCCGAACCTGACTCGTCGAACACCGCGGCGGCGCGGGCCAGTTCACGTTTCGCCGCGGTGATCTCGCCCGCCCGCGCGTCGATCCGCGCCAGCGACAGGGTGACCTCGGCCTCGCCCTTCACATCGCCGATTCCCGTGAACAGCTCTCGGGCGAGGCGCAGGTGCCGGGTGGCGTCGGCGGTCCGGCCCGCCTGCAGCAACGCCTCGCCGATCCGGCGGTGCCGCTGGGCGACGCCGCGGTCGATCCCGAGTTCCTTCTCGATCACGAGGCTCTGGCCGAAGAACCCGACCGCCCGCTCGAAGTCGCCACGGCCTTGTGCCGCCATGCCCAGCTGGTCCAAGGCCACGGACTCGTTGTGGCGGCTCCCGGCCCCCCTCGCCAGGTCCGCGGCTTTCAGACATTCGGTTTCGGCCGCTTCGAACCGTCCCAGGTCCAGGTGGGCGCGGGCCAGCTGGCAGCGCAACCGTGCTTCGGCGATCGTGTGGCCGCACCGGTGTGCCGCGGCGATGCCGACCTCGTGCGTCCGGAGCCAAAGCTGATAGTGCTTGCGGTAGAGGAACAGTTCCCAGAGGGCTTCGCACAGTTGCCAGGCGAGTTCGTCCTGCCCCAGCGCGGACGTCTCTTCGAGCACCTCGATGATGTCCGGCAGCCGTTCGTCCAGCCATTGAAGGGCTTCGGCACCCGTGGCGAACAACGCGGGCGCGGCCTCGTACCGGGCGCGCACGGTACCGATCGTCCACCGCATCGGGATCACCGCCAGGTTCGCCCGCGTCATCCGGTGCAGGTACCAGTCCGCGATACGAGCGACGACTTCGAACCTTTCGTCGTCCGGCAGGGCCCGCGCGTGCAACCGCACCAGATCGTGGAAGCGGTAGCCACGCTCGCCGACTTCCTCGAGGAGGCTGGCGTCCGCCAGTTCTTGGAGCCCGTCCGAGGCCTCGTTTTCGGAGACCCGCGCCGCGGCAGCCGCCGCCCCCACTTCGATCGTCAGCCCCGGATACTCGCCCGCCAGGCGGTAAAGCCTGGCCGCGTGCGGCGACAAGGCCGAATAGGACGAGTCGAAGGTGGCCGTCAACGACGCCTCCCCCACCGGCGACAGCTTCGTCAACCGCACCCGTTCGTCACGGAGCTCCGCCACCATCCTCGCCACCGGCCATTTCGGCCGCGACGCCAATCTCGCCCCCGCCACCCGGAGCGCGATCGGCAGCCGTCCGCACAGTGCCGCCAGCGTGGTCACCTCGGGGAGTTCCCCCGCCACCCGCGATTCGCCCACCGAACGCGTCAGCAGTTCGACGGCGTGCTCCTCCGGCAGAGGCGCCATGTCGACGAACCGCGCGCCCTCCGCGTGCAGGCCGTCCAGCCTCAGCCTGCTGGTGACCACCACGACGCATCCCGACGAGGCCGGGATCAACGGCCGCACCTGCGCGGCCGAGATCGCGTTGTCCGCCACGAGCAGCAGCCGCATCCCCGCGGTGGTGGTCCGGAACAGCGCCGCCTGCTCGGCCAGTCCGACCGGGACCCGCTCCGGCGGAACACCCAGTGCCCGCAGGAACGCTCCGAGCGCGTCCTCGGGCGGTACGGCCGTCTCCGGTGAGAACCCGCGCAGATCCGCGTACAGCTGGCCCGACGGGAAGCGCCCGGCGTTCCGCACCGCCCACGTGACCGCGAGCGCGGTCTTGCCCACTCCACCGGGCCCGACCACCACGGTCACCGCGGGCGACCGGTCGAGCGAATCGTCCTCCTGACCGGCGGCGGCCGAGTCGAGCGCTTCGAGTTCGGCGATCCTGCTCGTGAAGTGCGCGGGGACGGGAGGCAACTGACGGGGAACCGGGGTACCGGAGGGTGATCGCTCGACGGTCGCCGAGCCGAGGTCATCTCCCATGACCACACCCCGGCGGGCGGCGATCCGAGCGCGAATTGCGCGGCCGCGGTTCTCCACGTTCGAGAACGGACTTCCACGACGAGCGGAATCGTGGGTCACGCGTCAAAGATCGCATGCTCGTGTCTCCCCACACGGCCGTTTTCTTTTGTCCGCGCAATTCCCGGACCCGAGAACTCCCGGCAATGCCCGAACCTCCCTGTCTACCTCGCCGAGCGGGATCCCTCCCGGTGAACGAGGTACATCTACCCGAAAGAACCAAGGCATCGGCCTCCGAGCCCCCATACGCCTCGATACAGGAGGCGCCGAGGACATCACCACATACAGTGATCTCGGACACTTCCATTTCCGCGAACAATCGAACCCGGCCGACAAGAAAGAACGTTATCGGAAACGCTCCGGAATACCCGGGACGGTTCCGTTTTCGCGCGATTCCCCGGCCGGACGATCGCGCGGCGAGACCCATCCGACGGAGCGTGACGACCACGGACCTGGGTCATCTACTCGCCCAAGATCGTTTTCCTGCGGTTCACTCTCCTTTCGGGGCAATTCGGACATGAGCCGTACCCCGAAGTAGCCATGTGTGTGACTTCTGTATGCTCCGCTCTCGCTCGATGGGATTAGTCATCCCCCATCCGGGCGAGCCGTTGCGGTCGGGGCCTGTGGTCGCATGCGGCACTGGGATTCGTGGTCCGTATTCGGATGGGAGACACATGCACGGCAGGTCAGTTCTGGTTCGTGGCGGGATCGCGGTCGCCACCGCGGCCGTCGCGCTGACGATGGCCGCTCCGGCCGCCCTCGCCGACGACGGCGCAGCGCGGGGCCGGGTCGTCGAGGGTTCCGGCACCGAGGGTTTCAGCGTCAACTTCGAGGGCGGGCAGCACTACGTCACGAAGCTGTTCGGGCTGAAGCTCTCCGACGGCAGCAAGCTCAAGATGTACTGCGTGCAGGTCGAGGTCGGCATGCGCACCGATCAGGACATGATCGAACGTCCGTGGAACAAGTACCCGGACGCCGCTTCGCCGTTCAACAAGAACAACTCGAAGATCAACTGGGTCCTGCACCACGGCTACCCGGCCGTCGCCGTGAAGGCGCTCGAGGGCGCGCTCGGCAAGGACGTCAAGCTGACCGACGGCCTGTCCGTCGAGGAGGCCGTCACCGCGACGCAGGCCGCCGTCTGGCACTTCAGTGACGGCAAGGACCTCGACCGCAAGAAGCCGCTGCCCTACGAGAGCGCCGAAGAGTCCGCCGACGTGCTGGCCGTCTACGACTACCTCACCGGCAAGCAGAACGTCGGCATCGGGGCGCAGCCGAAGCCGACCCTCGACATCGGCCCGGCCAAGGCCTCGGGCGCGACCGGCTCCAAGATCGGTCCGTTCAGCATCGCCACCAACGGTGACATCACCGAGCTGACGAGCAAACTGCCCGAGGGCGTCAAGGTCACCGACGCCGACGGCAAGGAGATCAAGGCCGCCGCCATCAAGGACGGCACCAAGGTCTACGTCGACGTTCCCAAGGACGCCAAGGACGGCAACGGCTCGTTCTCGCTGAAGGTCAGCGGCCACCTCGACACCGGTCGCCTGTTCGTGGGCGAGAACTACGCCAAGGTGCCCGCCCAGTCCCTGATCGTGGCGGAGTCCGAGAAGACCTCGGTCGTCGCGAACGCGACCGCGGCCTGGAAGCAGGGTGGCGCGCCCGCCACCGACACCCCGGCGCCCACCACCCCCGGTGGCGCCGAGTCGGGTGGCGGCAACGAACTGGCCAACACCGGTGCCTCCGCGACCATGCCGCTGGTCATCGGTGGCGCGCTCCTCGGCGCGGGTGTGCTGATGGTGCTGCTGGTGCGCCGTCGCCGTAGCGAGGCGTAAGAAGCGAACGACGAAAGCGGGGCCGGTCCATTGTGGACCGGCCCCGCTTTCGTCGCGCGTGAAGGCCCCCTTCCCTCGGCTCAGCCGAGGAAACTCGACCTTCACACCTTGCCAAGTACATGAAGGAATCCTCCACCGCGTCCAACGCCAGGGGTTCCGGCGAAGTCGCATAAGCGCCGGCCGGTGCCACTCTCCGCGAACGGCGGATGACAGGAGGTACGCCTGGTTCCGTCCACAAAGGACGCCGACAGGCGGGTAGAAATCTGTTTGATGCTTATTCGCATGGTTTCCGAGTCGGGTCGTGAGTGGCGATTGTCGTTAGAACGACCAAAAACACTCACGACCGGCCCGGGAAACGCCCAAACCGGGCACGACCGCCGTTGCAGTGTCCCCAGTGGACGGTCGAGCGATGTGGATCAGTGTGACAAGCCTCCTTCGTCGCCGCTTGACCAGCGCTTATACGACTTCGCCGAGACCCTGGCGCTAACGCAATGAAGGGGGGCCTTCACGTACTGGCGCGGCGACTCTTCACCGGTCGTAGTGCGTGCCCGGCGTGTGCCCGAAGGCGCGGCGGAAGACGTCGATGAACGCGCTGGTGGACGACCAGCCGCAGGCATGCGCCACGGCGGTCACCGAAGTGTCCTCGGCGAGGAGGACCAAGGCGCGGTAGAGCCGCAACTGCGTGCGCCACTGCGGGAACGTCATGCCGAGATCGGCTTTGAAGAGCCGGGCCAGCGTGCGGTCACTGGCCCCGACCCGGGCGCCGAGGGCGGCCAGAGTCCGGTTGTCGGCCGGATCGGCGCTGAGGATCTCGCACAGTGCGCGCAGCCGCGGGTCGTCGGGCGTCGGCAGGTGCAGGGGTTGCTGCGGCGAAGCGCGCAGCTGATCGAGCAGGACCGCGCGCAGACGGCGGCGTTCCGGGGTGTCGTCGCGCGGCGGATCGGTGTACGCGCGGATGAGTTCGCGCAGGAGCGGGCCGACGGCCAGCACGCTCGGTTCGTTCAGCCGCAACGGGTTCACCGTGGCGGGCAGGCCGACCAGCCGGAGTTCGAGGTCGCCGTGCGCCTGGTGGGCGTGCACGGTCCCGGCGGGCACCCAGATCGCCCTCGTGGCCGGGGCGACCCAGGAACCCTTGTCGGTCGTGATGGCCAGGACGCCACGGGCGGCGTAGACGACTTGGTGCTCGTCGTGGCGGTGCGCGTCGACGATCGTGCCGGAGGCCAGGGACCGGACCTGGGTCGGCGCCGCGGGGAGGTGGCGGATTTCCGTCATCGTTTGTCATTTTATCGGAAGCGCGACATCGGCGCCCGCGACGAGCATGGCGGGATGTCGAAGATCAAAGCGATCACCCTGCTCTCGGCCGGGCACGCGTGTGTGGATGTGTATCAGGGTTCGGTCGCCGCGCTGGTGCCGTACTTCGCGGCCGAACGCGCCTACGGATACGCGGCGGTGTCGGGCATCGTGCTCGCCGCGTCGCTGCTGTCGTCGGTGGCGCAGCCATTGTTCGGCGCGCTGACCGATCACTGGGCGATGCCGTGGCTGCTGCCGTCGGCCACCCTCCTCGGCGGCCTCGGGATCGGGCTCGGCGGGCTGGTCGACTCGTACGCGCTGACGCTCGTTTTCGTCGCCCTGTCGGGAATCGGCGTGGCCGCCTACCACCCGGAGGCCGCACGGGTCGCGAGGATCGCGGGCGGCGGAGGGCATACCGCCATGGGCTGGTTCTCCCTCGGCGGGAACATCGGGTTCGCCGCCGCGCCCGTCCTCGTCGCCGCGGTCATGGCCCTGGGCGGGCTCCGGATGTCGCCGCTGCTCGTCGTTCCCGCACTGGCCGGCTCCGTGCTCTGCCTGCCCGTACTGCGCGCCCTCACGCGAAAGGCCGGCAGCGGCGACTCGCGGTCGGACGCCGCCGGCGTCGACGACTGGAGGTCGTTCGCGAAACTGTCGGCCGCGGTCGTCTGCCGCTCCATCGTGTTCGTCGGGCTGAGCACGTTCGTCTCCCTCTACGCCCAGCAGCGGACCGGCGGCGGCACGACGACGGGCAGCGCCGCCCTGTTCGTGCTCTATGTCGGCGGCGCCGTGGGCACCCTTCTGGGAAGCAGGCTCGCCGGGCACCGGGGCCGGGTCACCGTGATCCGCTGGTCGTACCTGGCCACCGTCGGCACGGTCGCGGGAGTCGTGTTCGTGCCGGGCCCGGCCTTCTTCGCCTTCGTCCTGCTGGCCGCGGTGAGCCTGTACATCCCCTTCTCGTTGCAGATCACCCTCTCCCAGGACTACCTCCCCACGCGGGTCGGCACCGCCAGCGGCGTCACCCTCGGCCTGACGGTCAGCGTCGGCGGTCTCGCGAGCCCCGTCATCGGAACGGTCGCCGACCACACTTCTCTGCAGACGGCCTTGATTCCGTTGATCGCGCTGCCGCTTTTGTGCTGGATCACAACCCGCACGCTGCCCGAGCCGTGCTCCGTCCAAACAGGAGCGGGAAAAAGGTCAATGTCGCGACAATAAATGGTGTACGGCCCTGTACATCATCGGTTACCGGCTGGTAGGTTCCGGGAATCCAAACGTGGTCCACTTCATGATTCAAAGGGGAGTCATGACCCGAAAGCCCGCTCGTCTGCTGGCCGTCGCCATCGCCCTCATCGTCGGTTTCGCCGCCGCGCCCGCCGCCTCCGCCGCCCCTGCCACCGATCCGTTCTACAGTTACGACGGCAGCGAACCGTTGTCTTCGTACAGCCCCGGGACCGTGCTGAAGACCCGGACGCTCAATTACCACGTCCTCGGCATTTCCACGCCGCTCAAGGTGACCCAGTTGCTCTACCGGTCCACCGACGCGCAGGGGAAGCCGTCCGCCAACGTCACCTCGGTGCTGCGCAGCCTCACCGGCGACAGCACCAAAGCCGTTTCGTACCAATCGTTCTACGACTCGCTGAATCCCGAACACGGCCCGTCGAGGGCGATCGCCGGCGACGTCTCGCTCGGCGGCCTGATCGCCAACGCGGAGTCGCTGTTCATCGCGCCCGCGCTGCTGCTGGGCTACAACGTCGTCATCCCCGACACCGAAGGCCAGAAGGCGAACTTCGCCGCCGGGCCGGAATACGGGACGAACACGCTCGATTCCATCCGCGCCGCCACGAGGTCGCCGGGGACGGGAATGAACGACAAGACCCGGTTCGGGCTCATCGGCTATTCGGGCGGTGCCATCGCGACCGGCTGGGCGGCCGCGCTCGCGCCGGATTACGCGCCCGAGGTCAACAAGAACCTCGTCGGTTTCACCGAAGGCGGAGTGCTCGTCAAACCGTCGCACAATCTCAAATACGTCAACGGCAGTGTCGCATGGACCGGCGTCATCCCGATGGCGCTCATCGGCGTCTCGCGGTCTTTCGACATCGATCTCAAGCCGTACGCGAATTCGTACGGGCTCCAGGTGCTCAAGGACATGGAGAAGGCGTCGATCGTCGACGCGCTCGGCCGTTATCCCGGGCTGACGTGGGAGAAATTCGTCAAACCCGAGTACACGAACCCGAACAAGGTGCTGCCGTACGTCGAGGCCGTGAACAAGATCAACCTCGGTTCCGCGCCGACACCGGCCGTGCCCGGTTACATCGCGCAGGGCAACAACGGTGTCGTGGAAGGCACTTTCGGCAATCCGCCGGGGATCGGGACCGGTGACGGCGTGATGGTCGCCGGTGACGTGCGCTCGCTCGCCCGGCAGTACTGCGACACCGGCAACAAGTCGATCAAGTACGACCAGTACGACCTGCTGAGCCACGTCGGGGCGGCCGCCGCCTGGGCGCCGCAGGCCATCGGCTGGCTCAACGACCGGTTCGCGGGCAAGGCCGCGCCGTCCAGCTGCGGGAAGATCGCGCCCGGCAACTCCCTCGCCCCGGAGGTGCCGGTCAGCTGACCGCTCGGTCCGTGAAGGCCTCCTTGAGGGACTCTGGGTCCCTTAGGGAGGCCTTCACGGATTTCGGGGACCGGTACGGTGCCGCACGTGACCGAGCACCGCAAGCTGCCGAAGGGGCCGCACAACCTCAGCCGCGACGAGGTCGCCGGAACCCAGCGGGCCCGGCTGATCGACGCGGTTCTGGAGAACACCGGCAAACGCGGCTACGTCGCCACCACCGTCGGCCACATCACCGCCACGGCGGGCGTGTCACGGACCTCGTTCTACGAGCAGTTCACCGGTAAACAGGACGCGTTCCTCGCCGCCTATCGCGAGATCACCACCGAGTTCATCACACAGGGCGTCGCCGCGGGCGCCGAAGCCGCCACTCCGCTGGACGCCGTCGCCGTCTGCTGCGATTTCCTCGTCGACTACGTGCATCGGCGTCCCACCGCGGTCCGCGCCGCGCTGCTGGAGATCTACGCGCTCGGCGACGCGGGGCTCGAAGCGCGCGAGAAGACCTTGCGTGCCGGGGAAGCCGTCTTCGAGCGGACGGCGGAATGGTTGCGCGCCACCGATCCCGCGCTGCCGTCACCGCCGCCGTTCACCGCGCGGACGGTCGTCGCCGCCACCATCGAGCTGATCACGCAGGCCATCTGGATCGGCACTCCGGACGCCTACGGCCAGGCACGCGAAGCCGTCCGTTACACCTGGCTGCTCGGCCTGTTCGGGCACCGGAGCGTCGAGGGCTAGCGGGCGAGGCGCCGCCGTTCGAAGTCGACGATCAGTTTCGGATACCGCCGCGGGAGCAACCGGACGAGCCGGTCGACCAGTTTCGCGTCGTTTCCGACGAGTACCCGCGGTTTCCCCGCCTCGACCCCGTCGACGATGATGCGGGCGGCCTGATCCGCCGGCATCTTCAGCAGTTTCTCGTTGTACACACGGACGCGTTCCCGCTGTTCGGCGGTGGGCTCGATGCCGCGCGCCTCGGCTTCCTTCAACGCCGCCGAGGCGATGCCGGTCTTGACGCCGCCCGGGTGGACGACCGTCACCCGCACCGGATGCCTGCCCGCGATCATCTCCGTGCGCAACGCTTCGGTGAACCCTCGGACGCCGAACTTGCTGGCGCAGTAGGCGCTGAGCGTCGGCTGGGCCAGGAAACCGTTGAGGCTGGAGACGTTCACGACCTGGCCGTCACCGGAGTCGATCAGATGCGGCAGGAAGGCCTTGGTGCCGTTGATGACGCCGAAGAGGTTGACCGCGAGTGTGCGGTCGTACAGCTCCCATTCGGCGTCGAGCACGGTCTGCCCGCCGCCCGCGATCCCCGCGTTGTTGTAGATCTGGTGCACCACACCGAATTGCCCGGCGACGGTGGTCGCGTACTCCCGCACGGCCGCCCGGTCGCTGACGTCCAGCGTCGAGCCCTGTACTTCCGCGCCGAGGGCCTTGACCTCGGCGACGGTCTCGGCCAGCCCGCTTTCGTCCACATCGGACACCGCGAGCCGCGCTCCGCGCCGGGCGAGTTCGAGCGCCAGCTGACGGCCGATGCCGGAACCGGCGCCGGTGACGACGGCGACCTTGCCGCGAACGCCGCTCATCGGGTTTCTCCTGCCGGATCGAGGGCCACTTCGACGGTGAGCTCCACGAGCCGGTCGACGAGGCCCGGGGCGATGTGATGGCCCATCCCCGGGATTTCGACGTAACGGGAACCGCTGATGGCCTTGGCGGTCGCGCGACCGCCGCTGTGGTGGACCATCCGGTCGGTGTCGCCGTGGACCACGACCGTCGGGCAGGTGATGCGGGCGAGTTCGGCGCCGCGGTCGCCGCTGGCCTGGATCGCGCCGATCTGGCGGGCGATACCGCTGCGGGCGCGCCGTCCCCCGGCACGTTCCCACAGCCCTTCGGCCCAGGCCGTTTCGACGTCCTTGTCCAGCGGGAACGTGGCCGAACCGAGGTGGCCCATCAGCGACAGGTGCCCCACCACGGATTCTTCGACCGTCCGGGCGGGCCGCCTCGCCATGCGCACCAACGTCGACTTCGCGGGCTGCCCGACGCGGCGATACCCGGTGGTGGAGAAGATCGACGTCAGCGACAGGACGCGGCCGGGGTTCCGGGCGGCGACGGTCTGGGCGATCATGCCGCCCATCGACATTCCGGCCAGATGCGTCTTCTCGATGCCCAGGTGGTCCAGCAGGCCGACGGTGTCCGCCGCCATGTCGCCGAGGTCGTACGCGCCGGGCAGCGGTTTGGCCAGCAGTTGCCGGAGTTTGCCCGGATTCGGCGCCTTGATGCGATCCGAACGGCCCGCGTCCCGGTTGTCGAACCGGACGACCCTGAAGCCGCGGCGGGTGAAACCGTCGATCATTTCCCGCGGCCACGACGTGAGGTCCAGGCCGAGGCCGGCGATCAGCACCAGCGGCACCCCGTCGGCCGGGCCGTCCTCGCGGTAACAGATCCGGGGACCGCCGGGAAGGTCGGCGAAGCTGTCGGTCACGAGCTCACCGCCTCCCGGACCTTGACACGGGAGAAGTGCAGCTCGGGATCGGTGATGTCCTCCGCGCGCAGCAGTTTGATGTCCGAGTGGTAGCTCATCGACGTCAGCCACGGCATGCGGTCGCCCTGACGCGGGAGCTGGTCGAGAGCGCGCTGCACATATCCGGCGGCGAAGTCCAGGAACGGCTTCGTCGGCATGTCCGGATCGGCGAGGACCGGGCGGCAGACGTCGTAGCCGTGAGTGTCCATATGCGTCAGCAGGCGGCAGAAGTGCTCGCACAGCAGGCCGATCTTGAGTGTCCACGACGAGTTCGTGTAGCCGATCGCGAACGCGGCGTTCGGCACGCCGGAGAGCATCATCCCCTTGTACGCGACGGTTTCCGGCAGGATCACCGGCTCACCGTCGACGCTGAGCGCCGCTCCGCCGAACACCTGGAGGTTCAGTCCGGTGGCGGTGACGACGATGTCCGCCTCCAGCTCGCGCCCGGATTCGAGCAGGATGCCCTTCTCGGTGAACGTCTTGATCTTGTCGGTGACGACGTCGGCCTGGCCCTTGCGGATCGCGGCGAACAGGTCGCCGCCGGGCACCGCGCACAGCCGCTGGTCCCACGGGTCGTACGGCGGGTTGAAATGCTCGTCGACCGGATAGTCCTTGGGAAGCTGCTTCTTGTTGACGTACCGGATGAGGCCGCGGGCGGTCTTCGGGAACTTCTGGCAGAACTGCCAGACCGCGAGTCCCTTGCGGATGTTCTTGCGGCGGGTGAGCGCGTACGCCCGCTCGTCGCCGAGGATCTTGCGCAGGCCGTTCGCGATCTTGTCCTCGCGCGGCACCGGCATCACGTACGTCGGGGTGCGCTGCAGCATCGTCACGTGCGCCGCGGTGCCCGCCATCGCCGGGATCAGGGTGACCGCGGTGGCGCCGCTGCCGATCACGACGACGCGTTTGCCGGCGTAGTCGAGGTCTTCCGGCCAGTGCTGCGGGTGCACGATCGTGCCGGCGAAGCGGTCGCGACCCTCGAAGCGCGGGGTGAAACCCTCGTCGTAGCGGTAGTAGCCGCCCGCGTTGAACAGCCAGCCCGCGCTGAGGCTCGTCCGCTCGCCGGTGTCGGTCCGCTCGATCTCCAGCAGCCAGCGCGCCTCGTCGCTCGACCAGGCGGCCGAGAGCAGCTTGTGGTGGTAGCGGATGCTCGGCTCGATCCCGTTCTCGGCGATCGTCTCGCGCAGGTACGACAGGATGCGGGGCGCGTCGGCGATGGACTGCTTGTCCCGCCACGGCTTGAACTCGTAGCCGAAGGTGTGGAGATCGGAGTCGGAGCGGATGCCCGGGTAGCGGAACAGGTCCCAGGTGCCGCCGGACGTGCCGCGAGCCTCCAGGATGGCGAACGTCTTGCCCGGGTTCTCGGTCTTCAGGTAGCGCGCGGCCCCGATCCCGGAAATCCCGGCACCGATGATGACCACGTCGAGGTGCTCGACGGGTGTGCTCGTCGTCATGCGGTACTCCAGCTTCGTCGCGGTTGTCTCCACGATGCGGGGCGGGCGGGGATTTGCGCTAGCACTATCTGCACCATCATGCTGCACGCATGGTGCAAAGTGACGCATCGCGGTGGCCGACCCTGTCACCCGGGGCGCGTGACCTCTTCCGGCGGGGCGCGGAAATCGTGCTGCATCCGCGCGCCGAATGGATCGAGGAGCTGCACGAAGCCTCCCTCGGCGGCGACAGCATGCGCGCGGTCGCCGAGGACCCCGTGCTCACCGAGGGGACCAAACGCGCGAATCTGGCGAATCTGCTGCACTGGGCGGCCGCCAACGTGCAGCATCCCGGCAAACGCGTCTCCGCCAACCTGAACCAGGAAGTGCTCGACGGCGCCCGCGACATGGTGCGCCGCGGCTTCGACTCCGGCGGCCTCGACGCCTACAGGCGGGCGCAAGGAGTGGCCTGGCGCCGGTGGATCGAGATCTGTTTCGACCTCACGTCGGATCCGGTCCTGCTCCGCGAACTGCTCGACGTCTCGTCGCTGTCCATCACCACGTTCATCGAGGACACCGTCGCCGCGGTGTCGGAACGCATGGCCGCCGAACGCACGGAACTGACCCGCGGCGCCCACGCCGAACGGCGGGCGACGGTCACGCTGCTGCTGGAAGGCGCGCCCATCAGCCGGTCGCGCGCCGAAGCCCAGCTCGGCTACCCGCTCGCCGGCCCGCATACCGCCGCGATCGTCTGGAGCGGCTCGGTCACCCCGTCGTCGCAGCAGCTCGAAACCGCCGCGGAAACGCTCATGCGGGCCAGCGGCGCTTCACACCGGCTGACCGTCGTCGCCAGCGCCGCCGCGCTGTGGGTCTGGCTGCCCGGCCGGACGCCGCCGCGCGCGGACCGGCTCGCCGAAGACCTCGCGCCGCATCCTGACGTCCGGGTCGCGCTAGGACGGCCCGGCAGCGGGATCGACGGTTTCCGCCGCAGCCATCTGGACGCCGCCGCCACCCAGCGGATGCTCGCCCGGCTCACGTCGCCGCAGCAGATCGCGCGGTACCAGGACCTCCAGCTGCTCGTGCTGCTCACCGGCGATCCGGCGCAGGCGGGCGAGTTCATCGCCGACACCCTCGGCGAACTCCGGCACACCGACGCCGAGACCCGGGAAACCGTGCGGACCTACGTACACGAACTGGGCAACACGACGCGGACCGCGGAACGGCTCTACACCCACCGGAACACCGTCGTCCGGCGGCTGGCGCGGGCCGACGAACTGCTCCCCCGGCCGTTGGCGGAGAACGCGGTGGACGTCGCCGTGGCGCTGGAAACGTTGCGGTGGCTGGGAAGCGGGGCTTGACTCACTCTTTCCGGTGGATGAGACCGATCGATGTACTCAGGCGATCACCGTCCGCACCTGACGCACGTGACAAACCGACTGCTCTCGATTCTCGGGTTCGCCGTAGCGGCTCTTTCGTCCGCCTGCAGCACCCCGACACCACCTGAACAGCCACGACAGACAGACCCTCGGCCGAGCGTCCCCGCCACGATCGTGCCGGAAACGCCACCCGTCCCCGCCCCCTCGTCCAGCGTCTCCCCGCCGGCCATTACGACGCCGCCCTCTCCCCCGGATACCCGATTCGGCAGGAACCGAGAACAACCCGCTACGCCGACCGGTACGGGACCGCACCGCGCGACCGAGGTGAAGCCGGATCGGTTCGTCCCGGTCCCTGTCGAGAGTGACGAGCCGCCGCCGACGACTTCGCCTACCCGGCCCCAGAATGCTCCATGTGAGTACTACATCACCGAACAATGGTGGGTCTGCTACTGATGGGCACCTACCACCGCGTAGTCCGGTTCCGGAAAATTCAGCCCTCTGTCCCAGCACGCGAGGAAACGAGGCAAAAGACCTGGCCGGCCGTCGTGACGTTCGTGACCCAGGGTGCGGTCCTGGTCGCGCTCCTGTACTTGATCGGGTGGAATCGCGCCCGCGCCACGACAGACTACTTCGGAGTGGACATCAGCCGGCTGAGTACCACACCCGTGGACTATCTTCTGCGGAGCCTGAATTCGGTCGCCGGGCCTGCTTTGGTGTTCGCCGTCTGCACGACCGCCTTCCTCGCTCTCAACCGGCGTCTCGTCCGTGCGTTGGATCGTCCGCGGCACGACCGCGGCCGGAGAACGATCGAACGGGTCCTTTCGGCGGCCGGGCCGACCGGAGGCATCCTGCTCGTCCTCGGTGCCATCGGTGTCCTGGTGAACATCACTCCCGGCTGGCCGCAGAACGGGCTCCCCCCGCTCCTGATCTTCCTCGGCGCGGGGATCCTGGGCTATGGCGCACACCTCGACAGATCTCGCACCGAGCGCGAACCCGGGCACCGAATCCGTGTCTTCGCTCTGGTCTTCCTTTGTTTCTTCAGCCTTTTGCTCGTCGGCCAGAAATATGCCGGATATGTCGGTCGTACGATCGCCGTCAATGACGCGCGGATGCTGCAGGAGCGCCCGGCGATCCGGCTTCACAGCACGAGAAGGCTGGACATCGGCGGCAAGGGCGTCCAGCTGAGCTATGACCCCTCGCCCGAGCAGTACTTCCACTATCGCTATGACGGCCTGCGCCTCCTCACTTACAACAACAATCACTTCTTTCTGATATCCCAAAGCTGGGAGAAGGGGAAAGCGATGGTCATCCCCGTGCGGGAAAATGACACCGTGCGGGTCGATCATTTCTCACCGCCCGGCCGGTAGCGGCGACGCTTCGATGACGGCGGCTGTGCGTGCTCGCCGCCGTCATCGAAGACCCGGCGGCGAGCCACATCGCTTGATCCTCAGACCACGCGTCAGCTTGTCGACGAGTGCGCCGGTGAACGCGGTGCAGCGCTCTCCCTCGGGCAAGTCCCCAGAGCACCAGGTCGGTCATCACTGGCGGCAAGGCCCGTGTGAGGTCATTCGACATCCTCCGACCGCTTGAACGGCAGGTCCAGGTTCCGCAGCATGGCGCGCTGCTCGGTGGTCAGCTCACCCTCGATCGTGATGGTGAACGGCGGCGTTTCCTTGCGGGAGCGCAAAAAGTTGCCCCACGCGATCCCCACGTTCGCCAGCCCCGTCAGGGAGCCGATGGACATGCAGATGACCTCGAAGACCTCCATCTCCTCCGTGGTCCGGGACCCCGCGAGCCTGATCGTCGCGGACCGGGCCACGTCGGCGTCGTCGCGGAGCCAGCTGTAGAACTCGGTCAGCGCTTGTTCGTCGCCGGCCGCGTTGATCGTAAGTTCCACGGGACCTCCTCGGGTGATTTCCCTACCAGTCGCGGTCTTGGCCCGACGCGTAACAGAAGTCCCAGCCTGAGATCTGACCGGTGGTTGCCGTTGACCGGCCGGTGACGAAGCCCGGATCGTGAACGGGATCAGCCTCCGGTGAATCCTGACGGTGATTCCCGTACTCACGGGGAAACCGGTGACCGCCGCCGCGGTGGTCACTTTGGACTCTTCGCGGGTCTGTACCTCGGCTTCGCGGTCCGGACGCCGGGTGAGTCCGTTTGGCCGCAACGATCCCGGACCGACCGGCGGACCAGGGCGAGCGGGCTCGATCCGCTCACCGCGGTGTCGTGAGTGCCCGCGCCTTGCGGCGCCCTCTAGATTGGCGGCATGGTTTCCACCGCCGAGAAGGCCACGCGGCTGCAGGAGTTGCACGCCGCCCCCGAACTGCTGCTCGTCGTCAACGTCTGGGACGCGATCACCGCGAAGGTCGTCGCCGAAACCCCTGGTACACAGGCGCTCGCCACGCCGAGCCACGGTATCGCCGCCGCCCGCGGCTATCCCGACGGCGAGGTGATCCCCCGCGACGAAATGATCTCCGAGGTCGCCCTGGTCGTCCGGGTGGCGGGCGATCTGCCGGTCACCGCCGACCTGGAAGCGGGTTACGGCGACCCGGGCGGCACGGTCGCCCGCGCGATCGAGGTCGGCGCGGTCGGCTGCAACCTCGAAGACCAGATGAAACCGCTGGCCGAGTCCGTCAAGGCCGTCGAGGCCGCGGTCGCCGCCGCCCAGTCCGCCGGGGTCGACTTCGTGCTCAACGCCCGCACCGACGCCTTCCTCCGGGCGGGCGACCGTGACCCCGAGGAGGTGCTTGCCGACGCGATCGCCCGGGGCCGCGCGTATCTGGACGCGGGCGCGTCGAACGTCTTCGTGCCCGGCAAGCTCGACGAGAGCCAGGTCGGCAGGCTGGTCGAGGCGCTGGGCGAGCGCAAGGTGAACCTGATCGGCGTCCCGGGTTCGATCCCGCTGGCCACCGCGCAGAAGCTCGGCGTCTCCCGCGTGTCCTACGGGCCGTTCAGCCAGAACGTCGCGCTCACCGCGCTGGCGAAGCTCACCGAGGACGTCTACGCCGGCGGCGGTCTGCCCGCCGACATGCGCAAGCTGAACTGAGCGAGCCGGAGTCCGTCGAAGTAGGGTCCCTTCCATGGTGCGCGGTGTCGGCCGGACGGAAGGGACCCTGCTGGCAGGCGCGGTGCTCGCGGCACTCGTGGCGACCGGCGTCCAGGCGAAATCCCCCGGCACGTGGCTGCTGGAAGTCGTCTGGGTGCTGATCGGGCTGCCGCTGGTGGTGGCGCTGCGTAAACGCTTTCCCTTGACCCGTTTGCTGTGCTGGCTGCTGGTGCTGCACGCGTTCGTGCTGTGTTACGGCGGTCAGTACACCTACGCCGAGACGCCGGCCGGAGAGTGGTTCCAGGCCTGGATGGGCACTCAGCGGAACAACTACGACCGGTTCGCCCACTTCATCCAGGGTTTCGTCCCCGCGGTCGCCGTACGCGAGGTCCTGCTGCGACGGACGCCACTGCGCCCCGGCGGCTGGGTCGCGTTCCTGACCGTCTGTGTCTGCCTGTCGATCGCCGCCGGCTTCGAATTCGTGGAGTGGTCCAGTGCACTCCTCGCCGGTTCGGGCGCGGACGACTTCCTGGGCACCCAGGGGGATGTCTGGGACACCCAGTGGGACATGTTCCTCTGCCTGTGCGGCGCGGTGGTGTCCTTGCTGGTCTGGCGCAGGGTGCACGACCGGCAGCTCGACGGGCGATAGCCGGGCCCGGGGGCTCCCGAGGCGGCAGATACGGTCGTCGTCATGAATTTGCGAGCCGCGGCGGTGCGGCGTAAACCGGTCGCCGACCTGATCACCGAAAGTGATCACGGCACGCTGAAGCGCTCCCTCGGCCTCGGGCAGCTGACCATGCTCAGCATCGGCGCGACACTGGGCAGCGGGATCTTCGTCGTACTCGGCGAGGCGGTTCCCGTCGCGGGCCCCGCGGTCGTGCTGTCGTTCGTGCTGGCCGGTGTCACCGCGCTGTTCTCGGCGCTCTCCTACGCCGAACTGGCCGGGATGATCCCGGTGTCCGGTTCGTCCTACTCCTACGCGTACGCCACGCTCGGCGAACTGGTCGCCTGGGTCTGCGGCTGGTGTCTGGTGCTCGAGTACGGCGTCTCGGTGGCATCGGTCGCCGTGGGCTGGGGGCAGTACCTCAACGAACTGCTGCGGCTGACGTTCGGTTTCGCCATCCCCGACGCGTTGAGCCAGCCGCCGGGGTCGGGCGGGATCGTCAACGTCCCGGCCATCGTCGTCGTGCTGCTCGCCATGTTCCTGTTGCTGTCGGGTGCGAAGGAGAGCGCGCGGGCCAACGCGATCATGGTCGTGATCAAGGTCGGCACGCTGGTGCTGTTCTGCGCGATCGCGTTCTCGGCGGTGCGGGCGGCGAACTTCACCCCGTTCCTGCCGCTCGGCCTGGCCGGGCTGAGCGCAGGCGCCGCGAAACTCTTCTTCTCCTACATCGGTTTCGACGCCGCGTCCACGGCGGGAGAGGAGGCGAAGAACCCGCAGCGCGACCTGCCTCGGGCGATCCTGCTCTCGCTCGCCATCGTCACCGTGCTGTACTGCCTGGTCGCCGTGGCCGCGGTCGGCGCGTTGCCGTGGCAGGAGTTCGACGGCCAGGAGGCCGCGCTCTCGCATGTGCTCGGCGTCGTGGCGGACAACCCGTTGTGGGCCGGGCTGCTCGCCGTCGGCGCGATCGTGGCGATCTCCAGTGTCGTGCTGACCGTCCTCTACGGACAGACGCGCATCCTGTTCTCCATGTCGCGTGACGGCCTGGTGCCCGCCGCGCTGTCCAAAGTGGACCCCAAGAGCGGCACGCCCCGGATCAACACGCTCGTGGTGTCCGGTTTCGTCGCGACGCTCGCCGCGTTCATCCCGCTCGGGAAGCTGGCCGACGCCACCAGCATCGGCACGCTCTTCGCCTTCGGGCTGGTGAACGTCGCCGTCCTGCTGCTGCGACGGCGGCAGCCGGAGGCACCGCGCTCGTTCCGGGTGCCGTTCTCCCCTGTCACACCGATCCTCGGGGTGCTGTGCTGCGGTTACATGATGCTCAGCCTCGACGGCGCCACCTGGATCGTCTTCGCCGGTTGGATGGCGCTCGGCCTGCTGATCTACTTCGGTTACAGCATGCGCCGATCCCGGCTGGCCGCGGAATAGCCCGTTCGCCGCCATAATTCCTAGCCTGTCCAGCCGCAGTACGGGCCGGATCATTGAAGTGACGGTGATCGATAGGGGACACTTCCGTCCGACCACGGAAAACCCTACCGTGAACCGAGGAATTCATGCGCCGAAATCGCATTACCGTGCTGACCGCGTGCCTCGTCCTGTCCCTCTCCCCATTCCCCGTGTCCGCCGCCGCGCAAGAGACGGCGGCCCCCTTCTGTTATGAAGAACCCGTCCAGCCGAAAGCCGATGTGAGTGACATAAAGGCCGGTTTCCAGTCCACGAAGTGGCTTCAGACGATCCAGGCCGTGTACAAGCGGCGCTGGCCCAGCGGCGAAGGCCTCGCGACCGCCCAGGCCAAGGACAAGTACTTCAGCCAGTTCGTGAACAAGACCAGCTTCAACGCGCTCGCCGAGTCCCTGATGGTGGCGATCCACGAAGAGACCCACATGTGGGATCTGGATCCTTCGAGAACCTCGTGGGACGTCTATGTCTCCGCCTGGATCGACGCTTCCCGCAAGGCGATGAAGGTCCCGATCCACGGCGGATTCCCGCGCCGCGAAATACTCCCGCTGATCACGGACGATCTCACGCGGTCGATGGACGACATCTACCTGCGCGACCAGCAGCAGGGGTCGTACCGGATCCAAGGTGTCATCGCGGAACTCAACGCCGGGCTCATGGGATTGCCCGCGGCGACCGTCGTCGCCGAGTACATCCAAGGAGTGGGCGCCAGCAATTCCCGCGACATCGCGGCCACGAACATGCGCTACCTCCAGCTGTACCTGCGCGTCGCCAAGACGAAGCATCCCGATTACTGGGCCAAGATCAAGGCACAGCCCGAATTGCGCGAATTCGTGCTCATCGAGTTCCTTCGGACGGCCTACTGGCTGGATCAATCCACGCCCCATGCCGCCAAACTCGGCAGTGCGGACGTGGCCAAGATCGTCGCCAAGAACTACGCCCCCGAGAACATCGCGATCATCGAGGAGTTCACCGGCGCCAAGGTGAACACCGGCACGGCCAGGAACTGCACGGTCTGACGCCGCGCCCGGCTCGCCGGTGACGGGGCCCGTCACCGGCGAGCCGTCCCGTCACGGCACGAACACCGGCTGGTCCAGCGCCCACAGCCAGGAGCCGTCCGGCTGACGGCGGGCGACCTCGACGGTCATCTCACCGGTGGTCAGCGTGGACGCCGTGAGCGCGAGGTCCCCGCTCACCAGCGCCGGGTGCTGCCTGCCCGGCAGGAGTTCCGGCGCGGCCGCGACGAACTCCTCGTACACCTTGCGGATCTCCGCGTGCCCGGTCGCGACGTTGCCCGGCGGGAACGCCAGCACCGCGTCCGGTTCGTACAACGCCACCAGCCCGTCGACATCGCCCGCGTTGCCTCGTTCGATGAAGTATCTGCCCAGATCGTTCGGCTCGGTGGCCACAGTCCTGCTTGTCATGGGGATGAGCTTCGCAGCGAATACACGACATCCTGTGTCGTGTATTCCGCTAGAGTTTTCGCATGCGCGCCGACCGGCTGGTCTCCTTGGTGTTGCTGTTGCGGCACCGGGGCAGGCTGTCCGCGACCACGCTCGCCCGCGAACTGGAGGTCTCCACCCGCACCGTGCTGCGCGACATCGAGGCGTTGTCGGCGGCGGGTGTCCCGGTGTACGCCGAACGCGGCAGGCACGGCGGTTTCGCGCTGCTGCCCGGTTTCCAGACGGAACTCACCGGGCTGAACCACGACGAGGCGCTCGCGCTGCTGATCGCCGGGTCGCGGCGTGGCGCGCAGGCGTTCGGCCTCGGTTCCGCGCTCGCGTCGGCCATGCTCAAGGTGATCGACGCGCTGCCGGAGGGCCAGCGGGACACCGCGGCGGGCGCGGCCCGGCGCCTGCTCATCGACCCGGAGACCGATCTCCTCTCGCGCCGGGTGGCCGGCGAGGAGGTGTCCGACGCCATCGTCGCCGAGGTCCGGCGCGCGGTGTTCTCCGGGCACAAGCTGCGCATCCACTACGCGGCCTCGGGTCAAGCGGCTCGCTGGCGCACGGTGGACCCGATCGGGCTGGTCACCGTCCGGGATCAGGGTTATCTGCTGGCCACGAAAGCAGGCGAGGACCGTACTTACCGGCTGTCCCGGCTGCGGGCCGCCGAAGAACTCCCCGAACCCGCGGAACGACCGGAGCGCGTCGATCTGGACCGGACCTGGCAGGAACGCAGCACGAGGTTCCGGACCGGCGGGGACCAGGTCGCGGTCGAGGTGCGGGTGGATCCGGCACGGCGGGACCAGCTGGTGGGCACCGCGCTGGCCGTCCTCGCGGAGGAAACCGACGAGGACGGCAGGCTGCGGCTGGAGGTGACCTTCCAGGACGCGCGGCACGCCGAATGGGCGCTGTGGAACCTCGCCGCGGACGCGGAAGCCCTTGCCCCGCCTTGGTTACGCGATTCCTTGCGGGACAGGGCGGCGGCGATCACGGCCCGCTACCCCGTGAGACAAAAGTCAAGTTGAGCCCGCAGGTCGGGGCGGGATAATCCGATCATGACGAACGCCGCCCCGGGCCGGGCAGCCACGAGTTTCCGCGTGCTGCTGAAGGGTTACCGCGTCCGCGCCGACCTCACACAGGAGGAGCTCGCCGAGGGATCCGGGGTGAGCGTCCGCGCCATCAGCGACATGGAGCGGGGGATCGCGAAAAGCCCGCAACGCCGGACGATCGAAGCACTCGCCGCACCGCTGTCCTTGACCGACGACGAGCTGACCGGCCTGCAGAAGGCCGCGAGGCGGGGCCGGGCCCCCTCCCCCGGCATCCCCAAGACCCACCTGATCGGCGTCCTTCCGGCGGACGTCGACGACCTCACCGGACGCGAGAGCGATCTCGACGCGTTGCGCGCCCTTTCTTCGGATCTGTCCGATGGACGGCGCCGGGCGGGGCGGATCGCGATCCTGAGCGGACCGCCCGGGACCGGCAAGACCACCCTCGCGGTCCGCGTGGCGCACAACCTCACCGAGGAGTTCCCCGACGGCAGGCTTTTCCTGAAGCTGCGCGGCATGTCCGCCGAACCGGCGAACCCGGCGGACGTGCTGCACTTGATCCTGCGTTCGCTGGGTGTCGACGCGGTGCGCATCCCCGCCGATCCAGAAGACCGGGCGGGCCTGTGCCGGTCGCTCCTGCGGGATCGGGCCGTCCTGATCGTCTTGGACGACGCGGCCGACGAAACCCAGGTCCGCCCGCTGCTGGTCGGCGGGCCGCGATGTCTCACCCTGGTCACCGGCCGTCAGATGCTGGTGGGGCTGGAATGCGCGAGCAGGCTCCCCCTCGACGTCTTCGGCGAGCACGACGCCGTCTCCCTGCTGTCGGCCATCATCGGGGCGGACCGCGTCGCGCGTGAACGGCAAGCGGCGCTCGAACTGGTCGAACTGTGCGGCAGACTGCCGCTGGCGCTGCGGATCGCGGGCAACCGGCTGGCGAGCCGTCCGACGTGGCCGCTGTCGCGCCTGGTGGACCAACTGCGCGGCCGACGGCTGACCACTCTGACGGCGGGCGATCTCTGCGTGCGCAGCGTGTTCGAACTGTCGTACCGCCAGCTCAGCCCGAACGCCGCCATGATGTTCCGGCGGCTGTCGCTCGTCCCGGCCGCGGATTTCCCGGTGGGTGCCGCGATGACGCTCGTCGAAGCCTCCGACGAGGACGACGCCGCCGTCTTCCTGGAGGAACTGGCCGACGCGAGCCTGCTGCAGACGTCTCAGGAGAACGGGCGATACCAGTTCCACGACCTCCTGCGGGTCTTCGCGACCGAACGGCTCGCCCGGGAGGAATCCCCCGAAGTCGTCGCCTCGGCGGAAAAGCGGCTGAGCGACTGGCTGGTGCGCACCGCGACGGCGGCGGGCCGCTACTTCCACCCGACCGACGGGGTCAGCCCGCTCCCGGCCGCCACGCCGTCGTTCGGTGACCACACCGGCGCGGGCAGATGGCTCGAAGTCGAGCTGAAGAACTGGCTCGCCGCGGTCAAAAGCGCCGCCGCACGCGGTGACCATCGGCCGGTCCTCGACCTCGCCGAGTCGATGCACTGGTATTCGGAGATCGGCGGGACCGCGAGCGTCTGGTACGACGTGTTCGGGCTCGCCGTGAACTCGGCCATCGCGCTCGGCAGCAAACGGGACGAGGCGGTGCACCGGAACTATCTGTCCTGGGTGCAGGCTTCGCTGCACGACCGCGCGGAAGAGTCGATCCGGATGGCCCGGCTGGCTTGGGACGCCGCGGTGGAGGCGGGCGACCGCCGCGAACAGGGCTGGGCGCGGGTGTACCTGACGAGCGCCCATGCCCGCGACGCCGACGCCACGACGTCACCGAAGCTCTTCGACGAGGCGGCGAGTCTGTTCGAAGAGGCCGGCTACCCGCTCGGAGTCCATGTTGCGCGGACGATGCGGGCTTCGTACTGGTACCGGAACGGCCGGTTCGCCGACGCCGCCGAGGAGTTCGACGCCTGCGTCCGCTACTTCGCACAGGAGCACGGCGGCACGCGGACCCCGGTGGACGACACCAACTACGCGTACGTGCTGCTGCGTTCGGCGCAGAACCTGGCCGCGCTCGACGCACCCGATCGGGCGCTCACCCAATGCGAAACGGCGCTCGCCCTGTTCCGGCGGCACGGAGCCGCCATGGGCCAGGCTCGCGCGCTGCAGGAGACGGGACGGTTCCTACGCCGCCGAGGCGACCATGCGAACGCGCACCGCCGCCTGTCCGAGGCCGAGGAACTCTACGAACGCATCGGGCTGACGCAGGCTCAGATCGACACACTCGGCGAGCGCGCGGCCCTGGCCGACGAGAGAGGCGATCCGGCGTCGGCACGCGCGGACCGGGAACGTGCTCGTGGTCTCGGTGATCGGCTCGGCGGAGTCCCGTGAGGTTTGGCACGCCGTGGCCGGATCGTTGGTTCCGGCTCGGAGCCCGATGGCCGTGTCCGGGGCCATCGGGTCCGCGTCGCCGCTGAACGGCTGGTCCAAACGTAGGCCGGTGTGCGGGGCGGAGCCAGGCAGGTTTTCCGGCAGAACCGGGTGGGGATTTCTGCTGGTTTCGGGGTCAGCCCGGCAGCGGATGTCAGGTCGACTGCTTCGCGGATTCTCACTGCCTGACAGATGATGTTCCGAGCGCGATACTGGCCTTCATGACTCCAGCGAACCGCCCGGACAAAGTCCACTTGAGGGCGTTCACCGAGGCCGACCTCGCCTTTCTCGACCGTCTCTGCACGGATCCCGATGCGCTCGGCGAGTTCGAGTGGCCCGGATTCGGTGATCCGAGGGCACGCCGCAAGCGCTGGGAGAGCGACGGGTACATCTCCGCCGAGTCCGCGGCGGTCGCGATCGCGCGGGCCGACGACACGGTCATCGGCATCGTCAGTTGGAAGCCCCGCGGCTTCCCTTCGGGCGTCACCTACGAGATCGGTGTGGGGGTGCTACCCGAGCATCGTGGACAGGGGGTGGGCACCGTGGCACAGAGGCTGCTCGTGGACTACCTGTTCGGCCGCACGACTGCGAACAGAATCGAAGCCCTCACCAATGGCGGTAACCTCGGCGAGCAGAAAGCCCTCGAACGCCTGGGGTTCCGCCGGGAAGGGGTCATGCACGGCAGATCCTTCTACCACGGCGAGTATGTCGATGTACTCGTCTACGGTCTGCTCCGCTCAGAGCATCGTCCCGGAACGCCATGAGCACTCCTGTTCAGAGTGAGGTTGAAAAGGCTCAGTCACCGGCGCAGGGCATGACGAGGGGCCCGTCGCCTGGGTGGCTGGCGGGCTCCTCGGGGTTCAGACGTGGTGCAGGGTGTTGCGTCGGGGTTGTCGGAGTGGGTCTCGGTATTGGGGTGGGATGAATTCCGGTAGCCCGTCGGCGGCCATGCGCACTTCCCAGTCACCGTGGTGAATCAGCCGATGATGGAAACCACAGACGAGCACGAGGTTCCGGAGATCGGTGGGGCCGCCGTCTGCCCAGTGCTCAATATGATGAGCGTGGCAGTTCTTCGGTTTCCGATGACAGCCCGGGAAGGCGCAGCCGCCGTCGCGAATGTTGAGTGCTCGGCGTTGGCCTGGGGTGACGAACCGTCTCAGGCGCCCCATATCCAGCGGCTCGCCCGACGCGCCCATCACCACCGGCACCATCAGGCAATCGCAGGCGGCGAGCCGCGCTTCCCGCGCCGTCATCGTCCCCACGAAATCAAGGCACGCGGTGCCGAGACCCGATTTGAGTTCCTCGAGTCCGATGGTGACGTGCACCAAGGTGCGGTAACCGCTGGTGCCGGGCTGGTCGGGGCAGGCGATGGCCAGGTCGAGGAGTTCGGCCCAGGCGTCTCCCATGCGCTCGCATTTCATCCGCAGATCCGCTTGGCCGAACTCGTCCACCGGGCGTGGCTGGGCGTGCGCCTCCAACGCGGCGGCGGTCCGGGCGCCGGTCTCGTCATCGAGGAGGCCGGTGAGTTTCCAGAAGCCGTCTTTGCGGCGTTCCAGGGTGATCTCGCGGCGTGGTTCCTTGGGTTCGGGGTCTTTGGGTTCGTTGCCGTCGGGGTTCAGCAAGCCCTGCAGGTTCGCCTCGGCCTTGGCGAGCTGGCGGGGACCGGCAGACGGGGCCAGGTTGGCGAGGATCTGCTCCGCGCCCTCCCGATCCTCGGCCGAAATGTCGGCGGGGAGGTTTTTCAGGATCTCCAGGATCTGATCGATCCGCTCGTCCCCGACCAGCCCCTGAGCGGCGACCGCGGCGGTCGCGGGAGCGACCGGCGGAACCTCCGTGCCGTCCAACGCGCGGGTGGGGTTCAGCGCGATGGCCCGCTTCACGATCGGGCCCGCCTCACCCCGCGACAGCCCCGCGATCTCCGCGAGCCAGCTCGCTGTACTGCCATGCCCGTACAAGTCTTTGGCGCCCCGAGACTCGATCTCCGCCAGGAACCGGCCTAGACAGGCGGTCGCTACCCGGATCACCTGCAAAGCGTGCTGCACGCCATGAGCAAGCTCCAGCTTGCCGGCGCGCCACAGTTCCTGCGGCAACTCGGGGAGGAAGGTCTCGGACACGACTCCATAATACCGCAATTTCCTCGAACACGTGTTCGTAATTTTAAGCAACAAGCCAACTCGCATCGACAACACTGAAGGGTGAAACAGTCGCCAACGCCGCATCACCCTGAGCGACTCGCATTTAGTCGACTAAATGCGAAGAGGACTCCCGCGCATCGACGACCGCTTCCTTGCGTCGCCGATATTCGGCGACGCAAGCCTCCCGCATCCGCTCCTCGGTCACCCCGTGTTCGCCCACACCGAAAGCGAACTTCGGCCGCCCGCGAGAAACCCTCAACTCCCAGGCACCGCACTACCGGTGTACTCCCCAAGCCCCGCAACCAACTCCGCCACATCCGGCACATCCTCGAACCGCCGCCGATGCACGTCGGCGATCTTCGCGCCGATCTCCGGATCCGGATCGTCGGTGACGTCGTAAGAAACGAACCGGTCGATCAGCGGCAACCCGGCCCGGTCCATCGCGAGATGCGCCGGGTGATTCATGTACTGCTCGTACCCCTCGATGTCTTCGAGCACGGTGACGGCGCCGTAGTCGAATTCACCGCCGAAATCGGGACCGACGACGCGTGCTTCGATCGCGGGAATCGCGTTGATGTGTTCGCCCATTTGCGCGAGACCCGCCGTTTTTTCTTCTTCGGAGACTCCGGGCTTGAGCGTGAACCGGATGCAGTGGTAGATCATCGGGCGGCCTCGAAGGCGGCGGCGTGGTCGCGGGCGAAATCGGTGACGTCACGCGCGGGGTGTCCGGTCAGGTCGGCGACGGACGTGTGCACTTCGGCGGCTTCGCCTCGGGCGTAGTGGGCGTAGTCCTCGATGAGGCCGTCGAGCTGCCACGACGGGAGCAGACCGCTCAGCGCGGCGGCGAACTGGTCGGCGGACGTGTCGTGGAAGACGACGCTCCGGCCCAGAATCGCGGAAAGCGCGTGGGCGATCTCGGTGTGGGTCACGGCGCGCGGGCCGGTCAGCGTGTAGGTCCGGCCGGTGTGTCCCGGATCGGTCAGCACGACCGCGGCGGCGTCCGCGATGTCCCTGGTGTCGATCGCGCTGACGGCGGCGTCGCCGATGGGCGCGGCGATGAAACCCTGCGCGATGGTGCGGGAGAAGGCGAGCAGCGCCTGCAGGTACAGGTTGGGGCGCAGCACGGTGTGGTCGATCCCGAGGTTTCGGACGTGTTCCTCGACTTCGGCGTGCCAGCGCAGGAATCGTACGGGCGAGTCGGGGTTCGCCGCGTACTGCGAGAGCAGCACGAGCCGGTTCACGCCGGCGTCCCGGGCCAGGTCGGCGAACCGGATCTGGTGTGCGGCGGCGTCGGCCGCGGACGGGCTGTTGAGGAAGGCCGCGTCGACGCCTTTCAGTGCCGCGGCGACGGATTCCGGATCACCCAGGTCGGCGACGACGGTTTCGGCGCCGGGAACGGAGCGGCCCGGGTCCCGGGTCATGGCGCGGACGGTGACTCCGCGAGCTCGAAGGGCGGGGATCAAGGCGGATCCGATGGTTCCGGTCGCGCCGGTCACCAGCACTGTGTCCATTGGGGAGTGTCCTTTCCGGTCGAGATCAACGTTTGGCGGAGGCGAGCGACACCGCGAGGGCGATGACGACGAAGGCTGCCTCGCCGAGGAAAGCGGTCGTGAACGAGATGTCGCCGTGTGTTCCGGCGGCGCCGATGGCGATTCCGGCGAGCGCGGCGAGGCCGACCGCGCCGCCCAGTTGCTGCGCGGCGTTGACCAGTCCGCTGAGCAGCCCCGCCTCGCCGTCCGCGCTGTCGCGGACCGCCATCGCGGTGGCGTTGACGGCGCCCAGCCCGAGTCCGGTGCCGATCAGGAGGAACGCGCCCAGCAGACTGACCGAGAAGCCACTGGTCGTCGGATCCCAGGCCAGCCACAGGAAACCGGCGAGCAGGACGGTGAGGGCGGTCGGCAGCGCGCGGCCGGGCCCGACGCGTTTCGCCAGCATCGGTGCGAGGACACTGCCGACGATGATCATGACGGCGAGCGGGAGCTGGGTCATGCCGGTCGCCAGCGGGCTCATCCCGAGCACGTCCTGCTGGTACTGGGGCAGGAAGAAGAACAGGCTCGTCAGGGTGCCGCCGATCAGCACCATCACCAGGTTCGCGGTGACCACCGGTTTCCGGCGGAACACCCCCAGCGGGACCAGTGGCCGCGCGGAACGCCGCTCGACGACCACGAACGCCGCCAGCGAAACGAGACCCGCGGCGAGCCCGACGACCGTGCCGGGCGCGGTCCAGCCGGCGTCCGAGGCGGAGACCATGCCCAGCGCGAGCCCGGAGATCCCGATGGTGATCGTGACGGCGCCCAGCGCGTCGAACCGGCCCGGCCTGCCGGGTACCGGCGCCACCGCGCGCCACACGACGAACGCGCCGAGGACACCGAACGGCACCGGCGTCACGAACACCGCCTGCCAGCCGAGCAGTTCGGTCAGCGATCCGCCGAGGAAGACACCGGCGAGGCTGCCGGCCCCCGCGACCGCGCCCCAGATCCCCATCGCCCGGGTGCGTTCCGCGGGCGACGGGTAGAGGCCGAGCACGAGCGAAAGCGCGGCGGGCATCAGGACCGCGGCTCCGATCCCCTGCCCGATCCGCCCGGCGATCAGCATCCCGCCGCCGGTGGCCAGCGCGCAGAAGGCCGTCGCCGCGAGATAGCCCGCCATCCCGGCCAGGAACACCTTCCTGGCCCCGAGCACGTCGGCGAGACGGCCGCCGAGCAGCAGCAGACCGGCGAAGGTCACCAGGTAGCTGTCCACGACCACCGTGAGTTCGGCGGCGCTGAGCCCCAGGCCCTGCCGGATCCGGGATCCGGCCAGGTTGACCATCGCGGCGTCGAGGATGACCAGGAACATGGCGCTCGCCAGGCCGGCCATCGCCACCCCGCGCGAGATCCGTTTCGTCTCTCGTACTGTCATGCCGCAACGATCGCGCGGGACCGCCTCCGCTCGCGTCGGCGACAATCACCTAGTTCGTCTCGCTAGGGTTCGGAGCATGCCCACGACGTCCTCCCGTCCGCTCGTCGGCAGGCGCGACGAGATCGATCGCCTCCTCGCCCTGGTCCGAGCGGCAGGCCGGGGCGAAGGCGGGGTGCTCGTCCTCCGTGGTGAGCCCGGCATCGGCAAAAGCGCGCTGCTCGACCACGTCGGGCAGGCGGCCGCCGGGGAATTCCAGCTCATCCGCGCGTCCGGTTCGGAGTTCGAGGGCGAACTGCCGTTCGCGGCTCTGCATCAGCTGTGCGTTCCGGCGCTGGCGCATCTCGACACGCTGTCGGCTCCGTACCGCGAGTCCCTCCTCGTCGCCTTCGGGCTGGCCGACGGCGCGCCGGATCCGTTCCGGGTCGGCCTCGCCGCGCTCGAACTGCTGTCGACCGCCGCCGGGACGCGTCCGATGCTGTGCCTGATCGACGACGCGCATTGGCTGGACACCGCGTCGGCGAGGGCGTTGACGTTCCTGGCGAGGCGGATCGCGGCCGAGCCGATCGCGATGGTGTTCGCCGCCCGCGACCGGGATCCGGTCCGCGGCCTGGACGAACTGCCCGGGCTGACGGTCGGCGGCCTGACCGACGCGCACGCGCGCGCCTTGCTGGCCGGGGAGAAGACCGTGACGCTGGACGAGCGGGTCCGCGACCGGCTGCTCGCCGAGGCACGCGGCAACCCGCTCGCCCTGATCGAACTGCCGAAAGCGGGTGGCTTCGCGCTGCCGGAGCCCTCTCCGGTCGCGAGCCGGATCGAGCGCAGTTTCCTGGCCAGGATGGCGGAGCTACCCGTGGACGCGCGAAGGCTGCTGATCCTCGCGAGTGCCGATCCCACCGGCGACCCCGGCCTGCTGTGGGCGGCCGCGCGGCGGCTGGACATCGAAGTGCCCGCCGTGAGCGCCGCCGCCGAGGCGTCCGGGCTGATCCGGTTCGACACACGGGCGCGCTTCTGCCATCCGCTGGCGAGGTCCGCCGCGTACCGTGCGGCCGAGCCGGAGCACCGTCATGCCGCGCATCGGGCGCTGGCCGAGGTCACCGACGCGGAAACCGCCGGGGACCGGCGGGCCTGGCACCGCGCCCAGGCCACCACCGGACCGGACGAGGAGGTCGCGGCGGAGCTGGAGCTGTCGGCGTCGCGGGCGCAGGCGCGCGGTGGGGTGGCGGCCGCCGCCGCGTTCCTCGAACGAGCGGCGGCGCTTTCGCTCGATCCCGCCAAGCAGACCGAGCGCACCCTCGCGGCCGCGCGGACGACGCTCGAAGCGGGTGGGACGGAGGCGGCGGCGGAGCTGCTGGCCAGCGTCGACACGGAGACCTTGGACGTGCCGCAGCACGCGTCCGTCGACCTGCTGCGCGGACGGATCGCGTTCGTCCAGGGCGCCGAGGGCGCCGTCCGAGGTCCGGAGCTCATTTTGCGGGCGGCACAACGGCTCGCCGCCGTCGATCCGGAACGATCACGCGAGTTCTTCGTCGCGGCACTGGAAATGGGGCTCGTCGTCGGCAGGGCCGCGGGAGTGCTGGACCGCGTCCTCGACGCGGCCCGCTCGGCGCCTCCGGGGCCGCCGGACCTCCTCGACGCGCTCGTGCGGCTGACCACCGAGGGCCACCACGCAGGCGTACCCGCGCTTCGCCGGGTTCTCACCGGCGACGACGCCGGCTGGACCAGGACGCCTGCCTTGGCCACCGTGCTCGCGGGCGAGCTGTGGGACATCGAGCTGCACGCGACGATCGTCGACTGGCTCGTGCGGACCGGGCGCGACACCGGATCGCCGATGACCATCCGGCTCGGCCTGTCCCAGGTGGCGCTGCACGCGGTGCTCACCGGGAACTTCGGCCGGGCGATGGCCGCGATCGCGGAGGAGGAGGCGATCGCGGACGCCGTCGGCGACGCGCCGCAGCTCTACCCGCGAGTGCATCTGGCGGCCCTGCGCGGCCGTCGTGAGGAAGTGCTCGACCTGTTCGCCGAGGCGACGACGCGGGGCAGCGGCCAGCTGACCGCGAACGCCCACTGGGCCACGGCCGTGCTGTACAACGGTCTCGCCGAGTACCCGGCCGCGCTGGACGCGGCGACGCGTGCCGTGGAGAGCGGTGATCTCTTCCTCGCCGGCATCGCGCTGCCCGAGCTCGTGGAAGCCGCGGTCCGGTGCGGCGAGCACGCCGTCGCCCGGTCGGCGCTGGACTCCTTGACCGAACGCACGGAACCCGCCGGAACCGCGTTCGCCCTCGGGATCGCGGCGGCCGCGCGGGCCTTGGTCAGCGACGCGGAGGCCGATCACCTGGAAGCGTTGGGGCAGCTGGAGAACGGCCCGCTCTCGGTCCATCTGGCGCGGGCGCGTCTGCGGTACGGCGAGTGGCTCCGCCGAGAGGGCCGCCGTCGCGAGGCACGCGAACATCTGCGCACCGCGCACGAACGGCTGTCGGACATCGGGCTGGAGGCGTTCACCCGGCGGGCCGCCGACGAGCTGCGGGCGACCGGGGAGGTCGCCCGCAGCCGCACCGGGCATTCCTACGACCACCTGACCATGCAGGAGACGCATATCGCGCGCCAGGTCGCCGCGGGCGCGACGTCGAAGGAAGTGGCCACGCGCCTGTTCCTCAGCCCCCGCACGGTGGACGCCCATCTGCGCAACATCTTCCGCAAGCTCGGTATCACGTCGCGCAGGCAGCTGAGGGGCATGCCCGACCTGCTCGACGCGGGGGTCGCCTCTTGACGTTCACACCGCTCAGACCGGGATGTCGCCCGCTGTCCCCCATTGGGTGGTGAACAGGTTCAGGCCGTACCAGGTCCCGTTCGACGGACGCCACACCACGAAGTCCGCCCGCGGGTCGCCGCCGAAATCGCCGCCCATGGGCACGTCGCCCGCCACACCCCATTGCTGGGTGGCGATACCGAGCACGTACCAGACGCCGTTACCCGGCCGCCAAACGGCGAAATCGGCCCGGCCGTCCGCGTTGAAATCGCCCGCCACCGGAATGTCGCCCACGGTGCCCCATTGCTGGGTCGCGATTCCCCGTACGTACCAGACGCCGTCGCTCGGCCGCCAAACGGTGAAGTCGGTCCGGCCGTCCGCGTCGAAATCGTCCGCGACCGGAACGTCACCGGCAACGCCCCATTGCACGGTGGCGATACCCAGCACGTACCAGGTCCCATTACTCGGCCGCCAGACGGCGAAATCGGAGCGGCCGTCGGCATTGAAATCGCCGGTCAACGGAACGTCGCCCGCCACGCCCCACTGCTGGGTCACCACCGCGCCGTTGCTGCTCTGGATGATGTACCAAATACCGTTGCCCGGTCGCCACACGGCGAAGTCGGCCCGATGGTCGCCGTCGTAGTCGGCGGCGACCGGCACGTCACCCGAGACACCCCACTGCTGCGTCACCACGCTGCCGTTGCTGCTGCGGATGACATACCAGACACCGTTGCCAGGGCGCCAAACCGCCTTGTCGGCGAACCCGTCGCCGTCGAAGTCCGCCGCGGTCTTCTGCGACGGTGGCGAGGCGGCGATCCGGACGTCGCCCTCGTCCGCGCCCGCCGCGGGTGCCGCGAGCAGACCGGCGACCAGACCCGCCAGCGCCGTCCCCAGCCGAATGGATCTTCGCATTTTGCTCGAACCTCTTTCCGTTCGGTGGATGCACTCTTCCCAGTTCGCGTTTTTTGACCGAAGATACGCACCGGGACCGTTCCACCCTGACATCGACGTGTCGGCCTTGTCAGCAAGGTTTCCGTCCAGTGGACCGCGCGAGGGGATTTCAATGGAGACCAAGAGAAGACCGAGAAGCGTCCTCGAAGGCGCTTTCACCCTATTGGATGCCTTGGTACGACATCAAGGTGAAGCGGGATTGACCCAGCTGGCGAATTCGTGCTCGATACCGAAAGCGACGGCACATCGATTACTCGAGCAATTGACCGCGCTGGAGGTTGTCCAGCGCAACGAAAACCGCTATCGCGTCGGCGCGCAGGCATTCCGGCTCGGCCAATCGTGGCAACCCTATCCACGCCTGCTCGAACTGGCCCGCGGCGAGCTCCGGCGCCTGACCGCGACCACGCGCGCCAGTTCGGTGCTCGCCGTGCCCTGCGACGGGCACATCCTGATCGCCGCCGCCAGCCTCGCCCGGCCGGAGGATCACCTCCTTTTCCGCCCTGGATCGACCGTGCCGCAGCGCATCGGCCGGTTCTGCCCCGTCTGGCAGGCGGAACACGAACTCGTCGCCATCGAAGCGGCCATCAGGTTGCCGACCGGCCGCGCGGTCGGTTCGATCGCGGCCGTACTCGCGCCGCCGCAACCGCTCGCCGCACTGTCCGAAACCGTCGCCCGCACCGCCCGCACGCTCGGCGCGGCGCTGGTGCGCAAGGCCGACACCATGTCGCCAATGTCCCTTTGAGCGCCCAACGCGGTTTTCGGACGTTCGAGCCGCTTGCCCATTCGGGCAGACTTGCCCCGCCCCACCGGCGATCCCGGCACAGGGCGCCGGATCCGGCCGTGCTCGGGATGATTGAATGACAAGGTTGTCACCCCGGCGTCCCGATCACCTTGAAGCGAGGCAAGTCGCGTGTCCAATCCGTTGATCGCGCCCACTCAGGATTCGACGAAGTGGTTCACCGGCGTCTCGTTGCTGGAGACCGCGGACGGGCTGAAGACGGCGATCGAATCCGGGGACTGGGCGGGCGTCGCGATGGGCGCGGTCGGGACCGCGCTGGACGCGCTGTCGATGGCGCTGGACCCGTTCGGGGCGATCCTGGCGGCCGGGGTGTCGTGGCTGATGGAGCACGTCGGCCCGCTCAAGGACGCGCTGGACGCGTTGGCGGGCAACGCCGACGAGGTTCAGGCGCAGGCGCAGACGTGGGCGAACGTGGCCAAGGAACTGGGCGAGGTCAGCGAGGAGCTGACCGTCCTGGTCAAGAAGGACCTCGAGTCGTGGAAGGGCGAGGCGGCGGACGCCTACCGCAAACAGGCGACCGACACCGCCACCGTCATCCAATCCGCGCAGAAGGGATCCGAAGGCGCGTCGTCCGGGGTGAAGACCGCGGGCGAGGTCGTCGCCGCGGTGCGGACCCTGGTGCGCGACATCATCGCCGAGCTGATCGGGCATCTGATCTCGTGGGCGCTGCAGGTGGTGTTCACCCTCGGCATCGGGCTGACCTGGGTGGTGCCGCAGGTGGTGGCCGCCGTGGCGAAGACGGCGGCGAAGATCACCGACCTGACGACCAAACTGGTGAAGGCGCTCAAGGCGCTGGTCCCGCTGCTGAAGAAGGCCGGCGACCTGTTCGACGACGCGGCGAAGGCGTTGAAGAACCTCAAGGGCGGCAAGGTCACTCCCTCGGGCAAGCCGAAGGACCTGGACACGAAGCCCAAGGGACCGCCCAAGGACAAGGACAAGGGCGGCGACGACTCCACCACGCCGTCGGGTGACCACTCCTCCCCGAAGAACGATCCGCCGAAGAACGACCCGCCGCCCAAGAACGACCCGCCGCCGAAGAACGATCCGCCGGACAACTCGCGTGGCATCGACGGTTCGCACGGCGACGGCTCGACCACCGCCTCCGGCGCGAAAGGCGGTGGAGGCAAACGGGATCGGACCGAGACCAACGAACCGGGCTGCAAGGAAGGCAGCGGTGACCCGATCGACGTCCAGAGCGGGGACGTGCTGGTCACCGAAAGCGATTTGGTCGTGCCGGGACCGCTGGGCCAGCTCGTGGTCCGCAACCACGTCTCGTCCTACCGGGGCGGTCGCTGGTTCGGCCCGTCGTGGGCGACGCTGGTGGACGAGCGGCTGACCGTCGCGAACGGGACCGTCACCTATTACTCCGCCGACGCGATGATCCTGCGGTTCCCGGTGCCCGCGCCGGGAACGGAGGCCACCGCCGTGCACGGCCCGCCGCGCCGGCTGCGCGGCGAGGGCGCCGAGTACTTCCTGACGGATCCGGGACGCGGCACCGAACGCCGGTTCGTGCCGGCCGAAGGCGACCCGGGTCTGTTCCTGCTCAAGGAGATCCGCACCGAGGAGCACGCCTACGTCGAGCTGGAGCACGACGACGACGGCGCCCCTGCCAGGCTCAGGCACTTCGGCGGCGCCTGGATCGCCTTCGACGTCTCCGAAGGCCGGATCCGCTCCATCCGCGCGCTGGGCGAAGCCACCGAAGTCCCCGTCGCCCGCTACGACTACGACACGCGCGGACATCTCAGTGCCCGCACGAATTCCTCGCCCCTTCCGGCCCGCTACAGCCACGACGCCGAGGGCCGGATCACCGGCTGGACCGACCACAGCGGCGCCTGGTACCGCTACGTCTACGACGAGCACGGCCGCTGTGTCCGGGGCGTCGGGGCTCAGGGCTACCTCGACACCTCGCTCGGCTACGGCGAGCGGACCACCACCGTCACCGACTCCTTCGGCCTCCGCACGGTGTACGAGTTCGACGAGGACGGGAACACCGCGGGGCTGACCGACCGGCTCGGCGGCGTGATCCGGAGCGAGTACGGTCCGCGCGACGTGCTGCTCAACCGCACCGACCAGCTCGGCAGGCGGACGGAGTTCGAGCACGACGCGGCCGGTCGGCTCCGCTCGGTGCTCCGCGCCGACGGCTCGCGCGTGGTGCTCACGGAATGGACCCACACCGAACTCGCGATCGAGGTGGCCGACGGCGACCGGGTGTTCCGGCGGCGGTACACGGCCCCGAACGTGCCGGATCCGTACACGGACCCGCTCGGCGTCACCGAGGACCAGCACCTCGAGGACTCCTACGTCGACGATCCCGCTCCGGGTGACGTGGTGCCCCGGCTCGAGGTCGATCTCTTCGGGCGGCCACGCGCGGTCGAGGAGGCCGGCGGCCGGACCACGTACGCGTGGACGGTGGAAGGTTCCCTGCGGGAGGTCGTCGCCGCGAACGGGACCCGCCGCCAGTGGGCCTTCGACGGCGAGAGCCGGGAAACCGCCCGCGTCGACGAACTCGGCAGGACGTCCCGTACCGAGAACGGCCCGATGGGCACGATCACCGCCACGATCGATCCCGGCGGCGCGCGCACCCTTTGGCGCTATGACACGGAATTGCGGCTCGTCGCGGTGACCAACCCCGCCGGGCAGACGTGGCACTTCACCTACGACGCCGAAGGACGGCTGCTCACGCAGCAGGATTTCGCGGGCCGGATCACCCGGTGCGATTACGACGCCGCCGGGCAGCGGGTGCGGCGGGTCAACGCCGCCGGTGAGACCGTGGAGTGGCGGTACGACCTGCTCGGCAACCCGATCGAGCGGATCAGCCCGTCGGGCACCGAGACCTACCGCTACGACCCGGTCGGGCGCCTCGTGCGCGCCACCGGCCCGGACGGTGTCGTCGAGCTGGAACACGACGAGGCGGGCCGGGTCGTCCGCCAGGCGAGCACGGCCGGGGACACCGCCGTCGGTTATTCCTCCGACGCCAAGACCATGCGCACTCCGTCCGGAGTGGACGTCCATTGGGGACAGACCGACGACGGGGCGGAGCTGCTGCGGATCGCGGGTACCGAACTGACCCTGCGCGAAGACGCCGCCGGTCGCACGGTCGCCGTCTCCGCCGGGATGAACCCGTTGCTGCGGCAGGAATTCGACCCGGCGGGCAAGCTCGTCGCGCAGCACACCCCGGCCGGCACCAAGCGCTACCACCGGCGGCCTGACGGCAGCGTCGCCGCGCGCGAGGACCCGGCGGGCGGAGTGCGCTACGAGTACGACCACACGGGCCGGGTCACCGCGGCGCACCATCACGGCGCGGCCGAACACTACGCCTACGACGTGCTCGGCAATCTGCTCTCCTCGTCGCTCGGCCCGGGCGTGGCGCGTTACGTCCACGACGGGCAGGGCAGGCTGATCCGGCGGACCCTGCCCGCGCCGGACGGGACCGAGCTGACCTGGGTGCTCGGCTGGGACGCGCACGACCACCTGGTCACCGTGCACACGCCGGACGGCGCCCGGTGGCGCTACCGCTACGACGCGCTGGACCGGCGTGTGGCCAAGGAGCGGCTGGACTTCGCGGGCGCGGTCGCCGAACGGGTCGATTTCACCTGGGACGGCAACGATCTCGTCGAAGCCCGGCACACCTTCGGCGGTGCCCCGGTGGAGACCCTGACCTGGATCCGTCATCCGTACGGGGACCGGGTGGTGGCGCAGGCGCGCACCCTGCCCGACGGGCGGACCGAGGTCGCCGCGGTGATCACCGACGAGATCGGCACCCCGACGGAGCTGGTCGGCCCGGTGGACGGCCGGGTCAGCCTGGTCCGGACGAGCGTCTGGGGCCTCGTCGCCCCCGGCACCCGCCCGGAAACGCCGCTCCGGTTCCCCGGCCAGTTCCACGACGCGGAAACCGGGTTGTACTTCAACCTCTTCCGTTACTACGACCCGGTCAACGCCCGCTACATCTCGCCGGACCCGCTCGGCCTGACTCCCGGGCCGAATCCGGAGACCTACGTCGACGATCCGTTCCTCGAAGCAGATCCCCTCGGTCTCACCAGGAACTCCGGCAAGCAGGCCAACTACGCCGACGACCCGTACGCCTACCTCGACGACGACGCCACCTTCAACGCCCCGGCCCCGTGCAGAACGGCCAAGCGGCCCGCGGCGAACCAGAACCCGGGAGCGGGTAACGCCGGCAACGGCGCCGGTTTCGCCAAGAAGCCCAAGACGGGCAGGCACGAACCCCCGATCACCGGCGACGCCAACAAGTCACACGGCAAGTCCGACCGCACGGTGATGGAGGGCGGCGGCAAGGAGGGCAAGGGAACGCTCGACGGCTCCGGAAAGGGCGAGTACCCCGGCGGAACCGACCCCGCGGGCAACCACCTCACCGACGTCGACGGCCTGAACGGCAAGGGCCACTCGAACTACGATCCGCGCCTGCGGGCCGAGCTCGACAAGCTGCGTTCGTCCGATCCCAACGACAAGATCGGCTACAAACCCGACCACCCCAACGGCTACTTCATCAAGGGGCACCTGCAGAACCAGGTGCTCGGCGGCTCCGGCACCGCGGACAACATGACCACCCTGTCCCGCAAGGCGAACGCCCAGATGTCGGGCAACTTCGAGGGGAAGCTCAAGGAGGCCGACATCAAGATCGGCCAGGTCAAGGAAGCCGTCGGCGGGATGAAGGACCCGGAGCTGCAGCGAAAGCTGAACGCGCTGGGCATCGACAAGACCCCGGCGCAGTTCCGGCAAGAGGCCGGGCGCCTGGAGGTGGACTACTCGGTCACCGCCAGCGACAAGGTCAAATGGCCGGACGCCGTCAACCCGGAGGAGCGCGGCATCCGGGACCACGTCGTGCTCAACGCCGAATACAAGAACCTGACACCCGATCTGCAGAAGTTCATCGATTTCCGGATGAAGGACGACTTCCTGACGAAATTCCCGCCCGTGGGCACGAAAATGGACACGATCAGCGGCAAGTTCGACCCGCCGCTGTGACCATCCGCCTGGCCGTGACAACCTCCGCCGCCCGCGAACGTCTTGTCCCTCAGGAAGAACCACTACCGAAAACCTGGGGAACGCATGAAGAGACTTTCCGCCATCCTGACCGCGATGCTGGTGGTACTCGCCTTGACACCTGCCACGCCCGCGGGCGCGACGACCCGTTTCGACCGGGAACTCCAGGCCCGCATCATCCGTGCCCAGGCCTACGCCGACAGCAGGCCCGGTGACACCGGGATCGTCCTGCGGGACCGGTGGACCGGTGCCGTCTACCGGAGCGCGGACGCCGGGACGCTCATCTGGGCCTGCTCCACGCCGAAGCTGGCGATGGTCGTCGACCTGTTGCTGCGCAACGATTCCGGCGCCGTCCAGCTGACCGCGGAAGACCGCGACTTGATGCACCGCATGCTCAACTCCAGCGACGACGCCGCCGCCCACACCCTGTGGACCCGCTACGGCGGGGAGGCCGAATTCGCGCGGCGCTTCCCGTCCTACGGGATGACCGACATGCGGTTCACCGACCAGCACCCGCATCACTGGGGCTGGATCCTGACCACCGCGAACGACCTGGACCGGCTGGTCAACCACGTCCTGACGAAGCTCCCCCGCCATCACCGCGACTACATCGTCCACGAGATGCGCACCGTCGACGTCAACCAGCAGTGGGGTGTCTGGGGCGCCGGGCCCGCCGCCCGCCCGGGCAACAAGGACGGCTGGTCCGACGACAACGACGACGGCTCCTGGATCATGAACTCGGTCGGCTTCGTCGGGCCGCACGAGCGGTACACCCTCGCGTTGATGAACAACACCAAGGTCATCCAGAACGGCTTCGAAACCGGGCAGGAGACCACCACCAAGATCAGCGAGATCCTGTTCAAGGGCTACTTCAAGGGCTGACCGCGCCGCGCACGAAACCCGCGATGCGCGGCGTGACGACGGCGGTGCCATCGTCGATCATGCCGCGCATTCCCGCGAGCACCCGCTCGTCCGGCGAGCCGTGCACCTGGAAGTCCACCACGGTGCAATGCGCCGACACGGCGTTGATCTGATCCTCGGAAATCCGCCAGTGCTCGAGAACCGCGGCCGAGTCCGCGTACATCTGGTAGCTGTAGGCCAGCATCCGATCGGCGTCCACGAAGGTCTGCACCATCACCTGCGGCGCGTTGCGCTCGACGAAGTCGATGGCTTCGCGAACCGCGGCGGTGAATTCCTCCAGGTGGCCGTCGGTGATCCGCATGGTGTTCCGGAACAGGAGCATTTCGTCCGCTTCGAGAGTCATGTCCCCATCCTTGAACCTCGACCGGACTAGAGGTCAACCCGCCTTGACTCGTGTCAGCATCCTGACATACCCTCGGCTATGTCAGGATGCTGACACGACGAAAAGGAGCACGACCATGCCCGCCACCGGCCCGGATTTCATCTCGCTGCAAGCGCGTGATCTCGACGCTTCGCAGGCGTTCTACGAGCAGTACCTCGGCCTCGTCCGCTCACCGGCCGGACCGCCGCACGCCGTCGTCTTCGAGACGAAGCCGATCGCTTTCGCGCTCCGCGAGGTCGTTCCCGGCACCGATCTCGAATCCGTCGCGCAGCCCGGCATCGGCGCCGCGATCTGGCTCCACGCCACGGACGTCCAGGCGATTCACGACGCGCTCGTCGCCGACGGACGCACCATCGTCTCCGCGCCGATCGACGGCCCCTTCGGCCGGACGTTCACCTTCGCCGACCCCGACGGCTACCGGATCACCCTCCACGACCGCGGCTAAGACGCCGTCCAGTCGCGGAACGCGCTGACGAACTCCTCGGGCGCGTCGGATTCAACGTAGGTGCCGGCGCCTTCGACGATCACGGTCGTGTGGTCGATGAAGGTGGCTTCCAGACGTTCGCGTTCCTGGGGGCGGAATGCGATGTCCTTGTCGCCCCACACGATCAGCGTCGGGAAGTGGGCGATACCCGGAAGCCCGGCCTCGATCTCGGCGAAGAAGGCGCGGCTGGCGAGGACCCGATGGGGGAACATGGCGGAGGCGCGGCGTCGCTCAGGGATGTCCATGGGCCGCCGGTAATGCGTCATCTCGAGCGCGGTCGGCTTGCGTCGCCGATGTCCCAAGGGGACGAACATGTTGATGACGAAGTTCAGTCGCCTTGCCAGAAAACGGCCAGGAGGGCCGCCGAAGATCCGGGCGAAGTACTCGAAGTGGAAGACGCCGTTGACCGGCCAGGCCCAGGTGTTGGCGAGCACCAGCCGGGTGAAGACGTCCGTCCGCCGCTGCACGGTGGCCAGGCCGATCAGGCCGCCCCAGTCCTGCCCGACCAGAGTGACGTCCTCGAGACCGAGCGCGTCGACGAACGCGGTGACCACGTCGGCGTGCTCCTCGGGCCAGTAACGGTATCCGGGCTTCGGTGTCGACAAGCCGAAGCCCGGATAGTCGAGGGCGACGCACCGGAAGTCTTCGCGCAGCGCGCGGATCACGTCGCGCCAGAGGAACGACCAGGTCGGGTTGCCGTGCAGGAACAGAAGTGTGGGGCCGGCTCCCTCGTCGACGTAATGGACGGTGTTCCCGTCGATGTCGACGAAACGGCTCTCGAACGGGAACAGGTCGTCGTCGACCCAGGAGGGCCTCACGTTCGCGGTGACATCCGACATGGCGACCCCTCTCCGGTAGACTTGAGCTTGTCACGCACACTTGAGAAAAACAAGCTGAGGGACACGATGCGGAGCTACGGCCAGTACTGCGGGCTCGCCCGTTCTCTCGAAGTCGTGGGCGATCGGTGGAATCTGCTCATCGTCCGGCAGCTCCTCATCGGCCCCGCCCGGTACCGCGAGCTGCTCGACGGCCTGCCCGGCATCGCGACCAACCTGCTCGCCGACCGGCTCCGCGACCTGGAGTCCTCGGGCGTGGTCGAGCGGCGGCTGGCCGGCTCGGGCAGCGTGGTCGAGTACGCCCTCACGCCATGGGGCGCCGAACTTCGCGAGCCGATCGAGAGCCTGATCCGCTGGTCCGCCCCGTTGATGACCCGCGGCCCCGGCGACGACTCGTTCCGGCCGGAATGGCTCGCGCTCGCCCTTCCCGCCTTGCTCGTCGCCCGCGTGAAGGTCCGCGCCGCGGTGACGATCGGCCTCGAGATCGGCGGCCCGCCCTACCAGCTCCGCGCGACGCGCTCCGGCTTCGAGGTCGACCCGCACGACGGCCGCGAACTCGACGCCACCGTTCGCGCCGTCCCCGCCTGCGTCCTCGGCCTCGCCGCCGGCGCCCTCACCCTCGAAAACGCCCGCGCGCTCGGGCTGGCCGAGATCGACGGTGACGAGTCCGTCGTCCGGGCGGTCTTCGCCGCCTGACGCCTCATGGTGAGACTTGATCAAGGTGGCGCGGAAAGTGCGGATTCACCGCATCTTTCTCGCCAATTCCGCACAGCGCAAGATCGACGATAATCACGCGACCACAGGGATTATCTTTGGATTCAAGTCGCGAGACCTGTAACGCAAAGGGATGTCGAGAACGGCGGCCTATTGTCCTCGCAATACGGCAGCGAGGTGCTCATAGTTGTCTTGATCAAACGCGACCAGTCGGATCTGCTCGACGCGAGTCGGCGTGGATCTGAGTGTTGCGACCGCGATGCGCGCCGCCTGGTCGGCGGGATATCCGTAGACACCGGTGGCGATGGCGGGGAAGGCCATGCTGCGTACACCCAGCTCATCTGCGACCTGGACGCTCCGGCGGTAACACGAGGCGAGGATCTCCGCCTCGCCTTGATCACCGCCTTCCCAGACCGGCCCCACGGTGTGGATGACGTGGTGAACGGGCGGGTCGAGATCGAATGCCGGGGTTACCATCGCGTCGCCGGGCGGGCACGGTCCAATGGCGGCACCCGCCCCGGCCAGCCGAGGTCCTGCCGCCCGATGGACGGCCCCATCGACTCCGCCGCCGCCGAGCAACGACTCGTTGGCGGCGGTCACCACAGCGTCCACATTCTCTTCGGTGATATCGCCACGCACCACCTGAATGGCAACCATAGCCAGATAGTGCCATCAGCACGGCGCGCATGTGCGTCACTCTGAGCAGGTCACTGTTCGCTTGTCGCGAACCAACAATTTCGACAGGGTAAAAGGGAAGCGGTGGTTCACTCGGCCAGCATCGTCAGTCTGGAAGTTGTTCGACCAGTTTTTCGTGTACCAACCTGACGGCGGCCACCCACGTCGGAAAGGGCGCGTCGTTCTCGGCCGCCTGCCGCTGGGTTTGCGCGGCCACTTCCAGCACGAGGGCGTCACACCATCGCAACTGCGCGCCGATCCCGGCGCGAATCGCGTCGACGTCGATACGACGCCGCTGGATCGCGTCCGCCATGCGCACGAGGAATCCGATGTACATGGTCAGGTGCTGATGGGTGTTGAGTTCTCCTTCAAGCTCGCCGCGGTAGTAGTCCCGGTCGCCGGGGTACCAGAAACCGCCTGCCACCTGTGCGGCGGTGACGTCGCCGTCCGACATCCGAGCCCGGAGATGCTCAAGGGCGATCCGGTGCGCCAGGAACGTGACGGACAGGAACTCCGTCATCAGGTGGTTCGTGGTGCTCTGCCGGTCCGCCCGCCGCGCGAGGTAGAGGGACGAGGTGAAACCGCCGACCGAACCGAAGAAGGCGCCGAGCGCGGCAGTCACAAACGGAAGCCACATTCACCGAATCTACCGAGAACCGCCGGCCAGAACGCGCCGAATCGCCCCCAGGCACGAAGAAGGCCCAGGTCGATGACCTGGGCCTTGTGCTCCCCCGCTTGGACTCGAACCAAGAACCCTCCGGTTAACAGCCGAATGCTCTGCCAGTTGAGCTACAGGGGATTGTGCTCCGTACCAGCCGGATCGCTCCGACCGATGAGAGAACTTTAGCCCATGCCCTCCGGCGGCCGCACACCCACCCCCCACTTTCGACATCACCTCGTCAAGCTCGCGTTTTGAGGGACAATGACAGCCGGAGCAAGATCGAACGGAGGCGTGGACTCGGATGAAGATGTTCCTGCTGGGTGCGGCCGCGGGCTATGTGCTGGGCGCGAAGGCCGGCCGCGGGCGGTACGAGCAGATCGTGCGGACCTACCGCAAGATCGCCGACCACCCCATGGTGCAGGGCGCCGCCGGGGTCGCTCGCGCCAAGGTCGGTGAGCGGTTCGGGCGGCCTCAGCGCTGATCCTGGGCCGAAGGGGCCTTTCGCCACGTCCGACGTGGCGAAAGGGCCCTTAGCCCACGACGGCGACCACGAAGACGCGCCGGAACTCGAACCAGGTGGTCCCGTCGGGGCGCGGCGGGTAGGCCTCGTCCAGCTTGCGGGCGAGCTGCGCGCGGAAACGGTCCCAGTCGTCCCCGCGCAAGGCCTCCTTGACCGGCCGCAGCGCGGTGCCGGTGATCCATTCGAGTACGGCGTCCTCCCCGGCCAGCCGCTGCAGGTACGTCGTCTCCCAGGCGTCGACGGCGCAGCCAGCGTCGGCGAGCAGGTTCCCGTAGCCGAGCGGGCTTTCGACGGCATCGTTCTCCCGCAGGCCGATGTCGGCGAGGCGCGTGGCCCACTCTTCGGTGCGCGCGAGGGCACGGATCAGGGCGTGCGACGGGGCATCGAAGTTGCCGGGGACCTGGAACGCGAGCGTCGCCCCGGACGGCAGGAGGTCCACCCAGCGGCGGAGCAGGTCACGATGTTCCGGGACCCACTGGAGCACGGCGTTCGAGATGACCACGTCGGTGTCCGGTTCGGGCACCCAGTCGTTGACGTCGAGCACTCGCGCGTCGACACCCCGTGATCGTGCGGCTTCGACCATTTCGGGTGAACTGTCGCTCGCTTCGATGATCGCGTCCGGCCAGCGTTCCGCCAGGCCGGCGGTCAGGTTTCCGGGCCCGCAGCCGAGGTCGACGACGCGGCGGGGCGCCTCGGCCGGTATCCGCCCGACGAGGTCATGGAACGGCCGTGCCCGCAGGTCGGCGTAGTCGAGGTACTTGACCGGATCCCACACAGTACGAGCGTACTGCTAGCCGTTCGGCTTCGCCAGCTTCCTGGCCGCTTCCTCGGCGATCGCCTTGACCAGGTCGACGTCGGTGCCCGGATCGGGCCGTACCTGCAGCACCGTGCCGTCCTGACCGGGGACCTTGCGCTCGACGAACCACGCTCCCCCGGCCCCGAAGTCCTTGCGGTGCCGCCCTCGGACCGAACCGTCCACGCGCTGCCGCACGAGGATCGGGACCTTGCCGGGCCGGGCGAGCTCGAACCGGACCGGGGTCTTGTCGGTCAGCAGCACGGCGTCCCCCGCCATGCCGGTCTCCTCGGATTCGGTCAGCGTCAGCACGCCGGTGGACCACGCCGCCTTGCCGACCAGATGCCAGCCGACCCGGCGCGGCCCCGGGATCCACAGTCCCAGCGGCGTGACCAGCAGATACCCGCCGCCTTCGACCGCCGCGCTCCCGACGACGTGCTCGCCGTCGGCCAGCGAGCCGTCGAAATCCGCCGGGACACGGTCACCCAGCAGGTGACGCAGCCAGCCCATGCTCAGTCCAATCCGCCGATGGCCTGTTCCTTCAGCGCCTTCCGGTACTGCTCGAGCGCGACGAGGTCGCCGAACAGCGCGCGGTAGTCGTCCGGCGCCTCGACCGGGGAAAGCCGCTGGAGTTTCGACTTGATCTCGTTGATCTGGCGGCCGACCAGGCTTTCCTGCACCGCCGCGAGCTGCGCGGAGATGTAGCGCGAGTCGACCTCGCCCTTGGCGCGCAACGGTTCCACCGAAAGCTCGCTGAGCACGCGCCGCACCGTTCCCTGCGGGCAGTGCGGGGCGGCCGCGTCGAGCAGGGCGGGTCCGGTCAGCCCGGAGCCCGCTCCCCCGGCGGACAGCAGCGCCTTGTGGATGGCGACGTAAACCGGATGGGTGAACGCGTCCTCGGGCAGCGCGTCGTACTCGGCTCCGGCGATCATCGGCTGCTGCAGTGCCGCCTTGAGCGCCTCGCGCTGCGCGATGAACCGCGGATCGCCGGGTGCGGGCCGGGGCAGATCCTCTTCGGCGGTGGCGGTCGCGGTGGCCGCGGCGGCCGGCCGCCGGACCTCGACGGTGGCGGAGCGTTTCGCCGCCGCCCCGGCACTGCCGCGCACCCGGTTCACCACCTGCGCCGCGTCCTGCCAGCCGACCCACCAGGCGAGTTTCGACGCGTAGCCGTCGCGGCTGGCGCGGTCCTTGATCCCCGCGACCATCGGAACGGTCTTCTGCAGCGCCGCGACCTGGCCGTCGACGGAGTCGAGGTCGAAGGCCTTGAGCATGCTCTTGATCGCGAACTCGAACAGCGGGATCCGCCGCGCGACCAGGTCCCGCACCGCGGTGTCGCCCTTGGCGAGCCGCAGTTCGCACGGGTCCATGCCGTCGGGCGCGACCGCGATGTAGGTCTGCCCGGCGAAGGTCTGGTCGCCCTCGAAGGCCTTCAACGCCGCCTTCTGACCGGCTTCGTCACCGTCGAAGGTGAAGATCACTTCGCCGCGGAAGGCGTCGTCGTCCATCATCAGCCGCCGAAGAACCTTCATGTGGTCCTCGCCGAACGCCGTCCCCGAGGACGCGACGGCCGTCGGGACCCCGGCGGCGTGCATCGCCATCACGTCGGTGTAGCCCTCGACGACGACGACCTGGTGCCGCTTCGCGATCTCGCGTTTCGCCAGGTCGAGGCCGAACATCACCTGCGACTTCTTGTAGATCGGCGATTCCGCGGTGTTCAGGTACTTCGCCGAGACACGGTCGTCGTCGTACAGGCGCCGCGCGCCGAACCCGACCACCTCGTTGCCGACGTCGCGGATGGGCCACAGCAGCCGCCGGTTGAACCGGTCCATCGGCCCGCGCTGCCCCTCCTTGGCCAGCCCGGCCGTGAGCAGTTCCTTGACCTCGAATCCGCGGTTGAGCAGATGTTTGGTGAGCTTGTCCCAGCCCGCCGGCGCGTACCCGCAGCCGAACGTCTGCGCCGCGGCGGAGTCGAAACCCCGTTCCGACAGGAAGTCCCGCGCCGCACGCGCGTCCGGGGTGAGCAGTTGCTCGGCGTAGAACTCCTGGGCCGCGCGGTGCGCCTCGATCAGCCGGGCGCGGGTACCGCGATCACGCTGGACGCTTCCGCCGCCGCCTTCGTAGGTCAGCCGGAAACCCACACGATCCGCGAGCCGCTCGACCGCCTCCACGAACGAGATCAGGTCCATCTTCTGGATGAACTTGATCACGTCACCGCCTTCGCCACAGCCGAAGCAGTGGAAGGTGCCGTGGGTGGGGCGCACGTTGAACGACGGGGTCTTCTCGTTGTGGAACGGGCAAAGCCCTTTCAGGCTGCCCCCGCCCGCGCTGCGGAGGGCCACGTAATCACCGATGACCTCGTCGATCCGGTTGCGCTCGCGCACCTCCGCGATGTCGCTCTCCCGAATCCGTCCTGCCACGCTCATCACTCTAGGCCGTGTCCGGTCCGTCGCTTCGATGGGCTTCGTGATCCAGGTGGTTCCTGGCGGTGCGGGCGGATCGGCCTCGTACCGGGTCGTACTCGGCCGCATCCGCCCGTGCCGCCAGGGGCCGCCTGGGCGCGAAGACCGCGAAGTGACGGACCGGACACGGCCTAGCCCGTCCTCCCCGAGCGCTGTGCGGCACACTCGGGGAATGAGCACCGCCCTGGACGAACTCGCCGGGAACTTCGCCGCGCTGCGGCCTCATCTGGTGTCGGTCGCCTACCGGCTCACCGGCACGCTGTCCGACGCCGAGGACGCGGTCCAGGAGTCGTGGCTGCGCCTGAGCGGCATGGACGAACGCCGCCGCGCGGCCATCGAAGACCACAAGGGCTGGCTGACCACCGTCGTCAGCCGGATCTGCCTCGACCGGCTGCGGTCCGCGGTGGTGCGCCGTGAACGGTACGTCGGGGAATGGCTGCCCGAACCGGTCCTCGGCCCGCTGGGCACCCCGTCGTCGGAGGACCCGCTGGCGGTCGCCGTCCGCGACGACGGCATGCGCATGGCGGCGATGGTGGTCCTCGACCGGCTGACGCCGGAGCAGCGCGTCGCGTTCGTCCTGCACGACGCGTTTTCGGTGCCGTTCGGCGAGATCGCCGAGATCCTGGGCTGCACGACGGACGCCGCGCGCCAGCACGGTTCCCGCGGCCGCCGCGCGGTCGCCGACGCCGATCCGCCGCCGCGGACGGCGCTCGCCGAGCAGCAGCAGATCATCGAGAAGTTCATGACGGCCATGCTCACCGGGGACATCCAGGCGGTGGCGGAGGTCCTGCATCCCGACGTCGTCCTCGTCGGCGACGGCGGCGGCAAGGCGCGCACCGCGGTGCGCACGGTCGCCGGGTTCGACAAGGTCACCCGGCTGTTCCAGGGGCTCATGCGGATGTACGACCCGGCCGCGATGGACAAGGCGCGGTTCGCGCTGGTCAACGGCGACCTCGGGGTCTACCTGCCGCCGCAGCCCGGTTCCGAGCGGTACCGGGCGCTCGACGAGCACGTCGACGCGTTCTCCATCCGCGACGGGAAGATCGTGGCGATCTACGACATGGCGAACCCGGACAAGCTCACCGATGCGCGGACCCGCGTCGGCCTCTGACCGCGTTTAGTCCTCTGAATGCGCCTGGGCGCATTCAGAGGACTAAACGCGGGTGGTTCAGGGGAGCGGGATCTTGCAGGCATCGCCCGACGTGAAGCCCTGCGCGGTGATGTCGAGCGCGCTGTTCATCCGGGCGCGCATGTTCTCGAGGCCGATCTGGTAGGTCAGCTCGATGACGCCCTTGCGGCCGAACTCGCGTTCCAGTTCGGCGACGTGGGCGTCGGTGACGGTCACCGGGCTCGCGGTCATCGCGTCGGCGTACGCGAGCGCGAGCCGTTCCTGGTCGGTGAAAGCGGGCGACTTCGCGTAGTCGTCGATGTTCTTCAGCCGTTCGATGTCGAGCCCCTCGTGCAGTTGCAGCATGGTCCCGAAGTCGATGCACCACGAGCAGCCGAGCTGGGTCGCGACGCGGTACACGGCCAGCTCGCGCACGTTCGACGGCAGCGTCTTGCTGGCCTTCTCGGCCATCATCTCGTGCATGCCGTTCGCCCGGAGCAGGGCCGGATGGTGGGCGTAGACGGCCATCGGCTCGGGCACGGCGCCGAAGCGTTTGCCGGCGAACTTGTAGAACAGCTTCAGCAGGAAGCCGGCTTCGGCGGTCTTCACGGCGGGAATGCGCGGCATGGTGTCCTCCTCGTGCGAGTGCGTTCACCGACTGGACGAGGCGGCCCGCACGGACGTGACAGCACCGTCGGTGACGCGCGCCACCCTCACTTTTTAGCCTTTTCGCCGGATCCGCCAGTCGATCATCAAAGGTACGCTGGTGAGCTGGCACTTTTCCTTCCACCGAGGAGGACCATGCTCGCCGTCGAGGATCCCGCCACCGGACAACGGATCACGGACGTCCCCGACTGCGGGCCCGCCGAGGTCGACAAAGCGGTACGCGCCGCGGCGGCCGCCTCCCCCGCCTGGCGCGCCACGGACCGGCGCGCGGCCTTGATGTCGTGCGCGGTCGTCGTCGAGGAGGCCGCGCCCGTGCTGGCCCCCGTTCTCACCGAGGAGCAAGGGAAACCGCTTCGCGAAGCCGAGGCCGAGTTCGCCGGGGCGGCGGCGCGGTTCCGGTACTTCGCCGGGGTTCGGCCCGGATCCCGGGCCGCCGGTGACGGGCCGGTCGCCGCGATCACGCCGTGGAACTTCCCGGTGCAGCTGGCCGTCGCGATGCTCGCACCGGCGTTCGCCGCGGGGAACACGGTGGTGCTCAAACCTTCGCCGCGCACGCCGCTCACCACACTGCATCTGGGGCGGATGCTGGCGGAGGTCCTGCCGCCGGGCGTGCTGACCGTGCTCACCGGCCAGGATCCCCTCGGCGAGCTCCTCATCGCCCATCCCGGGATCCGGCAGGTCGCCTTCACCGGCTCGGCCGAAACCGGGAAGCGGATGGCGGCCGCGCCGGAATGGCGACAGCTGGCACTCGAACTGGGCGGCAACGATCCCGCGATCGTCCTTCCGGGCACCGACCCGGCCGCCATCGCGGAACGGCTCTTCTGGAGCGCTTTCGCCAACTGCGGGCAGATCGGCGTGGCGGTGGAGCGGGTCTACGCCGTCGGGCCGGTTTACGACGGTGTCGTCGAGGCGCTGGCGGCCGTGGCGACGGAAGTCGTGGTGGGCGACGGAAGGACGCCGGGAACGCAGATCGGCCCGGTGAACAACCGGCCGCGCCACGACCGCGTCACCGGTCTCACCGACGAAGCGCGGGCGAGTGGCGCGCGGATCGTCACCGGCGGACCGCTCGACGGGCCGGGGTACTTCTTCGCACCGGCGATCCTCGCCGAGGCGCACGACGGGATGCGGGTGGTGACCGAGGAGCAGTTCGGGCCGGTCCTTCCGGTCGTCCGATGCTCCACAGTGGACGAAGCCGTCGGGCTCGCGAACGCCACGGCGCCCGGCTTGTGCGGATCGGTGTGGGGCGCGGACGACGAGCACGCCGCCGAAGTCGCGGCACGGCTCGTCTGTGGCACGGTCCGGGTCAACGAACACCGGGCCGACGAACCGTTCGCCGGCTCGCGGTGGTCCGCGAGCCGGGCCGGGCTCAGGGCGTGATCGTCCGGACGTCCCACACCCAGACGCCGTCGACGAATTCGGCGGGCTTCCGCAGCAGAAGGTCCACTGTGGTCCGGAAAGCGTCCTGGTGTTCGCGTGGGATGAGCACGAGCACGTCGGCGTTCCAGTACCGCAGATCCGCCAGCGCCTGCACCCGCTGCGACTCGGTGATCGTCGCGGGCACGCCGGTCTGCTTGATCTGGTCGAAGATGATCGACGTCGGCCGCTGGATGGCGCCATAGCGGCCGCGTTTGTCGTCGGGACCGCTCGGGCCCACGAAGTAGCCCTCCGGCATCGGGTAGCCGAGCCCCGCGTCGATCTGCCAGTGCAGCGGTTCGGATTCGCCGGAACTCGGCAACGGCACGGGCACCACGGTCCCGCCGGGCGCGACGTAGCTCCGCCAGGTGCCGTCGGCGAGGAATCGGGGTGTCTGCGGCCGTTCCTTGACGATCAGCTGGGTCGGCGCGATCGGCAGCAGGACCGCGATGACGACGCCGATCCACACCAGCCGCAACGGGAATCGCCGCTCCCCCGGCACTTCGGGCAGTTTCGACGCGACCGTGTAGACGCGTTCGGTCGCCAGCGCGAGCAAGGCGCCGATGAGCGGGATGCAGCCCATCGCCAGCCGCGATTCCAGCAGCGACTCGAACAACGGCAGTTCCGAAAGCAGCTTCCACGGCCCCGGGATCCCGGTCTCCTCGTGCACCACGATCAGTTGCACGCCAAGGGAAAGCCAGGCCATCACGAACATGGAGATCGCCAGCGCCCGCGCGAACACCTCGCGCCACAGCCAGGCGGTGATGACCACCATCAGCACGATCAGCGGCCAGCCGAAGAAGGCGTTCTCCTCGGTGCGGTTCATCGACACGTCGGCGGCGGCCTGCGGCTGCCCGGCGACGGACTGCGTCGCGAACCGGGTGAACGCGGCCGTGTCGTTCCCGACCGGGCCGTGCTCGATCGCCTGATAGCTCTGCGGGCCGAAGAACTGCCACCACAGCGGGAAAGCGCACAGCACGAGCGCCACGAGCACCCCGATGCCGACGCCGATCCCCAGCGGTTTCGCCATCGGCGGGAACTCGCGGTAGTTCGTCGCGAAGTAGGCGATGGCGAAGATCGCGAACGCCATCGCGAAGATCAGCAGCGGTTCCTCGCCGAGGAAGATCTGGTACGCCGCCAGCAGACCGAGGAAGATCCCGTTGCGGACCGGGCGTTCGCCGCGCGCGATCTTGAAGACCTTCAACGCGATGAACGGCAGGACGAACCACGCGACGAAGTTCGGGTGCGCGTTGCCGTGCGAGATCATCGGCGGGGCGAAGCCGACGAACGCGCCGCCGATGGCCGCGCCGACCCGGTGGGTGACCAGATGCCGCGAGAAGACCCAGTACCAGGCGGCCGCCGTGCCGGCGAGACCGCCGGTGAGCGCGATGGCCCAGGTGACCGTCGGACCGAAGGTGAGCGTGACCGGTGAAAGCGGGATGCCGATGCCGAGCATGGCCGTGTTGGCCATCAGGTTCACGCCGAGCGGATGGTTCTGGAAGTGCGAACTGAGCGGGTTCCTCAGGTGCAGCACGTTGTCCGCGGTGACGGAGAAGAACCACTCCCACAGGTTCTGATCCGACGCGCTGTTCCAGAGATAGCCTTCCTTGAGGTCGAGCCAGAGCCCGTTGTAGAGCAGGAAGGCGAACAGCAGGAAGCCGCCCATGATGGCGGCGTCGGCGGCGGCGAACCGGCGAGGTCTCGTGGAAGTGTCCCCCGTCTTCACATCCTCCGCCTCAGCCTGGAAAAGACTCACTGACCGTCCTCACGGCTCGACTACGCGGGCGAGAAAGTAGATCACACCCGTCGAGGCGTGCCTGACGAGCAGAAGGAAGGGCCGATCGACGGCGACTTCCAGGGGTTCGTCGACGATGAGCGACGTCAGCCGCATCAGCACCGCCGTCGCGGCGGCGCCTTCGAGGCCCTGCTCGTCGATGCGGAGCACGGACTGGTGGAGCACCTCGGACACTTCGAGCCGGTCGTCGTCGGCGAGCCCGGTGAGGTCGGCGCCGGCGGTGAACATCGTCCGCACGCCGAGATCCTGGAGTTTCGCCGTCAGCGGGCTGTCGACGTCGAGGTCGAGTTTCGGCAGGGACAGCGCGATCGTCTTGGACCGCGTGTTCTCCAGCAGCCGCGCCAGCTTCCCCGCGTCGAGTCCGGCGTCGTCGAGGTCGCCGTCGGGCAGCAGGACGACCGCCTCCACCCCGCCCTCGGCACCGAGGCGGACGACCTGCCAGCCGTCCTCGTGGGTGTGGTCGAGCTGTTTTTCGAGCCACATCGTCGGCACCGTACGGGTGCCCGACGGCGCGTGGAAGTCCGCGGGCGCGGTGTTGTCACGCGAGAACGGGTTGGTCCAGGCGGTTTTGAGATACAGGGCGTTGACGATCGCGGCGACGGTGTCCTGCGCGACGGTCCCCGGCTTCAGGAGCTCGGGGATCAGCTCGCGGGTGGCCCGCGCGACGTCGGCGTTGATCAGCGCTCGCGCGGCCTCCGGATCGTCGCCGAACGGGGCGCTCTCGACCTTCCCGCCCGGCCAGGTGGCGAGTTCCGCGCGGAAGGAGGCTTCGAGCGGGAGCCCGTCCCAGGCCCAGAGCGTGTTCGCGACCGCGAGTTCGGGACCGTCTTCGAGCAGTGACGAGGCCTTGCCCAGCAGGTCGGCGAGCTCGTCCGGGTCGCCGAGCAGCGCGATCAGTTCCTCTCTGGTCTTCCCCTTGGCGGCCTGCGTCACCAGGCCGAGCGCGCTCGCGATCGAGTACGGCGAGAAGCACGCGTTCTCCGCGCGGCTCGCCAGCACCCGATAGAGGTCCAGACCAAACCGGAGGTGGCTTTCGACAGCTCCCATGCCGCAGACCGTACCGTGCACGGGCCCGTCCGTCTCCTGTCCGAAGGTAGGTGCCGTTTCGGTTCGGCGGTCGTGCGTGTGTGAGGGGACGGCGCGTGTGATCAGACGGACGACACGCGTGACTGGACGGACGACACACGCGTAGCCGGAGCAGATCCCCGAGCCGTCCGCCTGATCACGCGTGGCGTCCGTCTGATCACACGTGTCGGTCGTCCAGTCACGCGACACCGCCGTGGCGGCCGGTGTGCCAGGCGTGCCACGCGTACGCCTGCGCGTCCGTGAGCGACGCCACCTGGTCGACGACCACGCGCAGGCGGGCCGCGTCGTCCGCGGCGGCCTCCCAGGCCGGCAGGAACACGCCGTCGAGCGCGTCCGGAGCGCGGCGGCACAGCGCGCCGACCAGTTCGGCGAGCGTCTGACGCTGACCGTCCTGCATCGCGAGGCGCCGTTTGTCGCTCATCACGTACCGCAGCGCGAGCGCCTTGAACAACGCGACCTCGGCCGCGACCTGCTCCGGGATGACCAGGCGCGCGGCGTACCGGCTCAGCGGTCCTTCGCCGTGCACCTCCCTCGTCGCGCCGACCACCGCCGTCGCGAACCGGCCGACCAGCTCACTCGTCAGCCGTTTCAACGCGACCTGAGCCTTGAGCGAGCCGTCGAGCCCCGGTTCGGTGAGTTCCGCGACCACGGGCAGATCGAGCAGTTCCTTCGCCGCACCTTCCAAAGTGGACTGGGACTGATGCGAAAACCTGCGCGCCGCCTCGGCCACCGCCGCGCGTTCCTCCGCGTCGGCCAGTACCCGCAACGAGATCCGGCCCGCGAGCACCCCGTCCTCGACGTCGTGCACGGAATACGCGACGTCGTCGGACCAGTCCATGATCTGCGCTTCCAGACTGGTGCGGCGCTCCGGCGCACCGGCCCGCACCCACGCGAAGACCTCGGCGTCGTCGGCGTACACGCCGTACTTCGGATTGCCTTCTTCACGGGGCCACGGGTACTTCGTCGAGGCGTCGAGACAGGCGCGGGTGAGGTTCAGCCCGCCGGCGGCCCCGCCTTCGAGCAGGACCTTGGGCTCCAGCCTGGTCAAGATCCGCAAGGTCTGCGCGTTGCCCTCGAAACCACCGCACGGCTGCGCGACCTCGTCCAGCGCGCGCTCGCCGTTGTGCCCGAACGGCGGATGCCCGATGTCGTGCGCGAGACCGGCGGTGTCCACCAGATCCGGGTCCGCGCCCAGTTCGTCCGCGATCCCCCTGCCGATCTGGGCGACCTCCAGCGAATGCGTCAGCCGCGTGCGCGGTACGCCGCTGACCTCGGCACCTTCACCCGGGCCGACCACCTGGGTCTTGCCCGCCAGCCGCCGCAGGGCCGCCGAGTGCAGCACGCGTGCGCGATCACGGGCGAAGGCGCTTCGCCCGTCTTCCGCGCCCTCCAGCGCCGCGCCCTTGGGACGCTCGGGCAGCAGACGCGCCCTGTCGGCCTCGGTGTAGGTGTCGCTCACCAGCCAAGCTTAAGCGCGATCACCGACACTTATCGGGTTCAGACGTCCGCGGGGAACCTGGTGAGGCGGTAGTACAGCAGCGCGCCGGTCTCGCGGACGATGTAGCGCGCCTGCGTCTCGCGGGTCTGCACGATCGGGCCGCGGTGCGTGGGCGACGTCCAGGCGTCGAGCCCGAGGTCGTCGGCCATCACCCGCGCGCGGAACGAGTGCCAAGGGTCGCTGACCAGCACGGCGGTCTTCCAGCCCCGCTGCTGCACCTGTTCGGCGACCGCGCGGAGGCTGCGCAGGGTATCGCTGCCCTCGCCGACCGGCAGCGTCGCCGACACGGGCACACCCCGTTTGCGCAGCCATTGCGCGCCCGCTTGCCCCTCGGTGAAGTTGTCGTCGGCCTTCTTGCCGCCCGCGGTGACGATGACCTTGGCGACGCCCTGGTCGTACAGCGTCTTCGCCTTGGCCAGCCGGGCCTCGAAGATCCCCGACGGCCTGCCGTTGTACTGGGCCGCGCCGAGCACCACGATGACGTCGGCGCGGTCGCGCACGTCCTCCCGCGCCACCTGCCAGACCCGGAACGCCGTTCCGCCGATCAGCGCGACGACGATCAGCAGGAACCCCGCCAAGGTCCGGCGCACCCAGTTCGCGCGGGTGGGTTTGGTCCGTTCGGCGGTACTCACGGGGTGATTCTCGCAGAGCCGTGAGGTGATCTCAGAGCCAGCCGTGCTCTTCCGAGAGCCGCACCGCCTCGGCCCTCGTCCTCGCCCCGGTCTTGCCCATCGCGGCCGAAAGATGGTTGCGCACGGTGCCTTCGGAAAGGTGCAGCGCGCGGGCGATGTCGGCCACCGTGCTGCCGTCCTTGGCGGCCTTGAGGACGTCGTGTTCGCGTCCGGTGAGCGGGCTCGCGCCGGTGGCGAGCGATTCGGCGGCGAGTGCGGGATCGACCACCCGGAGCCCGCCGTGGACCCTGCGGACGGCGTCGACGAGCTGCTCCGGCGGAGCGTCCTTGACCACGAATCCCGCGGCACCCGCGGCCATCGCCCGCGACAGGTAGCCGGGGCGGCCGAAGGTGGTGCAGATGATGATCCGGCACAGCGGGAGCGCGCCGTGCAGTTCGGCGGCGGCTTCGAGACCGTCCTTGCCCGGCATCTGGACGTCGAGCAGCGCGACGTCCGGGGCGGTCTCTTTCGCTCGCTGAAGCACTTCGTCGCCCGAGCCGACCTGGGCGACCACCTCGATGTCGGCTTCGAGGCCGAGCACGGTGGCCAACGCCCCGCGCACCATCGCCTGGTCGTCGGCGAGCAGGACCCGGATCACGCGCAGCCTCCAGTGGGTTCGGAGAGCGGCGCAGCCACGTCGCTCCGCAGGGCGGACTCGGGTACGTCCGCTCGGACGAGCCATCCTCCCCCAGGTGGCGCGGTGGCGGTCAAGGTCCCGCCGACCGCGTCCAACCGTTCGGTGAGGCCGCGCAGGCCGTTGCCCGCCATCGCCTCGCCGCCTTCGCCGTCGTCCTCGACTTCCAGCCAGGTCTTGCCGAGACGGACCTTCACGCGCTTCGCCCCGGAATGCCGGAGCACGTTGGTGACCGCTTCCCGCAGCACGTAACCGAAAGTGCGCTGCAGGGCGGGAGCGACATTGTCCACCGCGTGCGGCAGGTCCGCGTCGATCTCGGCCGCCCGCAACGCCGCCCGCGCCCCGGCGACCTCCGCCGAAAGCGACACCTCGCGATATTCGGAGACCGTGGCGCGGATGTCCGAAAGCGCGCTGCGGGTCAGGCTCTCGACCTCGCGGATCTCCTGCAGCGCACGGGAGTCGTCCTTGCCGCTCTCCAGGATCCGGCGGGCGAGCCCGGCCTTCACCGTGATGGTGGTGAGGCTGTGGCCGAGGATGTCGTGCAGATCCCGCGCCAGGCGCTCGCGTTCACCCGCCACCGCGAGCGTGGCGATCTCCTGGTTCGCCGCCTCCAGTTTCCGCACCGCGCGGACCAGGTTCGCCATGAAGAACATCGCCGCCGTGATCGAGATGACCGCGATGAGATCGCCGAAGTCGTATTTCCCGATGATCAGATGGACGGCCAGCACCACCAGCAGGGCGCCACCGTCGAGGATCAGCGACCACGCCGGCGGCAGCGTGAAGGCCAGCACCGCCGTCGCGTAGATCAGGATGTACGGGTTGTTGTCGTGCAGGAACACCAGCGCGAGACCGATGAGCAGCATCAGCACCGAGAAGACGTAGGTCGTCTTCCGCCGGGAAGGCCGCAGGCTGAGCGGGAACAGCACGTAGCAGGAGCCGTAGAAGAGCAGGAGGGCGGCGATCACCAGTTCTTTCGCGGTCGCCCCGTCGGTGGCCAGATCGACCGCCGCGGGGACGAAGCCGGGCACGATGAAGGCGAGGCCGAAGAACACCCACCGCCTCGGCCGGGGACCCCGTCCGGTTCGCGGCGGCATGTCCGCCCACCAGTTCTCCCGGCTGTTCAAGCCCGTCTCGACCTTGCCCGGGTAGTCGCTCACCGGTTCACCCATCTCTCAGACCCGCGCACTGTCCTTACGGTAACGCCTGATCACCAGCGCCCCGAGGACCGCGGTCCACGCCGCCAGCACGCCGAGCGCGACCGGAAGACTCACCGTGAGATGGTCGGTGACCACCGGGCGGACCAGCTGGATCAGCCAGTACGTCGGCGTCACCTGGGCGACGTCGGCCATCCACGACGGCATCCCGTCGATCGGGATCCACAGGCCGCCCAGGAAACCCATGCCCATCATGACGATCATGTTCAGCGGCTGCATCGACTCCGGCGTGCCGAACTGGCCCAGCAGCAGGCCGAGCAGCACCAGCGGGATCGCGCCGAGCCAGCAGCCGAGCACCAGCCGCAGCCAGCCGGCGGCGTCGAGGTGGACACCTTCGAACAGGACGCCGATCAGCGGGACGACGAGCAACGACGGAAGCGCGACGAGCATCGCCGAGAGGGCCTTGCCGCCGAGATAACCGGCGCCGGTCAGCGGGGTCAGCCGCAACTGGCGCTGCCAGCCCGTGGACCGCTCGATGGCGAGTTTCGCGCCGCTCGTCATCGCGGCGGAGAAGGTGCCGAAGGCCATCATGTTCACCATGATCACGCCGGCGATGTCCATTTGGCCCGAGGCGAAAACGTTGGCCTGCAACAGGAACATCAGCACCGGGAAGGCGACGGCGAAGAGCACGAACCGGGTGGAACGGAAGGTGCGGACGATCTCGGTCTTGAGATAGGTCGGGTTCATCGGACGGTTTCCTCGGTGGCTTCGGTGGTCAGGGACAGGAACGCGCCTTCGAGGCCGACGGCGCCGATCTCGATGTCGTGCGCTTCGGGGACTTCGGCCAGCAACGCGCGCAGCGTGGCGTCGGAATCGGACCTGGAGATCGCGACGCGGCCGCCGCGGAGTTCGAATCCGGTGACCGCGGGCAGCCCCGCGATCACCGGCTCCGCCGCCGCGGGCACCACCGCGCGGATCGTGCGTCCCCCTGCCAGCGCACGGACCTGCGCGACCGAACCGTCCGCGACGATCCGCCCCGACCGCATCAGCACGACACGGTCGGCGAACTCTTCGGCCTCTTCGAGATAGTGGGTGGCGAACAGGACCGTGCGGCCGGTGTTCGTGTACTCGTACATGGACTTCCAGAACTCGCGGCGCGTGCCGACGTCCATCGCGGCGGTCGGCTCGTCGAGGATCAGCAGATCGGGGTCGCTCACGAGCGCGACGGCGAACCGCACGCGCTGCTTCTGGCCGCCGGAAAGCCTGGTGGAGCGCCGGTTCGCGAGATCCTCGATCCCGGCGCGGCGCAACGCGTCCCGCACCGGCATCGGCTTGCGGTGCAACGCCGCGACCATACCCACGGTCTCGGCGACCGTGAGATCTTCGACGAGCGCGCCGCCCTGCAGCATCGCGCCGATCATCCCGTCGCCGACCGCGTCCCCCGGCTCGCGGCCGAACACGGTCACGGTGCCGCTGTCGGGCACGCTCAGGCCCAGGATCATGTCGACGGTGGTGGATTTGCCCGCGCCGTTGGGGCCGAGGAGCGCGACCACCTCACCCGGCGCGATCGTCAGGTCCACGCCGTCGACGGCACGGACGTCGCCATAGTGCTTACGCAGCCCGGAAAGCCGTACCGCCGCCCCCGCGGTGATGTCTTGTTCTCGCATGCTTAGAGCTTGTCGCGAGAAGGGGTCGCGGACGTGGGCCGCGCGTCACGACCTGAGGGTGACAGTTGTCAGGGGTGGCCCACCCCCGAACGCCATGAAAGGTCCTTTCCTTGCAAATTTTGCAAGGAAAGGACCTTTCATGGCATTGGCGAGGGCGGTGCGCACGGGCTGAAGGGGCCCATCACCGCATCCGATGCGGGGAAAGCTCCCTTCGCCCAGTTCGCGTGCGCCCCAAAGCGGAACTCAGGCGCCGATCAGCCGGCCCGCCAGGTACGACTCGAGCTTGTCGATCGCGACCCGCTCCTGCGCCATGGTGTCGCGCTCCCGCACGGTCACCGCGTGGTCGTTGAGCGAGTCGAAGTCGACGGTGACGCAGTACGGCGTCCCGATCTCGTCCTGGCGCCGGTAGCGGCGGCCGATCGCGCCGGCGTCGTCGAAGTCGACGTTCCAGTGCTTGCGCAGCGCCGCCGCGACGTCGCGCGCCTTCGGCGTGAGATCGGCGTTGCGGGACAACGGGAGGACGGCGACCTTGAACGGCGCGAGCCGGTAGTCCAGCTTGAGCACCGCGCGGGTGTCGGTGCTGCCCTTGGCGTTCGGCACCTCTTCCTCGTGGTACGCGTCGACGAGGAACGCCATCATCGACCGGCCGACACCGGCCGCGGGCTCGATGACGAACGGGCGGAACCGCTGCTTCGTGGCCTGGTCGAAGAACGACAGGTCCACGCCGGAGTGGTTCGAGTGCGTCGTGAGGTCGAAGTCGGTGCGGTTCGCGATGCCTTCGAGCTCGCCCCATTCCTGGCCCGCGTTGAACGCGAAGCGGTACTCGATGTCGACGGTGCGCTTCGAGTAGTGGGAGAGCTTTTCCTTCGGGTGCTCGTAAAGGCGGAGGTTGTCCGCCTTGATGCCGAGGTCCTTGTACCACTCGGTGCGCGCGTCGATCCAGTACTGGTGCCAGGTCTCGTCCTCGCCCGGCTCGACGAAGAACTCCATCTCCATCTGCTCGAACTCGCGCGTGCGGAAGATGAAGTTGCCCGGCGTGATCTCGTTGCGGAACGACTTGCCGATCTGGCCGATGCCGAACGGCGGCTTCTTGCGCGCCGCGGTCTGCACGTTGAGGAAGTTGATGAAGATGCCCTGCGCGGTCTCCGGGCGGAGGTAGTGCACGCCTTCCTCGGACTCGACCGGGCCGAGGTAGGTCTTGAGCATCATGTTGAAGTCACGCGGCGCGGTGTACTGCCCGCGGGTGCCGCAATTCGGGCACGGCACCTCGGACAGGTCGTCCTCGGACACCTCCTTGCCCGAACGGGCGGAGAAGTCCTCGGCCAGCTGGTCGGCGCGGAACCGCTTGTGGCAGGAGAGACACTCGATCAGCGGGTCGGTGAAGACGTCCAGGTGACCCGACGCGACCCACACCTGGCGGGGCAGGATCACCGACGAGTCGAGGCCGACGACGTCGTCGCGGCTCTGCACGACGGTCTTCCACCACTGGCGCTTGATGTTGTCCTTGAGTTCGACACCGAGGGGCCCGTAGTCCCACGCCGACTTGGTACCGCCGTAGATCTCTCCACACGGGAAAACGAAGCCTCGACGCTTGCACAGGCTGACGACGGTCTCAATGGTGTTGGCGGGCACTCCACGCTCCGAAGCATGCGGGGACGGGTATGGGCTAGAAGGACAAGACTAACCGCCCGTCCCCGCGCGACCTCCGGCGAGGTCGGACCGCTCAGGGCCTGCTGACCAACGAGGCGGTGACGATGCGGTTGTCCTCGTAACCGTCGGTCCCGCCGACGTACTCGCCACCGCACGTGACCAGCACCAGCCGGTGCGGCCCGTCCGGCCCGAACAGCTTCTCCGACTGTTCGGCGAGCTTCGTCTTGTGCACGGTGACGACCTCGCCGATCTTGTACACCCACCTGCCGCCGTCGGTGTCGACGACGTTGACCTCCTGGCCGGTCTTGAGCCGCCACAATTCGTCGAACGGGCCCTTCTTCCCCTTCCAGTTCACATGCCCGGAAAGCAGGGAAGCGCCCTGGTCGGCGCCCAGTTTCGCGCCCCACCAGGTGGCTTCGTCGAGGCCCTCGGGGATGGGGAGGGTCCCGTCCGCGGTCAGTTCCTTGCGGATCAGTTTCGCCGTGCCGCCGCCGGGGAGTTTGACCGTGCCGGGCGCCTGGCCCGTGTCGGCGGGCGGTCGGGGTGTCTGCTCCGCCGAGGTGGCCGTCTGGTCCTGCGCGGCCGCGACGACAGGATCACTCTTTCCAGTGAAAACCAGCACCGCGACCACGGCCGCCACCACGAAGATCGCGGCACCGATGAGGATCAACCCCAGGCTGGAGCGCTTCTTCGGCTGCTCCTCGCTCGCCGTACCGTCCTCGAACTGTCCCACCATCGGGTACTACTCCTTGCTCGCGTCTGGCCGCCGGAGCGGCCGGTGTCGCTAGACACGCGACGCGAACGGAGAGAGGTTGCACCGACTTTCCGCGTTTCGTCCTCTGAATGCGGTCCTTGCGCGTGCAACTACCGCATTCAGAGGACGAAACGCGGGGTCAGGCGGGCGGGCCGGAAACGGGGGTCGCGACGATCACCCGGTTGTCCCGGTAGCCGTCGGTCCCGCCCAGGTAGTCGCCGCCGCAGGTGACCAGCACCAGCCGATGCGGCCCGCTCTGCGCGAACAGCTTCGCCGCCTGTGCGGGCAGGTCGTTCTTGTGCACCGTGACGACCTCCCGCACGCGATAGACCCAGATGCCGCCCGCAGCGTCGCTGACGGCCACCTCCTGGCCCTCGTGCATCCGCCACAGCTCGTCGAACGGCCCTTTGACTCCGCCCCAGTTGACGTGCCCGGAGATCAGGGCCGTACCCGCTTCGGCGCCGAGCCGCGCGCCCCACCAGGCCGCGTCGCCGAGCCCTCGCGGGATCGGGAGGACGCCGGTGGAGTTGACCTCGGAGCGCACGAGCCTCGCCGATCCGCCTTCGGGCAGGCGGATGGTGCCGGGCCGCTGCCCGCGGACGTGACTGTCGGCGGGCAGCGCCAAGGGGGCGCCGTCCTCACCGGGCAACACCGCGGGTTCCGCGAACGACACCGTCTGTTCCGGCGGGATCCAGGTCAGCACGATCACGCCCGCGGAGATGGCGAGCGCCGAGACGACGGCGGACAGTGCCGCCAGCCATGGCCGCACGGGGCCGCTACTTCTCCCGCACCGGAACGGGTTTGCGACGGCGGAAGAGCAGCATGGCCGCGGCGCCGATCACGATGCCGCCGCCCAGCAGCCCCAGCCCGACCACGGTCCGGGTCGAGTCGGCGGCCTGCGGCGGGATACCGCCCGCGGGCACCGTCCCCGGCACCGCGGGCTGTTCGGGCGCCGCGCCCGGGCCGGTACCGCCGGCGGGTTTCGCGACGAAGTTCTTCGGGATCGAGCAGCTCACGCCGCCGAGCACGAGCGTCGTGCGGGCCTCGCGCAGATCCTTGCCCGCGTCGTCGCGCACGTGCGTGACGATGTCCACCTTCCAGCCCGCCACCGCGGTCACGTCGCCGTTGCGCCAGCCGTCCTGCCGGATCAGCTGGTCGAAGGCGGTCACGCGGGACACGGTCAGGTCGGAAGTGGTCTCGTCCTTGCCGATGTTCTCGTTCTTGATGACCGACGGCGGGCCGAGCTTGAGCCCCTTGACGTCGACGCCCGAAGCGCCGGACGGCTTGAGCGCGCCGGTTTCGTCCCGCACCCAGATCTTGCCCACGCTCGTCGACGACGTCGCCTTACTCGGCGACGAGCAGTCGACGGCGCTCTTCGCGCCTTCGAGCACCAGCACGGTGTTGTCGGCGGGCTTCGCGCCCCCGCGCCCGTTGTCGAGCAGGGCGTAGTTGCTCTCCGCGACCGCCGTCGGGACCGTGGTCTGCTGCAGCGCGGCGAGCACGTTGTGGTCGCGGCTGGCGATACCGGGCGGGAACGGGCTCTGGGCGCCGAAGCGGCCCAGGTTGACGGCCCATTTGTCGCCGAAGGTGTTCTTCTCGCCGTCGTCGCGCGGGACGACGGTGCGGTCCGGGGAGAGTTTCGACTGGCCGGGCGTCAGCGGCGAGCGCTGGGTCTCGGTGATCAGCGATCCCGGGTTCCCGATGCGCACCGACGCCACATTCGCGAACGACACGGGGCCGGTCTTCTCATCGACGGCCTGCGTCGTCTGCGCCGAGGCGAGCCCCGGAACCGACGCCAAAGCGACGGCCGCCGTCGCGGCGGCCAGCTTCGTCACGAAACGAGTCATGTCTCCCCACTGCCTCTCCGGGCCCTCAGAGCGCGGTCGTCAGCGTACGAGAAGCGACGAAACGCTCCGCGACAACCTTGCACCGTTGGCGACCACATGCGAAGTGGAATGGTCATTTCTTTGCTAAGTCACCCGAATGGAGCAGTAACATCGCCGCCAAGTGGTCGCCCGGTCGGCGAACAGACCACCGGGGGCGGGAACACTAGGATGGGCTGGACTGTTACTGGCAATGACTTCGGAAATCATGATGGACATGGAGGCGGCGATGGCTACGGTGACCCCGGACTCTGCCGCCCCCGGCCTCTCGGAGGACCCCGGGCCGCATTCGTCGGCCCGTCCCCCCGCCGAACCCGCGACGTCGGCCTCGCCCGCCGTCCTCGCGGACGCCGGCGACCTGCTCAGGGCACTCGCCGCGCCCGTGCGCATCGCCATCGTCCTGCAGTTGCGTAACGCGGACAGGTGCGTGCACGAACTGGTGGACACACTCGATGTCGCGCAGCCGCTGATCAGCCAGCACCTGCGGGTGCTGAAGACCGCGGGTGTCGTACAGGGTGAGCGACGCGGCCGTGAGGTGGTGTACCGGCTGGTCGACGATCACCTTGCGCATATCGTGGTGGACGCCGTAGCCCACGTTCAGGAGGGGAAGTGAGCATGAGTCCGACGACGGCCAACAGTTCCGCGCCGGTGCCGGGACGCCGGTCGACGAAACAGCGGGCCGCCGTGGTCGAGCTGCTCAAGGAGATCGACGACTTCCGTTCCGCCCAGGAACTGCACGACGAGCTGCGGAAACGCGGCGACGGCATCGGGCTCACCACGGTGTACCGAACGCTGCAGTCGCTGTCGGAGGCCGGCGAGATCGACGTCCTGCGCACGGACACCGGCGAGGCCATCTACCGGCGTTGCTCGTCGCACCACCACCATCACCTGGTGTGCCGACTCTGCGGCAGCACGGTCGAGGTCGAGGGCCCCGCTGTGGAGCGGTGGGCCGAGAAGATCGCTTCGGAGCACGGCTTCTCCGACATCAGCCACACCGTGGAGATCGTCGGGACCTGCTCGAACCACTGACGAACGCTATGAAAGGTCCTTTCCTGGCAAATTTTGCAAGGAAAGGACCTTTCATAGCATCGGCTCAGTACTCGTAAGGGTCCTTCGGCGCCGGCACCTGCCGCACCGAGGTGAGCGTCAAATCCGGCATGTAGCTGTTCTCCCGTACCGCGGTCCCCGGCACGACCGTCCCGGTGACCTCCAGCCAGGTGTCGTTCCCGAAGCCCGACACACCGTCGCCCACCATCCGCACGGTGATCGGGAAGGCGTCGGCCGCGCAGCAGCCGATGACCATCCGCGCCAGCATCGTGTTGCCCTCGTTGTGCACGACGAAGCCGGACAGCCGCACCGTGCGCCCGTTCAGCGAGCCACTGGAATCCCATCCCGCGCGGCTGACGAACTCGTTGACCTCCAGCGGGACCACGTCCCCGGCGGGCAGGGGCGGGAAGGCGGCCGCGTTGCTCGCCGAAGCGCTCTGTGGCGCCCTGGCCTCGGTGCGGGTCACCGAATCGGCGCCCAGCGCGGGCGGCGCGACCAGGAACACGGCCAGCACCGGCACCATCAGCAACCAGGCCGAGCGGGTGTTGTGGTCGTGCGCATGGACGTCCCCGGACACGACGGCGGCGGCCCGCGCGGCCAGCAGGTCGCGGACGATCGCGACCGCGCCCAGCGCCACCATCACCGCGCCGCCCGCGATGATCCACGGCTGCTGCGCGGGTTTGACGTAGCGCAGGTAGTCGCCGTTGATCGTGATCTTGAGCAGCGCCCCGCCGAGCAGGATCAGCAGGATGTTCTGGGTCTCGCGTTTCACGCGCCACCTCCGAGGATCAGCACACCCGACACGACCGCGCACGACAGCGCGACCACGAACGTCACCGGCGCGAATCGGAGCGCGAAGGATTTGCCGAAGGTGCCGGTCTGCAGGGCGAACAGCTTCACGTCGATCGCGGGCCCGACCACCAGGAACACCAGTTTCGGCAGCAGCGGCATCGCGGTCAGCGACGCGGCGACGAAGGCGTCGGCCTCACTGCACAGGGCCAGCACGACGGCGAGCACGGCCATCACCAGCACGCCGAGCACGATCTGCTCCCCCAGCACCCCGAACCACTTGGCGGGCACCAGCACGTTCATCGCGGCGGCGATCATCGCGCCGAGCACCAGGAAACCGCCCGCCTCGACCAGATCCGCCCGCGCGGTCTCGGCGAAGGTCTTCCAGCGCGAACCGTGCTGAACCTCCGGAAGCCGCCGCAAAGCCCGCTCCGCGATCCAGTCGAGCTTGCCCCACTTCGCCCACAGCCAGCCCATCACCATCGCGGTGGCGAGCGAACCGGCGAAGCGGGCGAACACCATTTCCGGGTTTCCGGGGAACGCCACCGCCGTCGCGACCAGCACCACCGGGTTCACCGCGGGCGCGGCGAGCAGGAAGGTCAGCGCGGCCGCGGGCGCGACACCCTGGCCGATCAACCGCCGCGCGACCGGCACCGACGCGCATTCACACCCCGGCAGGGCGACCCCGGCCAGCCCCGCGACGCCGACGGCCGCACCGGCCCGGCGAGGGAGCACCTTCTCCAGCACCCGCGCGGGCACGAACGCCGCGATCGCGCCGCTGATCAGCACCCCGAGCACCAGGAACGGCAGCGCCTGCACGCAGACGGCGACGAACACGGTCGAGCCGGTCCGCAGCGCGGGCACGTCGAACACCTGCTGGAGCCAGCTCTGCCCGAGGATCGCGATCAGCAGGATCGCGCAGAGCACCTCGATCGAGGTGATCTTGAACCGCCGGGCCGGCTTCTTCTCCGGGGCGCTTCTGGAAATGGTTTCCATGCGCGCGATGATGCCAGGTGACCGTGCGTTCCGGCGGTCACTCCCCGGGAGCGGTGCCCAGCAGGTCCGAACGCAGCTGCGACGCGGTCGAGACGACCAGCATGAGCAGCGTTCCGAGCGGCGAGGGGTCCATGCCCTCGGCCGGGAACGCGTACCTCAGCGTGATGTCGATGCCCTTCTCCGAACGCACGACCCCGAGCGTCCCGAACAGGCCCTGTCCGGCGCGTTCCGCCGCCGAGGCCGCGATCGCCGGGTCGTCCGGCAGATCCCAGGCCACGACGCAGGTCAGGCTCAGCACGGTCAGCCCTTCGGCCAGCCGGGTCGCCTGGATGACGCACGGGACGTCCGCGTGCGAGAAGGTCAGCGCGCCGTCGTCGTCGACGTGGACTTCGAGATAGCGTTCGAGCGCTTCCCGCGCGGACGTGAGCAGGGCCGCCGTGTCCGCCGCCTCGGTATTCATGCCGCCTCCGCGGGAAAAAGTACGTCGGCGGGGGTCATGGAGTTCCTTCCGAAGCCTTGTCGACGGCCCCGCCGAACCGGCGGTCCCGTTTCGCGAATTCGAGGCACGCCCGCCACAGGTGGGTGCGGTCGAAGTCGGGGAAGAGCGTGTCCTGATAGACCATCTCGGCGTAGGCCGACTGCCAGAGCAGGAAGTTCGACGTCCGCTGCTCCCCCGACGGCCGCAGGAACAGGTCCACGTCCGGCATGTCGGGCTGGTACAGGTACTTGCCGATGGTCTTCTCGGTGACCTTGTCCGGGTTCAGCTTCCCGTCGGCGACGTCCTGCGCGATCCGGCGCATGGCGTCACCCAGCTCGGCACGGCCGCCGTAGTTGACGCACATCGTCATGTTCAGCGCCGTGTTGTGCTTGGTCTTCTCCTCGGCGACCTGGAGTTCCTTGATGACGCTCGCCCACAGCTTGGGGCGGCGGCCCGCCCAGCGGATGCGGACGCCGATCGAACCGAGGTAGTCGACCTGGCGGCGGATGGTGTCGCGGTTGAAGCCCATCAGGAAACGGACCTCCTCCGGGCTCCGCTTCCAGTTCTCGGTGGAGAACGCGTACACCGAAAGCCATTTGACGCCGAGCTCCACGGCGCCGCTGGCGACGTCGATCATCACCGCTTCACCGCGTTTGTGGCCCTCGATCCGCGGCAGGCCCCGCTGGTTGGCCCAGCGGCCGTTGCCGTCCATCACCAGCGCCACATGCTTCGGGAGGAGTTCCTTGGGGATCTCCGGCGGCCGGGCACCGGACGGATGCGGCTCCGGCGCGCGAAGTTCGAATTGTGACGCCTTGTTCTCGCGTCCCCTGCGCAGCACCTTCGAGCCTCCTGAACGAGTGAACCTGTGCCTGCGACCCTACTGCGCCGGAGTCGTGGTCTCCCGCGCACGCCTCTCCACCAGCGGCAGCGACCGCAACTGGCGCTCCAGATGCCACTGCAGATGCGCCGCGACCAGGCCGGACGCGTCCCGCCGCGGCACCGGCAGCGACGCCTCGGCCACCGGCCACTCGCCGTGCAGGAGCGCCGCGAGCAGCGTCAGCACCTCTTGGGAGGGGTGGACACAGCCCGGAACCCGGCAATCCGGGCACATCGAACCCCCGGCGGACACGCTGAACGCCTTGTGCGGGCCGGGCAGGCCGCAGCGGGCGCATTCGGTGATCGCGGGCGCCCAGCCGGCGTAGGCCATGGCCCGCAGGAAGAAGGCGTCGAGGATGAGGGAACTGTCCCGTTCGCCGCCCGCCAGCGCCCGCAGCGCTCCGACGACGAGCATGTAGAGCTTGAGCACCGGCTCGCCTTCTTCGGCGGACAGCCGGTCCGCGGTCTCGGCGATGGCGCTCGCGGCGGTGTAACGCTGGTAGTCGGCCACCAGCGGCAGCGCGAAGGCGTCGACCGTCTCGACCTGGGTGATCACGTCGAGGGAGCGGCCGGTGTAGAACTGGACGTCGACGTGCCCGAACGGCTCCAGACGCGCCCCGAAGCGCGATGACGTCCGACGCACGCCCTTCGCGACCGCACGGACCTTGCCGTGCCGCCGCGTGAGCAGGGTGACGATCCGGTCGGCCTCACCCAGCTTGTGCGTCCGCAACACCACTCCGGTGTCGCGATAAAGGTTCACCACCCCGACATCGTCCCACTTGGGACCGACATCGGGGTGGTGTGCCCCGGAATCAGCAGTAGCGGCCGTAGCAGCTCGGCACCGACGCGGCCGCGACGATCGAAATGATGATCATGACGATGGCGAACAGGCAGCCGAGGCCGCCGATGATCGACGCGATCATGCACATGGTCCGCGTGGACCTCGACGCGTCCGCGGCGGCGGCGTAGTTGCCCTGCATCTTGTACGTGTTGACCTCGTTGGACTTCATGATCGCGAAGATCGCGATGATCCAGCAGAGGAAGATGCAGCCGATCGCCCAGCCCTTGTAGTCCTTGATGGCGTTGATGTCGCCACCGCCACCGGGCATGCCGCCCGGCGCGCCGTAAGGGGAAGGCTGGCCGTACGGAGCCGGCTGGCCGTAGGGGGCGGGCATGCCACCGGACGGCGGCCCGTAGCCAGGCTGCTGTCCGTAGGGCTGCTGCTGGCCGTAGGGGTTGGTCATGAAAGTGGTCCTCGTTGTTCTTTCGGCTACGGGTCGGGCTAGATGCTCGCGGCGACCAGGACGATCCAGAGAATGGAGAACAGGCAGCCGACACCGCCGATGATCGAGGCGATCATGCACATGGTCTTCGTCGACTTCGACGCGTCCGCGGCGGCGGCGTAGTTGCCCTGCATCTTGTACGTGTTGACCTCGTTGGACTTCATGATCGCGAAGATCGCGATGATCCAGCAGAGGAAGATGCAGCCGATCGCCCAGCCCTTGTAGTCCGGGATCGAGTTGATGTCACCGCCGCCACCGGGCATGCCGCCCGGCGCACCGTAGGGCGCGGGCTGACCGTACGGCGCGGGCTGGCCGTAAGGCGCCGGCTGGCCGTACGGCATCGGGTTCGGGCCGGAGGGCTGACCGTACGGCGCGGGCGTGGCGCCGGACGGGGGTCCGTATCCGGGCTGAGGCTGCTGGCCATAGGGCTGCTGGCCGGGGCCGGGCTGCTGGCCGTACGGGTTCGTCATCGGGGTTCCCCACTTTTGTCGCATTTGCCGACGGGTGGATCCCGCCGGTTTTTCCTTACTGTTGCGGTGTTCCGGGCCCGTTCGGCCCATCCGCTCCGGGCAACCGCTGCCTCAGCTGCTCCGGGGTGATCTTCTGCGTCGGCTCGGCTTCGTCGAACCCTGACGGTGCCTGCTGAGGCTGCTGCCCCGGGCGGAGGACCTGGGTCGGCTCGGCCTCGCCCAGAGCCGGCTCAGGCTGGGACTCCGGTGACGGCGCCGCGGTTCCCTGCGCCTGCTGCCCGAACGGCTGCGGCGGCTGGGGCTGCTGCGGCGCGCCGAACGGCTGCTGCGGCGGCTGCTGCCCGAAGGGCGAGGGCTGGGCCGGGAACGGCGATGACGGCGGCGGCGCGGGGAATCCCGGCGTCTGGCCGAACGGCGCCGACGCGGGCGCGGCGGCGGCTTCGCCCGGCACGACGACGGTGCCGAGGATCTTGTCGGCGAACGTCTGCTTCTTCTCGTCCCACAGCGGCCAGAGGTAACCGAGGCCGCAGACCCAGCCGTCCAGGTTGTGGCACAGGTCCCGGACGAAGGCCATCAGCGGGCCGATCGGCTGGCCGTCGCTCTCGCGGACGAGCTTGGTGTTCACCATCTTCTTGCCGAGCGACTGGCCGGTGGTGCCCATCTTGATCCACCGGTTGTAGACGGTCCAGCCGATGCCGGCGAGGTAGCCGATCCCGGAGATGATGCCGCCGATGAGCGAATTCGCGTTCGTGGCGATGATGGCGCCGATGATCGGCAGCACAACGATCGGCGCGAAGTCGATCAGCGATCCGGCCGCGCGAAGGCCCCAGTGGGCGTAGGTGGTCTGCGGGCCGAACTGGGAGGCCTGGCCGAACGGCGACGGCTGTCCCGGCTGCTGCCCGAACGGGGATTGCGGCTGCTGGCCGAACGGCTGGCTCGGCTGCTGGCCGAAGGGCGAAGACTGGTCACCCTGCGGCTGGGACTGCTGCTGACCGAACGGGGAGGGCTGCGCGCCCTGCTGCTGACCGAACGGCGAAGACGGTTGCTCGCCCGGCGCGGGCTGCTGACCGAAGGGCGAAGGCTGTTCCCCCTGCTGCGGCTGCGAAGGCTGCTGGCCGAAAGGCGAAGGCTGATTTCCCGGGGCCTGCTGGCCGAACGGCGAAGGCTGGCCTCCCGCCGCCGGCTGCTGGGGCTGTTGCCCGAACGGCGAGGGCTGTTCTCCCGACGGCGGCTGTCCGAACGGCGACTGCGGCTGCGGGGACCGCGGCTGCCCATCCCCGGATCCGGGCGGCGGCTGCTGTCCCGGCGGCTGCTGGCCGTAGGGAGTGGTCATCGAAATCCCCTCGCTGGTTCCTCGCCCCTGGCGCGCGGGGCCTCGTGCGACGACCCGGGCTGAATGTACGGCATGGGTACACACCGAGCAGACCGGTGCGCGGGAGCGTACTCGGTACCACCGACGATCCGGGCCTCGGCCCGGCACTCACACGTAGAGCGAGGTGAACGGGGCGAAGGGCAGGTTACGGATGACGAACCACACGACGAACACGACACCGAACGCGAGCGGCGTCCAGCGCCAGTGCAGCCAGCTGTTCACCGCGCGGCCGCGGAGCCTGCCGACCGCCCAGGCGACGGTGCTCCAGACGAGCAGCAGAACGACCACAAAGGACACCGCGTTGTAGTGCAGTGCGGCGGGGATGTCCCCGTGCAGCGCGCTGTAGACCATGCGCATGCCGCCGCAGCCGGGACAGGCGATGCCCAGCAATGTCTTGGTGGGGCAGACCGGAAGCGGCCCGCCCGGAGTGGTGGGATCACCCAGCCAGAGGACGACGCAGCCGAGGCCCGCCCCGGCGGCGATGGCCAGGGGCGGCCCCAGCGCGCGGGCCTTGGCTTTGAACCCGCGCGCCGGGAATCCCGTGTAGACGGACGTCGTCACGGCGTGAAGCTTCCCGCCGACGCGCCGATGATGACCATCACCACGATGAAGATGATGTACAGCAGGAAAAGACCGCCGGTGGCGATCGCTCCCCACATGGACCACTTCTTCGCGTCGTCGGCGGCCTTCTGGGCTTCGGCGTAGAAGCCCTGCGACCACAACGTCTGCACCTGGCTCGACTTCACGATCGCGACGATACCCAGCGGCAAGCAGCACAACACCGTGCAGAGAATGGCCCACACCAGGTTGTTGTCCGGCGGGGGCCCGTAGTTCGGCATGCCGCCGTAGTACGGCTGCTGCGGCGGTGGCCCGCCCGGAGGCGGGTAGTTCGGGTATTGGTCGGTCATGAGGTCTCCCCCTCGAGCGCCGGGATCAGCGGTAGTTGTTCACGTCCACCGAGGCCGCGAAGACGCCCAGGACGACGACGAGGACAACGTACAGAACGATGATGACGCCACCGACGATCGCCGCGATGATCGACCACTTCTTGGCGGCGTCGGCCGCTTCCTGCGCCGCGGCGGGCTGGCCCTGCGCCCAGAGGGTGTTCACCTGGTTCGCCTTGACGATGGCGACGATGCCGAAGGGCAGGCAGCACAGGATGGTGGTGAGGATGGCCCACACCAGGTTGTTGTTGGGCGGCGGGCCGGGGTTGTTGAAGCCGCCACCGCCCTGAGGGTCGCCGGAGTAGTTGGGCAGGCCCTGGTTGTCGGTCATTTACCGCTTTCCCTTCACGAATGAGATGTCGAACTCCGACCCGGGCGCGCCGCCCGATCAGCGATCACCGGAGTCAAGGGTTGAGACTCTAAGGTCACCCGTCCGGTTCCACATCATCAACCGGTCTCCGCGACCGAATCGAGACATTCCGTTCAGTCAGAAGCCCAGCCGTCGCAACTGTCGGGGGTCGCGCTGCCACTCTTTGGCGACCTTGATGTGCAGGTCGAGGTAGACCTTCGAACCGAGGAGCCCCTCGATCTGCTGCCGGGCGCGCGCGCCGACGTCCTTGAGGCGCTCACCCTTGTGCCCGAGGATGATGCCCTTCTGGCTCGGACGTTCCACATAGAGGAACGCGTGCACGTCGATCATGTCGTCCCTGCCCTCGTGGGGCAGCATCTCCTCGACGGTGACGGCGATCGAGTGCGGGAGTTCGTCCCGGACGCCTTCCAGTGCCGCCTCGCGGATCAGCTCGGCGACCAGGGTCTGTTCCGGCTCGTCGGTGAGTTCACCACCCGGATACAGCTGCGGTCCCTCGGGAAGGTGGCGCACCAACAGGTCCGAGAGCGCGCCGACCTGGAAACCGTCCACAGCGGACACCGGGATCAGCTCGGCGAACTCCATGACCTCCTGCAGGGCGAGCAGCTGCTCGGCGACCTGCTCGGGTTTCACGAGATCCGTCTTGGTGACGACGCCGATCACCGGTGTGCGCTTGGCGATCTTCTTGAGTTCGGCGGCGATGAACCGGTCGCCAGGGCCGACCTTTTCGTTGGCGGGCACGCAAAGCCCGACAACGTCCACTTCGGACCATGTCGAATGGACGATGTCGTTCAGCCGCTCGCCGAGCAGGGTCCTCGGCCGGTGCAGGCCCGGTGTGTCGATGATCACCAGCTGCGCGTCGTCGCGGTGGACGATGCCGCGGATGGCGTGCCGGGTGGTCTGCGGTTTGCTGGAGGTGATCGCGACCTTGCTGCCGACGAGCGCGTTGGTCAGCGTCGACTTGCCCGCGTTGGGCCGCCCGACGAAGCAGGCGAAACCGGAACGATGCGGCTCGGCCATCAGTTCAGCACCTTGCCACTCGGGTCGGCCAGGTAGATCGGGGCCTTTTCGGCGATGTCCCGGACCGCGTGCACGGACGCTTCCTTGAGCAGTCCTTCGGCGGTGACCACGACAGCGGCCTCGATTCCTTCGGCTCCGCTCGAAACGGCGGCGGCGACGGCGGCCTGCAGCGCGGTGAGCTTGAACGACGGCTGGTCGACCGTGCTCGCCGCGTACGTGCGGCCGTCGGTGTCGCGGAGCGCGGCGCCTTCGGCGGCCTGGGTGCGGGCTCGCGCGGACCTGGCCAGGGTCACCAGCTTCTCGTCCTCGGCGTCCAGCTCAGGCATGTTCGACACTCCTGTCACTTTCATCGGGCTGCGGGACCCGGGTCCGGCGCCTGCCCTGGGCTGCGTCGGTCACCGCGTCCGCGTCGGCGGGGTGGACGACCACCGTGGTGATCCGCATCCGCCCGCGCCGGTCCTTACCGCCTTCGGCGAACAGCCGAAGTCCGGCGACCTCGGCTTCGGCCCCCGGCAGCGGGACCCTACCCAGTCGCTCGGCGAGCAGCCCGCCCACGGTCTCCACGTCGTGGTCTTCGAGGTCGATCCCGAACAGTTCACCCAGGTCGTCGATCGAGAGCCGGGACGAGACGCGGACCGCGCCGTTTTCGAGTTCTTCGACCTCGGGGCGTTCATCGGCGTCGGATTCGTCGGTGATCTCGCCGACGATCTCCTCGAGGATGTCCTCGATGGTGAGCAGGCCGGCGGTGCCGCCGTACTCGTCGACGGCGATCGCCATGTGGTTGTGCGAGACCTGCATCTCCTTGAGCAGATCGTCGAGCCGTTTGGAGTCCGGCACGAAACTCGCCGGGTTCATCAGCTCCTCGACCTGCCGCTGCGAGCCGCCCTCGGCCATGTACGCGGGCATGAGGTCCTTGATGTTGACCACGCCCACCACGTCGTCGACGGAGTCGCCGATCACCGGCAGCCGGGTGAACCCGGTGCGCAGGGCCAGCGCGAGCGCCTGGCGCACGGTCTTGTCGTGCTCGATCCAGACGATCTCCGTGCGCGGCACCATGACCTCGCGCGCGACGGTGTCGCCGAGTTCGAACACCGAGTGGATCATCTCGCGTTCGGATTCCTCGACGACGCCGCGTTCCTGGGCGAGGTCGACCAGTTCACGCAGTTCGACTTCGGAGGTGAACGGGCCTTCGCGGAAGCCGCGGCCCGGGGTGATGGCGTTACCGAGGACGATCAGCAGCCTGCTGAGCGGGCCGAGGATCGACCCGAGGACGCGGACGGGACCCGCGACGACGAGGCCGATCCGGTACGGGTGCTGGCGGCCGAGGGTGCGCGGGCCGACACCGATGAGCACGTAGCTCACCACGACCATCACCCCCGCGGCGACCACGATGGCGAGCCACAGCGGCCGGATCCAGCGGAGGATGTCGACGGTGACCAGCACGGTGGCGGTCAGCTCGCAGGTCATCCGCAGCAGCAGGATCAGGTTGATGTGGCGGCGGCGTTCGGCGATGACCAGCGACAGCTGACGCGCGCCGGGGCGGCCGAGCCGGACGAGACCGTCGGCACGGGCCTTGGAGACCGTGCTGACGGCGGCGTCGGCGGCCGCGAACACCCCGGCGAGCAGGATCAGCGCGATCGCGATGACCAGCAGGGCCGTGGGACTACCCATGTCCGCGAACCGCCTAGGCGGGGGGCTCTTCGGCGGGCGCGGCGGCGTCGAGGCCGGCGGTGCCGAGGAGCCTGTCGTCCGCGGAGCGCTGCGCGTCGCGCTTGTTGTGCGCGGCCACCGCGGCCTGGAACTCGCCGAGGATCCGCTTCTGCAGACCGAACATCTCGCGTTCCTCGGCGGGTTCGGCGTGGTCGTAGCCGAGCAGGTGCAGCACACCGTGCGTGGTGAGCAGGTGCAGCTCGTCCATCAGCGCGTGCCCGGCCGTCTTCGCCTGGTCCTTCGCGAACGCCGGGCACAGCACGATGTCGCCGAGCAGCGCGGGCGAGGCGTCGGGCGCGTCGGGGCGGCGCGACGAGTCGAGCTCGTCCATCGGGAAGGCCATCACGTCGGTGGGACCGGGCAGGTCCATCCACCGCTCGTGCAGATCCTCCATCACCTCGAGGGTGACGAGCAGGATGGACAGCTCGGCGAGCGGGCTGACCTCCATCTTGTCGAGCGCGAAGCGGGCGGCCGACACGATCGAGGTCTCGTCGACGTTCACGCCCGATTCATTGGCGATCTCGATGCTCATGAACGCCGCTGCCCTTTCCAACCGCTGCCCTGGTCCTTGCTGTCCTGCAGCGCCTGCCACTTCTCGTACGCGTCGACGATGTCGCCGACGAGCTTGTGCCGCACCACGTCCTGGCTGGTGAGCTGGGCGAAGTGCAGATCCTCGACACCTTCGAGGATGTCACGGACCACCCGGAGGCCGCTCTTCTGGCCGTTGGGGAGGTCGACCTGCGTGACGTCACCGGTGACGACGATCTTGGCGCCGAACCCGAGCCGGGTGAGGAACATCTTCATCTGTTCCGGCGTCGTGTTCTGCGCTTCGTCGAGGATGATGAAGGCGTCGTTGAGGGTGCGGCCGCGCATGTACGCCAGCGGCGCGATCTCGATGGTGCCCGCCTGCATCAGCCGAGGGATCGACTCGGGCTCGACCATGTCGTGCAGCGCGTCGTACAGCGGGCGCAGGTACGGGTCGATCTTCTCGTTGAGCGTGCCCGGCAGGTAGCCGAGTCGCTCACCGGCTTCGACCGCGGGGCGGGTCAGCACGATGCGGGTGACCTGCTTCGCCTGCAGCGCCTGGACGGCCTTGGCCATGGCGAGGTACGTCTTGCCGGTACCGGCGGGGCCGATGCCGAAGACGATCGTGTGCTTGTCGATGGCGTCGACGTAGCGCTTCTGGTTGAGCGTCTTGGGCCGGATCGTCTTGCCGCGCCGGGAGATGATGTTCATGCTCAGCACTTCGGCCGGTGACTCGTGGTCACCGGTGGAGAGCATGCCGACGGTGCGGCGGACGGTGGCCGGGTCGACCTGCTGGCCGCGGCCGGCGAGCGTCACGAGTTCGGCGAAGACACGTTCGGCGAAGGCGACGTCGGCGGGAGCGCCGGTCAGGGTGACCTCGTTGCCCCGGACGTGGACGTCGGCGGCGAGGAGCTCTTCGGCGACGCGGAGGTTTTCGTCCCTCGAGCCGAGCAGGCTGAGCGCGGCGGCGTCGGGGATGGGGAATCGGGACTGGGCCGCTTCGGTGATGGCGGCTTCATCAGCCTTCGTCGGGGTGACGTCCGCGGGAACGTCGGGTCGGGCGGCTTCACCCGGTACGGTTCCGGCCACGTGGCCTCGGGCCTACTTCCTGCGCTTACGCTGCGATTTTCAACGACAGTGACGAGTTCGATGTTACTGGTTGCGGGTGGCGGCACGCAGTCCGGTTTCCGCAGGCCGCGCGCTTCAGCGCCCGAAATGCCCCAGCTGCTCGCCGCCGAGCACGTGCGCGTGCACGTGGAAGACGGTCTGCCCGGCGTCACCGTGGGTGTTGAAGACCACCCGGTAACCGGACTCCGCGATCCCCTCGATCTCCGCGACCTTGCGAGCCGTCGACGCGACGTCCGCGAGCAACTGCGGGTCGGCGGCGGCCATTTCACCGACGTTCCGGTACCGCTTCTTCGGCACCACGAGAACATGCACGCGAGCCTGCGGCGCTATGTCCCGGAACGCATACGTCGTCGCGTCCTCGTACACCTTGTCGGACGGGATCTCCCCCGCGATGATCCGCTCGAACAACGTCTCCGCGTCACTCATCCCCCCACCCTATCGCCCACGAGAGCCCCACGCGGACGGGGCGAAGGGAGCTTTCGCCGCGTCGCATGCGAGGAAAGTCCCCTTCGCGTCCACGCATCCCGGGCGGGGTGGCCGGGGTGGTCGTGAGTGGCACCCGCACTCACGTGATCGAAGCCGGAACTCGCGTGATCAGCGGCGGAACACCCCGAGTGCGGCCTCCAATCACGCGAGTCACGTCCCTGATCACGCGAGTCACGCCGAAACCGAAGACCCGCCGCCGACCTCACCGTGGGGGCTCGGCCCCGATTCAACACGCGGCGGCGCGGATCTCGGGGCGAGGCAAGGAGCGAAGCGTCTTGCGAAGGGCTCGAAATGAAGATGCCGCGGCGCGGTGGGCCCTGGGGGTCGGCCCACCGCCGCCGCGGCTCCGCCGGACCGAGGGGGGAGGTGCCCGGCGGGGATTCACGCGCGCGACCGGGCTGCATCCCCAGTGGCGCGCCGAAACCGTGTGTTGCGCGTCAGTTAACGAGAGTAACGGCTGTTTGCGTGATCGCGCCATAACTCGCCGCAAATTAGTGGGGTGTTTTTTCACTTCCAGCGGTCGGTGAGAACCCCCAGTGCGCCGAGTGCCACGGCGGCGGCGGTGGAGGTGCGCAAAACGGTGGGGCCCAACCGGATGGCGGTGGCGCCGGCGTCGGTGAGGGTGTTCAGTTCTTCGTCGGTGATGCCGCCTTCGGGGCCGACGACGAGAAGGATGTCGCCTTGTGCCGGGAGTTCGATCTCGGTGAGGCGGGTGGTGATGCCGGACTCGAGGACGAGTGCGCGGGAAACGGTCTGCGCGAGTTCGGCGAGTTCGCGCGTGGTGGCGGGTTCGGCGACTTCGGGGACGTGGGCGCGGCGGGCTTGTTTGGCGGCGGCGCGGGCGGTGGTGCGCCAGCGGGTGAGGGCCTTGTCGCCGCGGGTGCCTTCTTCCCAGCGGGCGACGCTGCGGGCGGCGCGCCAGGGGACGATGGCGTCGGCGCCGGCTTCGGTGGCGAGTTCGACGGCGAGTTCGCCGCGGTCGCCCTTGGCGAGGGCCTGGGCGACGATGACGCGCAGCGCGGGCGGGTCCTCGACCCAGTGTTCCTCGATGGCCAGAGTGAGCGCCGCGTCCCTACCCGCCTGGACGGCTTCGACGACGCAGCGCGCCATGCCGCCTTCGCCGTCGGAGAGCACGAGACGTTCGCCGACGCGCAGGCGGCGGACGGTGGCGGCGTGCCGGGCTTCCTCGCCGTCGAGGGTGGTGCGCCCGGAGCCGGGCAGCGCGGCGGTGAGGAAGACCGGCAGTGTCGTCTCGGGCACGGGTTACCGGTGGTTCTTGGTGCGCAGCTTGGAGAACAGCCCGCCGGGCTTGGAGCCGTTCGACGACAGCGAAGGCACGTCTTCCCCGCGCTGCTGGGCGAGTTCGACGAGGAGGTCGCGCTGCGCGTCGTCGAGTTTGGTCGGCACGACGACGTCGATGTGGACGTGCAGGTCGCCGCGGCCGTCGACGCGGCCGGAGGACCGCAGCCGCGGCATGCCCTTGGCGGTCAGCACGAGTTCCGTGGCGGGCTGGGTGCCCGGCTCGATGTCGAGTTCGTAGTCGCCGTCGACGAGGGTCTCGATGGGCACCGTGGCGCCGAGCGCGGCGGTGGTCATCGGGATGCGGAAGTTGCAGTGCAGGTCGTTGCCCTGCCGGACGAACACTTCGTGCGGCGCCTCGTCGATCTCGACGTAGAGGTCGCCGGCGGGACCGCCGCCGGGTCCGACCTCGCCCTGGCCGGAGAGGCGGATGCGCATGCCGTCGCCGACGCCCGGCGGGATCTTGGCGGTGACGTTGCGGCGGGCGCGGACCCGGCCGTCGCCGCCGCACTGGCGGCAGGGGTCCGGGATGACCTCGCCGAAGCCGCGGCAGACCGGGCAGGGGCGGGCGGTGACGACCTGGCCGAGGAACGACCGCTGCACGGACTGGACCTCACCCGCGCCGCCGCAGGTGTCGCAGGTCTTGGTGCCGGTGCCTTCGGCCGCGCCTGCGCCGCGGCACAGGTCGCAGACGATGGCGGTGTCGACGGTGATCTCGCGGTCGACGCCGGTGGCGCACTCCTCGAGGGTCAGGCCGAGGCGGATGAGCGCGTCGGAACCGGGCTGCACGCGGCTGCGCGGGCCACGACCGCGGCCGCCGCCACCACCGGCGGCACCGAAGAAGGCGTCCATGATGTCGCCGAGGCCGCCGAAGCCCGAGAACGGGTCTCCGCCGCCTCCGCGGGCGCCGCCGTCCATCGGGTCTCCGCCGAGGTCGACGACCTTGCGCTTCTGCGGATCCGACAGCACCTCGTACGCGGTGGTCACCTCGCCGAAACGGTGCTGGGCGTCCTCCGACGGGTTGACGTCGGGGTGCAGTTCACGGGCCAGTTTGCGGTACGCGCGCTTGATCTCCTGATCCGTCGCGTTCTTCGCCACCCCGAGAATGCCGTAATAGTCCCTCGCCACCGTCTTCGCCTTCTCCTTCTGACTTCGACCTCACCGTCGCGTTCAGCGACCGGAGAGGATCTGCCCCACGTAGTTCGCCACCGCGCGCACCGCGGCGATGGTGTTCGGGTAGTCCATCCTGGTCGGCCCGACGACGCCCATCCCGCCCAGCAGCAGGTCGTCCATTCCGTAGCCGATGGACACCACCGAGGTGCTGCGCATCTGCTCGTCCTCATTTTCCTCACCGATGCGCACCGTGATCGCACCGGGGTTGCGGGCGGCCGCGAGCAGCTTGAGGACGATGACCTGCTCCTCGAGCGCTTCCAGCACCTGCCGCAGTGATCCGGGGAAGTCCGAGACGTTGCGGGTGAGGTTGGCGGTGCCGCCGAGCACGAGCCGCTCCTCGGGGTGCTCGACCAGCGATTCCACCAGCACGGTGCACACGCGGGTGAGGTTGTCGCGCAGTTCGCCCGGCGACTTCTCGGGCAGTTCGGCGACCGCCGCCGCGGCCTCGGAGAGACGGCGGCCTGCCAGTGCCCCGTTGAGCACCGTGCGCAGCCTGCCCACGTTCTCCTCGGTGATGACGTCCCCGAGGTCGACGGTGCGCTGGTCGACGCGGCCGGAATCGGTGATCAGCACGAGCATCAGCCGGGCCGGGGTGAGCGGCACCACTTCCAGGTGACGGACGGCCGAGTTCGTCATCATCGGATACTGGATGACCGCGACCTGCCTGGTCAGCTGCGCGAGCAGCCGGACGGACCGGCGCAGGACGTCGTCGACGTCGGTACCGCTGTCGAGGAACGCGGTGATGGCCCGGCGCTCGGCCGCGCTGAGCGGTTTGACCTCGGCGATCCGATCGACGAACAGCCGGTACCCCTTGTCCGTGGGGATCCGGCCCGCGCTGGTGTGGGGCTGTGTGATGTAGCCCTCTTCTTCCAGCGCCGCCATGTCGTTGCGCACGGTGGCGCTGGACACACCGAGGTTGTGCCGGTCGACGATCGCCTTGGAGCCGACGGGCTCCTGGTTGGACACGTAATCGGCGACGATCGCGCGCAGCACTTCGAAGCGGCGCTCTTCCGCGTTGGCCACCTGCACCTCCCTCGCTCGTCCTCACAACGAGTTTACGGAAGGCGGAGTGCCCGGTGAGCCACCGGACTTCTTCGGGCCCCTCAGCCGCGCCCCCGGAAGGAGCGCCGCCGCGGCTCCAAGGGCCTCCGGATCACCTTCACCGAACCCCACCAGGCGAAACCCGTGACGCGCAGCACCGGCGCGCCCGGCTCCGGACGCCGTCGCCCGGTCCCGCGGCCGGTGCCGAATCCGCCCATCAGGCCGAGTCCCCGGACGTCGAGGGCGAAGTCCTCGGGCACGACGATCTTGACGCCGCCCATCACCGCCACCGCCCTGATCGTGCAGGAGCCGGCGGCGATCCGGGCCCGCCGCAGATCGAGGCGCACGCTGCCCCAGAACGCGCGGCTGACATGGCGCGACGGAAGCGGTCCGTCGAACCGTCGCGTGGTGCCGGACATGACGGCGAACGAGCGTCGCCCGCCTTGCTCCTCATCGCCGGTATGGGACAGGGCGAGCGCCCCGCCGGGCGACAGATCCGCGACGACGGGTTCGAATTCCGCGAAGGTCTTGGCCGCGTAGACCGCGTCCAGTCTCGTTTCCAGTTCACCGGCGGTGATCCGTCCCGCGCCCATGGCTTCGTAGAGCAGCTGCGCGACGTTCTCACGATCGGAATCGGCCACCCGCATCGCCGACCGCTTCGGTTCTGACATGACGGCGACGATAACGGTGATCGGCGAATTCCGGAAATCGCACGACCGCCGTACGGAAAGCCATGAGTGAAATCAGTTTCGCCACCCTGACGGGAATGACAATTCGACGACCGGCCATTGACCGCCCAGCGCCGGAAGGTCTTCCATCTAGGTCGCATGCGGAAGTTTCGTCCACCGGCCTCACTTTCCGACTCAGCGTGGAGCGCAGTAATGACTTCTTCCTTTCGGCATGTCCTGATCGCCGCCATGACCGTGACGTTGGTCGCGGTGGGCGCGCCGGCCGCGAGCGCGGACACGATTTCGGTATACACCGCCTCATCACCACTTCCCGCCGGCGAGAACGGTGACATTGTCAAGTCGCAGCCCTCGACCTACAACGGGGCGAAATCGACCCGGATCCAATATCTTTCCCGGGACAACAAGGACAAGCAGGTCGCCGTGAGCGGCACCGTTCTGGTGCCGAACAATCCGTGGAACGGTCCCGGCGAACGGCCGATCGTGGCCTACGCGCCGTTCACCTTCGGCATGGGCCCGGACTGCGCTCCCTCGAAGACCCTCGCGGGTGAGGGCTCCTCGGATCTGGTCTCCGGTTTCCAAGGCGGTTTCGTCAACGCGTTGCTGGGCGCCGGATTCGCCGTCGCGCAGACCGACTACATCGGACCGTGGGTGGAAGGCGGCGGCGACCATCCGTACGTCGTCCGGCTGTCCGAGGCGCACACCGTGCTCGACGTCATCCGCGCCGCGCAGCGGCTGCCCGGAACGGGTCTGCCCGCCGACGGCCCGGTGGGCATCGCCGGCTACTCCGAGGGCGGCAGCGCCGCCGCGGCCGCCGCCGAACTGGCCGCCACCTACGCGCCCGAACTGAACGTCAAGGGCGTCTACTCCGGCGCGGCACCCGCGGACAAGGCCGCGCTGTCGAAGTCGCTCGACGGCGGGATGTACGCCGGATTCCTCGGTTACGCGCTGATCGGCATCAACCAGGCCTACCCCGAGGCCAGGTTGATGGACCTGGCCAACCCGGCCGGCGCCGATCTGTTCCTGAAGGCCCGGCAGACCTGCACGCTGAACGCGGTCTTCCAGTTCATGTACAAGCAGACCAGCTCGCTGACGAAGGAGGGCAAGCCGGTGTCCGCCTACCTGTCCCAGCCGCCGTTCGACGCGATCGTGGCGGAGAACCGGATCGGCACCGTCAAGCCCGCGATGCCGGTGCTGGTCGAACACAGCCCGATGGACGACGTCATCCCGGCGGCCGTCGGCAAGCAGATGGCGAAGGACTGGTGCGGCAAGGGCGCCAACGTCCAGTGGAAGGAACTGACGACCTTCACGCCGTTCTTCTCCCACGCGCTGGGCATGACGACCGCGTCGACCGACGCCGCCGAGTGGCTGAAGAGCGCGTTCAACGGCCAAGCGGGCAACGGCAACTGCGGCCGGTTCTGACCCTCGGCGACACCGCGGTCCGTGAAGGCCTCCTTCCCTACCCTCAGGGTGGTGAAGGAGGCCTTCACGGCGTCCCGCCTGGATGTGTCGACCGCCACAGTATTTAGTTAATTTAGTTAGTAACTTAGCTAGTAGTCTTCTCGGCATGACTTCTTCCCGTGGTTCTCGTCGCGCCGACTCCCCACCCGCGTCCGGACAGCCGGGCGTGGGCAACACGGTGATGGAACGCCTGCAAGAAGTCGGCGCGCTGACGCGGGTGATCGAGCAGCGGCTGAGCGGCGCTTTGGGGATCAACGCCACGGACCTGGCGGCGTTGGAGCATCTCGCGACCGACGGCCCGCTGACCGCCAAGGAACTCGCGGACCGGCTGCGGGTCTCGACCGCGGCGAGTACGCACATCGTGGACCGGCTCGAGAAGGCCGGGCACATCGTCCGCCGTCCACACGCCACCGATCGCCGCAAGGTCATCGTCGAACCGGTCGCGCAGTCGATGGAACGGCTCTTCGGTCACCTGCATCCGCTTTTGCGCGGCGTGGAGGGCCTCGTCGAAGCCCTGGCCCCCCGAGACCGTGATGTCGTGAACGACTTCCTGACCGGTGTCGTGCGGATCTACACGGACACGGCGGATTCCTTCCCCAAGGGCTGAAGTTCCCACCGCGACAGGCAAGCCCACCCACGAATCCGGAGACAAGCATGTCCGTACCCGAAAAGAAGACATCGCCGCGAGCGGCGTGGTGGCTGCTGGCCACCGTGCTCGTCGTCGAACTGATGGATCTGCTCGATTCGACGATCGTCAACGTGGCGGGCCCCTCGCTGGAGCGGTCCCTGGGAGCGACCGCGGTCGGGCTTCAGTGGGTCATCGGCGGCTACGCGTTGACGCTCGGCGCGGGCCTCGTGCTCGGGGGACGGCTCGGTGACCGTTTCGGCCGTCGGCCGATGTTCCTGGCCGGTCTCGTCGCCTTCACCCTCGCGTCGCTGCTGTGCGCGATCGCTCCGAGCATCGGCCTGCTGATCGCCTTCCGGCTGGTCCAGGGCTTGGCCGGGGCGATGATGCTGCCCCAGTGCCTGGGCATCATGCGCGACAACCTCGCACCGCGGGAGCTCACGAAGGCCCTCGCCTTGTTCGGTCCGGTGCTCGGCCTCGGCGGTGTGCTCGGCCCGGTGCTCGGCGGCGCGCTGGTCGACTGGGACCTGTTCGGTCTCGGCTGGCGGCTGGTGTTCCTGGTCAACGTCCCGGTCGGGCTCGCCGCGCTGGCGTTGGCCTGGCGGCTGGTGCCCCGCAGCGGCGGGGCCGGGACGCTGCGCGTGGATGTCGTGGGGGCCGTACTCGTCGCGGCCGCTTCGGCCCTGCTGGTTCTCCCGCTCAACGAAGGGCAGGCTTCGGGCTGGCCGCTGTGGACGTGGCTGTCGTTGTCCGCCGCGGCGCTCGGCTACGCGGGATTCGCGCTGTGGCAACGTCGCGCCCAGCGCCGGGGCCGGACGCCGCTGGTCACCCCGAGCCTGTTCGGCAAGTCCGCGTTCACCGTCGGCCTGGTCGCGGTCGCGCTGTTCTTCGGCGGCCTCATCGGCACCCAGCTGGTGCTGACGTTCTTCCTTCAGCTCGGTCAGGGGTACTCCGCCGGGCAGGCCGGGTTGGGCAACCTCCCGGTCGCGCTGGGGACCGCCGTCGGCGGCACCATCAGCGGCGGGCTGCTCGCCGCCAAACTCGGCAGGCGGGTGTTGCAGGCCGGGGCGGTGGTCCAGTTCGCCGGTGTCGCGTGGCTGTGGTTCTCCCTTGCCGACACCGCCGGGTTCAGTATCTGGCGGATCGTGCCCGGCAGCGCCGTCACGGGCATCGGCGCGGGCATCGTGATCGCCGCGGTGTTCAACACCGTGCTCGGTGCCGTGGACGACGACGAGGTCGGTTCCGCCTCCGGCGTCCTGTCCGCGGTCCAGTCGATCGGCGGTTCGGTCGGTGTCGCGGTGTTCAGCACCGTGTTCTTCGCCGGTGCCCTCACCGGCCAGGTCACCGAAAGTTTCCGTGACGCCCTCGTGGTCCAGGCGGTCGTCATCGCGCTGTTCCTGCTCATCTCACCGCTGTTCCCTCGTCGCGCCCGCCCCGACGAGACGGACGCCGACCCCGCGCTCCCGGCGAGCGCCGTGCCTGTCTCCCACACCGCCTCGTGAACGGAGATCCCTTGTCCCGCAACATTCTGATCTCCGGCGCCGGTATCGCCGGGCCCGCACTGGCCTACTGGCTTCACCGGTACGGCATGAGCGCGACCGTGCTCGAACGCGCGCCGGAACCACGTCTGGGCGGGCAGACCGTCGACCTGCGCGGCGCCGGCCGCACCGTCATCGAACGGATGGGTCTCGAACAGGCCGCCCGCGACCGTGTCACTCGGGAAGAAGGCCTGCGTTTCGTCGACGAGCACGACCGGATCCGCGCGTCGTTCGGCGCCGACGGCGACGGGTTCGTCACCGATTTGGAACTCCTGCGCGGCGAACTCGCCGATCTGCTTCATCGGCACACCCGGGACGACGTCGACTACGTTTTCGGCGACGAGATCACCGGGCTGACCGACACCGGCGACGGCGTGGACGTCGCCTTCCGCCACGGCGAGGACCGGCGGTTCGATCTCGTCGTGCTCGCCGACGGTCTCCGGTCCCGCACCCGGGACCTCGTCTTCGCCGACATCGCCCGCACCCGCTCGTTTGGCCTGTACACCGCGTACTTCACCATTCCCCGCGGCGATTCGGACGAACGCTGGGCCCGGTGGTACAACGCCCCCGGCCGCCGTGTGGTCGTCCTGCGCCCCGACAACCAGGGCACCACTCGCGCCGCACTGTCCTTCCTGTACCCACGGCCCGGGCTCGATCGCTTGCGATCCCCGGCACAGCAAGACTTTCTATACCGCCACTACGCCGACGCCGGCTGGGAAACACCACGCGTGCTCGACGCGATGGGCGACTCCCCGGACTTCCATTTCGAATCCGTCGGGCAAATGCGTCTCGAGCAGTGGTCACGCGGCCGGATCGCCCTTGTCGGCGACGCCGCCTACTGCGCCTCACCGCTCAGCGGCATGGGCACCAGCCTCGCTCTCGTCGGCGCCTACGTCCTCGCCGGCGAACTCGGCCGCCACGCCGGCCACCACGACGCCTTCCGCGCCTACGAAACCATCATGCGACCCTACGTCATCCAAGCGCAGAAAGTCTCGTGGTTCGCGCCACGGCTGGCGTCCCCGAAAACCCGCATCGGCATCCGGCTCCTCACCACCCTCGCCGGTCTCGCCACCAAGCCCGCGATCGGCCGCCTCACGCGCCGATTCACGACCCCACCCGCGGACGCCATCGACCTGCCCGCCTATCACGCCCAGACACCCTCGTGAGTGGCGAGGACGGTTCTATTGAGGGGTAAGTCAAATGTGGCGCGTTGTGCAGCCTGAGGCCTTTGGTGTCCACAGTGGCCACTTTCCGAGCAGTGTGCGCCTACTTTGCGCCTGTATATCCGATTGCACGAGGAGTCGTGAGTGATAAAGAGGGTTAGAACGACCATCGCCACTCACGACTCCTGGCCAACGCTGCGCAAAGTGCTTAAATCGGACACTTCGATCTCGAAAAGTATCCTTTTTGGACAGTCCGGGCGGCGCTAGGTCTCGGTGGCGAGCCCGCTCGCACCGCCGACTCATCACGCGACCTTTGCCCTACCCCTCAATAGAACCGTCCTCGCCACTCACAAGGCGCTGTCGTCAGCTGTTGCGCGGGAACCCGAGGTTCACCCCGCCCTGCGAAGGATCGGGCCACCGCGAGGTGACGACCTTCGTCCGCGTGAAGAAGTGGAATCCTTCCGGCCCGTAGGCGTGACTGTCCCCGAACAGCGAGTCCTTCCACCCGCCGAACGAGTAGTAGCCGACCGGCACCGGGATCGGCACGTTCACGCCGACCATCCCGACCTCGACCTCGTTCTGGAACCGCCGCGCGGCCCGCCCGTCGTTGGTGAAGATCGCGGTGCCGTTGCCGTAGGGGTTGGCGTTGATCAGCTCCAGCGCCGCGTCGTAGCCCTCGGCCCGCGCGACCGCCAGCACCGGACCGAAGATCTCGTCGGTGTACACGGACATGTCCGGAGTGACCTGGTCGAACAGCGTCGGGCCGAGCCAGAAGCCGCCGTCCTCGCCGTCGACCTCGATGCCGCGGCCGTCGACGACGAGCCGGGCGCCCGCTTCGACCCCGGCCTCCACATAGGACTCGACGCGTTCGTGGTGGGCGGCGGTGACGAGCGGCCCCATCTCCGAGGTGGGCCGCATCCCGTCGCCGACGCGCAGCCGCTTGATCCGCTCGGCGATCTTCGCGACCAGTTCGTCGCCGACCGGGTCGACCGCGACCACGACCGACACCGCCATGCACCGCTCCCCCGCCGAGCCGAAGCCCGCCGAGACGGCCGCGTCGGCGGCGAGGTCGAGGTCCGCGTCCGGGAGGACCACCATGTGGTTCTTCGCGCCGCCGAGCGCCTGCACGCGTTTCCCTTGCCTGGTCCCGGTTTCGTAGACGTACTTCGCGATCGGCGTCGACCCGACGAACGAGATCGCCTTGACGTCACGGTGTTCCAGCAGGCCGTCGACGGCCACCTTGTCGCCGTGCAGGACGTTGAGGACGCCGTCGGGCAGGCCCGCCTCGGCGAACAGTTCCGCGATGAACACGGCCGCGGACGGGTCCTTCTCACTCGGCTTGAGCACGACGGTGTTGCCGCAGGCGAGCGCGTTCGGCACGAACCACAGCGGGACCATCGCCGGGAAGTTGAACGGCGAGATCACGCCGACCACGCCCAGCGGCTGCGAGATCGAGTACACGTCGACACCGGTCGAGGCGTTCTCGCTGAACCCGCCCTTGAGCATCTGGGCAGCGCCACAGGCGTACTCGACGTTCTCGATCGCGCGCGCGACTTCGCCGGCGGCGTCGGATTCGACCTTGCCGTGTTCGCTGGTGACGATCTTCGCCAGTTCGTGACGCCGCGCCGAAAGCAGCTCACGGAAGGCGAACAGCACGCGGGTCCGCCCGGCCAGCGACGTCCCGCGCCAGCCCGGCAGTGCCCGGGACGCGGCCGCGACGGCGGCGTCGACATCGTCCTGCGCCGCGAAGGCGACCTTCGCCCGCACCTGGCCGGTGGCCGGATCGAACACGTCACCCGATCGTTCGCTCACGCCTTCGCACGATTTGCCGTCGATCCAGTGGTTGATGCGGTCGGTCACGGGTTCCGCCTTCCTGGTCCTGATACCTGCTCCCGGTCGAGTCTGGGTGCGCGCGCCACACCGACGCCATCGTCAACGTGTACGGACTCCCGGTCCCGCCCGTACAGTCTGTCTCCAGCGTTGTCGAACCGGGTGGGAGGCCGATGTACCCGACCGTCGCCGAGGTGCTCGCGCTGCCGGTGCTGCGTCAGGGCAGGCCCCATGTGGTGGCGGGGGCGGCGGGGCTGGACACGCCGGTCCGCTGGGCGCACGTCGCCGAGGTCGCGGACATCGCCCCGTTGCTGCGGGGCGGGGAACTCGTGCTCACGACCGGGGTCGCGCTGCCCGACGACGGCGCCGCGCTGGCCAGGTACGTCGGTGATCTGGCGGGTATCGGGGTCGCCGGGATCGTCGTCGAACTGGTCCGGCATTGGAGCGAGAAGCTGCCGCCCGCGCTGGTCGACGCCGCGGACCGCCACGGTGTCCCGCTGATCACCCTTTCGCGCGAGACGCGCTTCGTGTCGGTCACTGAGGCCGTGAACGGGCTGATCGTCGACGCCCAGGTCGACGAACTGCGCGCGGCCGAGCGCGTCCACGAGACCTTCACCGCGTTGACGATCGCCGGCGCCGAGCCGGGGGAAATCCTGCGGGAGGTCGCGAGGCTCACCGAACATCCCGTGGTGCTGGAGACGTTGTCGCACGAGGTCCTCGCCTACGACACGGCGGGGACCGATCCCGGCGAGCTGCTGCCCGGCTGGCCGTCCCGGTCGCGGCCGGTGCAGGTCGGCGAGCGGACCGGCTACCACCAGGGCGCGGGCTGGCTGATCACCGTGGTCGGCGCGCGCGGGCACGATTGGGGACGGCTGGTCGTCGTCTGCGGGGATCAGCCGCCGCACCGGCACGTCGTGGTCGCCGAACGGGCCGCGTCCGCGCTCGCGGTCCACCGGCTGGTCGCGAAGGACACCGACAGCCTCGAACGCCAGGCGCACCGCGCGATCCTGACCGAACTGCTGGCGAACCCGGTGCCGCCCGCCGAACTGACCGCGCGGGCTTCCGCGCTGGGTGTCCCGCTGACCGGGCGGCTGCTGGTCGGGGTCGCCGTGCGGCCCCGGATCACCGTGACCGCCAAGACCGCGCAGTCCACTCCGGTGCTGCTGCGGGAACTCGCCGAGGCGACGGTGCTCGCCGCGCGGCACGCCAAGGTGTCCGCGCTGGTGGCCACCGACGACACGCAGGTGCGCGCGCTGATCGCGCTCTCGCCGGAGGCGGGGGTCGACGCGGTCCTGCGGCGCCTGGCCACCGACGTCCACGAGGCCCGCGCGGGCGCGCCCGCCGTGGTCGCGGTCGGCACCACGGGGAGCGGGCCCGCCGAAGCACGGCGGACGCTCGTCGAAGCCGCGCAGGTCGCCGCCGCGGCGCTCGCCGAAAACGTCGAACGGGTGGTCCACCGGCTCGACGACGTCCGGTTGCGCGGACTGCTGCATCTGCTGGCCGGCGACGAACGGATCACCGCGTTCGCCGCGCGGGAGCTCGGCCCGCTGCTGAGCCGGGACGCCGCGCAGGGCAGCAGACTCGTTCAGGCGTTGAGGCATTACTGCGAGCACGGCGGCAACAAGTCCGCGGCGGCCGCCGCCGCGCACACCTCCCGCACCGCGTACTACCAGCAGCTGGCCCGGATCGAGCAGGTCCTGGGCGTGCGGCTCGAAGATCCGGAGTCGATGCTCTCGCTTTATGTCGCTTTGCTCGCCCACGACATTCGAAAAGCGGACGACCACACGTCCGGGTGAGTAAATCTCACCCGAGCGTGGAACACAGTGATCGGGCCACGTCAGCCGATAGGGTTGATATGGCTTTCTTCGAACCGATCGGCGCCTGCGTGCTCGCGTTGGCCTGTATGGCCCCGGCGCAACCCGCCGAATCCACGTTTCAGCTGACCAGCCACGACACCAGGGGCCGGATCGGCACCGTCTCGCTCACCTGCGGGCCCACCGGGGGTTCCCACCCCTCGCGCGGGAACGCCTGCGGCAAACTGTCCGAAGTGGACGGAAAGTTCGACAGGCTCCGGCCGGAACCGCGGGCCTGCACCCTCGAATACTCGCCGGTGGACGTCTCCGCGGTCGGCAAATGGCGCGGCGAACCGGTCACCTTCCGAAGCTCGTACGCCAACCGGTGCGTCGCCGACGCCGAGTCGGCCGGCGTCTTCACCTTCTGACCGAGACACTTCCGTCGAGGTGACCGCCGGACCTCCCCCTCGGTGGCCCGGCGGCGCCGTTCACCGCCGCCTTGATCGCCCTCACCCCCAAAGAGGGCGATCAAGGCCGTGGGTCACGGCTCAAGGACGGATCACGTACCGGCAGCCGGTCCCGTCCTTCGCGGTGACGGGGGTCTGACGCGCGAGGGACCGGCTCAGGTTCCATTCGCGCCAATCATCTTCCGGGATTCCCCGCACGACCGGTCCGAGCACACAGGACCGCAGCGGCTCGGGGAGCCGGTCGGCCGACGGCACCACGTCGGCGGAAAACCGTGACAGGTAAGTGGTGTCGAGTGTCTTGCCGTGCGCGAGCCGGTCGATGTTGCGATCAGCGATGAACCGTTCCGGATCGAGCACGGCCAACCCCAGCAGTGCCGCGACGGCCGCTCCGATGGCCGCGCGCGGCAGCCAGGCCGACCGCAGCGGGATCAGGGACGCGAGCACCAGCACGAAGATCAGGCCGATCCAGAGCTCGCAGACCTCGACCAGCAGCCGCAGCACGGTGAACCCGTACGCCTGCTGGTATGTCCACATGCGACTCAACGCCGACGCGACCAGCACCAGGCTGAGCACGCTCAACGCGCCGAGCAGTCCGCGCTGCCAGGCACGATCGGCCACCGAGGTCTTCGGCGCCCAGCGCAGCGCGGCGGCGACCAGCAGCAGCGTCAGCACGGTGATGGCGGACAGCTGCCAGAACCCGCTCCTGGCGTACTCGGCCGCCGTCAGGCCGCTCGTGGCCAGCAGGTATTCGGTGCCGCCGAACAACACGACCAAGCGGACCACGACGAAACTCGTGAACAGCAGCACCAGCACACCCAGCGGCAACGTCCATTCGAGCCGGTGCGCGAGCCGTTTGCGCGGTGCGTCGTCGGCGGCGGGCAGCGGGGGCGCCGCCAGCAGGTAACACGCCCCGGTGACGGCGAACGCGGCCACCACGAACAGGAAACCCCAGCGCACGAAGGTTCCCGGGTTCAGTTCGGGGATCACCGCGTCGACGACGCTCGCGAACGCGGCGTCCGCGCCACGCAGCAGCGGGACGAACACCAGCAGCAGCAAGGCGCTCGCCAGTACCGGCACGAGGAACCTCGGCCGCGTCCGGCCTTCCTGTTTCTTGCCGAGCTTCGTGAGCCCGCGCCCGACCCACGGGATCGAAAGCAGCGCTTCGATGGGGACCGCGAAGACGTCGTAGACGATCGTGTTCACGGTGCGTTTCCCGACCACAGCGAGGGATCCCGCGACGAAGGCCGCCAGCACGCACAGCACGTTCAGCCACACCGACGCGCGGAACATCCCGACCGCGAGCAGTCCGAGGGCGGCCGCCGCCCAGACCGCGTTGACCAGCCCGAAATGCTGTGCGGCGTCGCCGCGGGCGCGCTTGTCGGCGAAGTAGACGGCGGCCGCGAAGGCGAGCCCCGCCACGAACCAGCCCGCGCCGGGGTCGTCCGGCATGACGAAGGCGGCGACCAGCCCGGCCGCGACCGCCGCGGGCAGCACGGAGGCGGGCAGCGGGACGATCGCCGACTTCGGCGGTACCCGCGGCCGCATCAGTATCGGCACCTGCGGCACCGGCGGGGCGGGCGGCAGGGTGGTCGTCGCCGAGGGCGGCGACGCGTGCGCCTGCTTCTCCTCTTGCTCTTCGCTCATCGAGTCCTCCAGTTTGCGAAAGCACATCAAGTTGGCAAGGGGCTGAAAGCGTCCTTCGCTTCATGTCATGCGGTGAAGGACGCTTTCGCCCCATCGCATGCGGGGAAAGTCCCCTTCAGCCCCTACGGAACGGGGATCACGACGCGGATGACACAGCCCGGCCGTCCTTCGGGGGTGACGACGGCGATGCTGCCGTCGTGCAGGTCCACCACCCACCGCGCGATCGCGAGCCCGAGGCCGGTGCCCCCGCCACCGGCCCGCTCACCGCGGGTGAACCGCTCGAACACGCTGTCCCGTTCCCCCGGCGGGATCCCGGGGCCTTCGTCCTCGACCTCGATGACGACGTCGGCCTCGCGGGCCTCCGCCCGCACCCGGACCTCTCCCCCGGCGGGTCCGTGCCGGACGGCGTTGTCGAGCAGGTTGACCACGACCTGGTAGAGCCGGCCGCGGTCGGCGACGGCGGTCGCGCCGGGCGGCTGGACGTCGACGGAGAACCGCACGCCGCGGCCGGTGACCCCGGCTTCGGTGGCGACCTCCTCCAGCAGCAGTTCGAGATCGAACTCCTCCAGCTGCAACGGGAAGGCGCCCGCGTCGATCCGGGAGAGGTCCAGCAGTTCCGAGACCAGCCTGCCGAGCCGTTCGGTCTGCTGCAGCGCGGTCTTCAGCGTCGCCGGATCGGGTTCGGCGACCCCGTCGACCAGGTTCTCCAGCACCCCGTTCAGCGCGGTGATCGGGGTGCGGAGCTCGTGGGAGACGTTCGCGATCAGCTCGCGGCGGCGCTGATCCGAGGCGTCCAGGTCGGCGGCCATCTGGTTGAAGGCGTGCGACAGCTCGCCGACCTCGTCGCGGGCGGTCGCGCGGACCCGCCGGGTGTAGTCACCCTTGGCCATCGCGCGGGCCGCGGCGGTCATCTCCCGCAGCGGCCTGGTCATGCCGTGCGCCAGGATCTGCGAGGTGACCACGGCCAGCACCATGGCGGCGATCGTGGTCCGCGGCGGCAGCCAGCCGATCTGCCAGTTGAAGAAGGCGAACGCGATCCCGCCCGACGACACCAGCAGGATCGCGAGCTTGAGCTTGATGGAGCGCACCGGGTCGAGCGGTCTCGGGAGCGCGTCGACGACACGGCCGAGCAGCTGGCGGAGCTTCACGATCCCACCTCCAGGGCGTAGCCGACGCCATGCACGGTGCGGATGAGGTCCGCGCCCAGTTTGCGGCGCAGTGCCTTGATGTGGCTGTCGACGGCGCGGGTGCCCGAACCGGTACCCGCGACGTCCCAGTCCCAGACCTCGCTGAGCAGCCGTTCCCTCGGCTGCACCGCCCTCGGGCGTTTCGCGAAGTGGACGAGGAGGTCGAACTCGATCGGCGTCAGCTGGGCCTGGGTGCCCGCCCGCGTGACCCGCCGCTGGTCGACGTCGATTTCGAGGTCGCCGAGCACGATCTTCGTGCCCGCGTCCTCGCCTTCGGCCCGTGCGGACCGTTCGACGCGGCGCAGGAGCGCGTGCACCCGCGCCGAGAGCACCCGCATCGAGAACGGTTTGGTGAGGTAGTCGTCCGCGCCGACGCCGAGGCCGATCAGCATGTCCGTCTCGTCCGAGCGGGCGGTCAGCATGAGCACCGGGACCGGGCGGCGGGCCTGGATCCGGCGGCAGACCTCCAGCCCGTCGAAGCCCGGCAGCATCACGTCGAGCACCACCAGGTCCGGCTCCCGCTCGGCGTCCGCCTCGACACCGGAAGGGCCGTCGTGCGCCAGGTCGACCGAGAATCCCTCGGCCCGCAAACGCGCGGCGATGCTCTCCGCGATGGTCACGTCGTCCTCGACGACCAGCACCCGGCGTCCTCCCAGTTCCATGGGGATGACTGTAGGCATCGGCCGTGGAGACCATCCGGGTGAGCTGTGGAGATCCTGTGGAGATGTTTCGGCCGGTTTGCCGGATCACTACGCCCGTGTGTGTGACGCAGGTCATGCACTCGGACCCGTCGAACGCAATCGACAGTCTGCGTTCCGACACCCTCAACAGTGAACAGTCTGCCAGTCCCACCCGCGCGGCGCGGGCGAGCACGATTCCGCAATGGAGCCGACGGCACGCGGTACGCAGCACGTGCATCCTGATGGCCGGGTGGAACTCGGCGAGGTCGAGTCCTTGAAGGACAGCCGCTTCTACAACGAAGAACTCGCCCCGGTCCCGGTCGAAAAGCGGACCTGGACCACGTACACCTACTTCGCGCTGTGGATGGGCATGGCGCACAACATCCCGTCCTACGCGCTCGCGGCCTCGCTGATCGCGCTCGGCATGGACTGGGTGCAGGCGCTGCTCACCATCACCATCGGCAACCTGATCGTGTTGATCCCGATGCTGCTCAACAGCCACGCCGGGACGAAGTACGGCATCCCGTTCCCGGTGTTCGCCCGCGCCTTCTTCGGGATGCGCGGCGCGAATCTTGCGGCGTTGCTGCGGGCGTTCATCGCGTGCGGCTGGTTCGGCATCCAGACCTGGGTCGGCGGCGAGGCGATCTACATCATCGTCGGGCGGCTGGCCGGTTCCGGCTGGAAGGACTCCGCCGTCGTCCTCGGCCAGCACTGGACACTGTGGCTTTCGTTCGGCCTCTTCTGGCTGTTCCAGATGCTCATCATCTGGCGCGGGATGGAGGCGGTCCGCCGATTCGAGAACTGGACCGCTCCGCTGGTGTCGGTCGGCTTCCTGATCCTGCTGGGCTACGTGCTGGTCAAGGCGGGCGGGCTCGGCCCGATCCTGTCCGAACCCGGCAAACTCGGCTGGGGGCCGGACTTCTGGAAGGTGTTCGCCCCGTCGCTGATGGCGATGATCGCGTTCTGGTCGACGCTTTCGCTGAACATGCCCGACTTCACCCGGTTCGGCGGCAGCCAGGGCAAGCAGGTCCGCGGCCAGATCCTCGGCCTGCCGACCACGATGACGTTCATCGCGATCGTGGCCATCCTGACCACGTCGGGCGGCAGCGTCCTCTACGGCGAGCAGATCTGGGATCCGGCGAAACTGGCCGACCGGTTCGACTCCCCGGTCGTCGTGGTGGTCGCGCTGGTCGCACTGGTGCTGGCGACCGTGTCGGCGAACCTCGCGGCCAACGTGGTCAGCCCGTCCTACGACTTCTCCAACGCCTTCCCGAAGAAGATCACCTTCGCGGTCGGCGGGCTGATCACGGGCATCATCGGCATCGTCATCCAGCCGTGGCGGCTCTACTCGGACCCGAACATCTACATCTTCGCGTGGCTCGGCTTCTACGGTGGCCTGCTCGGCGCCGTCGCCGGGGTGCTGGTCGCCGGGTACTGGGTGGTCAACCGCACCAAGCTGCGCCTGCGGGATCTGTACACCGAACGCGGCATCTACTGGTTCAACGGCGGCTGGAACTGGCGCGCGCTCGTCGCGACGCTGGCCGGCGCCGTGCTCGCGGTCGGCGGCGCGTACGGCGGGCCGTTCCCCGCCGACGGGCTGATCCCGTTCCTGAAACCCCTCTACGACTACAACTGGGTCGTCGGCCTGGCGGGCGCCTTCGTCGTCTACCTGCTGCTGTCCCTGCCCGAACGCAAGCGCACCACCGATATCGAGGAGGATGCAAGTGAGCGACGTGGTCCGAGCCGGATTGATCCAGCAGCGGTGGACGGGTGACAAGGAGTCCATGATCGCGAACGCGGTCGAAGCCATCGGCAAGGCCGCTTCGCAGGGCGCGCAGGTCGTCTGCCTGCAGGAATTGTTCTACGGCCCGTACTTCTGCCAGGTGCAGGACACCGACTACTACTCCTACACCGAAGGCATCCCCGACGGGCCGACGACGAAGCTCATGCAGGAGGTCGCCGAACGGCACGGTGTCGTGCTGGTCGTGCCGATGTACGAGGTCGAGCAGCCCGGCGTGTACTACAACACCGCCGCGGTGATCGACGCCGACGGCACCTACCTCGGCAAGCACCGCAAGAACCACATCCCGCAGGTGAAGGGCTTCTGGGAGAAGTTCTACTTCCGGCCCGGGAACATGGGCTACCCGGTGTTCGACACCGCCGTCGGCCGCATCGGCGTCTACATCTGTTACGAGCGGCATTTCCCGGAGGGCTGGCGCGCGCTGGGCCTGGCCGGGGCGAAGATCGTGTTCAACCCGTCGGCGACCAGCCGGGGTCTTTCGGAGTACCTGTGGCGGCTGGAGCAGCCCGCGGCCGCCGTCGCGAACGAGTACTACGTCGGCACGATCAACCGCGTCGGGGTGGAACCCTTGGGCGACAACGACTTCTACGGCCAGTCGTATTTCGCCGACCCGCGCGGCCAGCTCGTCGGCGAAGCCGCGTCCGATACCGAGGAGGAGATCGTCGTCCGCGATCTCGACATGGGCAAGCTCGCCGAAGTACGGGATCTGTGGGCCTTCTACCGGGACCGGCGTCCCGACAGCTACGGACCCCTCGCGGAGGCGTGATGACCACCCTCATCAGCGGCGGGCGGGTGCTGTCCACGGCGGGCGCCTCGGCGGCGGACGTCCTCGTCGACGGCGAGACGATCTCGGCCGTCGGCGCCCCCGGCACGCTCGGGCCCGCCGACTCGGTGATCGACGCCACCGGGAAGTACGTCATGCCCGGCGGGATCGACGCGCACACCCATATGGAGATGCCGTTCGGCGGGACGCATTCCGTCGACACCTTCGGCACCGGGACGACGGCGGCGGCGTGGGGCGGGACGACCACGATCATCGACTTCGCCGTCCAGGCCAAGGGCACCTCACTGCTGTCCACTATGGACAAATGGCACGAGAAGGCCGACGGCAACTGCGCCATCGACTACGGCTTCCACATGATCGTCTCCGACGTCAACGACTCGTCGTTGAAGGAGATGCAGGCCTGCGTCGACGGCGGGGTCGGCAGCTTCAAGATGTTCATGGCGTATCCGGGGGTGTTCTACTCCACGGACGGCGAGATCCTGCTGGCCATGCAGAAGGCGCGCGAGATCGGCGCGACGATCATGATGCACGCGGAGAACGGCATCGCGATCGACCAGCTGGCCGCGCAGGCGTTCGCCGCCGGGAAGATCGACCCGGTGCAGCACGGGCTCACCCGCCCGCCGGAGCTGGAGGGCGAGGCGACCTCGCGCGCGATCCAGCTCGCCAAGGTGACCGGGGCACCGCTGTACATCGTGCACCTCTCGGCGTCGCAGGCGCTGGCGGCGGTCGCGGAAGCGCGTGACGACGGGCAGAACGTCTTCGCGGAGACGTGTCCCCAGTATCTCTATCTGTCCATCGAGGACTTGGCGAAACCCGATTTCGAGGGTTCGAAGTACGTCGCCTCTCCCCCGCTGCGCGAGAAGTCGCATCAGGCGGATCTGTGGCGGGGGCTGCGGACGAACGATCTGTCGGTGGTGTCGACGGATCACTGCCCGTTCTGCTTCAAGGACCAGAAGGAACTCGGCCGCGGCGACTTCCGCGCGATCCCCAACGGGATCCCCGGCGTCGAGCACCGGATGGATCTGCTGCACCAAGGGGTCGTGGCGGGCGAGCTCACGCTCGGACGCTGGGTCGAGACCTGCTCGACCACCCCGGCGCGCATGTTCGGGCTGTACCCGCGCAAGGGGGTGATCGCGGCGGGTTCGGACGCGGACATCGTCGTCTACGACCCGGCGGCGAAGCAGACCCTGTCGGTCGAGACGCATCACATGAACGTGGACTACTCGGCCTACGAGGGCATGGAGATCACCGGCAAGGTCGACACCGTGCTCTCGCGCGGGCGCGTGGTGGTGTCGCCGTCCGGTTTCTCGGGCAGTACGACGCACGGGAAATTCCTCTCGCGCGACCTGAACCAGTACCTGAACTGAGGCGGCCGCCATGGACTTCGGGATAGTTCTCCAGACCGATCCGCCCGCGCGCGACCTCGTGCGGCTGATGAAGGCGGCAGAGGACCAGGGTTTCCGCTATGGCTGGACGTTCGACTCGTGCGTGCTGTGGCAGGAACCGTTCGTCATCTACTCGCAGATCCTCGCGGCGACGTCGTCGATGATCGTGGGCCCGATGGTGACCAGCCCGGCCACGCGGGACTGGTCGGTGATGGCGTCGACCTTCGCCACACTCAACGACATGTACGGCAACCGGACGGTGTGCGGGATCGGCCGCGGCGACTCGGCGCACCGGGTGGTCGGCATGCCACCGTCCACTTTGGCCACCGTGCGCGAGTGCATGCACGTGGTCAAGGAACTGGCCGAAGGACGCGAAGTCCTGCTGCGGGACAAGCCGGTGCGGATTCCGTGGATCCGCAACGGCAGGCTCGAAATGTGGATGGCGGGATACGGGCCGAAGGCGCTGAAGACCGTCGGCGAACACGCTGACGGCTTCATCCTGCAGTGCGCCGATCCCGCGATCGCCCGGTGGACCATCGGTTCCGTCCGCGAGGCCGCTCGCGCGGCGGGGCGGGATCCGGCCGGGATCACGATCTGTCTCGCGGCCCCGGCGTACGTCGGCGACGATCTGGCGCATCAGCGCGAACAGTTGCGCTGGTTCGGCGGGATGGTCGGCAACCATGTCGCGGATCTCGTGGCGCGGTACGGCGATTCCGGGCCGGTGCCGCACGAGCTGACCGACTACATCCGTGAGCGGCAGGGCTACGACTACTCGCACCACGGGCGGGCGGGGAATCCGTCGACCGACTTCGTCCCGGACGAGATCGTGGACCGGTTCTGCCTGCTCGGGCCGTCGTCGGCGCACGTCGAACGGCTGGAGGAGCTGGCTTCGCTCGGTGTCGACCAGTTCTCGCTGTACCTCATGCACGACCAGCGCGAGGAAACCCTGAAGCGCTACGGCTCGGAGGTCATCAACCGCTGACACCCGCATTTCGTCCTCTGAATGCGTTCTTCCGCATTCAGAGGACGAAATGCGTGGGGTCAGGCGCCGAACCAGGTGGCGAAGGACTCACGCAGGCCCTCGGCGTCGTCGCCTGCCCAGGCGACGTAGCCGTCCGGGCGGATCAGGAGGACGTCGGCGGGCCTATCCTCGGCCTTCGCGGTGTGGACGTTGGCGCGGCCTTGCGCGAGTTCACGCAGATCAGGCCTGCCCGCGAGGTCGAGCAGCACCGGCCGCGCCCCACGCAGCAGCTCGGCGACACTGGTCGTGCCATCGTCGGTCTGCAGCGCGAGATCCGGGACGAACATGCCGGCGAGCGCGTGCGGGGAACCCGGCATCGGGTAGCGCGTGTCGGTCCCGGCGACGTGGGAGGCCAGCCGTCGCGCGGCCTGCTCGTCGTCCAGCAGTTCCTGGAAGACGGCGCGGAGCGCTTCGGCGGCTTCGTCGTGCCCGCGCCGCAACCCCACCTGCGCCCGGGACTGCAGCAGCGCACGCGCACCGGCGGCGTGCCGTTCCGCGTGATAGGTGTCCAGCAGCCCTTCCGGTGCCCGGCCCTGGATCTCGGCGGCCAGCTTCCAGGCGAGGTTGACCGAGTCGGACATGCCGACGTTGATCGCCGTGCCGGTGGAGGGCAGCAGGTGTGCCGCGTCGCCCGCCAGCAGGATCCGGCCTTCGCGGTAGCGCTCGGCCTGGCGGGCGGAGAACTGGTAGCGCGAGAGGCGGACCGGTTCGCCCAGCGGGACGTCCCCGCCGAGCACCCGGCGGATGCTGTCCCCGAGTTCGGCCAAGGTCATCGGCACGTCGTCGTCGACCTCGCCGGGATCGTCCTCCGTGGTCTGGATGAACAGGATCCCCGGCGTCAGCGAACCGAGCGCGAACACGCCGGAGCCGGTGCGCGTGAAGCCCGCCTCGATCCGGCCCAGCTCCGGCGTCTCGATGTCGCCGTTGTCGTGCACGGTCAGTCCTTCGGGGATCTTGACCTGGCCGATCCGGTTCACCTCGGGATAGGTGGTGCCGGGGAAGCCGATCCCCGCCATCGACCGGACGGGGCTGCGCCCGCCGTCGCACCCCACCAGATACGGGGCGGTGACCTCGTACGCACCGTCCGGGCCGCGTACCTCGGCGGTCACCGACACGTCGTCCTGGCGCAGCCCGACGACCTCGTGCCCGCGACGCACTTCCGCGCCGAGTCCTGTGGCGTGCTCCTCCAGCAGCCGCTCCAGCGACTGCTGCCGGACCGAAAGCGCCTTCAGCGGCGGCTCGTCGAACCGGGTGAGGTCGACGTGGACCCCGCCGAAGGGAAAGCGGTGCGGCGGCACGGGATCGGTGACGAGCCCCCGCACCTTCTCCAGCAGGCCGCGATGGTGCAGCAGGTCCAGGATCTGCCCGCTGAGGCCGTGGGCCTTCGGAGTCTTCCCCTGTTCCGGCCGCCGTTCCAGGACCAGCGGGCGCGCACCGGCCAGCCGCAGTTCGGCGGCCAGCATCAGACCGGTCGGGCCGGCACCCACGATGATCACGTCGACGTCCGTCAAATCTTCACTCCTGTTCGGCCTGTTCTGGCTACGGCCGAGGATTCTGCGGCATCACCGGGGTCTTGCCGCAAGCCCCCGGGTGCGCTATATGTTGAACATGGAGGGGCGTACCCCACCATGTTTCCGGGTACGAGCACCAGGGATCGCGCGCCCGCGAGGCGAGACGCTGGCCCGGTGACGAGAATCCGCATCGCCGCCGCACTCACTCTTTCCGCACTCGCCGCCCTCACGATCACGCCCGCGGTTTCGGCCGCGCCGAGAGGCCTCGCCTGGGGCGCCTGTCCGTCCGGGTCGCCACCGGGCTACGACTGCGCCGAGATCGAGGTCCCGTTGTCCTATCGGGACCCGGACGGACCGCGGATCACCATCGCGCTCGGCCGTCTCCCGGCGACGGACCGGAAGCACAAACGCGGCACCCTCTTCACCAACCCCGGCGGCCCCGGGAACCACGGCCGCTTCAGCAGATTCCAGACCCCGTCCCTGCACCGGCAATTCGACATCGTCGGCTTCGACCCGCGCGGCGTCGGCGCCAGCACACCGGTCCGGTGCTTCACCAGCGACGCGGAAACCGAGCCGCTCAAACGAATCCTGGGCACCTTCCCGATCACCGCCGAGCAGGAGACCCGGCATTTCGCCGACGCCCGTGAGGTCACCGCCTCCTGCGGCCGCAACGCCGGGCCGCTGCTGAACCACCTGTCGACGGCGAACGTCGCCAGGGACCTCGACAGGATGCGCCAAGCCGTCGGTGAGCCCCGCCTGCGTTACTACGGGCTTTCCTACGGCACCTACGTCGGCGAGGTGTACGCCAACCTGTTCCCGCATCGTGTCGGCGCCTTGGCACTGGACGCCGTCGACGATCCGATCGCCTGGTCCACCGGGCACCGCCCGGAGGACGCGAACGTCCCGTTCAGCACCAGGCTCGGCGGTTTCCGGGACGCGGACCGCGCGCTGCAGGCCTTCCTCGACACGTGCGCGGCCGACGTCCGGTGCGCGTTCCGCGAACCGGGGACGGATCTGCGGGCCAAGTACGACGCGATCCTCGACCGGCTCGAAGCCACACCGGGACCGATCACCTACCAGGAGGTCGTCCGGCGAACCCACAACGCGCTGACCGACGAGGCCAATTCCCCAGCGCTGGCGGAATTCCTCCAGTCCGCGACGAAACCCGTCGCGGCGAAGGCCATCGCGACACCGTTCGATTCCGCGATGAGTGGCGGCGGGACGATCTGCGCGGACACCGCGAATCCGCGTGACCCGGCCGCCTGGCCCCGCGCCGCCCGCGCGGCCGACCGGGAAGGCCGCGGTTTCGGTTCGTACGACACGTATCTCTCCCTGCCGTGCGCCTTCTGGCCCGCTACCGACAACGCGCGGTACACGGGACCGTGGAACCGGCCGACCTCGCCGATCCTGTTGCTGGCCAACGGCAAGGGCGACCCGGAGACCCCGTACGCCGGGGCGAAACGCACCGAACGCGTCCTCGGCAACGCCCGGCTCCTGACGCTGGACGCGTGGGGGCACGGCGCGTTGAACCGCAGCGCCTGTGTCGACGCGGCCGTCGACGCCTACCTGACCCACGGACGCCTTCCGGCACGCGGCACCGTCTGCGCCCCGGATCACGCGCCTTTCGACGCCAGATAGGCCAGGGCCTCGCGAAGGCAGGTGAGGGGTCGGTGCGGGTGGTCGTGAGTGTTTCGGGTCGTTCTAACGACACTCGCCACTCACGACCCCCTGGACCGACGGACTCCCCCTCAGTCGACCAAGGCTTGATACACCAGGTTCCTCAATTCGACGCGGATCGGGTAGGTCGACGACGGCAGCAATTGGGTGAAGAACAGGACCGTGATGTCCTCGTCCGGATCGACCCAGAACGCGGTGCTCGCCGCGCCGCCCCAGGCGAACTCGCCCGCGCTGGCGAGGGTCTTGGCCCTCACCGGGTCGTCGAGTACGGAGAAACCCAGCCCGAAGCCGAAACCGTCGTACGGCGCCTCGGAGAACCCGGTCCGGCCGCAGGTCTCCAGATCCACGCCGCCGGGCAGGTGGTTGGTCGCCATGAGCCGGAGCGTGCGCGGGCCGAGCAGGCGGACGCCGTCGAGTTCGCCGCCGCGCACCAGCATCTGGGCGAACCGGTGGAAGTCGCCCGCCGTGGAGACCAGCCCTCCGCCGCCCGAGAAGCACGAGGGCGTGACGCGGCCGACGTTGCCCAGTTCGTCGTGACGGAACGGCTCTTTGGTGACCGGATGCGGCACGTAGAGCGCGGCCAGCCGGTCGAGATCGCCGGCGGCGGCCTGGAACCCCGTTTCGTGCATGCCGAGCGGGGTGAAGATCCGCTCGGCGAAGAAGACGTCGAGCGGCTGACCGGAGACGACCTCGATCAGCCTGCCGAGGACGTCCGTCGCGACCGAATAGTTCCATTCCGAACCCGGCTGGAACAGCAGCGGCAGCCGCGCGATCGACTCGGAGACCGCCGCCAGGTCGAGCCCGGGCGCGGTGCCGAGGTCGAACCCCGCCTCACGGTAGAGCGCGTCGACCGGATGCGTGCGGTGGAACCCGTAGGTGAGCCCCGCGGTGTGGGTGAGCAGATGCCAGAGCCGGATCGGTTCGCTGGCGGGCACGGTCGCCTGCTTCACCGACGAGCCCGCGGCGTAGACCCGCGGCTCCGAGAACTCCGGCAGCCAGCGGGAGATCGGATCCTTGAGATCGATCAGCCCCTCTTCGACGAGCATCATCGCGGCGACCGACGTGACCGGCTTCGTCATCGAGTAGACGCGCCAGATCGTGTCGGTCTCGACCGGCAGCCCGGCTTCGATGTCGCGCTGCCCGTTCGCCGCGAGATGCGCGACCTTCCCGTTCCTGGTCACCACGGCCAGATACCCGGGAAGCCGGTTTCGCTCCAGGTATCCGTCGAAGTGCTTGTCGATCCGGCGCAGCCGCTCCGCGTCGAAACCCACCTCGGCCGGGTCGACGTCCACCTTCAGCTCGATCATGCGACCGAGGCTACGCGTTCCGCTCGGCCTGTTTCTCCAGTCGCCACGCCTCGTCGGTCTTCCCGATCCGCCAGTATCCGGAGATCGACAGCAGGTCGCGCCGCATCCCCCGGTCGTCCAGCAGATGACGCCGCAGATCCCGGACGAACCCGGCCTCGCCGTGGACGAACGCCTGCACGACACCTTCGCGCCAGTCGAGCGCGCGGACGGCGGCCGCGAGGTCGTCGCCCCGGCTCCGGTGCAGCCAGGTGATCCGCGCGTCGCCCTTGGTGGTCAGCGACTGCTCCTCGGCCGAGTCCTCCACGAGGATGAACGCGTGCACGGGAACACCCGCCGGCATCGCCTCGAGGGAGGCGGCGATCGCCGGCAGGGCGCTCTCGTCACCGGCGAGCAGATGCCAGTCCGCCTCCTCGCCCGGCGCGTACGCCCCGCCGGGTCCGGAGATCAGCAGCTCGTCGCCGGGTTGCGCGGCGGCGGCCCACGGTCCGGCGACACCCTCGTCACCGTGGTGGACGAAGTCGAGCACCAGTTCGCCGAGATTCGGGTCGAAGGCCCGGACGGTGTAGGAGCGCATCCGCGGCCACTGCTCGCGCGGCAGCTCTTCGCGGATCCGCGCCAGGTCGAACGGCTCGGGGTAGGTGACGCCGGGCACCCGGAAGTGCACCTTGACGTAGGCGTCGGTGAAGTCGTTGGGCCGGAACGAAGCGATCCCTTCGCCCCCGGCGACGATCCGGACCATGTGCGGGGTGATCCGCTCGGTGCGCAGCACCCGCAACCGGGTCGTCGACACCGCTCTCCGCGCCTCGGCCATCCACACTCCCTTTTTGTGACTTAGGTGAACCTAACCGAGCGTACGCCTCTCCCCGCCCGCCGGGGCGCCCGCGGCCGGATCGCTCACCCGGGTGTTCTGGAAGGACGCGACCCGCCACCCGCCGGACTCCTCGACGAGGACGTACGTCAGCGTCGATTCCCGGCCCGGCTCGGGTGCCCCGCCCGAGAGCGACGATCCGCCGCCGGACACGACGATCGCGACGTCCGGCCGGACGAACCGGACCTTCGGCTCGCCGCCGCCCGAGACCAGTTTCGATCCCCGGAGCGGTCCCTCGAACAGGGCACGGTGCGCGCTTTCGATGATGGCGCGGCCCGGCATGTTCATCCCGAAGAAGGTCACGTAGTCGGCGTCTTCGGTGAAGTGCGAGGCGTACGCGGCCGCGTCGCCCTCGTTCCACGCGTCGGCGAGCTCGCCCAGCACGGCCAGCACTTCGTTCTGTCGTTCGGTCATGGCTTCCTCCAGTTAGACGAACACTGTTCGTTGGACGAACACCGTTCTACAGACGAACGGCGTTCGCGTCAAGTAGAGTTCCCGGCGAACCCCGGATCAGGAGGCGAACGAAGTGAGCAGGCCCCGGCGTCGCGCCGAGAAACCCGTGCTGTCCCAGGAGCTCGTGGTGAAGACGGCACTGGACCTCCTCGCCCGCGAAGGGCTGGAGGCGGTGAGCATGCGGTGTGTGGCCAAGGCGCTGGAGACCGGCCCGGCGTCGCTCTACGCCCATGTGGCGAACAAGGAGGAGCTCCACGAGCTGATGGTCGACCACGTCCTCGCCTTCGGCCCGTTCCCCGAGCCCGACCCCGATCGCTGGGTCGAACAGGCGAAGGATCTGCTGCGCGACAACGTGCGCGCGCTGACGTCGGTCCCGGGGATCGCCAAGATCGCGTGGGCCATCCCCGTCCCGGTCGGCGCGAACGCCCTGCAGCAGGCCGAAGCGATGCTCGCGGTCCTGCGCGCGGGCGGCCTCGACCTCAAGCGGGCCCTGTTCGCCGCCGACGCCTTATGGCTCTACGCCAAGGCTTTCGCCTACGAAGGCGCCGGCTGGCAACACGGCGACATCGACCTCGCCGAGCAGGAACAGCGCGGCAGGCGGATGGTCGAGTACATGACGTCGTTCCCGCCCGGTGCCTTCCCGAACCTGCTGGGCGCGGGCGAGTACTTCACCGCGGAGACCGCGCAGGAGCGGTTCGAGTTCGCGATCGACCTCTTCCTGCGCGGCTTGGCCTCCGCCGCCTCGTGAGGCTCAGAGCAGCGCGACCGCGGCCGCGTATTGCGGCACCAGGCGCGCCCCCAGCGAGGCCTTCATCTCGGACATCTTCTTGCCGAACACCACCTGCGGCCGCCCGGCTTCGAGCGCCCAGCGCACGGCTTCGCCGTAGAAGTGGAAGTAGAGATCGGGCCGTCCGCCGAGTTCCCGCGGCAGCGCCGCCCAGTGCCGGGCGACCGGCAGCGTGGGGTGATCGAGCAGGGTCGCGACGGCGACCGCCCGGCCGGTGGCGGTCTCGCGGTACTCGATGACCTGCACGTCCGGTTGGCGCAGCAGCCTGCCGAGATAGCCCACGAACGCCGGCAGCGGCACGATCGGCACGTCGTGATGTTTGGTTTCGTTGTACCGCAGCAGTTCCGCGATCTCGACGGGATCGGCCTCGGCGCCCGGGCGCACGCGCACCTCGAGCGACGGATCGGCGTCGAAGGTGCGGAAGATCTTGCGCAGGTTCTGTTTGCGTTTCCTGGCCAGCGAGTGCATCCAGTCGTCCCGGCTCGAGAACGGTGTGACGTCGAGGACGGCGACGTCCTCCGTGCGGCGCACCATCTTCGGCCCGCCGCGGACACTGTCCACTCCGGACTCATCGACCTGGCGCACCAGCAGCGCGCGCAGGCCGAACCCGAGTTCCTCGCGCATGGCGGGGACGAAGGTGTCCAGCAGCCTGCCGACGCCGCCGTCGTCGTCCTCGCCGTCGAACCACCAGCCCGGCATCGCTCCCGAGCCCGGGGAGCGGACGTCGAGCCCGCCGAGCCGCCCCCGTCCCGCCGTGCGGGCGAACCGGTGCCGCCGGGTGAGCCCGGTGACCCACGCGGAACTGACCACGCCCCGCGGTTCGCCGTCTTCGAGCAGGACCGTGACCGGCTGCTCGGTGCGCGCCGCCCACGCCTGGGCGGTGAGCACCTCCCAGCTCCAGTCCGCGCGCAGCCCCGCCTTGCCCCGCAACGACTTCCAGTACGCGGGCTCCGGGTCGCGGCGGGGATCCAGCACCTCGATCACCATCGCGTCACCGGTCTCGGCACGATGACCCCGAGCAGCGGGACCGGCTGGAAACCGAGCGTCGCCTTGAGGTCGGTCAGGCCCCGGCCCATCGACAGGGATTTCCGGTTGCCCTCGATCATGTAGCGCACGTTCCGGACGACCGCCTCGAAGTAGAGATGCTTCGGGCGTCCCTCGTCCGGGGCGAGCGCGGCCCAATGCTGGTGCAGCGGCGCGACGGGGTGGTCGAGCACGTTGGTGAACGCGAGCAGCCTGCCTTCGCCGTCGTGGTAGGTCGAGGTGATGACATCCGGCCTGCGCACGAGTTCACCGAGGTATTCGGCCGTGACCGGACCGCGCCGGTCGAATTTCACCGGCCCCATCCGCTCGCGGTGCTCCCGCAGCATGGTCGCCAGTTCCAGCGCGTCGAGGTCGGTGCGGGCCGCTTCGGTGCGGACCACGACGTCCGGATCGGCGGCGATCTTCTTCGACTGGCCGCGCAGGCTCAGCCGCCTGCTGCGGCGCAGGGACGCCAGCCAGCCCTCGACGTCGACGAACCGGTTCTCCAGCACCGACGTCGGCATCGTGTCGCGAACGGGCCTGCCCCGTCCGGTCAGCATGTCGAGCGACTCCGGCGGGACGGTGCGGTAGACGACGCCGAGGCAGCCCGGCCCGGTGAAGCGGCCGACGGCCCGTTCGAACCGGCGCATGATCTCCCGCCGGTCGGCCGCGTCGAGGCCGTCGGCGAACAACCACGGCGGGTATCCGGAAAGCCACGCGTGCTGTACCTCGACCCAGCGCGGACCCAGTCGCGCGATACCGCGCACGGCACCGGGACCCGACGGGGAGATCGGTGCGCACAGCATCGCCAGCACCGCGGCGACGATCTCGCCGCCGTCGCTGATCACGGTGAGCGCGGTGGGGCTGGGCGAAAAGCGGGACTCCACCCGCAGCAACCCGTAGTCCCACGGGACGGGGGCCTGCTGCGCGTCGAGGAAGCCGGCCCAGCCCTCGGGTTCCGGATCGGTCCGCGGGTCGAGCACCCGCACGTCCCAGGTCATCGGCCCAGCACCGGTCTCGGTACGGCGACCGACACCAGGGACCTGGTGCCGAAGCCGAGCGGGGTCTTGTTCTCCAGCATCGCCCGGCCGGCGGTCAGTTCGGGGCGCCGATGCGTGATCATATGCTCCACTCCCCTGGCGTAGAAGTCGACATAGAGCCCTTTCCGTCCGCCTGCCGCGCTCGGCAGCGCGGCCCACTGGTGCAGCGCGCATCCGTCGTCGGCATCGAACAGCGTGCCGAAACCCAGCAGCCGTCCGGATCCGTCACGGTAGGTACGGGTGACGACGTCCGGGCGGCGGATCAACGCGTCCAGATAGGACGGTGCGATCGGGCTCCGGGTGTCCATGTGCAGCCCGCCGAACCGTGACCGCTGCCCGCCTGCCCAGGCCCGGTCGTCCTGCCTGCTCCGGTGGGCGTTGAGCAGGGTGGCGAGTTCGTGGCAGTCCAGGTCCCGGCGGGCGGTGGCCGCCTCGGTGCGCAGGTCCCCGTCTTCCCGCAGCTCGTGCAGTGTCTTCCGGGTCTCGTCGCCGAGCACCCGTTCCCAATCGTCCACAGTGGAGTAGTCGTTGGTCAGCACGGCGGCCGGGTCGATCTCCCGGGACATCCGGCCCCGGCCTTCCAGCGCCGGGAGGAGCTCCGGGTTCATCGCCCGGTAGATCAGGCCCAGCAGGCCCGGGCCGAGGTGGGCGCACAGTGCCCGTTCGAACCGGCGGACCACTTCCCGCCGCTCGGCCTCGTCGAGCCGCTCGTCGAGCACACCAGCGGGATAACCGCTGAGCTGCCAGAGGTAGGCCTCGGCCCAGCGCGGGCGGAACCGTCCACCGAGGACGGACAACGGCGCGAAATCGCCCGCGCGCCAGCTCCGGCACACCATCACGGTGAACGCGCCGACGATCGTCCCGTTCCGGCGCAGCACCGCGAGCACCGCGGGGTTCTTCGCCATCCAGGCTTCCCGGCGCAGGACGTCGTACTCCCAGACCGGCCACAGCTTCGCCCGCCGTTGGAAACCGCTCCAGCCCTCGGGTTCGGCCGCGGTCCTCGGATCGAGCACCTCGGCCTCGAACACGGTGCTTCTCGCCGCCACCTTCATCGTCACCATCCCAGTACCGGTCTCGGCACGGCCGCGGCGTACACCGGGCGCGCCCGGAAACCCAGCGTGGCCTTGAGTTCGGGCAGCCCGCGCCCGGCGGTGAGTTCCTTGACCCCGCGCCGCGTGGCGTACCGCATGGCGTGGATGTAGGAGTCGAACAGCAGTCCCTGCCGCCCGCCTTCGTCCACCGGCAAGGTGCCCCAGTGCTGTTTCGCCGGGCTGTCCGGATGATCGAGCAACGTGTTCACCGCGAGCAGCCTGCCGTCCGCGCCGGTGTAGGTCAGCGTGTGCACGTCCGGCCGCCGGAGGAACCGGTGCAGGAACGCGGCGGAAGGCGGCGTCCTGGTGTCGAGCGGGAGCTTGCCGTGCCGGTCACGATGCCCCTGGATGAGGGTCGCGACCTCGGCGCTGTCGAGGTCTTCCCGGCCGGCACCACCGACGACCACCACACCGGGATCGTCGGCGATCCGGCGCCGCTGCCGTCGCAGCCCGCCCCGCCGCGACTTGGGCAGCGAGGCGATCCATTCGTCTTCCGAGGCGAAGTGGTTTTCCAGCACGGCCACGGAATCGACGGCCTTCACCAGCCGCCCACGACCCTGGAGGTCCTGCGCGAAGTCCTGCCCCAACGCCCGGTACAGCACTCCGAGCAGGCCGGGGCCGAGCCTCCGGCGCAGGGATCGTTCGAAGTCCCGGATCAGCGGACGACGATCGGCGGCGGCGACCTCCGGCGCGAACGCGAGCCCCGGGTAGCCGCTCAGCCAGGGCTGGCACACCTCGGCCCAGAACGGGCGCAGCAACCGGTGTCCCGGCGTCGGCGCGAAGCGGTATCGCAACCGGGGACGGCACACCAGCACCGAAAACGCCGCGACGATCCTGGCTCCGTCCGAGACGGTGGCGAGCACCGGCGGGTTCCGCGCGGTCCAGGCGTCGAGCCCCATCACCTCGTAGTCCCACACCGGATGCAGGCGGGCGGCGCGGGAGAACTCCGGCCAGCCGACGGGAACGGGATCGGTGCGGGGATCGTGGAAACCCGTCTTCACGTGAGCACGACCGGCGTCCCGTGTCGCGGGCACGGCGCGATCTCACCACGGACGCCGCCGGCCGGGAGCACGTCCACGAACCGCGGGGAATCCTGGCGCAGCAGCGTGAACGCGAGCCCGCCCGTCGTCGGGCGCGCGTAGACACGCTGCCAGTCGAGATGCCAGCGGCCGCATTCCTCGATCGCGCCCAGGTACCCGAGCGCCGGATCGTGGAGCACCCCGTACGGGCCGGTGTCCATTGTGTCCAGTTCCCGTCGCGGTACGGATTCGACCCGGTACGCACGGTCTTCGGGCAAAGTGGCGGCGAAGACGGCCAGCTGCTTGTCGTCGCCGACCGCGAGCACGCGACGGCCGCGGCGAAGCGCGGAGGACACTTCCGCCAGCACGCTCGTCGCCGGGACGTCGGGATCCACCACACAGCAACGAACCCCGCGCGGCAGGTCCGACGGCGGCCGCGTCCCGTCCCCGCCGAGCACGACGACCAGCGCTTCTCCGTTCACCGAACGTGCCTTGCGCAGCACGGGCCCCAGGCCCCGGCTCGGCTCGATCCGTTGCGCGCCACCGGCGAGCGGCACCAGATCGACGATCTTGTGCACCGCGTCGGCCAGTGGCGCCGCACCCGAATCCGTCCCGGTGCGACCGGGCACCAGCACGGGATCCGTTCTGCCGTCCAGAGCCCAGCGTTCCCGGTAGAACGGCACCGTCGCGAAGGCCGACCGCACCGACCGCCGGTAGGCGGCCCGCCAGGCAGCATTCACCCCCACAGTCCACATGGCGCGCAAGCCTGCGTCATCGTCGGCGGTTTGGGAATACCCCGCGTCGGATTCATCCGGTTTTCGCCCGACTTCCCACCTTTTCGACTGAGCTGAAAGGACGAACTTGCGGATTCCGCTAGCGGCAGCAAAGCGAGTCTGCCTATAACACGGGAACTTTCGAGCCGGCACGACCTGCCGGACGCCTGGGGCCAAGGGGACTCATGAACCGTGAAAACACAACGCGTGACGCTACGAACACAATAGCGCACTCACCGCAGGGATTCGACAGATGAGCTGGTCGACCCCCGGACCGGTGGAAAGTGGACTCACCGTAGTCGTCCCGTGCTTCAACGAAGTCGACAACGTCGAGCCCTCCTACCGGGAGATCGTCGCCGAGTTGGGGAATCTCCCCCTCGAACTGCTCTATGTGGACGATGGGAGCACGGACGGGACCCTTGACGTCATCCGGGCGCTCGCGCACACCGACCCCCGGGTGCGCTACCTGTCCTTCACCCGGAACTTCGGGTTCGAAGCGGCCTTTTCCGCCGGTTATCGGTACGCCGGGAAACCGTGGCTCCTGCACATGGACGCCGATCAACAGTTCCCGGCCTCCGAGGTGGAGAAATTGATCATGGCCGCCGAGGCGGGCAACGACGCCGTTTTCGGTGTTCGCACCAATAGGCAAGATCCCTTACCAAGACGGTGGGGAACCGCCGCGTTCCATTTCGTCGGCCGCCGCGTCCTGCGCATCGAAATCCCGCCCGGCGCGACGGCGTTCCGCCTGGTGCGCACGGAGCTCGCGCGCAAGATCGTCGATCTCCGGCTGGGCACCCCGTACTTCCTCGCCACCGTGCCGAGGCTGACCAGCCGCTACACCACCGTCCAGGTGGCACACCGGGCCCGCGAACGCGGTGAGTCCAAAGTGGGCTTCGGCTTCCTTTCCTCGCACGCCATCGAGTTGTTCGTCGGCTTCACCCGGCGGCTGACGACGATGGCCTCGACCACGGCGGTGCTGACCGCCGGGCTCTCGGTGCTCGCCGGGATCGCGGCCGCCACCGGGCTGCTCGGGCTGACCGCCGCGTCGGCGCTGACGTTCGTCATGTTCTCCGTGCTGCTGACCGTGCTCGCGTTGTCCGTCCGCTACCTGGTCGTGGTCGGCGCGGGGCAGGCGCGGCCACGGCAGTTCTACATCAGGGAAGCCAGTTTCCCGGTCGACGAGGACGACCGGCTCTACGCCTCGGCCATGGCCGAGATCCATCCTGGGGAAAGGCAAGCGGGAGTGAAGAACACCGAAGACACGGCGGCGGTACGGAGCCTGGTGATCCTGGGTGGCGCCGACGGTTCGGTCAGCACATATCACCGGGCGCGGGAGCTCGGTTTCCGCACCATCTGCGTGGACGTCCGCGCGAGCGCGCCCGCGGTGGCGCTGGCCGACGAGTTCGTCCAGGTCAGTGTCCGCGCGCCGGAACAGATCGCGGCGGCGCTCGAGGGACGGGACGACATCGCCGGGGTGCTCTGCCCGGCCAGCGACGTCGGGCTGCCCGCGCTCGCCTGGCTCACCCGGCACTGGAACCTGCCCGACCCGTTGCCCGAAGCCGCCGTCGCCGCGTCCGTCGACAAGTCCGTCTTCCGCGAACTCTGCGACCGGCTGCGTCTGCCGACCTATCGCAGCGTCGGCGGGAAGCCCGGCCCGGACCTCGCGCTCGCCGCGCAGCAACTGCGGTTCCCGACGCTGGTGAAACCGGTCGACTCCTCCGGCAGCCGCGGGGTCGTCTCCTGCGCGAGCCCTGGCGGCCTCACCACCGCGTTCTCCGACTCCCTCGCGTTCTCACCGTCCGGCAAGCTGGTCGTCGAGGAACACCTCGACGGGTCGCACTACACGATCGAAGCACTCGCGGTCGACGGCCGGATCGTGTTCCACGCGGTCACCCGGCGCACGTTGACGCCGCCACCGTTCTTCGTGACGGCGTCGCACCTGCTGCCCGCCGGACTGCCACCGGTGGTCGACCGCGCGTTGCCGGTGATGCTGGCCGCGTTGTGCGCCGAACTCGGTTACCGCACCGGGCCGCTCACCCTCGACGCCGTCCTGGGCCGGGACGGGAAGTTCTACCTCATCGAGATGGGCGCACGGATGGGCGGGAACGGCCTGGCCGAGGCGATCGAGCACAGCACCGGCGTCGACCTGATCGCCGCGGGGATCGCCGCCGCGACCGGCGGCGAGGTCGTGCTCTCCCCGCGCGACCCGCGGCCGACGCTCATCCACATCCTCGCCTCCGACCGCGGCGGCCGGATCGTGCGCATCGAGGGCGTCGACGAGGTCCGCGCCATGCCCGCCGTGCACAACCTGGAACTGTTCGCGGAGGAGGACTCCTACGTCAAACCGTACGAGCAGGCCGGCTACAAGATGGGGTACGCCGTGCTTTCGGCGCCGACCGTGCCCGACGTGCTCGCGGCGGAGGACGAACTGCGCGGCACGCTGAAGTTCCTGCTCGACGAGCAGGGTGCGGCGGTACCGCTCCCTTGACCGGCACTTCGCTCACCGGCGCCGGCACCGCGTCCATCGCGGCACCGAAGCCGTCGATGGTCCTTCGCCTGCTCGCCGGGCGTGGCGTGTTCCGGCTGGCGATCCAGGCGATGGGCCTGGTGCTGGTCACCGCGTGGGGCGCGCACGACTACGGCCGGTTCGCCACCGCGCTCGGGTTGATGACGTGGCTCAACTTCGTGCCGTCGGCGGCGGAGAAGTCGGCGCTGAAATGCCTGCCACGCCTGCGGACGACACGGGACGCGGTCGCGGCGCTGGCCGTCCGCGTCGCCGTCGTCCCGGTGCTGGTGGTCCTGGCGGCGATGGCGGTCGCGCTGATCGTCGCGCCGGATTCGGACGCCGCGCTGTACCTGACGGCCGCGGGCTGGTCGATCTCCGGTGGCCTGCTGATGACGGTCTCGGGTCTGCACCGGTTCACCGGGAAGTCCACTTTGGACGCTCTCGCCTTCACCGCGGGCGCGGTGGTGGTCGGTGCCGTGACGGTGGGCACCTGGTTCGTCCGCTGGTCGCCGTTGACGCATCTCGGCCTGTTGCTCGGCGGGATCCTGGTCATCCTCGGCGTCTCCGCGGCGCTGCTGCCGAAGAAATGGCTGCGGGTCGAAAGGATCGACGGACACCGGCTCCTGCCCGCCTTCGGCCGGACCACCGTGCTGCTCGGGCTGACCGAGGTGCTGGACGTCCTCGCGACGTCGACGGTGTTCGGCGTGCTGGCGCTGGCCGGGCGGACCGTCGACAGTGGACCGTTCTACGTCGCCTTGCTGGCCAGCAGCGCGTTCTGTTCGCTGCTGTTCTATCAGCTTCGCGTGCACCAGCCGGCGATTTCGGCACGGCTGCGCGGCGGCGGGGCGGCGGCGGGCCGGTCCCGCGCGGTCGAACTGCTGAAACTGGTCGAATGGGGCGCGCTCGCGTTCCTCGTCCTGGTGGGGATCGCCCTCGCGATCCCGGCGGCCCGCGCGGTGCTGACCGCCGAAGACACCGTCGGCGCGTACGTGGTCCTCGGCGTCTTCGTCCTGGTCGAAACGGTGCTGTTCGCCGTCCGGCTCTACGCGGGCTTCCTGATCGAAAACACCAACAGCAAGGTCCTCACGCTCACGGCGTCGGCCTCGATCGCCGGGCTGGTCGCCACCCCGCTGGCCGCCGCCGCGCTCGTCCCGGCGATGGGACCGGTCGGCGGATTCGCCGCCCTCGTCTTCGCCATCGGCGTCCGGGCGACCGTCCTCCGTCGGCTGCTGCGCCGCCACCACCCCGAACTCTGAACGTCGCACTGGAGAAGGAACATGTACGTACTGGGAATCAGCAGGGTCCACGACTCGGCGGCCGCGCTCGTGCGCGACGGCGAGATCATCGCTTTCGCCGAAGAGGAACGCTTCACCCGCAAGAAGCACGACGGGGACTTCCCCGCGGAGGCGATCAAGTTCTGCCTGGAGCGTGGCGGGATCACCCTCGCCGACGTCGACCACGTCGCCTACTACTGGCAGCGCTGGCGTGAGGGCATCCACGCCGCGAAGGTGTTCGCGAAGTACTTCCCGGCCACGCTGGAGGTGTTCCGCAACCAGAACGGCGACGAGGGCGGCTCGTCGGCGGGCATGGTGGAGACGTTCAAGACCGGTGGCGGCAAAGGCGTCGACGACTACCACGTCGGCGGCGCCGTGCTCGCGCACATCAAGCGGTCCTTCACCCTCGAACGCGACGTGAAGGAGGCCGTGGGCTGGACCGGCCCGACGAAGTTCAAGACGCATCTGGTCGACCACCACAAGGCGCACGCCGCCAGCGGGTACTTCATCTCGCCGTGGGAAGAGTCGGCCGTGCTCACCTTCGACGGCATCGGCAGCGACGGCACCGCGACCTATCTGGGGCACGGCAAGGGAAACCGGATCATCGACATCCGGCGGATCAAGTTCCCGCATTCGCTCGGCGCGATGTACGCGGGCGTCACCGGCTATCTGGGCTTCTACCCCACCCGTGACGAAGGCAAGATCATGGGTCTGGCGCCGCTCGGCGACGACACCTATGTCGACGCTTTCAAACAGCTGATCCACCTCGACGACGACGGCGGGTACGAGCTCGATCTGAGCTTCTTCGGCCACCACCGCACCGGCAAGCACGTGATGTCGAAGAAGTTCACCGACCTCTTCGGCCCGGCACGGCCCAAGACCCGGGTCACCGCGGAGAACCCGGTGCCGCAGCACTACTGCGACATCGCCTACGCGCTGCAGGTCACGTTGGAGGAGGCCGGGCTGCACATCGCGCGCTGGCTGCAGCGGGAGACCGGATCGCGGCGGCTGTCCGTGGCGGGCGGTGTCGCGCTGAACAGCGTGATGAACGGACGGATCCTGCTGGAAACCCCGTTCGAAGACTTCTTCGCCCAGCCCGCGGCCGCCGACGACGGCTGCGCGCTCGGTTCGGCGCTGGAGGTGTCGGTCGGCAAGTACGGCAAGCCCCGTCCTCGCGACGGCTACACCTACACCGGCCCGGACTACACCGAGGCGGAGATGGAACTCGCGCTGCAGGACGCCGGGGTCCGCTACACCAGGGTCGACGACATCGCCGCGCACACGGCGAAGAAGATCTCCCAGGGCAAGATCATCGGCTGGGTGCAGGGCCGGATGGAATGCGGGCCGCGCGCGCTCGGCAACCGTTCGCTGGTGGCCGACCCGCGCGACCCCGACTCGAAGACGCGGATGAACGAGAAGGTCAAGCACCGCGAGGCTTTCCGCCCGTTCGCGCCGTCGTGCCTGGCGGAACGCGCGGGCGACTGGTTCGTCAGCGACTACCCGTCGCCGGTCATGCTGCTGGTGTTCGACGTCCTGCCGGACAAACGCGACGAGGTCCCGGCCATCACGCACGTCGACGGCACGGCCCGCGTGCAGACGGTGACCGAAACGGACAACCCGTTGTACTACCGGATGATCAGCGAGTTCGAGAAACTCACCGGCGTGCCGATGGTGGTCAACACCTCGTTCAACGACAACAACGAACCGATCGTCGCCAGCCCGGCAGACGCGGTGGCCTGCTACCTGAAGACCGACGTCGACGCCCTCGCCCTCGGGCCGTTCTGGGCAGAGAAGGACGACCTGTGACCGCCACCCTGCCCGAAACCGACGGCTGGATCCCCGCGCTCTACCGGCGGCGCAAATGGCTGTGGCTGGTGGCCGCCGTCCCGGCCGTGGTGACCGCACTGCTGATCATGGTGATCCTGCCGCCGGACCAGACACTGGACAACGTCGCGGACTGGGCGTTCAAGCTGTGCCCGTTCGTCTTCGCGGTCGCCACGGTGGCGCTCTTCCCGCGCACCAAAGGGGGTCCGGCGCTGATCGTGCTCGCGGTGTTCGTCTACATGTCCTATCTGGACACCGAGCTGATCATGCGGATCCAGGCGTTCGCCAGGAACGCCGCCACCGACGAGGACGCCTTCCAGCCGGTGTACCAGTTCGAGCTGTTCGTCGTGACGTTCATCGTCCTGTTCGGGCTGATGGCGTACCGGCTGGGCGGCGGCCGGACGGCGAACGTGCTCAAGGCCGGTGTCGCGTCGATCCTCGTGGTGATCTCGGGCGCGAACGACCTGACGTTCTGGGCGCTCAACGACGTCTGGTCCGCCGGGACGAAACCGACCGAGCTCAAATGGGCCTCGCATATGATCGTGTTCCTCGGCGGGCCGCCGAGTGTCCCGGTCGCGGTGCTGTTCATGCTGGTGCACTTGGCGCTGGCGGCGATCGTGGTGGCGCTGCCGGTGGGCCGATGGGTCGACCGGGCGCTGGGGCTCGCTTCCACCTCGCGCGAGGCATAAGTCGGCCGGCACGTGTCGCGAAAGCCACTTTCGCAACCTTCAACGTTGCGAAAGTGGCTTTCGCAACGCACTCTCCCACTTTCCAGGCCGACCGAGCCCTGGGGCTCAGGTGAGCCGGCGCACCAGCCCGTCGGCCAGCAACCGGCCGCGATCGGTCAGCACCGCACGGCCCTGACCGTCCAAAGCGGACTTTTCCAGCAATCCCTCGGCGGCGGCGGCGCGGGCTTCGACCCGGCCGTCGTCGTCGAGTACGTCGAGCGGGAGCCCTTCGGACAGCCGGAGTTCCAGCATCACGCGTTCGAGATGCCGGTCTTCGTCGGTGAGCAGTTCACGTCCCGCGGCAGGTGATTCACCGGCCGCGAGGGACGCGGCGTAGCGGGCGGGATGCTTGACGTTCCACCAGCGGACGCCGCCGACGTGACTGTGCGCGCCCGGCCCGGCGCCCCACCAGTCGCCGCCGCGCCAGTAGCCGATGTTGTGCCGGCAGCGGGCTTCCTCGGAGGTCGCCCAGTTGGACACCTCGTACCAGCGCAACCCCGCCGAGGCGAGGACGCGGTCGATCATCTCGTAGTCGGCGGCCAGCACGTCGTCGTCCGGCGCGGGCAGTTCGCCGCGACGGATGCGGCGGGCGAGCGCGGTGCCCTCTTCGACGATCAGCGCGTACGCCGAGACGTGGTCCACACCGGCGGCCAGCACCGCGTCCAGTGAAGCCTGGAGATCTTCGGTCCGCTCCCCCGGCGTGCCGTAGATGACGTCGAGGTTGACGTGGTCGAATCCGGCGGCGCGCGCCTCCTCGGCTGCCGTGACCGGACGGCCGGCGGTGTGCACGCGGTCGAGGATCTTCAGCACGTGCCGCGCGGCCGATTGCATCCCGAGGGAGATCCGGTTGTATCCGGCGTCACGGATGCCCGCGAAGAACTCGGGCGAGGTGGACTCCGGATTGGACTCGGTCGTCACCTCCGCGTCCGGCGCGAGCCCGAAGGTGTCGCGAACGGCGTCGAGAACACTTCGCAGCCCGTCTGCGCCGAGAAGGGACGGAGTGCCGCCGCCGACGAAGACGGTGTCGACCGCGGGCGGCGCCTTCAGCACCCGCGCGGCTAGGTCGAACTCGCGCTTGAGGCCTTCGAGCCACGACTGCGGCGACGAATCGCTGTCCAGCTCTCCGGCGGTGTAGGTGTTGAAGTCGCAGTAGCCGCACCGGGTCGCGCAGAACGGGACGTGCACGTAGACGCCGAACGGTCGCGTGCCGAGCCCTTCCAGCGCGCTCTCGGGGAGCGCGGATTCGACGGGTGTGGTGGTTTCGGGCAGCAACGCGGGCACACCCCAGTGTCCCCCACGCCGTGAAGGCCTCCTTCCCGGGGGAAAGAGGCCTTCACGGAACGCGTCATCGGTCGGCGATGCGCACCTTGACCGAGGTCGACCGGGTGCCGTCGCCGAACCGCACCCAGACCAGGGTCTCCATGTTCAGCGAGTAGTCGTTGACCACGTGGTCGACCGACCAGTCGCCGTGCTCGTCCGTGACGGCGTCGCGGCTCATGGCGACCTCGACCAGCACCGTATGGGACAGGTGTCCCCGGGCGCCCGGCGAACAGCCGACCGCCTCGAACCGGTACGAGTCGCCCTTGTGCAGCACCGCCCCTTCCTCGGGCGAGACCAGCCTGCAGCCCTGTTGAGCCCCGGAAGCGGTGCCCGGGATCAGCAGGGACGCCAGCACTATCGCGGCGACCACCCATCGGCGCATGCGCAACTCCTCCGTCCTCTGTGGATCGGAGACCGAAGCTAGCGGCGACGGCGGCCCCGCGCGGCCCCACTCACCCGAAGCGGTATTAAGCCAGCCCGTTAGCGGCCAGCCACTCCGCGGACGGCGGGATGGCCTCGATGATGTCGATCAGGAAACCGTTCAGGTCCTCGACGTAGAAGTGCCGCTGGCCGAATTCCTCGTCCACGAGTTCCGTCACGATCTTGACCCCCTCCGCGCGCAGGCGCTCGTACTCGCCCGCGGCGTCTTCGACCATGAACCCGACCATCGATCCGGCGGCTTCCTGCGCCCGCCACGGCGCCGGCGTGGCCTTGTGACCGCGCTTCACGAAGCTCATCTCGTAACCCGGCACTCCGGCGTTGAGGCTGGAGAACCAGTCCAGCTCGATCGTCACCGTCAATTGCAGGTGCCGCTTCCACCAGGCGGTGGTCTCGGCGATGTCCTCGACGACCACGCAGGCGCCGAAACCGTTGAGTTGCATCCGGTGTTCCTCCCAGTTCGAACCACTTGATGCGTAGTACTATAGACATAGTGGTTTGACTGAGGCAAGGAGAATGTCCCGATGCGACAGAACCCGGAGCGCCGGACCGCGCTCACCGACGCCGCCATCACCGTCCTCGCCCGCGAGGGCGCACGCGGCCTCACCTACCGCGCCGTGGACGTCGAGGCGGACGTGCCGCCGGGAACGACGTCCAACTACTTCCGCAATCGGGACCAGCTGCTCGGCGAGGTCGGTGTCCGGGTGCAGGAGCGGCTGTCGGCGCCGGCCGAGGTGATGGCGAACCCGCAGGCCGAGTCCCCGTCCCACGACCGGGTCGGCGTCCTGCTCGGCGAGCTCATGGGGCGGCTGACCGGCCACCGGGAGCCCTATCTCGCCCTGCTCGAACTCCGCCTTGAAGCCACCCGGCGCCCGGATCTCTCGGCCGACCTGACCAAGACCGTCCGTGAAGGCATCGACATGAGCGTCGACTGGCACGTCGCGGCGGGAATGCCGGGCGGGCGGGCCGAAGTGCTGTTGATGTACCTCGCGCTGACCGGGCTCACCGTCGAACGGCTCACCCTGCCGGAGGTGCTCGCGGACGTCACCGACGAGGAGGTCATCCGGATCATCGTGGACCGCGTCCTGCCCTCTTGAGCCGCGCGCGTTCTGCGTCACAATGCCGGGCCGCGAACCCGGTCTTGACCCGCGGAGCATGCCCTTGACCAGGGAAAACAGCCACCTTCGGACGTTGTTCCCAGTATTCGGACCGGCCTAGACCACATAGTGGGCGCGTGGCACGCTGAATGAATGACCCGCGCCGGAATCAGCCTCGTGGCACGCCGCCACGTGGACCTCCGTCGTGTGGCGAGCGCGCTCTGTGCGACGAACCGCTGACTCCCCGCCACCACCACGATCAGCCGGAGGATTCCCATGTCGTCGCCCACGCGCGAGACCCCTGCCCGTACGCCCCGGGTCAAACAGAAACGGGGCGAGGGACAGTGGGCGCTGGGGTATCGCGAGCCGTTGAACCCCAACGAGCGGTCCAAGAAGGACGACAACCCGCTCAACGTCCGGGCGCGGATCGAGAACATCTACGCCCGCGGCGGTTTCGATTCGATCGACCCGGGTGACCTCCGCGGCCGGTTCCGCTGGTTCGGTCTCTACACCCAGCGCAAGCCGGGGATCGACGGCGGCCGTACCGCGACGCTGGAGCCCGAAGAGCTCGACGACCGCTACTTCATGCTGCGGGTGCGGCTCGACGGCGGCGCGCTGACCACCGAGCAGCTGGCCGTGCTCGCCGAGATCTCACAGACCCACGCCCGCGACACCGCCGACATCACCGACCGGCAGAACATCCAGTACCACTGGATCCGGATCGAGGACGTCCCCACGATCTGGTCGAAGCTCGAGAACGCCGGGATGACCACGATGGAGGCGTGCGGCGACAGCCCGCGCGTCATCCTGGGCTCCCCCGTCGCCGGTATCGCCGCCGACGAGATCATCGACGGCACCCCCGCGATCGACGAGATCAAACGCCGCTACATCGGCGACCCGCGCTACTCGAACCTGCCGCGCAAGTTCAAGACCGCGGTCTCCGGGCAGCAGGACGTCGCGCACGAGATCAACGACGTCGCCTTCGTCGGCGTGAACCACCCCGAACACGGCCCGGGCTTCGACGTCTGGGTCGGCGGCGGCCTGTCCACCAACCCGATGATCGGGCAGCGCCTCGGCGCGTGGGTCTCGCTCGACGAGGTCCCGGACGTCTGGGAAGGCGTGATCAGCGTCTTCCGCGACTACGGCTACCGGCGGCTGCGCGCCCGTGCGCGGATCAAGTTCCTGGTGAAGGACTGGGGCGCCGCGAAGTTCCGCCAGGTGCTGGAAGACGAGTACCTCAAGCGCAAGCTGACCGACGGCCCGGCTCCCGAGGTGCCCGCCGCCCAGATCGACCACGTCGGCGTGCACCCGCAGATCGACGGCAAGTTCTACGTCGGCGCCGCGCCGGTCGCGGGCCGCGTCTCCGGTGCCACCCTGCTGGCGGTCGCCAAGGCCGCCGAGCGGGCCGGGTCGAACCGCGTCCGCCTCACCCCGCACCAGAAGCTCGTGGTCCTCGACGTCCCCGAGGCCGAGGTGAACGGGCTGAAAACCGAACTGGCCGAGCTCGGCCTGCAGACCGAGCCTTCGCCGTGGCGGCGCGGGATCATGGCCTGCACCGGCCTGGAGTTCTGCAAACTCGCCATCGTCGAGACGAAGGCCCGCGCGATCGAACTGGTCACCGACCTGGAGAAGCGCCTCGCCGACATCCAGGCCGAGATCGAGAACCCGGTGACCGTGCACCTCAACGGCTGCCCCAACTCCTGCGCCCGGGTCCAGACCGCCGACATCGGGCTCAAGGGCCAGATCGTCACCGACGAGGACGGCAAGCAGGTCGAAGGCTTCCAGGTGCACCTCGGCGGCGGGCTCGGCCTGGACGCCGGGTTCGGCCGGAAACTGCGCGGCCACAAGGTGACCGCGTCGGAGCTGACCGCGTACGTCGAGCGGGTCGTGCGGGCGTACATCGCCGGCCGCGAACCCGGCGAGCGGTTCGCCCAGTGGGTCCTGCGGGCCGACGAAGGCGTCTTGCAATGACCGAACGCGCGACCCCGTACTACTGCCCTTTCTGTGGCGATGAAGACCTCCGGCCGGAGGAAGGCGGCTCGTGGCTGTGCTCGGGCTGCCGCCGGGTCTTCACCGTGAAGTTCCTCGGACTGTCCTTTCCGGAGGTGTCGCAAGGATGACCGCCACTGCCGACTACAAGACACTCGCCGAACGAGCCTCGAAGGAGCTCGCGGAGGCGACCGCGACCGAGGCCCTGCGCTGGACCGCGGAGACCTTCGGCGACGACTTCATCGTCGCGTCGAACATGCAGGACGCCGTCCTGATCGATCTGGCCACCCAGGTCAAACCCGACGTCGACGTGCTGTTCCTGCAGACCGGCTACCACTTCCCGGAGACCATCGGCACCCGTGACGCGGTGCAGGCGGTGTACCCGGGCGTGCGGATCGTCAACGCCGAAGCCGAACAGAGCGTCGCCGAACAGGACGCGGAGTACGGCCCGAAACTGCACGAACGCGACCCGAACCAGTGCTGCCACCTCCGCAAGGTCGTGCCACTGCGGAACACGCTCGCGAAGTACTCGGCGTGGGTGACCGGCGTCCGCCGCGTCGACGCGCCGACCCGCGCGAACACCCCCATCGTCACCTGGGACGACCGCAACGGGCTGGTGAAGATCAACCCGATCGCGCCGTGGTCCGACGACGAGTTCAACGGCTACATCAGCGAACACGGGATCCTCGAGAACCCGTTGGTGTCCATCGGTTATCTGTCGATCGGCTGCGCGCCGTGCACCGCGAAGGTCGCTCCGGGCCAGGACCCGCGCAGCGGCCGCTGGGCCGGGCAGGGCAAGACCGAATGCGGCCTGCACGGGTGAGAAGGGACGAAAAGAACACATGACCACGCTCGAACCGGCCGCTACGGTGTCTTCTGGGGGCGACCCCCAGACCCCCATCGCCACGGACAACCTGGCGGCGCTGGAATCCGAGGCCATCCACATCTTCCGCGAGGTGGCGGGTGAGTTCGACCGGCCGGTGATCCTCTTCTCCGGCGGCAAGGACTCCACACTCCTGCTGCACCTGGCGATCAAGGCCTTCTGGCCGGCCCCGGTGCCGTTCCCGTTGCTGCACGTCGACACCGGGCACAACTTCGACGAGGTCATCGACTTCCGCGACCGTGTGGTCGAGCAGCACGGGCTCCGGCTGGTCGTGGCGAAGGTCCAGGACTGGATCGACGACGGCAGGCTCGAAGAGCGCGCCGACGGGATGCGCAACCCGCTGCAGACCACGCCGCTGCTCGACACGATCGCCGAGAACAAGTTCGACGCGGTCTTCGGCGGCGGGCGCCGCGACGAGGAACGCGCCCGCGCCAAGGAGCGGATCTTCAGCCTGCGCAACGCTTTCGGCCAGTGGGAGCCACGTCGGCAGCGCCCGGAACTGTGGAACCTCTACAACGGCCGTCACCGCCCTGGCGAGCAGGTCCGCGTCTTCCCGCTGTCCAACTGGACCGAGGCGGACGTCTGGAACTACATCGCGCGGGAGAAGGTCGAACTGCCGTCGATCTACTACGCGCACCGGCGCGAGGTCTACCAGCGCGACGGCATGTGGCTGGCCGAAGGTCCGTGGGGCGGCCCGCGGCCGGACGAGGTCGTCCGGGAACTGACCGTGCGCTACCGGACCGTCGGCGACGGTTCGTGCACGGGCGCCATCGAATCGACCGCCGCCACGGTGGACGAGGTCATCGCCGAGGTCTCGGCCTCCCGGCTCACCGAACGCGGCGCCACCCGTGCCGACGACCGGATGTCGGAGGCGGCGATGGAAGACCGCAAGCGGGAAGGGTACTTCTGATGTCCAGCCTCCTCAGGCTCGCGACCGCGGGCAGTGTGGACGACGGGAAGTCGACCCTGGTCGGGCGGCTCCTGTACGACACCAAATCCGTCCTCGCCGACCAGCTGGACGCGGTCACCCGCGCCAGTGTCGACAAAGGACTGTCCACTCCAGACCTCTCGCTGCTCGTGGACGGCCTGCGCTCGGAACGCGAACAGGGCATCACGATCGACGTGGCGTACCGGTACTTCGCGACACCGAAGCGCAGTTTCGTGCTCGCGGACACGCCGGGCCACGTGCAGTACACGCGGAACACGGTGACCGGGGCGTCCACCGCACAGCTGGCTGTGCTGCTGGTCGACGCACGCAAGGGTGTCATCGAGCAGACCCGCCGCCATGCCGCGGTGCTCGCACTGCTGGGCGTGCCGAACCTGGTGCTGGCGGTGAACAAGATCGACCTCGTCGGGTACGACGAAGCGACGTTCACCGTGATCGCCGAGGAGTTCGCCGAGCACGCCGCGTCCCTCGGCTACGAACGGGGTTCCGTGCTCGCGGTGCCGGTTTCGGCGCTGGTGGGCGACAACGTGGCCGAGAAGTCGGACAAGACGCCGTGGTACTCCGGCCCGACCCTGCTGGAGCATCTGGAAACCGTTCCGGTGGCACCGGATCCGCACGATTCGGCGTTCCGCTTCCCGGTGCAGTACGTGATCCGGCCGCGCACGGCCGACCATCCCGATTACCGCGGGTACGCCGGGCAGATCGCGGCGGGCACCGTGCGGCCGGGTGACGAGATCGTCGTGCTCCCGCAAGGGATCCGCAGCCGGATCGAGGCCATCGACACCGCCGACGGGCCGCTCGCCGAAGCCGGCGCGGGCACCTCGGTGACGCTGTTGCTCGCCGACGACGTCGACATCTCGCGCGGTGACCTGATCGCCGCCGCCGACCGGCAGCCGACGGTGACCGACGAGATCACCGCGACCCTGTGCTGGCTCTCGGCCAAGGCGCTCAAAACGGGCGCACGGGTGCTGGTGAAGCACGGAACGCGGACGGTGCAGGCCCTGGTCGGCGAACTCCACGCCCGTTTCGACGAGCAGACGTTGTCCAGTGTGGACGATCCGGCGGCCTTGGAGCTCAACGACATCGGCCGGGTGACGTTGCGCCTGGCCGAAGAGATCGGCGTGGACGACTACGGCGTCAGCCCCCGGACGGGCGCGTTCCTGGTCATCGACCCGAAGGACGGCGACACCCTCGCCGCCGGACTCGTCGGCGAAAGGTTCGCATGACGCCACCCCTTCTCGCCGTCGCCCACGGCAGCCGCGATCCGCGGTCCGCCGCGACCATCCGCGCCCTGCTCGACGTCTCCCGCGGGCTGGCACCGGGCCTCGACATCCGCGAGTCCTTTTTGGATCTTTCGGAGCCGCTGCTCACCGATGCCCTTCGCGGCCTGTACGCCGAGGGACACCGCGAGGTCGTCGTGGTGCCCCTCCTGCTCGGCGTGGCCTACCACGCCCGGGTCGATCTGCCCGCGCTCGTCGCCGAGGCGACCGCGGACTGCCCGGGCCTCGACGTGCGGGTTTCCGGGGTGCTGGGCATCGACCCGCTCATCGAGACGGTCGCGCTGGACCGGCTCACCGACGCGGGCGCCGATCTGGACGATCCGGGGCTGGGTGTCCTGCTGGCCGGTGTCGGCTCGTCGAACGTGGCGGCGAACGACGCCGTCGCCGGGATCACCACTCGCTGGCATCTGCGGCGCGGCCTGCTCGCGACACCCGCCTTCGCCAGTGCCGCGCAGCCGGACGTGCCTGCCGCCATCGCGCGGTTGCGGCTCAACGGCGCGCGACGGCTCGCGGTCGCGGGCTGGTTCCTCGCGCCGGGACTGCTGCCGGACCGGATCGCGCGCCTGGCCCGCGAAGCCGACCCGTCGGTGATCGTCGCCGGGCCGCTGGGGCCGGATCCGCGGATCGCCGGCCTCGTCCTGGACCGCTACGACGTCGCCGCCGCCCGGCTCGCCGCCTGAGTAGCACGACCCGTCCCGTACGGGCGCTTGATGCCGATTTTCGGTGGGTTCCGTTCCCAGTTCCGTGACGCCCCGCGTATGGGAACGGAGATTTCTTGACGAGTTACTTAACTTGCCGGTAACTCTCTAATCGCTGCGCAGCTCCCTTTCTCCCCATCGAACCCCCAGGTAGGTGGAACATGAAGGCTGCCATCCGTGCCCTCGTCTGCGCTTCGGCCGTACTCGTCCCGATCGCCGGGCTGGCCGCGCCGGCCTCCGCGGCGACCACCGTCGTCTTCGACTGCGAGGCGAAGCCGCCGCTCGTCGGCAACAAGTACCTCAAGCTGAACCAGGACGCGGACGTCACCGCCCCGGCCACGGTCGCCCCCGGTGCCGCGCTCGACATCGTCATCGACCCGGCGCCCAACACCGTCCCGGCCGAGGTCAGCGGCTACCAGGTCAAGAACATCAAGGACTTCTCCCTGAAGATCCCGATCCCGGCGAACTCGACCTGGGTGAGCGCCGACCTCGCCGGCGGCTCGGGCATCGGCTCGACTCCGCCGAAGATCACCGTGTCCGGCAGCGTCGCGACGCTGAGCTTCCCCGGTCCGATCGCGGGCGGCTCGACGTTCGAACTGCCGACCGTGACCGCGCATCTCACCGCGGGCTCGTCCGGCACCATCGAGACGAAACTGGGCGGTTCCAGCTACAGCGACCCGGGCCTGACGTTCACCGCCGTGGTCAGCGCCGGTTTCGACGTCTCCGCCCCGACGGCGTGTTTCCCGAACCCGAGCCCGACGTTCACCACGACGACGATCGGCTGACCCGTGCCTGCGCCACCGTCGTGACGATGGTGGCGCAGGCCACTGCCCGGCCCGACTTCGCCCGTGCGAAGGTGGGGCATGGCTGACGAACTGGTGCACTACGACGTGGTGGGCGGCACCGCCACGATCACCTTGGACTCCCCGCACAACCGCAACGCGCTCTCCGCCCAACTGCGGCGTGAACTGAGCGAATCGCTGGACAAGGCACAGGCGGACGACGCGGTGCGGGTCATCGTGCTCACCCACACCGGTCCGGTGTTCTGCGCGGGTATGGATCTCAAGGAGGCCCGCGGCGCCGGTGCGGGCGCCCAGGGCGTGAACGAGTTCCCGAAGATCCTCGAGCAGCTGTGGACCAGTCCCAAGCCCGTCGTGGCGAGGCTCGCGGGCCCCGCGCGGGCCGGCGGGATCGGCATGGTCGCCGCGACCGACATCGCCGTCGCCGTGCCCGAAGCGACCTTCGCCTTCTCCGAGGTGCGGATCGGCGTCGTACCCGCCGTCATCTCGCTCACCGTGCTGCCGCGGCTCAACGCCCGCGCCGCGCACGAGCTGTTCCTGACCGGTGACACCTTCGACGCGAAGCGCGCCGTCGAGATCGGCCTGCTGAACTCGGCCGTCCCCGCCGACGAACTCGACGACGAGGTCGCCCGCTACGTCAAGGCGCTCGCGCTCGGCGGCCCGAAGGCGCTCGCGGCGACGAAGGAACTGCTCAGCAAGCCGCGCCCGGCGACACCCGCCGAAGGCTTCGAAGCCATGAACAAGCTGTCCGCCGGGTTCTTCGCGAGCGAAGAAGGCCAGGAGGGCATCACGGCCTTCGCGCAGAAGCGCAAGCCGAACTGGGTGCCGGAGGCATAGGCCGTGTCCTGCAAGTCTTGTTCGCGGTCTTCGCGCCCAGGCGGTCCCTGACGGCACGGGCGGGCTCGGCCGAGTACGACCCGGTACGAGGCCGACCCGCCCGCACCGCCAGGAACCACCTGGATCACGAAGCCCATCGAACAGACTCACAGGACACGGCCTAGTCCGGCAGGACGACGGTGAGGCGCCGGGAGTCCGTCCGATCGCCGGACGGCCCCAGCGCCCGCTGCGCGTCGGAAAGCACGCTGCGGACGGCCAGGTACGCCTTGGGATCGCGCTCCCGGAGCCCCGAGGAGCCGGCCCAGATCAGGACGTGCTCGCCGGGCGGGAGCCAGGACAGGTCGGTGAGGCAGTCGTAGAGCGCGTCGAGGTTCTTCCCGAAGTAGTCCGGGAACGACAGCGCCTCCGCGATCGCGTCGAGCGCCGAGTCCTTGTCGACCGTCCGCGCGCCGTCGATCAGGTGCGGATACGCGCCGCGGGCGAAAGCCTTGTCCGCCGCGTCCTTGCCCGCGCTCATCGGCTGGGGTCCACTACGACGAAGGACTTGTAGTGGTCCTCGGTGTAGTACAGCTCCTTGCCACTCCCGGTCACGAGCCGCCTCGCCCCGCGATCCTGGCTGCCCGGCGTCTTCACCGTGTACTCCCGGTAGTAGCCGGAACCCTTGGCGGGCAAGACCTTCTCCCGGTTCTGGAAGGTGACGTCGTCATTGCGCGGGTACGGGTACGGCCCGCCAGCTTGGATGAGCTTCCAGGTGTCGGACGCCTGCGAAGGAAGCTTCGTCAGCGGCTTGACCGGGAGACCGGAATCCTCACCCGCGACCTTGCCCTTCGCCGCGGCGTCGCCCGACGGCGCGGCCGAAGCGGACGAACTCGCCGGAGCGCTCTTCGTGTCGTCACCGCTGATGCCGTCCTTGACGAACCAGCCTGCGAGCACCAGCACGATCAGGCCGATCAGGGCGGCGGTGATCCGCCTACGGTTGAACATGGTGTGCCAGCTTAGGACGGCCGGTCGGAGTCGTTCGCATCGCGGGCGGTGCCGAAGCGCCGGGCGACCTTTCCGAAGACCGTGTCGAGCACCCAGGCCGCGACCAGGCACAGCGGCACCACGACCGCCATGACCAGCACGAACTGCACGGGGAACGGGGCCTGCGCGAGCCACAGTTCGACGCCGTCCCACCAGTCCGCAAGCCCGTTGAACACAGTGTGAGCCTACGCTCGCATCCAGTGCCGTCACCCGTCAGGCCATGTAAGTTGCTGCCATGTTCGCCGTTTACGCTTCCGAACCCAACGCCGAAAAGCCGCTGGACTCGCTGGTGATCGGCGAGCGGCCCGAACCCGAGGTCCCCGAAGGCTGGGTGCGGGTCAACGTCAAGGCCGCCAGCCTCAACATGCACGACCTGTGGACGTTGCGCGGCGTCGGCATCAAACCCGAGCAGTTCCCGATGATCCTGGGCTGCGACGGCGCGGGCACCCTCGACGACGGCACCGAGGTCGTCGTCCATTCGGTGATCAACGCCCCGGGCTGGCAGGGCGACGACACCCTCGACCCGAAGCGCACCCTGCTCACCGAGAAGCACCAGGGCACCTTCGCCGAGCAGGTCGTGGTCCCGGCACGCAATGTCGTTCCGAAGCCGTCGGGCCTGAGCTTCGCGGAAGCCGCGACGATGGGCACGGCATGGCTGACCGCGTACCGGATGCTGTTCGTGAAGTCCGGGTTGCGGCCTGGACAGACGATGCTCGTCCAGGGCGCCTCCGGCGGCGTCTCGACCGCGCTGATCCAGCTCGGGCGTGCGGCCGGATTCCGGGTCTGGGTCACCGGGCGTAGCGAAGAGAAGCGTGCGCTCGCCGGGAATCTGGGCGCACATCAGACCTTTGAGTCCGGCGCGCGGTTGCCGGAGCGGGTCGACGCGGTCTTCGAAACCGTCGGCAAGGCGACCTGGTCCCATTCGGTGAAGTCGCTGAAGCCGGGCGGGATCATCGTCGTCTCGGGTTCGACCAGCGGCCCCGACGCTCACGCGGAGTTGCAGCGCGTGTTCTTTCTGCAACTGCGCATCGCGGGTTCGACCATGGGGACCAGGGACGAACTGAACGATCTCCTCGCCTACCTGGAGCTCACCGGGGTCCGCCCGCAGATCGGTGCCGAACTGCCGTTCGCGGAAGCCGAAACCGGGTTTAAGAACATGCTCGACGGGGAAACCTCGGGAAAGGTGGTCTTCACGCATTGATCGGAGGGGTGGGTTCGCCCCCTCGTCGTGATCAAGCGCGCACACAAGCGCACGTCCGCGCGTTCCACGCAGGTCAAACAGTCATTTCGCGGTCTTGTCAAGTGTCAAGAACGTTATGACTTGGCGAGCTTCTTACGACCAAAGTTCGACCAAAATCCGACCTCTCGCGGTTAGCCTGGAACCATGACCGCATCGCAGCGGCCCGAACCGGCGGACCCGGGGGGCCGGACCACCACCGACACCGACCCGATCCGCGTCTCGTTCCGGCGCTACGCCGGTGTCCGCACCAGAGTGCTCGAAGTCGGGCCGCCGCCGGTGGAATCCACCGACCGCACCCCTCGGCGGATGCTCGGCAAACGGGCCACGGCGCGCGGGCAGGTCAAGCCGACCGCGCCGAGGCTGGTGCTGCTGCACGGCTACTGCGACAGCGCCGACACCTGGCGCCCGGTTCTGGAGCTGCTCGCGGCCGCCGGTGTTCCGGCGGTCGCGGTCGATCTGCCCGGATTCGGTGACGCTCAGCCACTGCGGCCGGGCCCGATGCTGCCGCAGCTGGACGCGTTCACCGCGGCCGTGGTCAAGGAGCAGGCCGTACTCGGCACGGTGGTACTCGCCGGCAACTCGCTCGGCGGCACGATGAGCCTGCGTGCCGCGGAGAACCACCGGTTGCCGGTCGCCGGCGTGGTGTCGATCGCCGCGCCCGGTTTCGTGGACAGCTGGCTCATCCGCACCGTGGCCCGGTACCCGCTGCCGCTGCGGATGTACTCGGCCCTGCCGCTGCCGATCCCCGGCTTCCTCGTGCGCGCCGTCGCCGAGCAGGTCGTCCCCCGGCTCCTGTACGCCGACTCGGCCGCCGCCGACGCCGACCAGGTACGCCGGTTCACCTCGCTTTTCCCGGACTACCGCTCCACCACCACCAGGCTCGAGCAGGCGAGGCAGCTCGTCGAAGAGCTGGCGAACGCGTACCGCCTCGAAGAGGTCCGTGTCCCGCTCCTGGTGGTCGTCTGCGGCAAGGACAAGCTGGTCAGCGCCGCCTCCGGACGGCAGCTGCACGCGCTGGTCCCGCACAGCAGGCTGATGGTGCGCGAGGACTGGGGCCACTGCCCGCAGCTGGACGACCCCGTCGAGATCTCGGAGCTGCTCACCTACTTCTCCGCCGGCGCCTCCAGGCCGTCGAAGATCGCCGCTCGCGTGGCCGCCGAAGTGAGCGAGGACACCGTCGCCGGATAGGTGCGAAGTCCCGACTCCCGCTACGGTGCCCTTCGGACTGTGACCCAGTCCGAAGGGCACAACCTGTTGGGAGACGACGATGTCCGCACCGCGCAGCCTGGGCTCGGGATCCGGGATATTCCGCCGCAAACCGATCGATCAGATCCAAGAACTCAGTGGAGGCGGAGGGCTCCAACGCACGCTGGGCCTGCGGCAGCTGACCGCGATCGGCGTCGGCGGCATCATCGGCGCGGGGATCTTCTCGCTGGCCGGCGCGGTCGCGAACAAGACGGCGGGCCCCGCCGTGCTCATCTCGTTCCTCATCGCGGGTATCGCCAGCGCCGCCGCCGCGTTCTCCTACGCCGAGTTCGCCGGGCTGATCCCCCGTGCCGGGTCGGCCTACACCTACGGCTACACCGTGCTGGGCGAGATCGTCGGCTGGTTCATCGGCTGGGACCTCCTGCTGGAGTACACCGCGATCGTGGCGGTGGTCGCGATCGGCATCTCCGGCTACTTCAATGAGCTACTCGGATACCTGAACATCGAGCTCCCGACCTGGATGCTGGGCGCTCCGGGCACCGAAAAAGCCGGTGTCGAGCCGGGCTCCTACAAGATCAACCTGTTCGCCGTGCTGCTGTGCCTGCTGATCGCCTTCATCCTCAACCAGGGCATGAAGAACGCGGCCCGGTTCGAAACGCTGCTGGTCTACCTGAAGGTCGGCCTGGTCCTGCTGGTGATCGTCGTCGGCGTCTTCCACATCAACACCGACAACTACTCGAACTTCTTCCCGTTCGGCCTCAGCGGCGCGTTCACCGGAGCGGCGACGGTGTTCTTCGCGGTCTTCGGATACGACGCCATGTCCACCGCGGCCGAGGAATCGACCGACTCCCAGAAGCACATGCCGAAGGCGATCATCTACTCGCTCGCCATCTCGATGGTGCTCTACGTGCTGGCCTGCCTGGTCCTGACCGGCATGGTCAACTACAAGGACATCGACAGCGAGGCCGCCTTCTCCAGCGCCTTCGCGGGCCTTGGGATGAAGTGGCTCGGCCTGATCATCGCCGTGGGCGCGATCATCGGTATCACCACGGTGCTGTTCACCTTCCTCATGGGCGCGAGCCGCGTCGGCTACTCGATGAGCCGCGACGGCCTGCTGCCCAAGTGGTTCGGCAAGACCCACCCGGTGCGCAAGGTGCCGAGCCGGATGACCTGGGTGCTCGGTATCGCGTCGGCGGTCATCGCCGGTCTGCTGCCCATCGGTGAGGCCGCGGAACTGACGAACATCGGCATCCTGCTCGCGTTCGTCGTCGTCTGCATCGCGGTGATCGTGCTGCGCTACAAGCAGCCGGACCTGCCGCGCACGTTCAAGACGCCGGGCATGCCGATCGTGCCGATCATCGGTGTCGTCTTCTCGATCTGGCTGATCACGTTCCTGAACCCGGAGACGTGGCTGCGGTTCGCGGTCTGGTTCGGCATCGGCCTGATCATCTACTTCGCCTACAGCCGCCGTCACTCGGTGATGAACGCGAACAACGGCGACGCGAAGCAGGTCAGCGGAGACGGCTCAAACGCGTAGCGGCTTCGCGGGCTTCGGCCTGGAGGCGTTCGACTATCGACGCCGCCGGGCCGGAGCCCGCGAGTTCGTAGGTCTGCCCCGCGTAGAGGGACATGATCTCGGGGTCGCCCGCCTTGCCCGCCGCCGCCCGGATCGGCTTGGTCAGGTTGTTGACCTCCGGATACGCCGACGGCGCGGTGGCCGAGAAATCCGCGACCGCGCGATTGACCAGCGACCGGGCGGGACGTCCGCTGAACGCCCGGGTGAACGCCGTCGGCCTTCCCCCGTCCGCCAGCGCCTGCCGATGCGCGGGCTGGGTCCCGGCCTCGTCCGCCCGCAGGAACGCGGTGCCCAGCTGTGCCGCGACGGCCCCCGCCGCCAGCACCGCCGCGATGTCGGCGCCGTGCACGAGCCCGCCGGTCGCGACGAGCGGCAGAGCCGTCCGCGCCGAGACCAGCCTGAGCAGGCTCAGGACCCCATACTGCGCACCCCCGCCTTCGGCTCCGGGCTCGTCGGCGAAAAGCCCTCGATGCGCTCCTGCCTCGAATCCTTGGACCACGAGCGCGTCCGCGCCGACGGCCACGGCCCGATCGGCCTCCGCCGGGCTGGTGACCGTGACGGCCATCTTGCTCCCGTTGGCGTGCAAGCGTTCGACGTCCTCGGCCGAAGGTGTGCCGAAGGTGAAGGAAACGACCGGCACCTTCCGCGCCAAGACGACCTCGAGCTTCGCGGCATAGGCGTCGTCGTCCCAGCGCGGCTCGCCGGGTTCGACGCCGAGGCGCTCGGCCTCCGCGCGCCAGCGCTCGACGTGCGCGCCGAGATCCGCTTCGGCGGCGGAGCCACCCGATACGAAGAGGTTCACGCCGAACGGTTCAGCGGTCAGCTCGGCCGTCTTGGCGATCCGGTCCGAGAGGGCGTCGGCGCTCAGATAGCCCCCGGCCAGGAAGCCGAATCCACCCGCCGCGGTCACCGCGGCCACGAGCTCGGGAGTGGTCGGCCCGCCCGCCATCGGGGCCGCGATCAGGGGGAAACGCAGGTCTTCGAACACGTTTCCGACGATAGTCCCCTCTCGGTGACACGCATTGTGACGTTCGAGTCACTCCAAGGTTCGCTCATGGTGGTCTAGACCTTTAACGGCGAAAATGCGACGATCGGACGGCCGTGACGCGCGTCACGCCCTCGTCCCCCTTGGAGGCCCCGGTGAAGACCTTGAGAGCGCGGCTCGGTCGCGCCTTCGTGGGGGTGGCGCTGCTCGCCGGCGCCACCGCCGCTGCCGCCCCGGTCGCCGACGCGGCCACTCCGCCGCTGCAGGCGATCGTCCCGGTCCCGGTCTCGGCCCAAGCGGTCACCGGCTCCGACCACACCTTGACCGCGAACACCAAGATCTACACCCAGGCCGGGTCGGCGCAGGCCAAGGCCGTCGGCGAGTACCTCGCCGGGATCTTCCGCACGTCCACCGGCTTCCCCCTGCCCATCGCCGACGCGCCGTCGGGCACACCGGCCGACGGCATCTCGCTCCTTCTGTCCGGTGCGGACACTCGCGTCGGCGACCAGGGCTACCAGCTGAACTCCACGTCCGCGTCGGTCATCCTGCGCGCGACGACGGCACAAGGCCTCTTCGGCGGCGTCCAGACGCTGCGCCAGCTGCTGCCCGGCAAGATCGAAAGCCCCACGGTGCAGCAAGGTCCTTGGACGATCCCGGGCGCGAACATCCTGGACTACCCCCGCTTCGGCTACCGGGGCGCGATGCTCGACGTCGCCCGGCACTTCCACCCGGTCGCCACGGTCAAGCGGTACATCGACCAGCTGGCCCAGTACAAGATCAACAACCTGCACCTGCACCTCGCCGACGACCAGGGCTGGCGCATCCAAATCGACAGCTGGCCGCGGCTGACCACCTACGGCGGCAGCACCCAGGTCGGTGGCGGCGCCGGCGGCTCCTACACCAAGGCGCAGTACACGGAGATCGTGAACTACGCGGCCTCGCGGTTCATCACGGTCATCCCGGAGATCGACATGCCGGGCCACACCAACGCCGCCTTGGCGTCGTACGCCGAGCTGAACTGCAACAACACCGCCCCTCCCCTGCGCACCGACACCGCCGTCGGCTACAGCTCGCTCTGCATCACGAAGGACATCACCTACACCTTCGTCAACGACGTCATCCGGGAGGTCGCCGCGCTGACGCCCGGACCGTACTTCCACCTCGGCGGCGACGAGGCCCAGGCCACGAGCGACGCGGACTACCGCACGTTCATGAACCGGGTGCTGCCGATGGTGGCCGCCGCGGGCAAGCAGGTCGTCGGCTGGCACGAGATCGGCAAGGCCACCCTGCCCGCCACGGCGACCCCGCAGTTCTGGGGCACGACGACGTCCAGCACGGAGGTCTCGAACGCCGTCGCCCGCGGCAGCAAGGTGATCCTGTCTCCGGCGAACAAGGCGTACCTGGACATGAAGTACAACTCCAGCACGCCGATCGGGCTCTCGTGGGCGGGCTACATCGAGGTCCAGGACGCCTACAACTGGAACCCGGGCGCGTACCTCTCCGGTGTGCCCGAATCCGCCGTCCGCGGCGTCGAATCCCCGCTGTGGACCGAAACCGTGGTGACCCCGGCGAACATCGACTACCTCGCCTTCCCCCGGCTCCCGGCGCACGCCGAACTCGGCTGGTCGCCGTGGTCGACGCACGACTGGAACACCTTCCGGGTGCGTCTCGGCGCACAGGCGCCGCGCTGGCAGGCGCAGGGCCTCGACTACTACAAGTCGAGCCAGGTGCCCTGGGAAACCGGATCCGGCAACCCGGGCACCTGCACGCTTCCCGCGTGGGACCGCGCTTCGGTCTACACCGGTGGAGCGACCGTCTCCCACAACGGGCACAAGTGGACGGCCCAGTGGTGGACGCAAGGCGAAGAACCCGGGACGACCGGCCAATGGGGTGTCTGGCGCGACAACGGCACCTGCTGACCCGCCCCGTAGTCCCGCTCGGCCCCTTCACCAGCCGAGCGGGACTACGGTGGTCCCATGGCCGCAGACCTCGAACTCGTCCGCACTCTTTCCTTGCGTGAAAACGGACTCGCGACCGTCTCGACGGTCCGCGCGGACGGCACCGTCCACTCCTCGGTGGTGAACGCCGGGGTCTTCGAAGACCCGGTCACCAAGGCGCCGGGAGTCGCTTTCGTGGCGATGGGCGGGGTGAAGAAACTCGACTTGTTCCGCCGGGCGGGCCACGCCACGATCACCTTCCGGCGCGGCTGGGAGTGGGCGGCGGTCCAGGGAAGCACCCACCTCGTCGGCCCGGACGACCCGGACCCGGACTTCGACCCCGCCGGTCTCCCCAAGCTGCTGCGCGAGGTTTTCATCGCGGCGACGGGGACCCACGACGACTGGGACGAGTACGACCGTGTGATGGCCGCCGAACGCCGTGTCGCCGTCTTCGTCACCGCGAACCGGGTCTCCGGGAACCGCTGACACGAAAAGGCCGCCCGGACGGTGATCCGGGCGGCCTTCGCGAGTATCGGTTACTTCTTCTTGCTGCCGGCGTCCTCAGTGGACAGAGCCGCGACGAAGGCCTCCTGCGGGACCTCGACCCGGCCGACGGTCTTCATCCGCTTCTTGCCTTCCTTCTGCTTTTCCAGCAGCTTGCGCTTACGCGAGATGTCACCGCCGTAACACTTCGCGAGCACGTCCTTGCGGATCGCGCGGATGGTCTCGCGGGCGATGATCCGCGACCCGACGGCCGCCTGGATCGGCACCTCGAACTGCTGCCGCGGGATCAGCTCACGCAGCCGTGTCGCCATCCGGTTTCCGTAGCCGTACGCGGCGTCCTTGTGCACGATCGCCGAGAAGGCGTCGACGGTCTCCCCCTGCAGCAGGATGTCGACCTTGACCAGATCCGCGACCTGGTCGCCGCCCTCTTCGTAGTCGAGCGACGCGTAGCCGCGCGTACGCGACTTCAGCGTGTCGAAGAAGTCGAAGATGATCTCCGCGAGCGGGATGTTGTACCGCAGCTCGACGCGGTCCTCGGAGAGGTAGTCCATCCCCAGCAGCGTGCCGCGCTTGGCCTGGCACAGCTCCATGATCGTGCCGACGAACTCCGACGGCGCCAGGATGCTCACTTTGGAAACCGGCTCGTGGACCTCGGAGATCTTCATCCCGGACGGCCAGTCCGAGGGGTTCGTCACCACGACCTCGCTCTTGTCCTCGAGCACGACGTTGTAGATGACGTTCGGCGCGGTCGAGATCAGGTCGAGGCCGAATTCGCGCTCCAGCCGGTCCCGCGTGATCTCCAGGTGCAGCAGGCCGAGGAAGCCGCAGCGGAACCCGAACCCGAGCGCCACAGAGGTCTCCGGCTCGTAGGCGAGCGCGGCGTCGTTGAGCTGAAGCTTGTCCAGTGCCTCGCGCAGTTCGGGGTAGTCCGAGCCGTCGACCGGGTACAGGCCGGAGTAGACCATGGGCTTCGGCTCGCGGTAGCCCGCGAGCGGCTGCTCGGCGCCCTTGCGCTCGGAGGTGACGGTGTCGCCGACCTTCGACTGACGGACGTCCTTCACCCCGGTGATGAGGTATCCCACCTCGCCGACCCCGAGCCCCTTGCTCGCCTTGGGCTCCGGCGAGATGATCCCGACCTCGAGGAGTTCGTGGGTGGCGCCGGTGGACATCATCTTGATCCGCTCGCGCGGCGTGATCTTGCCGTCGACGACCCTGATGTAGGTCACGACGCCCCGGTAGGTGTCGTAGACCGAGTCGAAGATCATCGCGCGGGCGGGCGCGTCCGCGTCGCCGACCGGCGGCGGCACCTGTTTGACGCATTCGTCCAGCAGCTCGGTCACGCCCATGCCGGTCTTCGCCGACACGCGGAGCACGTCCGAAGGCTCGCAGCCGATGATGTGCGCCAGCTCGGCCGCGTACTTGTCCGGATCGGCCGACGGCAGGTCGATCTTGTTCAGCACCGGGATGATGTGCAGGTTCTTCTCGAGCGCCAGGTAGAGGTTCGCCAGCGTCTGCGCCTCGATCCCCTGCGCGGCGTCGACCAGCAGAATCGCCCCTTCACAGGCCTCCAAGGCCCGGGAGACCTCGTAGGTGAAGTCCACGTGGCCGGGGGTGTCGATCAGGTGCAGGACGTGGTCCTGGCCGTCGACCTTCCACGGCAGGCGCACGTTCTGCGCCTTGATGGTGATCCCGCGTTCCCGTTCGATGTCCATGCGGTCGAGGTACTGAGCGCGCATGGCCCGCTCCTCGACCACGCCGGTGAGCTGCAGCATGCGGTCGGCCAGGGTCGACTTGCCGTGGTCGATGTGCGCGATGATGCAGAAGTTCCGGATGAGCTCCGGGGGCGTGAAGGTCGTGTCGGCGAACGTCGTCAACGGGTTTCCTCGCGAAGGTCGGGGTGTGCCACCTCTATGGTCCCATGCCGCTCCGGGTGCGAGTGGGGGTCATCCCCGATGCGGCCCGTGATGAGCTGTGGTGCCCTCGAAGTATGAGTACTTCACTGTCCCAAATGCTCGACCGAACGTTCGGCCATCCCCGCGGACTGCTCGGCCGGTTCGGCGGGCGGGCGATGGCGCACGGCAATGCCGCCACCGAGCTTCGGGTCGTCGAGCTGGCGTCGATCGAGTCCGGCGAGACCGCCCTGGTCGTGGGCCCCGGCCCGGGAATCGGCCTGCAGGCCACGGCCGAACGCGCGGGCCGGGCGATCGGCGTCGACCCCTCGCAGGAGATGCTCGCCCGCTCTCGCCGCCGCTGCGGCGACAAGGTGGAGCTGCGACAGGGCACCGCGGACGCCACCGGTGAGCCCGACGGCAGCGTCGACGTGGTCCTGAGCGTCAACAACGTGCAGCTGTGGGACGACCGGGCGGCCGGGTTCGCCGAACTGTTCCGGGTGCTGCGCCCCGGCGGCAGGCTGCTGCTTTCGTCGCACGAGAAGTGGTTGCCGGTGTCCCGGCACGAGCTGGCCGACGAAGCGGCCGCCGCCGGCTTCGTCGATCTGCAGACCTGGACCTGGGACCCGCCGGGCTTCGCCGCCTCCCTCGCCGCTCAGCTGCGCGCGATCAAGCCCCTCGCCTAGCGCGGATCAGTGCGCAGCGGATGCTCGCGCGGCACTTCGACCAGCACGATCCTGGTGCCGTCCGGGTCGGCGATCCACGCCTCGTCCAGCCCCCAGGGCTCGCGCCGCGCGCCGCGAACCGGCTCCAAGCCCTTCTCCGCGAGTTCCTGGAGCGCCGCGGCCAGGTCCCGGACCTGGAGCCATAAGGCGACGTCAGGGGTCGGGCCGGTCTCTCCGGTACCGACGATCTCGATCGACCCGTTCCCGGCGAAGAAGACCGTCCCGCCGGGGAACTCCTTGTCGATGGCCAGGCCCAGGGTGTCCCGATAGAACGCCGTCGACACGTCGAGGTCCTTCGGGTGGATCAGCACCCTGCTGCTCAGCACGTCCATGGCTCAATCCCTACCGGATGGGTTCAGGCCATCGCAATCGCGGCGATACCCGCCAGCACCACCACCGACCCGGCCAGCCGGCGGACGGCGTTCGCCTCCCCCAGGACCAGCCAGGCGGCGACACCGCCCAAGACGATGCTCAGCTCCCTCGCGGGCGCGACGAGGCTCACTGGGGCGACCTGGAGGGCGTAGAGCACCAGCAGGTAGGCGATGGGCGAGAACACGCCGACGATGACGACCTCACGCTTGTGCTCGCGCCAGAGCCACGAGATCTCCTCGCGGTCCTTCAGCGCGTACGGCGCCATGAGCAGGCTCTGCACGATCGCGCCGGTTCCGAAGTACACGATCGGCGGGACACCGAGACCGGTGACCGAATGCGCGTCCCACAGCGTGTAGGCGGCGATCGTGAGACCGGTCAGCAGGCCGTAGAACAGGCCTTTGCGGCGAGCGACACGGTCGGCGGCGTCGGCGTGGGCCGGCGCCCGCCCGGTCCCGATCACCAGCACACCGGCGACCACGAGGAACGCGCCCACCAGGCCGAGGATCCCGGGCCGCTCGCCGAGCAGCAGGACGGCGGCGAGTACCGAGATCAGCGGCCCGGTACCGCGGGCGACGGGATAGACGACGGACAGATCGCCGACGGCGTATCCCCGTTGGAGGACGACGCCGTACGTGACATGGAACACGGCGGTGACCACGGCGGCGAACAGCCAGGTCCACTGTGGACGTTGTGGTTCCACGGCCAGCGAGACCGCCATGACGGGGATGAGCAGGATCGCGGAAAGGCTGTAGTACGCCCAGACGAACCTGGCTCCGCCGCGGCGGATCCGCTTGGCGGCGAGGTTCCAGCCCGCGTGGATGACGGCGGCGATGACGACGAAGGACAGAGCGGTGGCGTTCACAGCGGACCTTTCACGTTTTCCGCGCATGCGGAAAACCCGGTCCTCCAGGCTTTTGTCCCGTCAGATGAACGGCGGTGCTTCCGGCTCCGCCGATGGTGCCGCTCGGACCGGTCCCGTCTGCCCTGATTGTGTGTTTCGCTGAACGGGCAGGCGGCGGAACCCTAGGCACTACGATCTTCACCGTACCGCAAGCAGCCCGCCCGAGGCTGGCGCGAGCCGCGCCGGGACGGCTGTTAAGCTTGCCCTTCACCGTCGTGTGGCATTCCGTCATGGAGGAAACCCGCGCCGCTCCACGAGCACGCAGGGCCGGTCACAGCGCGGCGGTGAAACCACCGAGAGATTCAAGAGGAGCGCCCCCGTGGCCAACATCAAGTCGCAGATCAAGCGCATCACCACCAACGAGAAGGCGCGTCAGCGCAACCAGGCGATCCGGTCCTCGGTGAAGACCGCGATCCGCAAGTTCCGCGAGGCCGCCGACGCCGGCGACAAGGCCAAGGCCCTGGAGCTGCAGAAGGACGCGGCCAAGAAGCTGGACAAGGCCGTGACCAAGGGCGTCATCCACGCCAACCAGGCCGCCAACAAGAAGTCCGCGCTCGCGAAGCGCGCGAACTCTCTCTGATCGGCTTTCGAAGGGCCCCGGCGACTCACGTCGCCGGGGCCCTTCGCCGTTCTCAGCGGCTTGTGCCGTGGGCGTCGACGACCTCCAGGACAGCCCGCTCCAAGGCGTACTCCGGATTGGCCGCGACCCCCTTGACCTCGGCGTTGAGCCTGGCGACCACCCTCATCGCGGTGGCCAGACCGTCCTGCCCCCAGCCGCGGGCCTGCCCTTGGGCCTTGCGCACCTTCCACGGCGGCATCCCCAGCTCGCCCGCCATCTGATTCGGGTTGCCGCGACCGGCGCCGGACACCCGTGCGATCGTGCGGACGGCGTCGGCGAGCGCGTCCGCGACCAGCACGTGCGGTACGCCCAGCTGCATCGCCCAGCGCAGCGACTCCAGCGCCGCCGCCTTGTCACCGGCGACGGCCTTCTCGGCGACGGCGAAACCGTTCACGTCCGCGCGACCACGGTGGTAGCGCCGGACGGCCTGCTCGTCGACCGCCCCGCCGGCGTCCGCGACGAGCTGGGTCGCCGCCGACGACAGCTCACGCAGATCCGAGCCGACGGCGTCGATCAACGCGAGCACGGCCGCACCGTCGATCTTCCCGCCGACCCGGCGGACCTCGTTGCGGACAAAGGATTCCCGCTCGGCGGCCTTGGTCAGCTTCGGGCACTCGACGACCTCCGCGCCCGCCTTCTTCAAGGCGGCCGGAAGCCCTTTCGCGGCCTTGCTCCGGCCGCCTCCGCTGTGCACGACGACGAGCACGATGCCGTCGGCGGGCGCCTTGACGTAGGCCATCACCCCGTCGGCGAGTTCCTGCGAGATGTCGTGCGCGGACTCGAGGACGATCACCCTGCCCTCGGCGAACAGCGAGGGGCTGACCATTTCCGCGAGCGCCGGGACTGTGAGGTCCGACACCCGGATCCGGGTGAGATCCGCCGTCGGATCCGCTGCTTTGGCCGCGTCCGAAGCACTGCGGACCGCACGTTCGATCAGCAGCTCTTCCTCACCGAGAACCAGGACCAGCGGCGATGGGGCGGAAGCTTGCGTCGTCACGGTGACGATCCTGCCACTCCTCCTCTCGTGTGCTTTGTCCGGTGATGTGTTCCGGGCACGGTGGCCCCACCTGAGGCTCATGTCGTACGGTGTTGGCGAGGCGACGCGATGACACGCGTGCCGACAATCGAATACCGCTCATCCAGAGGGGCAGAGGGAACGGCCCGATGAAGCCCCGGCAACCGGCGTCAGCCTGTCATCCCGCGATCGCGGGATAGCTGACGAACACGGTGCCAATTCCGGCCCGCCACCGGCGGGGCAGATGAGGAAAGGAACCTCGCGATGACCGCAACCCTCGGCACGACCTCCACCACCAAGACCCCGGATCTCGGACCGGCCGTCGAACTGGTGTCGAAGGAAGAGGGACACCGGCAGCCGCTCGCCCCCGAATTCGTTTCCGCCGAGGACTTCTCGCCGCTCGAGGTCGCCTACGACTTCGGCCGCGTGCGCCGCGAGGACATCGAAGCCGGACCGAAGAACATCTGGCGCTACAAGAAGCTCCTTCCCGTTCCGTCGAACGTCGAAGAGATCCCCAACACCGAACCCGGCGCCACCCGGCTCATCCAGGCCGACAGGCTCGCGAAAGCCTTGGGCGTCAAGAAGGTCTGGGTCAAGGACGACACCGGGAACCCCACCCACTCGTTCAAGGACCGCGTGGTCGCCGTCGCGCTGGCCGCCGCCCGCGAATTCGGGTTCGACGTGCTGGCCTGTCCGTCGACCGGCAACCTGGCCAACGCCGTCGCCGCCGCGGCGGCCCGCGCGGGCTGGCGGTCGGTCGTCCTGATCCCGAAGACCCTCGAACGCGCCAAGATCCTCACCACCGCCGTGTACGACGGTGACCTGATCGCGGTCGACGGCAACTACGACGACGTGAACCGGCTCGCCACCCAGCTCGCCGCCGAGCAGGAGAGCTGGGCGTTCGTCAACGTGAACGTCCGGCCCTACTACTCGGAAGGTTCCAAGACGCTGGCCTTCGAGGTCGCCGAACAGCTCGGCTGGCGGCTTCCCTCCCAGATCGTGGTGCCGATCGCCTCCGGTTCCCAGCTCACCAAGGTGGACAAGGGTTTCCGCGAGTTCGGTCAGCTCGGCCTCGTCGACGAGACGCCGTACAAGGTGTTCGGCGCGCAGGCCACCGGCTGCTCCCCCGTCTCGGCGGCCTTCCGCGCCGGTCACGACGTCGTCCAGCCGGTCAAGCCGGACACGATCGCCCGGTCGCTGGCGATCGGGAACCCGGCCGACGGCCCCTACGTGCTCGACGTGGTCAACCGCACCGGCGGCGCGATCGAAGACGTCACCGACGAAGAGGTCGTCGAGGGTATCCGGCTGCTCGCCCGCACCGAGGGCATCTTCACCGAGACCGCGGGCGGCGTGACCGTCGCGACGGCCAAGAAGCTCATCGAGACCGGCAAGCTCAACCCGGACGAGGAGATCGTCCTGCTGATCACCGGCGACGGCCTCAAGACCCTCGACGCCGTCGAGGACAAGATCGGCCCGAAGGCCACCGTCAGCGCCTCGGCCGACGCGGTCCGCGAGGCTCTCGGTATCTGAGTTCCCGTGGCCCGCCTCAGGAACGAGGCGGGCCACGGGGCTCACCCCGGCGTACCAGGGCGATGCCTCGCGCGTCGGCGACCACCGCGGTGTCGCCGTCCGTGTCCGTCCTGGCGACCGACGCGCCGACGGCCACCAGGCTGTCCAAAGTGGACTTGTTCGGATGACCGTAGGTGTTTCCAGCACCGACGCTCACGAGCGCGGCCCGCGGGGCCACGGCGTTGAGGAAATCCGGTGCCGTGTAACGACTTCCGTGATGCGGGACCTTCAAGATCTCGGCACGCAGATCGGCACCCTCGGCCATCAGGTCGGACTGCGCGGCGAGCTCGATGTCGCCTGTCAGCAGCAACCGGCCCGCCGGGGTCCCGGCACGCAGGACGACCGAACCGTTGTTGATCACCGTGCCGTCCTGTTCACGGACCGAGCGCCGGGTGACATAACGCGGCCCCAGAACGTCGAGTGACAACGCCTGCAATTCCAGCCGTTGTCCGATCTCCAGCTCCAGCAAGGGAATCCCGCGGCGCGCCGTCTCGTCCGCGACCTGCTGCCACGCCCACGCCGGAGCCCGTCCCGGGCCGACGGCGACCGCTCCGACCGACCGGCCCTCGAAGACGGATCCGAGACCTCCGATGTGGTCGGCGTGCAGATGACTCAATACGATCAGCGGCACGCGGTCCACACCGAGCCTGTTCAGGCATTCGTCCACCGGTCCCGGTTCCGGCCCGGTGTCGACCAGGACGGCCCTCCCCTGCTCACCCGTGGCGAGGACGACGGCATCGCCCTGTCCGACGTCACAGGCGACGGCGTTCCACGCCGGCGGTGGCCACGCCGGTGCCAGCACCCGCACCGGTACGAAGACGACCAGCCCGGTGGCCAACGCGATCGCCAGCAGGATCCGGCCGTGCCGCAACCGGATGACGACGAGCAGCACGGCGAGCAGTCCGGCCGCCAAAAGTCCGCCCCACCAGCCATCCGGCCAGTCCACGACGGCTCCCGGGGCCCGGGCGCCGTGGCGGGCCACGGTGATGAGCCAGCTCGCCTCGGGTTCGGTCAACCGGACCAGCAGCCGGCCCGCCGACGGCCACCACGGTCCGACGGCGGTGGCGAGCACGCCGAACACGGTGGCCGGGGCGACCACCGGCGCGGCGAGCACGTTGGTCAGCACCGAGACGAGGCTGACCGATCCCGCCATGCCCGCGATGACCGGCGCCGTCATCACGAACGCTGCCAGCGGGATGGCCAGCCCCTCGGCGTAGCCGGCCGGAACACCGCGTCCGACCAGCCACTCCGCCCATTTCGGCGCCAGCAGTACGAGCCCGGCTGTGGCGAGCACCGAAAGCGCGAACCCGAAGTCGGCGGCCATCGCCGGATCCGCCACCACGAGCCCGGCCACCGCGAACGCCAGCGCGGGCAGCGCCGAACCCCGGCGCCCCAGTGCCAGCGCCAGCAGCCCGACCGCCCCCATCACCCCGGCGCGGAGCACGCTGGGCGCGGGCCCGGCGAGGACCACGAACCCGGCCAGCCCCACGGCGGCCGCGGTGGCGGAAGTCCGCGGCCCGACCCGGAGCACTCTCAGCAGCAGGAGGATCGAGCCGCAGACGATCGCCACGTTCCCACCGCTCACGGCCATCAGGTGGGACATGCCGGAGTCGGTGAACTCGTGTTCCACCCTCGGGGAGAGCGTGCTCGTGTCCCCCACGACCAGTCCGGGCACGAGACCGGCCTCTTCCTCCGGGAGGACGGCGCAAAGCTCCCGGAGCCCGGTGCGCAGCGATTCCGCGGCTCGCTGCCACCAGGGCGCCGGTCCGGCGTTCGACGGTGGACCTCGCACCGAGAGGACCGCGACAGTCAATTCGGCCCCCTTCGCCGGCGCGAGCCGCCCGGAGGCGGTGACCTGCTGCCCGGGCAGCAGGTCCTTCCACCCCTCGGCGGGGGCGAGCAGGAGGATCCGGCCGGCCGAATCCACCGCCCGCTCACCCGTCACCGCGGCGTCCACCGTCGCGGCGATGACCACCAGGCGGGTGCCCGCCCGGCGATCGGCGTATCCGGCACCGCGGACCGGACGTGGCCGCTCGGTGACCACCACCCTCGTGGTGGCGTCGCTCCCCCGTGCGGCGGCGGCACGGAGGTCGTCGTGCTCGGCGGCCCGGATCCGCAGCGCCACCGGGCCGGCGGTGAGCACGCCGAGGACCGCCAGGGCACCCAGGCCCGCCACCCACCGGGACGCCGTCCGGCGGGCACGGACACCGGCGATGATCGCGAGCACCACGGCGGCCGCACCGCAGAGCATCGTGATCCACCAGCCGGCGAGAAGTCCGGAAAGAGTGCCGAGCCAGGCCGTCGCCGCGGCCGGTAACAGCCGCAGGTCTTGACCTCGCCACGACGCGGTGTCCACTTCGGACGGATCGGCGGACGGGTTCATCCGACGGACACCAATTCCCGGAATTTTCGATACTTGCTTTCGCCGATCCCTTCTACGTCACGGAGTTGCTCGACGGTGGTGAACCCGCCGTGCCCGGACCGCCAGTCGATGATGCGTTTCGCCATCACCTCGCCGACCCCGGGCAGCGTGTCGAGTTGCTCGGCCGTGGCCGTGTTCAGGTCGAGCTTCCCCGCCGGTGCCGCCGTTCCGGCCGCGGCCGGAACGGGGACACCGACGGCCACCTGCTCACCGTCGGTGAGCCGCCGGGCCAGATTCACTCCGGTCAGATCCGTTCCGGGCTGTGCCCCACCGGCCGCTGTGAGAGCATCGGCGACCCGTGCGCCCGGAGGGATCGTGACCAGGCCGGGTCTGAGTACCCGGCCGACGACGCTGACCACCAGAGGCGCCTTGCCCGCCGCGGCGGGAACGTCTCCGGCGGCCTTCGCCGACGGCAGGGGCGGCACGGTTTCCGCCCCTGGCCGGTGTCCGAACAAGGCGATCGCTCCGGCCACGATCACGGCCACCGCGATCAGCACGGCCACCACGGCGAACCACCGTCGGTTCACCGGAATCCCGTCCGCCGTGAACCGGGCTGGCACCCAGCGGCGTACGAGCCTGCCCGCGGGCGGGCCCTGGGTGGGCGACGACAGCTGCGCGGCCAGCCACGCCAGCCTGGCGTTGACGGAGGGACCCGGTGACCGGGCGGTTTGGTCGAACACGTGAACGACGCTACGGAGCGGGGACGGCGGGCGGCAGTGGAGAATCCCGAGGCTGTGGACAAGTGGGGTGTTGTGGACAACTCGGCCGCGGCCGAGGCCGGATCACCGTTTTCCGTCGGGACCGTATGGGACGCTGGCGGGTTTCCCTAACCCGCTCGCTGGATCACCACACCGAGCACACCGGGTCCGGTGTGGGCCCCGATGACGGCGCCGATTTCCGAGACCACGCACCCTTCCGGGCAGTCGATCGACTCCTCGAGCCGGTTGGCCAGCTCGACGGCGCGCTCGGGCGAAGCCAGGTGGTGGACGGCGATGTCGGCGAGCCCGCCTTCGGCCGCCTTGACGGCGAGTTCGACCAGCCGCGCCACCGCGCGATTCATCGTCCGCACCTTTTCCAGAGGCTGGATCCGGCCTTCGGACATGTGGAGTACCGGTTTCACCGCAAGCGCCGTGCCGAGCAGGGCGGCCGCGGGGCCGATCCGTCCGCCGCGGCGCAGGTATTCCAGGGTCTCGACGGCGAACAGGGTCTCCGAGCGGCTCACCGCGTCGACCGCGGCCGCCTCCACCTCGGCCGGATCCGCTCCGTCCGCGGCGGCGCCCGCCGCGCGCAACGCGGCGAACCCGAGCCCCATCGCGGTGCTGCGCGAATCGACCACGCGCACCTTGTCCGGTCCGACCTCCTGGGCCGCGAGTACCGCCGCCTCCCAGGTCCCCGACAGCTCCCGGGACAGGTGGACCGACACGACGGCGTCCGCGCCCTCGGCCAGCGCCGCCCGGAACTCCTTGACGAACTCGGCGGGTGTCGGCCGGGAGGTCGTCACCAGGCTGCGTTTGCCGAGCGCCTCGGCCAGGGCCGCGGGCCCCATCTCGACGCCGTCGAGGAAGACGACGCCGTCCACGAGGACATGCAACGGGACCACCCGGATCCCGTTCCGTTCGGCGAAGCCTTCCGGCAGGTGGGCGGTGGAATCCGTGACTACGGCGACCGACACGGCAGCCAGCCTACGTTGCCGAGGGGCGGAGCACCGGGGCCATCAGGCGGGCCATTTCCGCGCCGACGGCGGCATGTCCTTCCCACCCCCAGTGCATCCCGTCCGGATTGCCCCGTCCGCTCAGCACGTGGTCGCCGACGACGGCTCCGAGATCCAGCAGCGGGACGTCCGCGCGACGACCCCACGCGGCGATCGCGGCGGCGGCACCGGCGCGGGCGGTGTGCACGCGGCCGTAGGCGTCGGACCGGTGGACGGACGGCAGGATGCCGAAGATCGGCAGGTCCGGTCGCAGCGCCCGTAAGGCCCCGACGGCGGTGTCGAGGTACTGGACCGTGAGCTTCGACGGCAGGACCGCCGGACGTCCTCGAAATGCGATCGCGAGCCGCGGCTGGGCGGCGAGATACGCCTTGCGCGCCACTCGCCGCAGCGGGTCGGGCCGCAGGTACCGCAGTCCGGTGCGCAGGTAGGTGGGCAGCGGCGAGGGCAGCGTGTCCATGCTCCCGACGGCCAAGACGACGGCGTCGACATGATGGAGGTCCGCCCAGACCCGCGGGTCGCCGATCAGCGACCACCAGGCGTCACGGGCGGTCCAGCCGAACCCGGCGACGAGATCCACGCCACCTCCACCGAGCGCTTCGGCGGCGACATTGGGCCACAGGCGCGCGTCGTCGGCGGCGTGCGGGCCGTCCGGGCCGTGGAAACTGAGGGAATCGCCGAACACGAGCAGGCGCGGGGCCATGGATCAGCCGGTGATTCCCGCGTTGTAGGCGGCCAGGCGCCAGTTGCCGTCACGCCTGGTCAGCTCGACCCAGTGGCAGTTCGCGATCCCGCCCAGCGACGGCCACGACTCGACCGGCAGGCCGAGCAGTTTCGCGGTCAGCGCGATGATCAAGCCGCCGTGCGTGGCCAGCAGTACCGCGTCGCCGGCGTCGGAATTGGCCTGATCCAGGTCCGCGACGACCTCCAGCGCGCGCTCGGCGACGTCGACCCGTGACTCGCCGCCGGGCGGCGCCCAGGTCGCGTCGACGCGCCAGCGGGCACGTTCGCCGGGATACGCCTCGTCGACCTGCTGGCCGGTGAAGCCCTGCCATTCACCCAGATGGGTTTCCCGCAGGCGCTTGTCGATGCGCAACGGGACGCCGATGGCCTCGGTGAGCACCGTGGCCGTGTCGGTCGCGCGGCGCAGATCCGAGGCGATCACCAGATCCGGGGAGAACCGGGCGAGCGCGGGAACGGCGAACCTGGCCTGGTTCCAGCCGACCTGGGTCAGCGCGGAGTCCAGATGCCCCTGCATCCGGCCCGCCGCGTTGTAATCGGTCTCGCCGTGGCGCCAGAGCACCAGCCGCCGCGGGCTCACGAGGCGCCTTGCGCGTCGGCGGGGTCCTCCTCGGCGGGTGTCTCCAGACCGGCGACCTCGATCCGCGGGCAGTCCTTCCAGAGCCGCTCGAGACCGTAGAAGGAGCGTTCCTCCTGGTGCTGGACGTGGATGACGACGTCGACGTAGTCCAGCAGGACCCAACGGCCCTCGCGGGCGCCCTCACGGCGGACGGGCTTGTGCCCGTTGAGCCGCAGCTGCTCCTCGACGTTGTCGACGATGGCGCCGACCTGGCGTTCGTTGGGCGCGGACGCGATGACGAAGGCGTCGGTGATGACAAGCTGGTCGGACACGTCCAGCACGACCACGTCGCTCGCCTTCTTGTCCGCCGCCGCATGGGCGGCCGCTACGGCCAGCTCTCGTGCCTCGGACGTGGCTGTCACAGTTCTCCTCAAACAGATGGCTTTACTCGCGGGTGCGCCCGACGAGGGTACCCGGTGGGGAACCCCGGTCTTTGCGATAGAGGTCCTTTTTGGCGATGTAGCGCACTACGCCGTCAGGGACGAGGTACCAGACAGGCTCCCCGCCTTCGACTCGTTCACGGCACGCGGTGGACGAGATCGCCATCGCGGTCACCTCGACCAGGCTCACCTTCCCGCTCGGCAGATGCTGCGAGTTGAGGCGGTAACCCGGCCTGGTGACGCCGATGAAATGCGCGAGGTCGAACAGCTCGTCGGCGTTGCGCCAGGTGAGGATCTGTTCGAGCGCGTCCGCGCCGGTGATGAAGAACAGCTGGTCGTCCGGGTACTCCGCGCGCAGGTCGCGCAGAGTGTCGACGGTGTAGGTCTGCCCGACGCGGTCGATGTCGACGCGGCTGACCGAGAAGACGGGGTTCGACGCCGTGGCGATCACCGTCATCAGATAGCGGTCCTCGGCGCGGGTGACCACCCGGTCGGACTTCTGCCACGGCTGACCGGTGGGCACGAAGATGACCTCGTCGAGCGCGAACCGCGACTGGACCTCACTGGCCGCGACGAGGTGCCCGTGGTGAATGGGGTCGAACGTGCCGCCCATGACCCCGATCCTGCGTGGTGACATGGGTCGTGAGCCTATACAGCGCGCGAGGCTCCACGCTCGGGTCGCCGGACCCAGCGAACAGGCGTGATCTGGATCACATTACAGTCGGTTCCATGGATGAACGGTCCGTTCACGACTTCCCGGTCGCGACTTCGTCGGTGGCATGGGGTAGAGGTGGGGACGTGGACACATCGACTCTCCGGGATCGCGCCGAGACCCTCCTCCAGTCGCTGGCGGGCGAGGGCGCCCGGCTGCGTGACGACCAGTGGACGGCCATCGAGGCGCTGGTCGCGCACCGCCGTCGCGCGCTCGTCGTGCAGCGCACCGGATGGGGCAAGTCCGCGGTGTACTTCCTGGCCACCGCGTTGCTGCGGGAGCGGGGCAACGGCCCGACCGTGATCATCTCGCCGCTGCTCGCGCTGATGCGCAACCAGATCTCCGCGGCGGCGAGGGCGGGCATCCACGCGGCGACGATGAACTCCGCGAACCCGCAGGAGTGGGATCAGGTCCAGGCCGCGATCGCGGCCGGCGAGGTCGATGTCCTGCTGGTGAGCCCGGAGCGGCTCAACAACCCGGACTTCCGGGACACCGTCCTGCCGAAGCTGACCGCGAGCGCCGGCCTGCTCGTGGTCGACGAGGCGCACTGCATCTCGGACTGGGGTCACGATTTCCGGCCGGACTACCGGCGGTTGCGGACACTGCTGAAGGACCTGCCCGACGGCGTCCCGGTCCTCGCCACCACCGCCACCGCGAACGACCGCGTGGCGACCGACGTCGCCGAACAGCTCGGCATCGGCAACGGGGGCGACACCCTCGTCCTGCGGGGCAGCCTGGACCGCGAAAGCCTGCACCTCTCGGTGGCCAAGCTGCCCACGTCGCAGGCCCGGCTCGCCTGGCTGGCCGAGCATCTGGAGGAGTTGCCGGGCTCCGGCATCATCTACACGCTCACCGTCGCCGCCGCCCACGACGTGGCGGGCCTGCTGACCGAACGCGGCTATCCGGTCGCCGCCTACACCGGGAAGACCGACCCCGCGGACCGGCAGGCGGCCGAAGACGATCTGCTGAACAACAACGTCAAAGCGCTGGTGGCCACCTCGGCGCTGGGCATGGGGTTCGACAAGCCGGATCTGGGCTTCGTCGTCCACCTCGGGGCTCCGTCCTCCCCTATCGCGTACTACCAGCAGGTCGGCCGTGCCGGACGTGGCGTCGATCGCGCCGAAGTGATCCTGTTGCCGGGTCACGAGGACAAGGACATCTGGGCGTACTTCGGCTCGCTCGCCTTCCCGGACGAACTGCGGGTGACCCAGGTGCTCAACGCGCTGGCGTACGCGGACCGTCCACTGTCGACACCCGCGCTCGAACCGTTCGTCGAACTGTCCCGGTCCCGCCTGGAGATGGTCCTCAAGGTGCTGGACGTCGACGGCGCCGTCCGCCGGGTGAAGGGCGGCTGGGAAGGCACCGGTGAGGAGTGGCGGTACGACAAGGAACGCTATGCGCGGGTGAGCGCGGCGCGGACCAACGAGCAGAACGCCATGCTGGCCTACCTCGAAACCGACGGCTGCCGGATGGAGTACCTGCGGAAGCAGCTGGATGACCCCGAGGCGACGCCCTGCGGACGGTGCGACAACTGCACCGGTAAGCATTGGGACACCACGATTTCCGACGACGTCGTCGACGCCACCCGGCAGCGGTTGCGTCGCCCGGGAGTCGAAGTCGCGCCACGGAAGATGTGGCCGACCGGGATGGCAGGGCTGGAGGTCCCGCTCTCCGGACGGCTGCCGGCGGGCGAGCAGGCCGAAACGGGCCAGGTCGTCGGGCGGGTGACCGACGTCGGCTGGGGCACGCGGCTGCGCGAGCTCGTCGGACCGTCCGCAGTGGACACCGAACTCCCCGATCCGGTCTTCCAAGCCTGCATCGAGGTGCTCAAGGGCTGGCAGTGGTCCGAGCGTCCGGTCGCGGTGGTGGAGGTGCCGTCCGCCACCCGGCCCCAGCTGGTCCACAGTCTGGCGACGAAACTGGCGTCCATCGGGCGGCTGAACTACCTGGGCGCCATGACTTCGACGGGACCGCCCCCGCGTCAGGCGAACAGCGCGCAGCGGCTGGCCGACCTGTGGAATCGCCTCGGCCTTTCCGACGGGCTCGCCGCCGAGGTCGCCTCGGCGGAGGGCCCGATCCTGCTGGTCGACGACCTGATCGACACCGGATGGACGATGACCCTGTCCGCACGCTTGCTCCGCCAGGCCGGGGCTCGCGCCGTTCTGCCGTTCGCTCTCGCGAGCACTTCGTAACCGAGGATCCCGATCCCGACATTCGACAGGTTCTTTCCCGCGCGGGAACTTTCTGGCAAGGTTCCGTCCACGCGCGAGTACGGAGGTGCCGATGGCGGACGCAACGACGGAGCGGCTGAGGCATCGGCTCCCGGTGAAGAAGTTGTTCGCCGCCAGCGTCGGGAACGCGCTGGAATGGTTCGACTGGACCATCTACGCGACCTTCAGCATCTACTTCGCCAGCGAGTTCTTCCCGAAGAGCAATGAAGCGCTGGCGTTGATCAACACCTTCGCGACGTACGCGCTGGCGTTCTTCTTCCGGCCGCTCGGCGGGATGTTGCTCGGCCGCTTCGCCGACGTCAAGGGCCGGAAGCCCGCGATGATCCTGACCATCGTGCTGATGGCGGGCGGTTCGGTGGCCATCGGTCTCCTGCCGACGTTCGACCAGGTCGGCTGGCTGGCCCCGATCCTGTTGCTGCTCGCGAGGGTGGCGCAAGGACTGTCGCTCGGCGGCGAGGTCTCCAACGCGTCGGCGTACCTCGGTGAGATCGCGCCACCCGCCCGCCGCGGGCGGTACTCCGCCTTCTTCTACATCTCGACCGGCTCCGCCGTCCTGATCGCCTCGATCCTCGGCTTCGTTCTCGCCAGGACGATGTCGAAGGCGGATCTGACGGCGTACGGCTGGCGGATCCCGTTCCTGCTCGGCGGCGTTCTCGGCATCATCGGCCTGTGGCTGCGCCGCAGTCTCGCCGAGACCGAGATCTTCGAAGAGAAGAAGTCGACGGCGCGCCGGGTCGAGCGGCCGCTGCGCACCACCCTCCGCGAGCACCCGCGGGCCGTCGTGCAGCTCGTGGGTTTCTCGATGCTGTCGACCCTTTGCTACTACACGTTCTTCAGCGCACTGACCTCGTTCGCGGTCAAGACCCGCAAGGCCGACGACGTCGACGTGTTCCTCGCGTTGTCGATCGCGACGGCGCTGTTCGTCGCGCTCCAGTACCCGATGGGCGCCCTGTCGGATCGCTTCGGCCGCAAGCCACAGCTGCTCGTCTGGGCGGCGGCGATCGCGATCCTCATCGTCCCGCTGTCCACTTTGGTCCGGCCGGGCCTGCCGGGTCTGCTGGTCGTGTTCTGCGTCGGGCTCTGCCTGTACACGGCGATGACGTCGATCGCGCCCGCGATCATGAGCGAGCTGTTCCCCACCGAACTGCGCGGCCTGGGCATCGGCGCCTGGTACAACCTGACCGTCGCGTTGTTCGGCGGGACCGCTCCCCTGGTGCTCACGGCGCTGTCCGACGCCGGGCTGTCGACGCTGTTCTTCTGGTACGTGGCCGCCGGAGCGGTGATCGCGTTCTTCGTCATCCGGACCCTGCCGGAGACCAAGGGCAGCGACCTGCGCTGAAACTCCGTCGCCGACGACACGGGTAGTGGCTACCCTCGCGCTCCTACGACGAGCGCGAAGGAGGGACACCGTGTTGTTCGGCGATGTAAGCGAGGAATTGGCTCGACGCGTGGTGAAGGCCCTTCGCCACGTCACCGACTTCGAACCGCCGTCCGCCCTGGTGCGGGTCTCCGCGCAGAGCGGCGTCGACTATCAATGCGATCTCGCGATGAGCTTGGGCAAACGCCTCGGCAAGCCGCCAAGGGAGATCGCCGCCGACATCGCGGCGCGGCTCGACGTCGCCGATCTCGCCGAACCACCGGAGGTCGCGGGGCCGGGCTTCCTCAACTTCACCCTGCGCTCGTCGTGGCTGGCCGAGCGGACGACCGCGCTCAACGGCGACCCACGGCTGGGTGTCCCGGTGACGCCGCGGCCCCGGCGGATCGCCGTCGACTACAGCAGCCCGAACGTGGCGAAGGAAATGCACGTCGGGCATCTCCGGTCGACCGTCATCGGCGACGCGATCGTCCGGCTGTCACGCTTCGCCGGACATGAGGTCGTCCCGCACAACCATCTCGGCGACTGGGGCACTCCGTTCGGCATGCTGATCGAGCATCTGCTCGACGAACGCCCGTCCGGCCCGTACGCGATCGGAGACCTCAACGGCTTCTATCGGGCCGCCCGGGCGAAGTTCGACACCGACGACGGCTTCGCGACCCGCTCGCGCGAGCGGGTGGTGCTCCTGCAAAGCGGCGACGAAGAGACGCTGTCGCTGTGGCAACGTCTGGTCGACGAGTCGACACGGCATTTCACCCAGGTCTACGACCTTCTCGGGATCGGCCTGGCGCGCGAGGACGTCTACGGCGAGAGCTTCTACAACCCGTTGCTCGCCGCGGTCGTGGACGACCTGGACACCGCCGGGCTGACCGAGATCAGCGACGGCGCGGTCTGCGTCTTTCCCGACGGTTTCCGCAACCGGGAAGGCGATCCGCTGCCCCTCATCGTGCGGAAGCGGGACGGCGGCTACGGCTACGCGGCCACCGATCTCGCGACCCTGCGGTACTGGACGGAACAACGCGAGGTCACCGATCTGCTCTACGTCGTCGGCGCGCCGCAAGCGCAGCACTTCGCGATGGTGTTCGCCGTGTGCCGGGCCGCCGGCTGGCTCCGTGAGAAACATCGGGCCGAGCACATCGGGTTCGGCTCGGTGCTCGGCGAGGACGGCCGTGCCATGAAGACCCGGGCGGGTGAATCGGTCCGGCTTTCCGATCTGCTCACCGAGGCGATCTCCCACGCCGCCGAAGTCATCGACGACCGGGCCGACCTCTCCCCCGAAATCAGGGAAGAGGTCGCCGAGACGATCGGGATCGGCGCGATCAAGTACGCCGACCTTTCCGGTGATCGCGAACGTGACTACGTCTTCTCCTGGGACCGGATGCTCGCCAAGAGCGGGAACACCTCGGTCTATCTGCAGTACGCCAACGCGCGGATCCGTTCCGTGCTGGCGAAAGCGGATCAAGACCTCGCCGGAGCGCGGGTCCTGCTCGGCCACCCCGCGGAGCGTGCTTTGGCACTCGCGCTGACCCGCTTCCCCGAGGCGGTCGGCGCGGCGACCGCCGGACATCTCCCCCACAAACTGTGCACCTATCTGTACGAAACCGCGGTCGTCTTCTCGCGGTTCTACGAACAGTGCACGGTGCTGGACGCCGAAGGTCCCGGCGTCCGCGACTCACGACTGCTGCTGGCCGAACTCACCTCGAAGACGCTGACGCTGGGCCTGTCCCTGCTGGGCATCTCCACTCCCGCCCGGCTATGAGTCGCCGTGGTCGCTGAAGACCTTGCGCTTCAGCGGAGGGATCGCCTGGAAGAAGCGGAACATCCCTCGTGCCATCGTGCGGCCCGCCCGGTTCTCCGACACGAACTGGCGGGCACTGCGCTCCGAGTCGCGCACCGCCGCGAAACCGTAGTCACGCATCCTCTGCTCGTAGTCGGCGACCGCGGAGCGCACCGCGCCGGTCTTGCGGGCTTCGACGAGATTGCGGCACAACAGTTGCGCGTCCCGGAGCGCGGTGTTCGCGCCGATCCCGCGGAACGGGGTCATGCTGTGGATCGCGTCGCCCAGCAACGTGACGTTGCTCGTCGGCCATGGCTCGACGGGCTTCGAGGTGAAGATCGGCAGCCGGGACACCGCCTCCTCGGGCGAACCGGCGACCAGTTCCTTGAACGCGGAATCCCAGCCTTCGATCAAGTCCAGCACCAGGGCGCGCAACGCGGCACCGTCCAATGAGGACAGGTTGTCCGGGTAGCGCCGGTCGTCCGCCGCGTACGCCCACATGACGTAACTCGAGGTGTTGTCGAACAGAACGGGGTCGTAGTCCGCCGTTTCGTCGTTGACCGACGAGGCGCCGGCCAGCTCGTGCGGCGCGGTGAACAAGCCCGCCCCGGCACGCGGCATCACCATGCTCGGACCGTCGGTGAGCCGGGCGGGCAAACGCTTGCGGGTCTCTTCGGTCAGCGGGTGTTTGCCCGCGATCGCGATGATTCCCGTGTCCACTCGCTCGGCGTCGGGAAGAAACTGTTCGCGCACGCGGGAATTGGCCCCGTCGGCGCCGATGACCAAGTCTGCTTCGACGGTGCTGCCGTCGGCGAACTCGCAGACGACCACCTCGCCTTCGCGGCGATAGCCGACGAACTCCTTGCCGTGGTGCAGAACTCCTTCGAGCCCGTCGGACAGCACCTGGTGCAGGCTGATCCGGCTGACCGAATGATGGTCCGACGCGGGATCGGGGCTCGACGTGAGCTCGGCGTCGATCACCATCAGGTCCCGCAGCCGCTCGGTCACGAAGGAGAACGGGCCGCTCGTGGTGCCGGTGGTGTCCAGGAACCGCTGCCAGAGCTCGGGCGGCAGGCATTCGTGCAGGGCTGCGGCGCCGTGCGGGTTGATGTGCACGCGATAGCCCTGCAGACGTTCGGTCCGAGTGCGGCTGCGTTCGTGAACGGACACGTCGATTCCCGCCTTGCGCAGCCCTTGCGCCAAGCAGAGACCGCCCGTTCCGCCGCCGATGATCGCGATCCTCGTGGTCATGGGTTCTCCTCTCTCCGCCGACAACTATCAACCATACAGATGATAGTGTCAACCACTCGTTTGAAAGAGTCAGCGGCTAAGCTGAACCGCATGTCCGAAGCCGCCTCGCGCAGCCCTCGCCGCGCCCCCGTCGAACGCCAGCGCGATCCCGAGCGCACGAAGGCCCTGCTCCTGGAGGCGGCGAAGGGCGAGTTCGGCGCGAAGGGCTACGCCGCGGCACGCGTCAGCGAGATCGCCGCGAAAGCGGGCGTGAACAAGCAGCTGATCTCGTACTACTTCGGCGGCAAGGAAGGGCTGTACAACGCGCTGACCGCGACGATGTACGGCGACTACGCCGCGGTCGCCGACCACGAGAAACCGTTCGCGGAGGTCGTCCGGTTCTTCGCCAGGTCTGGAGTCCGGGATCACGACCTCGCCAAGCTGTTCCTCTGGGAGAACCTGACCGACGGCGCCCCCGACGCGATCGGCGTCGAGGGGCAGCGCGAATTCCTCCAGCGGCAAGTGGAGTACGTGCGAGCCCGGCAGGCCGCGGGCGATTTCCCCGCCGACCTCGATCCGGCTTTCCTGCTGGTGATCTTCATGGCCGCGTCCAGTGCCGCGCTGGCGCTGCCTCGGATCGTCCGGGCCGTCTCCGGCCAGGACCCCCAGTCGGCCGAGTTCGCCGAGGCCTACGGCGAACAACTGGCGCGCCTGGTCGGCCACCTCGCCGATTCGCCCTGACGCCGGGCCTGATCCCCTAGCGCCGCAGGGGAACGAGATCGTCCGCGTGGACGACCTCGCGACGCTGCTCCGCGGGCAGGTCGTGACTGGAGCGGCCGATGAGGTCGGGCAGTTCGCCCGCGTCGAAGGCCACGACGCCACGCGCCACGGTCCGCTGCCGGAGATCGACCAGATCGACGACGTCGCCCGCCTGGAAGTCGCCGTCGACACCGGTGATCCCGGCGGCCAACAGGGAGCGACGGCGGCGGACGACGGCCGCGACCGCGCCGTCGTCGAGATGCAGTTTCCCGGACGCGCCCGCGGCGTAACCCAGCCAGAACCGGCGCGCAGACAGCCGGGAGTCCGCGGCGGCGAACGCCGTGCCGACCTCGGCGGCGGTCAGGGCGCGGGCGGCCTCGGAAGCGGCGGCGAGCAGGACCGGGATCCCGGCGCCGGCGGCGGTGCGGGCGGCGGCGAGCTTCGACACCATGCCGCCGGTGCCGAGCCCGGAGCTCGACATGCCGACGGTGATCCCGTCCACATCGGACTCCCCGGCGACTTCGGCGATCTTGCGGGTCGCGCCGTCACGGGGGTCCCCGTCGTACAGACCGTCCACATCGGACAAAAGGACGAGCGCGTCGGCGCCGATCAGGTGCGCCACCAGCGCGGCCAGCCGGTCGTTGTCGCCAAAGCGGATCTCTTCGGTGGCCACGGTGTCGTTCTCGTTGACCACGGGAACGGCACCGAGTGCCAGCAGCCGGGTGAACGTGTTCTGCGCGTTGCGGTAGTGCGCACGGCGCACGACGTCGTCCGACGTCAGCAGAACCTGGCCCACCGTCAACGAAAACCGGCCGAACGACTCGGCGTAGGCGTGGGCCAGCGCGAGCTGCCCGACGCTGGCCGCGGCCTGCTGGGTGGCGAGGTCACGCGGTCGTTTGCCGAGCGAGAGCGGCGCGAGTCCCGCGCCGATCGCACCCGAGGACACCAGCACGATCTGCGTGCCGCGGGAGACCCGGTCGGCGATCGCGTCCACCAAGGCGTCCAGCCTGGCCACGTCGAGACCGTCGCCGGCGGTGGTCAGTGCGGAGGAACCGACCTTGACGACCACACGCTTCGCGTCGGCGATCGCCACCCGGGTTGAGCTCACTCGTCGTCCATCTCGTCTTCGTCTTCGACGCCGTCCGGACCGTCACGACGGATCCGGCGGGCTTCCTTGCGCTCGGCGGCACCGATCCGGCTGGTGTTCTCCAGCCGCACGTCCGTGCCCCGGCCCGACAGGTGCACCGCGACCCCGGCCGGGGTCGAAGGCTCCCACTCGAACTGGACGTCGCCGATGGTGACGGGGCTGCCGGGTACGGCGCCCTTGCGTGCCAGTACTTCCTCGACACCCAGCCGGTTGAGCCGGTCCGCGAGGTAACCCACGGCTTCGTCGTTGCCGAAGTTGGTCTGCCGGATCCACCGCTCCGGACGGGAGCCGCGGATGATGAACGCGCCTTCCTCCTCCGGGTCGAGTTCGACGGTGAAGCCCGCGTCGTCGACGGCCATCGGCCGGAGCACGACCTTCGCCGGCTCGGGGGCGGGCTGTTCGGCGCGGTACTTCTCGACGACGGCGGCGAGCGCGTAGGTCAGTTCCTTCAGCCCCTGCCGCGACGCGGTCGAGATCTCGAACACGCTGAGGCCGCGGGCTTCCAGTTCCGGGCGCACGAACTCGGCGAGCTCGGCGGCGTCCGGGATGTCGATCTTGTTCAGCACCACCACCCGCGGCCGGTCGGCGAGGTCACCGCCGAGGCTCGGGGTGTAGCGGGCCAGCTCTTCTTCGAGGGCGTCGATGTCGGACAGCGGGTCGCGACCGGGCTCGAAGGTGGCGCAGTCGACGACGTGCACCAGCACGGCGCAGCGTTCGATGTGACGCAGGAAGTCGAGGCCGAGGCCCTTGCCCTCGCTCGCACCCGGGATCAGCCCCGGCACGTCGGCCATGGTGAACACGGTCGATCCGGCGGTGATCACGCCCAGGTTCGGCACCAGGGTGGTGAACGGGTAGTCGGCGATCTTCGGCTTGGCCGCGGACAGCACCGAGATCAGCGACGACTTGCCCGCGGACGGGAAACCCAGCAGCCCGACGTCGGCGACCGAACGCAGTTCCAGGACGAGGTCGCGGGTCTCCCCCGGCTCGCCCAGCAGCGCGAACCCGGGCGCCCGGCGGGCCTTGGAGGCCAGCGCCGCGTTGCCGAGGCCGCCACGGCCACCCTGGGCGGCGACGAAGGTGGTTCCCGGCCCGACGAGGTCGGCCAGGATCTCGCCGTCCTCGGTCATCACGACGGTGCCGGACGGGACGCGCATCTCCAGCGTCTCCCCCGCCGCACCGGCGCGGTTGCCGCCCTGGCCCAGTTTGCCGTTGCCGGCGCGGGCGTGCGGGCGGAAGTGGAAGTCGAGCAGCGTGTGGACGTTCGGATCGACGATCAGCAGCACGTCGCCGCCGTTGCCGCCGTTGCCGCCGTCCGGGCCGCCGAGGGGCTTGAACTTCTCGCGGTGCACCGAGGCGCAGCCGTTCCCACCGTCACCGGCGGCCAGATGGATCACCGCTCGGTCCACGAACCGGGACGCCATGACTTGCCTCTATTCACTCGCGAAAGAAAGGGGGATATACAAAACAAACGAGGGGTGGGCCCGGATATTCCGGCCCACCCCTCGTCAGAGGTCTAGCTTGAAGCCGAATGTCAGGCTTCGGACGGCACGATGTTGACCGTCTTGCGGCCACGCTTCTCGCCGAACTGGACCGCACCGGCGGCCAGCGCGAACAGCGTGTCGTCGCCGCCACGGCCGACGTTCACGCCGGGGTGGAACTTGGTGCCACGCTGGCGGATCAGGATCTCGCCCGCGTTGACTTCCTGGCCGCCGTAGCGCTTGACGCCCAGTCGCTGCGCGTTCGAATCGCGACCGTTGCGGGAGCTGGACGCACCCTTCTTGTGAGCCATGGCTCAATCCTCTTTCTGACGAAGATCCGGAGAAAGTCCTACTTGGAGATGCCGGTGACCTCGACGCGGGTCAGCTTCTGCCGGTGACCCTGGCGCTTGTGGTAGCCGGTCTTGTTCTTGAACTTGTGGATCCGGATCTTCGGACCCTTGGTCTGCTCGACGACCTTGCCGGTGACCGAGACCTTCGCCAGCGCGTCGGCGTCCGTGGTGACGTCGCCACCGTCCACGAAGAGGACTGCGGGGAAGGTGTGCTCGGTACCCGGCTCGCCTTCGAGCTTCTCGACCTCGACGACGTCGCCGACGGCCACCTTGTACTGCTTGCCGCCAGTCTTGACGATCGCGTACGCCGACACGGAAGTCTCCTGCTTACTCGACAACGGGTGGGGGCTTGCGTGATCGGCCCACCAGGAAAGTCTCGGTGGTCCAGATGCTGCGCAAGGTGCCCGCTCTAGGTGGCGGGCCGTTCTACAGGTTACGTGGGGCTCCCCGGTGCGATCACACCGGGGTGCCCCTAGGTGTTCACTAGCTCGTTTCCGACGCCTTGACCGGCGGACCGGCCGGCCGTGAGGCCGCCCGTCGCGGACGACGGCGGGTGGTGGAGCGCACGGCCGGGGCCGGAACGTCCACCTCGGGCTCGGTCTCCTCCTGAGCGGAAGGAGTCTCGGGCTCGGAAACCTCTTCTGTCACAACAGTCTCAGGAGTCACCGGCACCTCGGGCGCTTCGGGCTCCGGGCCCGATTCCGCGACGACGGCGATCTCTTCCTCGCGCACGGCCGGAGCTTCGTCGTCCGGAGTCGTCACCGGCTCACCGGCGAGTTCCGTCGCGGGCGCCTCGGCGACCGGCTCGGAGACCGGCTCAGCGGCCGCCTCGGCCGCCTGTTCGACGGTCGCTTCGGCCACGGGCTCCGAAGCCTGCGGGGCGTGCCCGTTCAGCGCGGTGCCCTCGACGTTCTCGGTGACCTCGTGCGTGTGCTCGCCCTTGGCCGCCTTCGTGGCGTTGGCCACCGCCTGGACCGCCGAAACCACCGACTCGCGCTGGGCGGGCGGAGGCGTTTCGGCCTTGGCCGCGGCGGGCTCGTTCTGGGCCTGCCCCTGGTCCTCGCCCTTGCCCCGGCCGCGGGACCGGCGGGAGCCCTGCTCCTTGCCGCCACCACCGCCACCGCCGTGGTTGTGACCGTTGCCGCCGCCACCGGTGCGCTGCGGCTCGGTCGAGACGACCACGCCGCGGCCCTTGCAGTGCTCGCACGGCGTCGAGAACGCCTCGAGCAGCCCGGTGCCGATCTTCTTGCGGGTCATCTGCACCAGGCCGAGCGAGGTGACCTCGGCAACCTGGTGACGCGTGCGGTCGCGGCCGAGGCATTCGGTCAGCCGCCGCAGCACGAGCTCGCGGTTGGACTCGAGCACCATGTCGATGAAGTCGATGACGATGATGCCGCCGATGTCCCGGAGCCGGAGCTGGCGGACGATCTCCTCCGCCGACTCCAGGTTGTTCCTGGTCACCGTCTCCTCGAGGTTGCCACCCGATCCGGTGAACTTGCCGGTGTTGACGTCGATGACCGTCATCGCTTCGGTGCGGTCGATGACCAGGTAGCCACCCGAGGGCAGCCAGACCTTGCGGTCCAGCGCCTTGGTGATCTGCTCGTCGATGCGGTGGTCAGCGAAGGCCGAACCGGTTCCCGTGTACCGCTTGACGCGATCCGCCAGGTCCGGCGCCACGTGCTGCACGTAGTTGTAGATGGTGTCCCAGGCCTTGTCGCCCTGGATCTCCAGCTTGGCGAAGTCCTCGGTGAACAGGTCGCGGACGACCTTGACCAGCAGGTCCGGCTCTTCGTAGAGCATGACCGGGGCGCTGTTCTTCTTGCCGCCGTTGCCGGCTTCGGCCTTCTCCTTGATGACGTCCCACTGCGCCTTGAGGCGGCGGACGTCCCGGTCCAGCTCCTCCTCGCTGATGCCCTCGGAGGCGGTGCGGATGATCACACCTGCGTCCTCGGGGACGATGCGCTTGAGGATGTCCTTCAGACGGCGGCGCTCGTTCTCCGGGAGCTTCCGGGAGATACCGGTGGCGCCGCCCGCGGGCACGTAGACCAGGAAGCGGCCCGGCAGCGAGATCTGCGTGGTCAGCCGGGCGCCCTTGTGCCCGACCGGGTCCTTGGTGACCTGGACCAGCACGGAATCGCCGGTGGAGAGCGCCTGCTCGATCTTGCGGGCCTTGCCCTCGAGACCGGCGGCGTCCCAGTCGACCTCGCCGGCGTAGAGCACGGCGTTGCGGCCGCGGCCGATGTCGATGAAGGCGGCCTCCATCGACGGCAGCACGTTCTGCACGCGGCCGAGGTACACGTTGCCGACGATCGAGCCGGTGCCCGACGACGTCACGAAGTGCTCGCACAGGACGCCGTCTTCGAGCACGCCGATCTGCGTGGACTCGCCCTTCTCGGCGACGACCATGGTGCGCTCGACCGACTCGCGGCGGGCGAGGAACTCGGCCTCGGACAGGATCGGCGCACGACGGCGGCCGGCCTCGCGGCCGTCCCGGCGGCGCTGGCGTTTGGCTTCGAGCCGGGTCGAGCCGCGCACGCTGCGGACCTCGTCCCGCGCGGGGCGCTCGGTCTCGGCGGCCTTGGCCTGGCGCACGTGGACGACGGTGTTGGGCGGGTCGTCGCTGGTGGCCTCGGCGGTGTCGTCGTCCCCGCCCTTGCGACGGCGGCGACGACGGCGGCGCTTGCTACCACTGTCCGATTCGCCGTCATTGTCCGACTCGGACTCCGCAGCGGCCTCTTCGGCGCTCTCGGCGCCGGCCTCGTCGGTCTCGGCGTCCTTGTCCTTCGCGCGCTGCTGACGGTTGCGCGGGGCTCGCGGCTCTTCGGACTGCTCGTCTTCGTTCTCGGAGTCGGCCGAGCTCTCGTCGCCGCCCTTGCCCCGGCCACGACCGCGGCGTCCGCGACGACGGCGGCGACGGCCGTTGGCGTCGTCACCGTCCTCGTCGGTGCCCTGGCCCTCGGCCTGCTCGGTCTGCGTCTCGTCCTCGTCGGAGGCGGTCTCATCGGTCTGGGTGAAGGCCGGCTCCGGCTTGCGGACGGGCTTCGCCGCGACGGGCTCCGGCGGCAGGAACACCGGCGACGGCGCGGCGAACACCGGGAGGTGTGCGGCCACCTTCGACGGCCTGGTCGTCCGCTCCGGTGGCTCCGGGGTCACGGGGGCGGCCAGCGCGGGCGGAACACGCCGCGAGGGGGCCTCCACCTGCGGAGCGGGCTCCGGCTCAGCCTTGACCTCGGGCTCGGGAGCCGCCGGGGTCTCGGCGACGGGAGTCGTTTCGGGCTCGTCTCCGCCCGCGAGGGCTTCGGCGAGCTTGAAGGCGACCTCGCGGGTGACGCTGGACTGCGCGCTCCGGACGGTCTCGCCGAGCTCACCGAGCTTGGCCATCAGTTCACGGCTGTTGGATCCCAGCAGCTTCGCCAGCGCGTGCACCCGGATCCGGGGCGGCAGTTCGCCCAGCTGGCCTGCGATGGGTGTGGCGGTATTCCCGCCGGTGACGGCGGGTGTGTCCGCGTTCGACATATATCTCCTCCGCCCCCGGGCGCGTCGGCTGGCTCTCACCGGCTCGACGCGGCCGCGCAGGGGCCCCTTTCTGTTCGTTCCGCCGTGGTGGTCACCAGCAGCGGGAATCCTTGCCCGGACCGCGACGGCGCCGGGGTTGTCCGGGCGCCGCGTACGGCTGAAGGTCTGCTCGGCGGAGCGCTGGCCACGTTCGCGACATCGGGCCGCCCGCCACGTCGTCGAGCCGCATACAGCGGCGACGCGTGTGGAGGATGTGCAGCACACCACCGGGCCACGAGACCGCGAGCGCCACCTCTCACGTGTGCCCGTCGGCCAGCGGCCACCGCGAGTATCCCACACCCCGGCCCCACTCCGGTGTACTCGGTGCCACACACCTGGCTCTCGGGCGCGCCGCGGCCACCGGCCGAGCGAACTTCGCGGGAGAGCTTGTCGACCCGGCCGAGGGTGGCTAGCGTGCCGCTCGGGGGTACTGACGCGTAGGCAGCGGTGCCCCCGTCGTCCGATGTTCTCCGGTGGGAGGTCCGGTGTCCCTGCTGGGGCGGTCCCTGCGAGCGGCCGTGTGCGCCTTGGTGGTGCTCTGCGGTTCGGTCGCCGCTGTCGCGACGGCCGAGGCCGAGTCCTCGTGTCATCCCCAGGGACGGGCCCTGCGTTACGTCGTCGCCTTCGACATGGGCACCTCCGAAGCCGAGGCCAGGGCGGCCGTCGCCGATGGCTGTGGCAGCACGACCGTCTATTACCCGCAGATCGCCGTGGCCGTGGCGACCTCGGCCGACCGGGATTTCGCCGAGCTGGTCCGGCCCGCCGCCGCGTTCAGCGCGCAGGCCGAACGGCTCGCCGTGCAGCGGGCCAACGGCACGTCACCGGCCAGATCCGCACCCGCCCGCGCCGAGCTCGAACCGACGGATCCGGCGAAGGTGCCCTCCGCCGACCGCACCGGCGAGCAGTGGGACATGCGCGCGATCGGCGCCGACCGGGCCCACGCGATCGAACCGGGCAGCCCGGACGTCGTCGTCGGCGTCCTCGACTCCGGCGTCGACCCCACCCACCCCGACCTGGCGAACGCCCTCGACCCCGGTAAGTCGGCCGGCTGCCTGACCGGCGCGCCCGACCGGAACTGGGCCGCGACGACGTCGGTGCACGGCACCCACGTCGCGGGGGTCATCGCCGCCGCCGACGACGGCAAAGGGGTCACCGGGGTGGCGCCCGGCGTGCGGATCGCCTCGGTGAAGGTGATCGACGATCGCGGGTACGCCGACCCCGAAGCCGCCGTCTGCGGGCTGATGTGGGCCGTTTCACAGGGCATGTCGGTGACGAACAGCAGCTACTTCGTCGATCCGTGGTCGCTCTCGTGCGCCCACGACGACAAACGGGGCGTCGTGAACGAGGTCATGGCCCGCGCCGTCGAGTACGCGACCTCGGCCGGCACCCTCAACATCGCGGCGGCGACCAACGAAGCCGCCGAGCTGGTGCCGTCCCCGCGTTCGGGTGCCCGGCGCCAGGCCGAAGGCTGTCAGGCGCTGCCCGCCGGTCTGCGTGACGTCGTCGCGGTGTCGTCCGTGAGCGAAGAGCGGGTCAAGGCCGGGTACAGCTCGTACGGACTCGGCGTGATCGACGTGACCGCTCCGGGCGGCGAGGCCGGGCAGTGCGTGCTTTCGACCGTTCCCGGCGGGTACGCGCCGCTGTGCGGGACGTCGATGGCGGCGCCGCACGTCGCCGGTGTCGCGGCGTTGCTCGCTTCGAAGCATCCCGGCTACAGCGCCCGCCAGCTGCGGCGGACGCTGGACGCCCAGGCCACGCCCATCGCGTGTCCCGCCGACTACGACCTGACCGGCGACGGCTCGCAGGACGCCTACTGCACCGGGTACGCGGGGTTCAACGGCTTCTACGGGCACGGCCTGGTCGACGCGCTGGCCGCGGTGGCGCCCCGGCGGACGGGCTCGAACCCGGCCCGCTGACGGGTCAGCGCAGCAGGAGCTTGCCGAACCGCTTCGAGGACGCGTAGATCCCGACCGCCGCCAGCGCCACCAGGTACGCCACGTTCCCGGCCATGCCCCACGACAGGACGCCTGCCGAGAGCCCGCGCATCAGCTCGATGCCGTGGTACAGCGGGAAGATCTGCACGATCCACTGGATCCCCGCCGGGTACACCGAAAGCGGGTAGAACGTCGTGGAGAACAGGAACAGCGGCATCAGCACGAGGTTGATGTAGTCGAACTGCGACACCGACCGCAGGAAGGTCACCAGCACGATGCCGATGGCCGAGAACGCCATCGCGATCAGCAGCGCCGCCGGGATCATCAGCAGGGCCCACCACGACCCGGGCAGCCCCATCACGGTCATCACGCCGAGGAACGTCGCCGAGTAGATCCCGCCGCGCAGCACCGACCAGCCGACTTCGCCGAGCGCGATGTCCAGCGGCCCGATCGGGGTGGCGAGCATGGCGTCGTACAGCTTGGCGTACTTCAGCTTGAAGAACAGGTTGTACGTCGAGTCGAGGATCGCGCCGTTCATCGCCGACGCCGCGAGCAGGCCGGGCGCGACGAACGCGACGTAACTCATCGCCTGGCCGCCGGGCCCGACGACCTCGCCGACGAGCTTGCCGAAGCCGAGCTGGAAGGCCATAAGGTAGAACAGCGGCTCGAAGACGCCGGACACGAACAGCATCCAGGCGTGCGAGTACGTCAGGAAGGTCCGCTCCAGTACCGCCGTCGACCGGCCGCTGTACAGCGCGGACGGCAGGATCCGCAGCAGCACCCCGCGACGCGGGGCTTCGGTGAGCACCGCCATTTCAGACCACCAGCCGTCGGTAGAAGTACTTGTGCGCCAGCGCCCAGCCCACCCCGGCCAGGACGACCAGGAAGGCGAGGTGGCCCAGCGTGGCGAGCGGGCCGACGGTGCCGAGGCTGACCGCCCTGGCGGCCTCGTTGCCGTGCCACAGCGGGGAGATCCACGCGATCCACATCAGCGGGGCCGGCAGTTCGCTGATCGGGAAGAACGTGCCGGAGAACAACGTCATCGGGATCAGGATGAACCGGAACACCAGACCGAACCGCGTGCCCTCGTCGTAGGTGGTCGCGGCCAGCGCCATCACCGGGGTGCCGCACGCGATGCCGGTGAGCGTGCCGATGAGGATGACGGCGAGCACGCCGAAACTCGTCCACGAACCGAAGAGCGCCGCGATGACCGCGTAGATCGTGCCCGCCAGGGTCAGCCGCAGGCTCACCCACATGATCTGGCTGCCGAGCACCTGCCCCGGCGTGATCGGGGTGGCGGTGACGGCGATGTAGTCCTGCTGCCATTTGAAACCCGACAGCACCGGATAGCTCGACTCCCCCACCGCCAGCTGCGCGGCACCCGCCACGAGCAGCGCCGGGGCGACGTACTCCAGGTACGAGAAGCCGCCCGTCGCGGCGCCCGCCTGCACCTGCGAGCCGAAACCGAGCCCCATCGCGGCCAGGAACAGCACCGGCTGCAGGCCCGTCGAGTACAAAGTGGACACCCAGTACCGGCGGTACCACATCCAATGGCCCTCGACCCGCAGCCAGGCTCCCGCCCAGCGCGAGACCACGCGGCCCGTCGACGCCTTCGTCTGCGCTGTGGTCATCAGTCCACCAGCGTCCGGCCGGTGAGGCGGAGGAAGACGTCCTCCAGCGAACTGCGGCGGACCAGGCTCGACAGCGGACGCAGCCCGCGGGCGTGTGCCTGTTCGAGGGTGGCCTCACCGGTCATCGTGTAGAGCAGGACGCGGTCCGGCAGCACCTCGACGCGTTCGGCGAGGCCTTCGATCCGCTTCGCGGCCGCCTCCTGCTCGCCGTTCGGGAAGCGCAGCTCCACGACCTCGCGGGTGGAATACCGGCTGATCAGGTCCGCGGGCGAGCCCTCGGCGGCGATCCGGCCGTTGTCCATCACGACCAGCCTGTCGCAGAGCTGTTCCGCTTCGTCCATGTAGTGCGTGGTGATGATCAGCGTGGTCCCGCCGGCCTTGAGCCGGAACAGCCTGTCCCACAACAGGTGCCGGGCCTGCGGGTCGAGACCCGTGGTCGGCTCGTCGAGCAGGAGCAGCTCCGGGTCGTTGACCAGGGACCGCGCGATGGTCAGCCGCCGCTTCATCCCGCCGGAGAGCGAATCGACCTCCGCGTTCGCCCGGTCGGTGAGCTGGGCGAACTCCATCAGCTCCTCGGCCTTGCTCCGCACGTGCGCGCGGGAAAGCCCGAAGTAGCGGCCGTAGATCTGCAGGTTCTGCCGGACGGTGAGCTCGGTGTCGAGGTTGTCCTGCTGCGGCACCACGCCGAGCCGGGCGCGGATCTTCGGCCCCTCGACGTCCGGATCCATACCGAGGACCCGCAGGTCGCCGTCGGTGCGCGGGGAGACGCTCGCGATCATCCGCATGGTGGAGGACTTGCCCGCGCCGTTGGGCCCGAGGAAGCCGAAGGCCTCCCCCGGGCGGACCTCGACGTCGATCCCGCGTACGGCCTCGAAATCGCCGAAACGCTTGACCAACGCCTTCGCCTGCACCATCGCCGGTTCGTGCTCCGAGTCACCCACGGTAGGCACCCTAGGACCTGCCACCGACAAAATTCGACCGGTTTATCCGGGCTCTTGTCGGCCGTTGCCCTCTCGTCGATACTCACCGACCATGAGTCTCAAGCCCAAAATCGCCCTGTTGTCCGTTTTTGTCAGCGCCGGGCTCCTGGTGGCGCCCACCGCGCAGGCGGCCGAGACCCGTGCGGCCACTGTGGACCCGCGGCCGTCCACCGCCAAGCTGGCCTTCGAACTGCACAAGCTGGCGGCGCTCAGCCACGGCAAGATCCGCGTGGACAAGATCGGCCGCAGCAACGAGGGCCGTCCGGTGTGGGCGGCCAGGGTCGGCCACGGCAAGACCCGGATCCAGTACGTCACCCAGCAGCACGGCGACGAGCCGCTCGGCACGCCCGCCGCGCTCGAGTTCCTGCGCGAGGTCGGCGTCGGGAACAGCGCGTGGGCGCGGAAACTGCTCGCGAAGGTGACCGTCGACATCGTCGTGCGCGCCAACCCCGACGGGCACGAGCGCGACTGGCGCTACAACTACGACCCGGACGCCACTCCCGAATACGGTGAGAAGGGCAAGGGGTACGACATCAACCGCTACCACGATCCGGCCGTGGCGCCGAAGGACAACCCGGCCACCGAAGCGGGCCTGATCCAGCGGCGGAACGCGTCGTTCAAGCCGGACATCATGGTCGACTACCACATGCAGGGCCGCTACCAGGACGCGAAGGGCAAGGAGATCACGGCTTCCACGATGTGGCCGACACATCCGGGCGTGAAACCGTCCGATGTGGACTTCGCGAAGCAGATCGCGGTCGTGGTGCAGCGGTCGATCGACGGTAACGGCGGCTACGTCTCGCAGTACCCCGGCGGCGACTACCAGGGCATCGCGCGCAACGGATACGGGCTGCTCGGCAACGGCAGCGTGCTGATCGAGCTGAGCCTCATCCCGGAGCGGGAACAGCAGCAGATCCAGGACGCGCGGGCCTCGATGCTCGCGATCGCGCGGGCCGCGGCCGACGGTTCGGTGCGGACGGTGGACCCGGCCGACGCCGACGCGATCCCGCCGCGGGGTCCGGCGCTGCCGGGTACGGTCGAAGAGGCGCACGAAGCCGCCTGACGCGTGCAATGAAAGGACCTTTCCTTGCGAAATTTGCAAGGAAAGGACCTTTCATAGCGCTAGCGGACGGTGACCGAGAGGCTCTTCGTGACCCCGTTGACGGTGACCGTGAGGTTCGCCGTCCCCGGTCGCAGCGCGGTCAGCACCCCGCTCGCCGGATCGAACGACGCGACGTCCCACGGCATCGCGGGCAGGAATCCGCCGGCCACATGCGTGCCCCAGCCGCCCTTCCAGTCCGCGCTGACCGGGTACGACACCGGCACCTGACGCGCTCCCTGCGTCACCACGGCCCGGACGTCCGCCTTCTCCCCACGCGCCAGCGACGAGGGACCGGACAGCGTCAGCGCGTCGACGTTCGGCCGCGTCTCGAACCGCACGGGTTGCGCCTTGTCCCCCGGCTCGAACCGGACCATCGTCCAGCCGACGAAACCGCCGTCACCCGGCGCCGCCGCGGGCGACTTCCCGGAGTTGCCGTTCACCAGATACGGCACGCCGTCGACCCGCGAAAGGCTGAAAACGCCCGCGTGCGAAGCGATCGCGGCCGCCTGCTTGCCCGACTCGCGTTCGAACGCGGTCAGCCAGCCGGTCAGCATGGCGGCTTCCTTGCGGTCGGCCAGCTGCGAATTCCCGCTTGCGCCGGGGTCCTTCACCGGATGGTGCATGGCGACGACCACGCCGCGGATCCGCCGGTCCGCCTTCGCCCCGTCCAGTGCCTCGCGCAGCATCCGGATCTGGTCGAATCCACCCGCGCGCAGCGATCCGCGCGAGGAATCCATCAGCACCAGCCGGATCCCGGCGACATCGGCGACACGATGGGTCTCCCCGAACGCCGCCTGGAACTCCGCGAGCCCGTGCCCGCCGTCGGCCTCATGGTTGCCCGGGACGTAGTACCAGGGCGCCTTGCCGACCAGTTCCTCATCGATGATCGAGCGGGCCAGCACGAAATCGGCGGCCGTGCCCCGGTCGACGAAGTCGCCGTTGATCAGCACGAGATCCGGTTTCGCCGCCACCGCCTCGCGCAGCGCGCGGCGCGCCTGGGCCACCAGCGGGCCGTTCGGCTGGTCGGCGGTGAACTGCGCGTCACTGACCACGGCGATCCGCAGGCCTCCGGTCGCGACGCCGTCGGTGATCAGCGCCGGGTCACGCGGTGCCGGGTCGGCGGGGACGGCTGCCGCGGGCGCGACCTCGAAGGTGAGGTCGTCGAAGACCAGCCGTCCTTCGTACTGCTGGTCCGGGACGTTCTCGACGGCGTAGAACTTCGTCAGCCGCTGCCCGTCGGGGAGCCCGGCCGGGATCGCCGCGCGGACGTAACGCCAGCCCGTCCAGTCGACGCTCAGCGACAGGTCCACGACGGACGGGACGTTGGCGGCGTCACGGAGTTCCGCGCGCAGCCAAGCGCCCTTCGCGTCGCCGTTGACCCACAGGCCGACACGCTGGGTGCCGGGCGGCAGCGGGAGCGGCGACGCCGAATTGACGTAGGCCGCTCGCGTGGCGTTGGTCCCGTTCAGCCGGTAGTCCAGCGCGAGGCCGCGACCACCGTCACGGCCCGGCGCCTCGGAAAGCGCGGCGCCGACGACGGCCGGGAAGACGCTGGCGTTCCAGCCCGCGGGGCCGTCCAACGGTGCCGCCACCCGGGATTCCGTGCCGACCGAAGCCGCCAGATGCGTCGCCTTCCCGCCCGCGGTGGCGGTGATCGCCGAAGCACCCGACGCCTTGAGCGCCGTGACCGCGAACCCGTCACCGGACGGCTCGATCTTCACCACGGCGGGGTCGTAGTCGAGTTTGACGTCGTCGGGCTCGATCCACGTGCCATAACCGTCGGCGTCGTAGCCGAAGACCTTGAACGTGCTCTTCGCGCCTTCGCCGGACAGCGCGACCTGCTCGGTGCTCGTGCCCAGCCGGACGGGTGAGCCGAGGACGTTCAGCGTGGTCTTGCCCAGGACGCCGCCGCGTTTCGCCAAGACGTCGACGTTCGCGGGCGCGTCGGGCCGGAGCCGGTCGGCGTGCGCGGTGAACACGCCACCGGTCACGGTGCCGCGGAAGGGATCGGTACTGAGCCACTGGACGTGGGCGTCGACGGTGGCACCGGTCTCGTCGTGGCCCCCCGCGACGAGCTTCCGTGTCAGCCCGGGAAGCACACGCGACGCGTCCGTGGTGTCCTGCGCGGGAGCGGGCGCGAATCCGGTCAGCCGCCCGCTTCCCGGCACGGTGGCGACGCCGATCCCGTTGGGCACCAGGCGTTCCCCGCCGTCCGACGGCGCATTGCGCACCAGCGGCGACTTCTCGCCCTCCTCGCGGGCGAGCATCGTCGAAGAACCGCCGCCGTCGAGGTTGAGGGCGTCGTCCGCGCCGAGCGACTTCATGTGCCGGGCGAGTTCGAGTTCGGTCATGCCGCGGCTGTCCGCCTGACGGCCGTCGACCGTGGCCAGCCACATCTTCGTGCCGTCGGCGGAGAACCCGACCGCGGTCCGGGGGTGCATGGCGACGTTGTCGACCGGCTGGAGCGCACCGTCACGCAGCAGGACCTTGTTCCCGCCGACCGAGACCGACAGCTTGCCCGCGTCACTCTTCGGCGCGTATGCGACGCCCACCTTGTCGCCGATCTTCAAGCCGGACAACGCGTCGACGCCGCCGTCACGGGCGAGCAGGATCGTCGCCCCCGCGGCGATCGGGCCGTCGGCGGGCTGCGGCCGCACCTGGGTGACCACGCCGCCGGAGACCTCGACCTCGACGACGCTCCGGGCGCCCGCGACCGAGGTCCGCCGCGAGGACGCGCCCCACAACGGTGTGTAGACGCCGATCGCGTCACCGCTCAGCACCGGGCTGTTGAAGTTCGAGGCGGGCACGACCTTGCCGTCGGGCAGGGTCACCGACGCTTCGAGGAACACCTCCGCGAGCCGCGCCTTGCCTTCTTCGGTGATCGACGCGGTCAGGTTGTGGCCGCGTGCGGGCGCCGTCTGGAGTTTCCCGGCGTCGACGCCGACGCCGATCGGCGCCCCGCTGGCGTTGATGTCGAAGAAGTCCCCGTTGACCCCGGCGACCGCACCGGCCCTGGCGACCTGCTGCGAGAGCGGCGTCCGCGTGGAAACCGTGCCGGGGCTGAGGTACGTCGGCTTGAGCGTCTTGCTGGTGAGATCGACGGCGAGGGTGTCGCCGCGGATCCAGCCCGCCGGGTCGTACCGGTCGAACTCGGTGAGACTCAGCCCCGGCGCCACACGCGAAGTCGCGCTGGTGGTGACGAGACCGTCTTCGGGCGCGGCCACGGCGTACGCGGACGGGCCCTCCTTCGCCGATGAGGCCGCCGGAGCGGCTTCGACGGGCACCGGGCCGAGTGGAGCGGCCAAGGGATCGGCGTACGCCGGTGCGGCGACGAACGATCCGGGCAGCAGGGCAGCGAGCAGCAACAGGCGTGAATTTCTCACGAAGTACCCCACGATCGAGTGATAGGCAGCATCGCTCAGCACAGCGGACGCGAGCCGCCAGGAGAAGACCCCGAGGTGAACGTGAACCGAACGGCGTAGGGCGCGAAGGTCAGGGTGTGAAAGGCCCGGCGAGGAAGGTCTTCGCCGCCGCGGCGTCACCGGTGATTTCGAGGCCCGCCCCGTCGAGCTCGATCCGTTGCCACAGCAGCAAGTCCAGCGCTTCCGCGGTCCCCGCGGCGACGGCGCCGGCGGCTTCGACGGGATCCGCCTGCCGCGAGCCGGGGACATCGGTTTCACCCGGCGGTGTGATCAACCAGGCGTGTCCGGTGTCGGATGTCTTCAGCAGCAACGGAACGGTGACCGTCGGCGGGGTGTGCCAGCGCTTCACCTTCGGCAGCATGCCGAGGAGGACCTCGTCCACTCCGTCGGCGGCGAGGGACGGGTCCAGGGTGTATTCGGTCCCTGCCGCGCGATGCGCGTCGAGCAGGTGCACCGCGGTCTCGTGGACCTGGCGGCGGTACCAGAAGGCTTTGGTCTTGCCGGCGGCGGTGAAGTTCCAGGCGCCGTCTTCGGGCGATGCCTCGCCCAGCGCCTCGATGAGGTCTTCGGCGCTTTCGCGGTACCAGGCGGCAAGGTCCGCGCCGGGTTCGGCTTCGAAGATCTGCGGGGCGGGGTCGCCGGTGCGCACGATCCCTGCCGCCCAGCGGTGGACATTGCCGAGGTGGACGACCAGGTCACGCAGGCGCCAGTCGCCGCAGCACGGCACGGGCGCGGTGTGGTCCCCGGTGCGCGCCACCCGCGCGAAACCGGCGGTGAGTTCCTGCAGTCGTGCCAGGTACTCGTCCGGTGTCATCGACAACCCCCAGGTCCGTGGGTGACGCGGTCTTCCCGCGCCACCCACGAGTGTGTCAGACCTCGGGGAACCAGAGCTTGAGCTCGCGCTCGGCCGACTCCGGGGAGTCCGAACCGTGCACCAGGTTGTACTGGGTCTCCAGCGCGAAGTCGCCGCGCAGGGTGCCGGGGGTGGCCTTCTCGACCGGGTCGGTGCCGCCGGCGAGCTGGCGGAAGGCGGCGATGGCGCGCGGGCCCTCGACGGCGATCGCGACCAGCGGGCCCGAGGTGATGAACTCGAGGAGGTCGCCGAAGAACGGGCGCTCCTTGTGCTCGGCGTAGTGCTCCTCGGCGACCGAGCGCTCGACGGTGCGCAGTTCGAGGGCGGCGAGCTTCAGGCCCTTGCGCTCGATGCGAGCGATGACCTCGCCGACGAGGCCGCGCGCGACGCCATCGGGCTTGACGAGGACCAGCGTGCGTTCAGTCACGGCGGTATTTCTCCTTGGGTGGGATTCGTGCTATTCGCCCGGAGCCTACTGGGTGCTTCTCCGCTCACTTCACGTCGGACCAGGGAATGGCCTCGATGCGCTCGAGGTGCTCCTCGCCCCACTCCCCGAGCGCGGCCATCGCGGTGTTGAGGGAATCCCCGAACTCCGTCAGCGAATACTCCACCTTCGGCGGAACCTGGTGGTACACCTCGCGATGCAGCAGTCCGGTGGTCTCCATCTCGCGCAGCTGCAGGATCAGCACCCGTTCGCTGATGCCGGGCACCGCGCGCCGCAGCTCCCCGAAGCGCACCGGGCCGTCTTGGAGCGCGAACAGGATGAGCCCTTTCCATTTGCCGCCCATGACGGCGATCGCGGCGTCGAGGCCGCAGGTGAACGTGCGGTTCTTGGTCATCGTGTCACTTACCTTTTTGTCGGTACCCGGCAAAATAGTAGGTACTTGATCGAATGTACGCGACCGCCCAGCATGGAGTCATCCCGAAGATTTCCTTTGACTGGAGCGAAAAATGCCGAAGACACCGGTGACCGTCGTGGGCCTCGGCTCGATGGGCTCGGCCCTCGCGGGCGCCTTCCTCGCGGCCGGGCATCCGACCACCGTGTGGAACAGGACGGCCTCGAAGGCCGATCCTCTCGTCGCACGCGGAGCGCGTCTGGCCGCGACGGCCGACGACGCGGTGCGGGCGAGCCCGTTGACCATCGCCTGCCTGACGACATACGAAGACACTCGCGCGGCTTTGGAAGCGGCCTCATTGACCGGGCGTGCCTTGGTCACGTTGAACAGCGGCTCGCCGGTGGAAGCGCGCCGGATGGCCGAATGGGCGGCGGGTCGCGGCGCGCGCTACCTCGACGGCGCGATCAAGAACGTGCCGTCGGCCGTCGGAGCGCCGGACACGCTGTTGTACTACGGCGGCGACAAGACCGTCTTCGACGAGCACCGGGAAACGCTGCGGGTGCTGGGCGGCGACACCGTCCATCTCGGAGGGGAAACCGATCTGGCGGCGCTGTACGAAACGGCCGTCGGCGGCACCCTGTTGCCCGCGCTGGTCGGGTTCTTCCAGGGCGCCGCCGCGTTGCGGTCGCGCGGGCTCGAAGCCGAGACGCTCCTGCCGTACGTCACCAAATGGTTCGAGATGATCATCTCGGTGCTTCCGATGTACGCCAAGGAAATCGACAGCGGCGACTACTCGGATCCGGCGGCCTCGGTGAACATCTTCCACGCCGGCGCCGCCGCCGACCTCGGGCTGGCCGAGGAAGGCGTCGACGTCGGCTGGCAGCGGCCGATGCACGACCTCGTGCGGCGGGCCGCCGAGGCCGGGCACGGCGATCTCAGCATCGCGGTGCTGACGGAACTGCTCAGCGTTGGGGCTGCAGGGTCTTCGACCACAGGGACGCGCCCGTAGCGTCCCTCAGGTCGACCGTGAGTGCGCCGCTCCGTCCGTCGATGTTCACCTCGCCGAAGTGCTGGAAGCCGTCGGCGGGCGAGGTGTTCGCGGCGGGCGGGGCGTGCACGAACACCGCTTCCGGCCCGAAGGTCGGGTCGAGCTTGTTCGGACCGAACGCGCCGGCGTTGAGCGGGCCGGAGACGAACTCCCAGAACGGGTCGAACTCGGTGAAGGAAGCACGATCCGGCGAGTAGTGGTGCGCCGCGGTGTAGTGCACATCGGCGGTCAGCCAGACGACGTTGCGCACCCGGCGCCGCGAGATCTCCCGCAGCACCCAGGCGAGCTCGGTCTCGCGGCCGCCAGGAGCGCCGGGCAGGCCGTTGGCGACACCCTCGATGGCCTTGCCGTCCGGGACGGTGAGGCCGATCGGGAGGTCGGCCTGGATGATCTTCCAGGTCGCGGTGCTGCGATCGAGCGCGTCGACGAGCCAGCGGGCCTGGCGATCGCCGAGGATGCGGCCCGGCTTGGTCTGATCCGCGGTGTTGGCGTCCTTGTAGGTCCGCATGTCGAGGACGAAGACCTCGGCGCGCGAGCCGTGCCGGAAGTTGCGGTACACACGGCCGTCGACGGCCTGGCGGCGGTCGATCGGGTGCCATTCGTGGAACGCCTGGAACGCCCGCGCGGCAAGCACGTCGACGCGCTTCTCGGTGTATTCGGGGCGGTCGTCGAGGATCTCGCCGGGATACCAGTTGTTCACGACTTCGTGGTCGTCCCACTGGACGTAGGCGGGCACGCTCGCCGTGAAGCGCTTGAGGTTCTCGTCGAGCATGTTGTAGGCGAACTGGCCGCGGTACTCGTCGAGCGTCTCGGCGACCTTCGACTTCTCCGGGGTGACGATGTTGCGCCACACCCGCCCGCCGGGCAGCGCGACTGTCTCGGTGAGCGGCGCGTCGGCGTAGACCGTGTCTCCACAATGGAGGAACAGGTCCGGACGGCGCTCGGCCATCGCGCGGTAGATCGTCATGCCGCCGAGTTCGGGGTTGATGCCCCAGTTCTGCCCGGCGACGTCACCGGACCACAGCAGCCGGACGTCGGAGCGGCCGACGGGGGCGGTGGTGAAGCGGCCGGTGAGGGCCTCGCTGCGAGTGCGGCCGTCGAGGTCTTCCGCAGTCACGCGGTAGTGGACTTCGGTCCCCGGCATGAGACCCGCGACACGGACCTTGCCCGTACCGCCGGTCTCCGGGCTCATCACCGGACCGCGCACGCGGCGCGCGTGCCGGAACGACGGATCCCGGGAGACCTCCACGATCAGCCGCGACGGCCGGTCGGCGCGCGACCAGACGATGCCGGAACCGGTGGTGACGTCGCCGGACTGGACACCGTGGGTGAGCACCGGGCGGTCACGGCGGAGCAGCGGAACCGGGTTCGCGGTCGCGGTTCCCGGGACGAGCAGGCCGCCCGCGACCGCTCCGGCGCCGGTGAGACCGGCTTTGAGCAGCGTGCGACGGTTGTGGTGGGTTGCGGTCATGGCGCGGTTCTATCCCGCGGCCACGGCCGGTGGGCCAACGGCGGTTTGCGCGGTGATGAACGCTTAGTCAGTCCCCGCCGAGATCGCCGCAGCACTGCTTGATCCGATCCTCGAACAGCGGCCCGCCCATCGGCGACGCCATGACCTCGCGCACCTCCGCCGAGGCCGCGACGTCCTGTAGCCGCTCCGGGAAATGGTCACCGACAAGGATCGGATCCAGCACCCCGGCGACAGCCGGCGGATTCGCCTGGAGATGATCGAAAAGATCCGGCCAGCGGACGCGGACGATGCACCACAACGCCAGTGTGTCGGTCCCGACGGTGTTGCCTTCCAGGGTCCTGATCGCCCGGAAAACGCTGTAGGTGTTGACAAACAGCTTCATCCCGCGCGGATTGTCGCCGAGCAGCGGAGCGAACTTCCGGAGCGCGTGCTCTGTCCGCTTCCGCGTGCCCGGCTGGTACAGCGCCCGCGCCGCGTCGCCGACGACTTCGGCTTTGGCGGCCGAGGAGGACTCGTCTAGGAGTTCGAGGATCTCACGTTCCTGTCCACGATCGGACGTCAGCCGTTCCCGCAGGGAATCGACCTCGGCTGCGACTTGCGCATCCGCAGGATCGGCGACTTGCAACAGCCGGTCGACGTAGAGCTTGCGCAGCGAGGAAGTCACCAAAGGCATCGGCACCGTGAGCTGAAAAAGCTTGTCGAGGAACAAATAGCCCAACGGTTTACCGGGTCGTGCGACGCATTCGTCAAAGGTCGTGTACTTGGTTTCGTAGCTCTTTCGCAGCCATGCCCCGTCAGCCGCGACCACGAAGAACGGGGCCTGCCGCGAACTGTCGCGGAACAGCGTCTGCACGGTGTCGAGCAGGTCGACCACTTGTTCTTGTCCGCACCGGTCCAGATCGTCGACGAGGAAGACCACCGGTTTCTTCGACCGCCCAAGCAGCCACGAAAAATGCGCCGAGACCTCGGTCATCGGGTTGGTTCCGGATTGTTCGAACAGCTTCGCGCCGCGAGCGGAGTTCCACAGCAGATAGCGGCTCGCGATGAGCGACCCGGTCCACAGGGGAATCGTCGCCGCCAGGACGGCGGTGACGACCTTGGCGGCCTCGTTCCATCCCGCGGCCGTCCCCTTGGCGGGCCACAGCCAGAAGGCCAGCCCACCGGCGAACAACGCCAGAACCCCGAGCGCGAACACGTACTGCGCACCGGTTCTGCGGACCCGGTTGAAGCTCTCCCGCACCCGGAGCACCTTCGCCCGCCACCAGCCCAGATCAGCGGCGATCTCGTCTCGCGCTGCGGTGAGCAAAGTCCACCACGGATGCGCGAGCCTGGCCTGCCGCCACGCATCGAACTCGACAAGTAAGAAGTTCTTTTCCAGGTTGGGGCGTATGAAGTTCAGCAACGTGCTCTTGCCTGTCCCCCACGCCCCGTCGAGGTGCACGAGGAACGACGAATCCGGCTGTTTCAGCTGAATCTCGATCAGCTGATCGGCCAGGAGGGCGGCGAGATCCTCCCTGTGCAGGAGATCATCACGGGCGGGTGAGTCGCTCGTCCAATCCACGTCGGCGTCCGGCCGCACTTCCGCCGCAGCGCCGGGAAGCGGTGGCAGGTCGGATTTCTGCCTTCGTGACGAGGGATTATCGGCGATATGGAGCTCGCCGAGCGGACCGGCCCACATCACCGCGGGTGGCCGTTGCCCAGTGAAATCCACCAGATATCGGGAAAGGTCTTCTCCGGTGATCACACCGTCAAGGCCGAGGTCCGCGATACCGGTCCGCAGGCCCTCGATCAGGGTGGCCGTGAAATCGGCGAGCATCCCCCGGCTGGCCACTGGCTCGGAAGCCACGATCAATCTGGCGAAGGTCGGCCTCAGCGGGCGCGGTGACCTGAACAGCTCCGCGTGGTCGCAATCCAGGACCACTACGGCGTTACCGCACGACGTGTGATCCAGGAGGTCTTCGACGAGCTCGGCGGGAACGAAATTGACCACAGGACTGGACAACCGGGTGTCCGAGGCCGCGAAACGCAACCCACCCGGTGCCGTGTTCATGCCGTGTCCGCCGATGTACAACAGGACCGTGTCGGCAGGACCCACGTCCTTGAACAATCGCGAGATCCTCCGCCGGAATTCGAGCGCGGTCGGATCGAGAGCCACCGTCACCTCATAGCGCCCGATGGTCGAGTCACCGAGCACAGCCGCGAGTTCGGCGGCCAGTGCAGGGAGCTCAGGCAGATCGGCCAGGCGGTCGTCGTCGAACTTCGAACAAGCGACGATCAGCGCTTTCCGGGCCACCCGGAGAACTCTACTGCGGTTGCTGCTGCTGACTCGGCAACGTCCCCGCCGCCATCCGCCGCGCCACGTCCCGCCGCAGCCACAGCAGCCACAGCCAGATCCCGAGGAAGATCACCCCGAGGATCGCCACGGCTGGCAGCGCCACTAAGAAAGCGATCAGCGCGACCTGCAGCACGAGGACCGCGGGCACCGCCCACGGCTTCTTCAGGAAACCGCACAGCACGATCAGCGCGACCGCGATCACGATCACCGACCAGCCGGTGAGCGAACCGACCCCGCCGCCGAGTTTCGCCACCACCGGCAGCGCGAGCGCGACGGTGATGCCCTCCATGATCAGCGAACCGGCCATCACCCCGCGGAAGGACTTCATCGGGTCCTTGGCGGGCGGCTTCGGGGTCTCGTCGGTCACGCCGGCTCCTTACCGAACAGGGTCCTGGCCTCGCCCGCGGTGACGACGGAGCCGGTGACCAGCACGCCGCCGCCCGCCAGCGGTTCTTCGGGGTCGTCGCTCTGCTCGACGAGGCCGATGGCGGTCTCGATCGCGGCGTCCAGGCTGGGCTCGGCCACGACGCGGTCTTCGCCGAAGATCGAGATGGCGACGTCGTTGAGTTCGTCGAGCGGCATCGCGCGTGGGGACGAGTTCTTGGTGACGACGATCTCGGACACCACCGGCTCGAGCGCGTCCAGGATGCCGCGGGCGTCCTTCTCCGCCATCACGCTCACCACGGCGGCGAGGCGGCGGAAGGCGAACTCCTCGGCGACGGTGGTCGCGAGCGCCTTGGCGCCGTGCGGGTTGTGGGCGGCGTCGAGCAGCACGGTCGGGGCGGCGCGGACGCGCTCCAGCCTGCCGGGGGTCTCGACCTCGGCGAAGGCCTCGCGGACGGCCTCGATGACCAGTTGCTTGTCCTTGCCCGCGCCGAAGAACGCTTCGACGGCGGCCAGCGCCAGAGCGGCGTTGGCGGCCTGGTGCGCGCCGTGCAGCGGCAGGAAGATCTCGTCGTAGACACCGCCGAGGCCCTGCAGTTTCAGCATCTGCCCGCCGACGGCGACCTCGCGCTCCAGCACACCGAACTCGCTGCCCGCGCGGGCGACGCTCGCGTCGACCTCGATGGCGCGTTCCAGCAGGATCTTCTGGACTTCGGGCTCCTGCTCGGCGATGACCACGACGCTGCCGGGCTTGATGATCCCGGCCTTCTCCACCGCGGCTTTCGCCGGAGAGCCGCCGAAGTACTCGACGTGGTCGACGCCGATCGGCGTGATGACAGCGACGTCGCCGTCCACGACGTTGGTGGCGTCCCAGGAGCCGCCGAGCCCGGTCTCGATGACCGCGGCTTCGACGGGCGCGTCGGCGAAGGCGGCGAACGCCATCCCGGTCAGCACCTCGAACTTGCTCATCGGCACCGCGTCCTGACCACCGGCGTTGTCCACCATGGTCACGTACGGCGCGACGTCGCGGTACAGGTCGACGTACGCGGCGGCGGAGATGGGGGCGCCGTCGAGCGCGATCCGCTCGGTGACCAGCTGCAGATGCGGGCTGGTGTACCGGCCGACGCGCAGGCCCATGCGGGTCAGCAGCGCGTCGATCATCCGGGTTGTCGAGCCCTTGCCGTTGGTCCCGGCGACGTGCAGCACCGGGTAACCGCGGTGCGGTTCACCCATGAGATTGACCAGGGCCGCGATCCGGGCGAGGGACGGCTCGATCTTCGTCTCGGGCCAGCGCTGGTTCAGCTCGGCCTCGACGGCGAGCAGTTCGCGGCGCGCCTGCTGCCCGTTGGGGTCGGACGGGGCGAACTCGTCACCCTGGTCGTCCAGTTCGTGCAGCTCCACGTCCTCCGGGGCGACGAGGTCCGGCACGGGGCCGAGCGCGAGGTTGTCCCCCAGCTGCCCGATCCCGCCGATACCGCCCCGTGCGCCGCCGCCCGCCTGGTACGCGGCGTCGGGTGCGTCCAGATCCGGGTCGGTGTCGTCGGACGGATCGTGGGCGCGGGCCCCCAATTCGTCGACACCGGCGAAACTGTCCAGATCTGCCAGGTCCGGGGATTCCCTGAAATCTTCGGAATCCCGGCCGTCACCTCGCGGCACGAACTCTCCTCTTACCCTTGCTGCCTGTCACGCCGAGTCTACGTGCGGCTTTTCCTGGCACTCTCGACGCATGGGGTTCAACCACAACGACCACTATCACCCGCTGCTGCTCGACCAGCTGCCTCCCGGCCCCGGCGTGGCGCTGGACGTGGGCTGCGGCAGCGGGCGGTTCGCGCGGCGGCTCGCGGCCACCGGGATGCACGTCGAGGCGATCGACCGGTCCGGTCCGATGATCGACCTCGCCCGCGCCGCCGGCTCGCCCGGCCCCGGCACGATCTCGTACCGGCAGGCCGACGTGGTCGCCGAAAAACTGCCGGACGAGGCGTACGACTTCATCTCCTGTCTCGCGATGCTGCACCATGTGCCGTTCGACACGGTCACCAGGCTGCGTGACGCGCTGGTCCCCGGCGGTGTGCTCGCCGTCCTCGGCCTCGGCAGACCCAGCACTGTCGCCGACTACGCGCGCGCTCTCGTGGCCTCACCGGTCAACGCGCTGGCCAGGGTGGTCGTCTACGCGGGTGAGCGGCTGAACGGCGGCGCCGACCCGCTGCCGACGGCGCCGATCGTGGAGACCTTCCCGCCGATGAGCCGGATCCGGCGCGACGCGGCCGGCCTGCTGCCGGGGAGCAAAGTCCGGAACCTGCTCTTCTACCGCTATCTGCTGGTCTACCGCAGACCGGAAGACGATCACCCGATGTGACACCCCAAGCGGGTGAAACCGAGGCTCGACCACTCGATCGGCGGCGCCGACCGGGCCGGATCCGGTTCATTTTTGAGAGGCCATCCAGTCCGGAGATCGGGGTCCTCATGCGCTACAGACGCGTCCTGTTCGCGGCCGTCTCGACCGTCGTCCTGCTGATCGCCTCCGCCACGGCGGCCACCGCCACCACGCGGTCCTACCGCAACTACGTCGCGTTGGGTGATTCCTACACCTCCGGACCGCTCATCCCGCTCCCCCGCCTCGACCCGCTCTTCTGCGGCAAGTCGACGCAGAACTACCCGTCGATGCTCGCCACGGCGCTGCGGGTCCGCTCCTTCACCGACATCAGCTGCGGCGGTGCCGACACCACCAACATGACGCAACGCCAAAGCGTGACCCTCGGCAGCAATCCACCCCAGTTCAGTGCCCTGCGCGCGAACACCGACCTGGTCACGGTCGGTATCGGCGGCAACGACTACGGCGTCTTCGGCACGCTCGTCGGCACCTGCCCGTCACTGCGCGCGAGCGATCCCACCGGGAACCCGTGCCAGGATCGGTTCACCGTCGGCGGTGTCGACACCATCAAGGCCAAGATCGCCGACACCGGCAAGAACGTCGAGAAGGTGCTGGCCGGAGTCCATGCCCGCTCTCCGCGGGCCGACGTGCTCGTCATCGGCTACCCGAGGATCGCGCCGGAACGCGGCTACTGCCCGAAGATCCTGCCCTTCGCCGAGGGCGACTACGCCTGGCTCAACGACGTCGAGAAGGCGCTGAACTCGGCGATCGAGAAGGCCGTCGCGGCCGACGGCAAGGCGACCTTCATCGACACCTTCGGACCGTCCGCCGGGCACGACGCCTGCGCGCCGAACGGGGCCGCGTGGATCAACGGGCAGCACACGAAGCTGCTCGCCGCGGCGGCTTACCACCCGTACCGCACGGGGATGGCGGGCGTGACCGGAGTGATCCTCCGTCACCTCCGCTGAATGCAAGGAACGGTCCTTTCCTTGCAAATTTTGCGAGGAAAGGACCGTTCCTAGCGTTCGTCAGGAGGCGGGCAGGGCGGCCAACCGGGCGTTGATGCGCTCGATGTCCGCGACCGCGGTCTCCTTGCGGGCCCGGATCTTGCCGATCACCGGCTCCGGCGCCTTGTCGATGAAGGCCTGGTTGCCGAGCTTGGCCTCGGCCTGCGCCAGTTCCTTCTCCGCCGCGCCGAGGTCCTTCTGCAGGCGCTTGCGCTCCGCGGCGACGTCGATCGTGCCGGACAGGTCCAGCTCGACGGTCACCACACCGGCCGACAGCCCGACCTCGAGCGACGCGCTCGGCGCGAAGCCCTCCTCCGGCTGCGTGAGCCGGACCAGCGCGCGGATCGGCTCGTCGTGCCCGGTGAGCTCGGCGAATCCGCCGCCGGACAGCCGCGCGGCCACTTTCTGGCTGGGCTTGAGGCCCTGGTCCGCGCGGAACCGGCGCACCTCGGTGACCAGCTTCTGCACGTCCGCGATCCGCTTGTCCGCCACGGCGTCGGCGTACGAGGCGTCGGCCACCGGCCACGGGGCGATCACCAGCGACTCGCGGCCGGTCAGCGCCGTCCACAGCTTCTCGGTGATGAACGGGATGAACGGGTGCAGCAGCTTCAGCACGGTGTCGAACACGTGCCCCAGCACCGCGCGCGTCGCCGTCACGCGGGCCTCGTCGCCCTGGAACACCTGGACCTTCGACAGCTCCAGGTACCAGTCGCACAGCTCGGTCCAGGTGAACTGGTAGAGCGTGTCGGTGGCCTTCGCGAACTGGTAGTCCGCCAGGTATCCGCTGACCTCTTCGACGACGTTGCCGAGCCTGCCGAGGATCCAGCGGTCGGCCTCGGTGAGTTCGGCGGCCGGGGGCAGCGGGGCGTTCGCGTCCGCGCCGTTCATCATCGCGAACTTGGTGGCGTTCCAGAGCTTCGTGGTGAAGTTCCGGGAGCCCGCGACCCACTCCTCGCCGATCGGCACGTCCGTGCCCGGGTTCGCGCCCCGCGTGAGGGTGAACCGCAGCGCGTCGGTGCCGTAGGAGTCCATCCACTCGATGGGGTCGACGCCGTTGCCCGCGGTCTTCGACATCTTCTTGCCGAACTGGTCGCGGACCATGCCGTGCAGCGCGATGGTCTTGAACGGCGCCTCGCCGGTGGCGTAGAGGCCGAACATCATCATCCGCACGACCCAGAAGAACAGGATGTCGTAGCCGGTGACCAGCACCGACGTCGGATAGAACTTGTTCAGGTCCGGGGTCTTCTCCGGCCAGCCGAGGGTGGAGAACGGCCACAGGCCCGAGGAGAACCAGGTGTCGAGGACGTCCGGGTCCTGGGTCCAGCCCTCGCCCGAGGGCGGCTCCTCGTCCGGTCCGACGCAGACGACCTCGTCGTTCGGGCCGTACCAGACCGGGATGCGGTGGCCCCACCACAGCTGGCGCGAGATGCACCAGTCGTGCAGGTTGTCGACCCAGTCGAAGTAGCGCTTCTCCATCTCCGGCGGGTGGACGTTCACGCGGCCGTCGCGCACCGCGTCGCCGGCGGCCTTCGCGAGCGGGCCGACCTTGACGAACCACTGCAGCGAAAGCCGCGGCTCGATCGGCTCCTTCGAGCGCTCGGAGTGCCCGACGCTGTGCAGGTACGGACGCTTCTCCGCGACGATGCGGCCCTGCTCGCGCAGCTTCTCCCGCACCGCGACGCGGGCCTCGAAGCGGTCCATGCCGTCGAACTCGGTGCCGGTGCCGTCGATGCGGCCCTGCTCGTCCATGATCGTGATCATCGGCAGGTCGTGCCGCTGGCCGATCTCGAAGTCGTTCGGGTCGTGCGCGGGGGTCACCTTGACCGCGCCGGTGCCGAACTCCGGGTCGACGTGCTTGTCCGCGACGATCGGGATCTTGCGCCCGGTCAGCGGCAGCTCGACCTCGGTGCCGATGAGGTGGGTGTAGCGCTCGTCGTCCGGGTGGACCGCGACGGCGGTGTCGCCGAGCATCGTCTCCATCCGTGTGGTGGCCACGACGATCGCGTTCTCGCCGTCGCCGTAGCGCATCGAGACGAGCTCGCCCTCGACCTCTTCGTGCTTCACCTCGGCGTCGGACAGCACCGACCGCAGCTCCGGCGACCAGTTGACCAGGCGCTCGGCGCGGTAGATGAGGCCGTCGTCGAAGAGCTTCTTGAAGATCGTGTTGACGGCCTTGGACAGGCCGTCGTCCATGGTGAACCGCTCACGGGTCCAGTCGACGCCCTCGCCGAGGCGCTTCATCTGGGCGAGGATCTTGCCGCCGTGCTCGTTCTTCCACTGCCAGACACGCTCCACGAAGGCCTCGCGGCCGAGCTCGCGGCGGCTGGTGCCTTCGGCGCGGAGCTGCTTCTCGACCAGCGCGTGGACCGCGATGCTCGCATGGTCCATCCCCGGCAGGTACAGCGTCTCTTCGCCGAGCATGCGGTGATAGCGGGTGATGGCGTCGATCAGGGTGTGCTCGAACGCGTGCCCGATGTGCAGCGAACCGGTCACGTTCGGGGGCGGGATGACTACCGTGAACGGCGGCTTGTCCGACGTGGGGTCGGCCGTGAAGTAGCCGGCGTCTACCCAACGCTGGTAGAGCGAGGCTTCTTCGTCGGCCGGGTTCCAGGTACCCGGAAGGTCGGTCTGCTGCGGCTGGGCGTTCTCGGTCACAGTTGACAAGTCTACGAACCCCCTCTAGCGACTTCCTCACCGGCCGTAACGCCCGCCGTTCCCAGCCGATGAGGGGATGTCGTGACGCACTGGGGAGGGGCGGGTTCGTGGAGGACGCGCGGTTGGAGACGCATCCGGATCTGATGGATCCGGAATGGCGCAAGCACGCCGAGCGCGACGCTCGGCGCGGCGCGAAAAAGGAGCTCAAACGGCGCCGGAAACAGCGTCCGCGCCGACGGTTCCGGATGACCCGCAAGGTCGTCGTGGTCCTGTTCGTGGCCGGGACCGTGGCGTTGCTCGGGGCCGCGGCGCTCGTCGTGCACCAGATGCGGGGCAGCTCGGGTCCGGGGCCGCAGCCTCCGAAGGCGGCCCCGGTGCTCACCGGGGTCGACCTCGACCGGCCTTTCGACCGCACTCCCGCCGCGAACTGGCGCGAGGGGACGGCCGGGATCACCGTGCCGCCGGGGCAGGCCGTCGGTGGCTTCAGCGCGCAGGAGGTCGACGCCGCGTACCGGAAGGTGACGGAGGCCATCGCGGCCGCGCGGCTCGGATCCCGGGCGCTGCGGGACCACGACGGTTCGGAGCTGCTCGCGCTGCTGGCCCCTAACGAGCGCACCGCGATCCAGCAGATGCTCACGAGCGGTCCCACCGTCGAGAAGAACCGGTACCTGACCCTCATCGGGCCGCAGGAGCTGTCGAAGGCTCCCCCGCGGATGACCGGCGCGCTGACGGCGAAGTCCGGCGGCAAGGGCGAACTGGTCGTCCACGCGAGCTACACCACCGCGTACGCCTTCGACGCGCGTCCGGGCGAGGCACTGTCGCCGATGGACATCGTCCCGTTCGTCCGCGACGAACAGGACTACGTGATCCGCAAGGCACCGCCGTTCGCGAAGGCCGACGCCGGGCTCTCCTTCGGGGAAGGCAGGGGCTACCGCTCCCGCATGGCCTGCGACGCGATCAAGACCGGCATCCTCGCGCCCCAGTACGCTGACAAGGACAGACCTCTCGCCGGCCCACCCGTCGCCGACGAGGTCGCCACCTACGACCCGACGAAACCCCTGCCGTCGCTGGACACCTGCGGGTAGTCGGCCGAATCCTGGGGAAGAGGACCGAGATGGACGAAGAGGACCGGCGGATCGAGACCCATCCGGATCTGATGAATCCGGACTGGCAGAAACACGCCGAACGCGACGCCTGGCTGGGTGCGAAGAAGGAACTCAAGAAGAAGCGTCGTAAGCAGCAGAAGGCCGCCGCGGCCTCCGGGGGCGGCTACTCCGCGCCAGGGACGAGCCGGTGGCCGGGCATCGCGGCGCTCGTCGGCCTGATCGTGCTGGTCGTGGCCGCGGTGACGGTGAACGCGGTGCAGGAACGCGGCGTCAACGAGACACCTTGGTTCCCGCTCGACGAAGCGCAGATCAGCCGGATCGTCACCAACGCCTGACCCCCTCGGTCGCGCGCGAAGACGGCAAGGCGCACGATGGGGTCATGACCCGCGAAGCACCCGCGAACGACGTTGACGAGACACAGCTCGAGGTCGGGAAACCGAAGAGCTGGGCGGCCGGGATCCCCGGTGTCGCCGTCTCCCTGATGCGCGGCATGGAGCAGATGGGCGCCGCGCGCACCGTGAAGACGCTGCGCCTGCTGAACCAGCGCGACGGCTTCGACTGTCCGGGGTGCGCCTGGCCGGAGCCGCGCGAGGTCGACGGCGAGCACCGCAAGCTCGCCGAGTTCTGTGAGAACGGGGCGAAGGCCGTCGCCGAGGAGGCGACGAAGCGCCGGGTCGGCCGTGAGTTCTTCGCCCAGCACTCCATCCACGAGCTGGCGGACAAGACGGACTACTGGCTCGGTCAGCAGGGCCGCATCACCGAGCCGTTCGTGCTACGCGAAGGGGCTTCGCACTACGAACCGATCTCCTGGGACGACGCGTTCACGCTGGTCGCGGACGAACTGCGGGCACTGAGCGACCCGAACGAGGCGATCTTCTACACCTCCGGCCGTACCAGCAACGAGGCCGCGTTCCTCTACCAGCTGCTCGTGCGCTCCTACGGCACCAACAACCTGCCGGACTGCTCCAACATGTGCCACGAGTCCTCCGGCGCGGCGCTCGCGGCCACGACCGGGATCGGCAAGGGCTCGGTGTCGCTCGCCGACATCCACAAGGCGGACCTCATCGTGGTGGTCGGCCAGAACCCGGGCACGAACCACCCGCGCATGCTGTCGGCGCTGGAGGAGGCCAAGGGCAACGGCGCGAAGATCATGGCGGTCAACCCGCTGCCCGAAGCCGGTCTGATGCGGTTCAAGAACCCGCAGAACGTCCGCGGCGTGGTCGGCAAGGGCACCCCGCTGGCCGACGAGTTCGCGCAGATCCGGCTCGGCGGCGACCTCGCGCTGTTCCAGGCGATCGGGCATCTCCTGCTGCAGTGGGAGCAGGAGACCCCCGGCACGATCGTCGACCACGCGTTCATCGAGTCGTCCTCCGAGGGGTTCGAGGACTACGCGAAGCATCTGCGGGAGATCGACTGGGACGAGGTCGGCGCCGCGACCGGCCTGCCTCGTGAGCAGATCGAGCGGCTGGCGCGGATGATCGCGACGTCGAAGCGCACCATCTACTGCTGGGCGATGGGGCTGACACAGCACAAGCACGCGGTGCAGACCATCTCCGAGATCGCGAACCTGGCGCTGGTACGCGGCATGATCGGCGAACCGGGCGCGGGTCTGTGCCCGGTGCGCGGGCACTCCAACGTCCAGGGCGACCGGACGATGGGCATCTGGGAGAAGATGCCGGAGTCGTTCATGGACAGCCTCGACGCGGAGTTCGGCATCAAGGTGCCGCGAGACCACGGTCACGACACCGTGGCCGCGATCCGCGCGATGCGGGACGGGCACGGCAAGGTCTTCTTCGCCGTCGGCGGCAATTTCGCTTCCGCCACACCGGACACGGAGCTCACGGAGAAGGCGCTCAAGTCGTGCTCCCTGACCGCGCACGTGTCGACGAAGCTCAACCGCTCGCACGTCGTGCCCGGCAGGACGGCGCTGATCCTGCCCACCCTCGGCCGCACGGAACGCGACCTCCAGGCCGGCGGCGAGCAGTTCGTCACCGTCGAGGACTCGATGTCGCAGGTGCACACCTCACGCGGCAGGCTGGCCCCGGCCAGCGAGCATCTGCTCTCCGAGGTCGCGATCATCTGTCATCTCGCGGAAGCCCTGCTCGGTGCCGGGCACGCCGTGCCGTGGCGGGACTTCCACGCCGACTACGACCTCATCCGCGACCGGATCGCGCGCGTCGTCCCCGGCTGCCACGACTACAACGCCCGGGTGCGCGAGCCCGACGGGTTCGTCCTGCCGCACGCTCCGCGCGATTCCCGGCAGTTCAACGGAACCGTGAACGGCAAGGCGAACTTCACCGTCTCCGAACTCGAGTATCCGCAGGTGCCCGAAGGCAGGCTGCTGCTGCAGACGATGCGCAGCCACGACCAGTACAACACCACCATCTACGGCCTTTCCGACCGTTACCGCGGCATCGAGGACGCGCGGCGTGTGGTGCTGGTCAACCCCGACGACCTGACCGAGCTCGGGCTGGCCGACGGCGCGATGGTCGACCTGGTCTCGGAATGGCGGGACGGCGACCGCCGGGCCCCGCGGTTCCGGGTGGTCTCCTATCCGACGGCGAAGGGCTGCGCGGCGGCGTACTTCCCCGAGGCGAACGCCTTGGTGCCGCTGGATTCGGTGGCGGACAAGTCGAACACCCCGGTGTCGAAGGCGGTCGTGGTGCGGCTGGAGCCGGTGGCCGCACCTTAGGCCGCCCGCTTGGCGGTGCCGCGCGGCGCCGGACGGGGTCCACCGTGAAAGGGCCAACCCCTTTCGCGGAAAGGCCTTGCCATGTCACGAAGATCGACCTCGCGTTGCTTCGCCGCCCTGGCCTCGCTCCTGCTCGTCGCGGTACTGCCCGGCGCGGCCACCGCCGCCGCGGGCGCACCGCCGCCGCTGCCGTTCGTCTCCCAGCTCGACCTGTCCTGCTACAAGACCGAAGGCTACAAACCACCGCCGACCGAGCTCACCCTCAAGCACCTCAACCCGGTACTCGGGAAACTGCCGCTGGAGACGGTCAAACTCGGTGAACGCCAGCAGCTGTGCGTGCCGGTCGCGAAGAACGGCGCGATCCCGCCGCCGGGGATCGTCGACTACGTCCGCTGGGTGGATCTGTCGTGCTACCGGATCGAAGGCCGCTCGGTGGACTTCCCGCTGACACTGAGCCATCTGAATACCGTCGTGCAGAAGCTCGGTATCCAGGATTCGCACGTGACCATGTTGTCGCCGGAGCAGTTGTGCGTCCCGGTCGCGAAGAACGGGAAGCTGCCGCCGCCGGAGATCCTGTCGTTCGTGCGGCACATCGATCTCGAGTGCTATGCCCTGCGCGTCCTCGGCATTCCGACCATCCCGTTCCCGCTGACGCTCGGCCATCTCAACCCGGTGCTGGCCGACCGGCCGAAGGTGGACGTGAAGGTCGGCAACGCGCGGCAATTGTGCGTCCCGGTGGCGAAACGCGGTGACGAGATCCCGCCGGAGGTGCTCGGCACCGTCCAGTGGCTGGATCTGGCGAAGGCGGACGTCAGCACGGCGCCGAGCGTCGTCGGACCGCTCACGCTGAAGCTGACCCACCTGAACCCTGTCCTGTCCCACCTTCCCAGCGAAGCGGCCGTCATCACCGAGCCGGTTCAGCTCGGCCTTCCGGTCGCGAAGAACGGGAAGATCCCGCCGAGGGAGTGACGCGGCTCAGTCGATGCAGTCGGCGCCATCGGCCGTGATCGGCGCCTGGCCGAGCGCTCCGATCGCGCCCCCGCCCGCGGAGACGCCCGGTCCTTTGTAGACCTGGCCGAGGACGACCTCGATCTTGCCCGCCGCGACCGAATCGGCTTTCTGGACGTCCAGTCCGCCGAGCAGTTTCGCGATCTCCGCGGCGGGCCCGGCCGCGTCGCTGTACCGGACGACCGACGTCCGCCGTCCGGCCTCGGCCTTCGTGTCGCCCTTGCCGAAACCCTTCTCCGCCAAGAGATCCGAGACGCGGGCGGCGAGACCGTCCTTGCCGCTCGCGTTGACGACGTCGACCTTGGGCCCGGCGGGCGCCTGCGGGGTCGTGGGCTGGACTCCGATCAGGGAGGCGGCGAACGCGCGCACCTGGGCGGGGTCGACCTGCACGGCGGTCCAGGTCGGATGCCGGGGGTCGTAGCGGTAGTCGGGGTTGACCACCGGGATGGTCTCGAACGCGATACCGCCGCCGGACACCCCGCGCATCTGCCGCACGAAGTCGAGCAGGTCCCACGAACCGTCGAGCACGACCGAACGCTTCACCGCGTCGATCAGGTCGGACACGCGCGCCGGGTTGGCGAGGGTCCCGCCGGAGAGCACCTGCTTCGCCAGTCCCGCGAGGAACACCTGCTGGCGGCGGACGCGGTCGAGGTCGCTGCGGGGCAGGTTCTTGCGCTGGCGGACGAAGGCGAGCGCGTCGGCGCCCGCGATCGTCTGCCGCCCGGCGGGGAAGTCCGCCCCCGAATCGCGGTCCTTGGTGGCCTTCTTCAGGCAGACCTCGACGCCGCCGACGGCCTTGCTGATCTCGTAGAAGCTCAGCAGGTTGACCTCGGCGAAGTGGTCGATCTTGACGCCGCTGAGCTCCTCGACGGCCTTGAGGGTCGCCTTCCGCGCCGCGGTGATCGCCTGCTTGTTGATCTCGGCCTTGTCGGTCTTGCCCGCCGCGCGCTGCTCGTTCGCCGAGGCGAACTTGGTCCGGCCGAAGATCTCGTTGATCTTGCTCTTGTCCTTCGTGCCCGGCTGCGCGACCCACGAGTCACGAGGGATCGAGAACGCCTTCACCGTCTGCTGGCCGTTGGGGATGCGGAGCACGATGAGCGTGTCGGTCAGGTCGTCGCCGTTCGCCCCGGCCCGCAGTTCCCGCAGGATCTCCGGCGGAAGCGGCCGGTCCTGGTTGTCGGTGCGCGCGTCGCGCCCGACCAGCAGGATGTCCAGCGAACCGTCGGCGGGCCGCTCCCCCGGATCCGGCGCCTCGATCACGTCCTCGCGGGTGATGCCGTCGAGCGACTCCAGCGTCGTGTATCCGTACGCGGTCCCCCCGAACACCGCCACCGCGAGCGCGGCGACCAGGACCTTCCCCAGCTTGTGCACGTTCCATAGACGCGCGGGAGGCCGTCAGCGCTGCATCAGTGATCCAGTTCACATCCTGAGATGCGACGCGCCGTTCAGGTCGAGGATCGCCCCGGACGCCCACGCGGCCTCGCCGGAAGCCAGGTAGAGCACCGCGGCCGCGACCTCCTCCGGCGTGCCGACCCGGCCGAACGGGCTCTCGCCCCGCGCGCCTTCGACCTTCGCCGCGACCCGGTCCGTCGCGGTGAAACCGGGCGCGACCGAGGTCACGGCGATCCCGTGCGGGGCGAGGGCGACGGCGAGTGACTGCCCCAGCGAGTGCAGCGCCGCCTTGCTCGCGCCGTACGCCGGGAACTCGGGCTCGCCCTTGAAGGCTCCCCGCGAGCCGATGTTGACCACGCGGCCGGGCGCGCCGCGGTCGATCATGTGGCGCGCCACGCAGTAGGTCACGTTCGCGGTGCCGAGCACGTTGACGTCGAGCATCCGCCGCCAGACCCGCTGCCAGTCCTCATAGGACACTTCGGCGACGGGATGGGCCGCACCCGCGGAGGGCGCGAAGGCGGCGTTGTTCACGAGGACGTCCACCCCGCCCACCAGTGCCTCTGCCTCGTCGGCGACCCGTTGTGCCACTTCGGGTTCCGAAAGGTCACCTTGGATCAGGCCGTGCCCGGAACCGGGCAGCTCGCCGAGCGTCCGCTCGGCTTCCTCCCGCTTCGAGGCGTAGTGGACGGCGACACGGTCGCCCTTTTCCGCGAAGGCGCGGGCGATCGCGCGGCCGATGCCGCGCGACGCCCCGGTGACCAGAACTCCCACGGAGCCGACCCTACTTCAGCCGCCGAAGAGCTGGACCACCTTGCGGAACAGTTCGTAGACGCCGTAGGCGAACGGGAGCGCGACCCACAGCCACGCGAAGACCATCAGCCCGGTGCGGCGGCGTTCGGGAGCCTGTTCGGTCATCGGGCCTCACTCCTCGCGGGCTCACCGGACGACGCCGGCTCGTGGTACCTCGGGTCGACCGGGCGCACCAGCTCGTTCGCGACGAAACCGACGACCAGCAGGCCGATCATGATGAACAGCGACGTCGAGTACAGATCCGGGCCCACCTTGCCCGCCGACTTCTGGCTGTCGGCGATGGCGTTGACGATCAGCGGCCCGAGCACGCCGGCCATCGACCAGGCGGTCAGCAGTCTGCCGTGGATCGCGCCCACCTGGTAGGTGCCGAAGAGGTCCTTCAGATACGCCGGCACCGTCGCGAAGCCGCCACCGTAGAAGGACAGGATCAGCATCGCGCACAGGACGAACACGAGCTTCGAGGCGTTGGTGGTCAGCGCGATCACCAGGTACAGCAGGGCACCGACGCCGAGGTAGAGCCGGTAGATGTTCTTGCGCCCCACCAGGTCCGAAGTGGACGACCAGACGAACCGGCCGAGCATGTTGGTCAGCGAGAGCAACGCGACGAACCCGGCCGCGGCGGCCGTGCCGACCGGCGTGGAGGTCTCGCGGAAGAAGTCCGCGATCATCGGCGAGGCCTTCTCCAGGATGCCGATCCCCGCGGTCACGTTGAAGCACAGGACCACCCACAGGAGCCAGAACTGCGGCGTCCTGATGGCGTTGCGCGCCGACACGTTCGCGGTGGTGATCATCGCGTTGCCGTGGTCGGTCTTCGGTTCCCAGCCCTTCGGCTTCCAGTCGTCGGCGGGTACCCGCACCAGCAGGATGCCGAGGGTCATGAAGACCGCGTAGACCAGGCCGTGCACGAGGAAGGCCGTCGCGACCGTCCCGATGGACCATGGCGCCGTGCCCAGCATCTGCGAAGACCACGGGGAGGCGATCAGCGCGCCGCCGCCGAAGCCCATGATCGCGATGCCGGTGGCCATGCCCGGCCGGTCCGGGAACCATTTGATCAGCGTCGACACCGGCGAGATGTAGCCGATCCCGAGCCCGATGCCGCCGATCCCGCCCCAGCCGAGGACGACGAGCCAGTACTGCGACGTCGCCACGCCGAGCGCGGAGAGCAGGAAGCCCGAGCTGAAGCAGACCATCGAGACGAACATCGCCCAGCGCGGCCCGTTGCGTTCGACCAGCGTCCCGCCGAAGGCCGCCGACAGCCCGAGCATCACGATGCCGAGCTGGAACGGGAGCGCGCTCTCCGTGCCGGTGAGGCCGAGGGTCTTCTCCAGCGGCGGTTTGAAGACGCTCCACGCGTACGCCTGCCCGATCGACAGGTGGACGGCCAGCGCGGCGGGTGGCACCAGCCAGCGGCTCCAGCCCGATGGTGCGACGATGCGGGAACGGTCCAGGAAGCCGACAGCCATCCGGCGCCTCCGTACTCTGAGGATGTGCACAGGGAATGTATTACTTAATTCCCGACGTTGCAGTATCCGAGTGTCGAATAATGCGGTCAGAAGGGTGGACAAGTGGGCAGGGTGACGGTGCGGCGTCCGGTGCGGAAGATCTCCGCGACCAAGGACGTGCGGCGGCCCGACGCGCTCGCGGCCGAAGAACCGCTGGAGATCCGCGTCGGCGGCAAGGCACTCGCGGTCACCATGCGGACACCCGGCAACGACGTCGAACTCGCGCACGGGTTCCTGTTGTCCGAAGGCGTGCTCGCCTCGCGCGAGGACGTCGCGGTCGCGCGGTACTGCGACGGCGTCGACGACCAGGGCCGCAACACCTACAACGTCCTGGACATCGCGCTGGCCGAAGGGGTCGCCCCGCCGGAGACCGGCGTCGAGCGGAACTTCTACACCACGTCCTCGTGCGGGGTCTGCGGCAAGGCCGCGCTCGATGCGGTGAAGCTGAAAAGCCGGTTTTCCCCGGAGAAGTCCGAATTCGCGGTGAGCACCGACGTGCTGGCGAAGCTCCCGGACACGCTCCGCTCCCACCAGAAGGTGTTCTCCAGCACCGGTGGCCTGCACGCGGCCGCGCTGTTCGACGGCGACGGGAACCTCGCCGTCGTCCGCGAGGACGTCGGCAGGCACAACGCCGTCGACAAGGTGCTGGGCTGGGCGCTGCAGGAGGGCCGGATCCCCGCGGCGGACACCGGGTTGCTGGTGTCCGGCCGCGCCTCGTTCGAACTGGTGCAGAAGGCCGCCATGGCCGGGATCGGGCTGCTGGCGGCCGTCTCCGCGCCGTCGTCGCTGGCCGCGGAACTGGCCGAGGAGAACGGCATGACCCTCATCGGTTTCCTGCGCGGCGACAGCATGAACCTCTACAGCGGCGAACAACGGGTGCTCGGCCTCGGCTGAGCGGCGAGGACGGCTGGAACCGTCCTCCTGTACCTACTGGCCCGAAGTCCGTGAAGGCGTGACTCGCGTGATCAGGCACGTGACTCGCGTGACTGGAAGCCGCACTCAGGTGTTCCGCCCTCCAGCACGCGAGATCCGCCTTCAATCACGTGAGTGCGGTGCCGCATCACGAGCGCGCCGTCCCGCTGATCACGAGTGTCGTCCTTCTGATCACGCGTGCCGTCCACGCGATCACGCGAAAGTACCGGTTCGGCGCCGCCGGTCACGGGACCCTTTACTCCATGCCCACCCAGTTGCCGTGGAAACCGTTCGGCACCCGGTCCGGCAGGTGCACGGCGCCCACGGTCTCCAGCGTCCCCGCGTCCAAAATGGTCAGATCGCTCTTCTGCGTCGCGGGATCGTAGACGAACCCCATCAGCACACCCTCGTCCTCGCCCGCGTCCACCGAGGACGGGACGAACACGAACTCCCCCACCTGCGCGCCGTCGCCGAATTCCCGAGACCGGACCGACCGGTTCCACAGATCGTGCTTCAGCAGGGAGCCCGACGACGCCGAACCATCCTTTGTGGACACCGAGTAGCCGAACCGGTGCGGCCGCCCGACCAGTCGCTCGTCGACGCGCGGGAACTCCTGGCCCTGGTCGTCGAGACGTTCCTCGACGACCTTGCCCGCGGCCAGGTCGACGGTCCAGCGGTCCAGGGTCGGCGGCCCCTCGGCCGGTCCGAGCAGCTCGGTGTCGAACATCTTCGGATGCCGGACGACGTCCAGCACGATGGTGTCGCCGTCGTCGTAGGCGTTCATCGGGTGGAACACGTAGCACGGCTCGACGTCGAACCAGCGGACGTCGCCGTTGCCGCCCTCGCGCGGCATGACCCCGATCCGCGCCGGATACTTCGGGTTCCAGCGGTACGGCAGGCCGGCGTTGCCCGAGATCCGCTGCCGCAGCTTCGCTCCGAAGGGATCCGGCACCTTCACCTTGCCCACCAGCGCGGACATCACGAGCCGCGCGGGGGTGCGCAGCGCCGTCGGGACGGACGCGGCGACCGCCTGCTCCGAATCGAAGGCGACGGGGAGGTCGTAGAAGACGACGTGCTTCTCGGTCAGGGAGAAGTCGTGCATCATCGGCGAGCCGGTGACCTCGACGTCGACCGTGCGCCGCGCGCGGCCCTGCGCGTCGATCACCGAGTACTGCACCTTGTTCCCCGAGCCGAAGAAGTACGAGACGGCGTGCAGCTCACCGGTCTCAGGGTCCCGCTTCGGGTGCGCGGTGTAGCCGCCGGGCAGGGTGCCGTCGAAATCGCAGGCACCCACGGTGTCGAGTTCGTCGGTCAGTTCGAAACTCGTGGCACCGCCCTCGATCAGGGCGAGGGTCTTGCCCGCGTGGCCGATCACGTTCGTGTTGGCCCCCATGCCGGCGGCCGCGCCGCCTTCCCAGCGTTCACCGAGCTCCCGCGCGAGCCGGGGATTGCGCACCCAGCGGTTGCGGTACCACTCGGCGCGGCCGTCCCGCAGCCGGACGCCGTGCACCATGCCGTCGCCCATGAACCAGTGGTAGGTCGCGGGGTCCACTTCGGACAGCGGGTTCGGCCCGTTCCGCAGGTAGCGCCCGTCCAGGTACTCCGGGATGTGCCCGGTGACGCTGAGTCCGGTGATCGTGTGCTCACGGTTGACCGGGGCGAAGTTGCCCTCGAGGAACTTGTTGCCCATCACAGACCCCTACCCTGGAATAACGATGTTATGTTCTCATTTATAACAGGGTTATGAGACACTGGCAAGCATGGCACCGAAACCCTCCGCCGCCGAGGTCAAGGGCAAGCTGATCGAGGCGGCGATCCGGCTGCTCGCGCACGGCGGACCGGAGGCGCTCCAGGCGCGCAAGCTGGCGGCCGAGATCGGCGCGTCCACCATGGCCGTGTACACCCATTTCGGTGGGATGGGCGCACTCGTGGACGAGGTCGCGCGCGAGGGATTCCGGCGCCTGTCGGCGAATCTGGGCCGGGTCGAGGAGACCGACGACCCGGCGGCCGACATCCTCACCCTGGCGCTGGCGTACCGGCGGACCGTCGTGGACGACCCGCACCTTTACGCAGTGACCTTCGGCCAAAGCCAGCCCAGCGGGCAGAAGGCGACCCTCGGCGACATGACCAACGAGGAGACCCGCCGGAACGCCAGCGAAGAGGGCATCGAGGCCTTCGGCTATCTGGTCCGCGCCGCGAAGCGGGTGATCGACGCCGGCCGGTTCCGCCCCGCCCCGGAGTTCGAGGTCGCCGCCCAGCTCTGGAGCGCCGTGCACGGCTACATCACGCTGGAGGTCGCCGGCCACTTCGGCGACGGCGAGAATGGTGTGGACCACATCCTGATTCCCCTGGCCACCGCCCTCGGCGTGGGCCTGGGCGACACTTACGAGGCCGCGACGCGGTCCGCCCGCCTCTCGATCGAGGCCTGGCGCGCGAAAGAGGGAAACATCGGCACCTGATCCGGCGATACCCCGGTCACAGGTCGGTGAATCGTGCAACCTTCGAGCGGAAACGCGCGTCTGACCTGGTGGAAGCCCACGGCCGGAAAGAAACGGCGGGGAAATGGGAAGCGGGATCGGGGATCGGTGAACGAGGACGACCAGGGGCACACGACGCTGCCGGGGGTGGACGGCGCCCGCCGGTGGCTGAGCCGTCGTTCCGTGCTGATCGCGGGTGCCTCCGGCCTCGGCGTCGCCGGTCTCGCCGCCGGAACGGCCACCGGAGCCCTGCCGTTCAGCGAAGCGCTCCAGCGGGCGCTCGGTGTCGCGTCGCCGACCCCGGCCACCCAGCTGGGCAGCCCGCGTGTCGAACGCGTCTACTCCGAAGCCCGCGGCCGCGAGGTCGATCTCGTGCTCATGCTGCCGACCAAGGCACCGCCCAAGGGCCTGCCGATGTCGCTGATGCTGCACGGCCTCCACGGCACCGCGCGGCACGCGGCCCCGACAGGACTGCTGAAACAGCTCGGCAGCGAGGTCGCCCGCAAGGCGGTGCCCCCGTTCGGGTTCGTCGCCGTCGACGGTGGGGACCACTACTGGCACGAGAACAAGCCGGGTGACAACCCGATGGCGATGCTGCTCGAAGAGGTCCCCCGCTGGCTCGCCGCGCGTGGCCTCGGCGGCCGTGACGGGCTGCCGTTCGCCGCCACCGGGCTTTCGATGGGCGGCTTCGGCGCGCTGCTGTACACCCGGCGCCGCCTGGAACGCCGTCGCCCGCCCGCCGCGGTCGCGGCCCTCGCGCCCGCGCTGATCACGTCGTGGGCCGAGATGAGCAAACGGCGTGCGTTCCGCGACGCCGCCGACTGGGGCTCGCTGGACCCGCTGCGCCACGTCGACGTCACCAAGAGCGTGCCGACCGGGATCTGGTGCGGAACCGAAGACCCGTTCATCGGCGGGGTGCGGAAGTTCATCTCCGAGGCGCGGCCCATGGTCGCGCACACCTCGCGCGGCAAGCACGGCGACGCCTTCAACCGCACGGTCGTGCCGAGCCTGATCGCGTTCCTCGGCAAGCACGTCCCGAAGAACGCCTGAGCCGCTCAGACGCGGAAGTAGATCCTGGTCACGGTCGACCCCGGTCTCAGGTACTGCCGGACCAGGTCGGCGACCTGGTTCACCAGCACCAGGCCACGTCCGCCGATCTGTCCCGGCGAGGCGGGACGGCGGCCGGCCAGCGGATCGCTCAGCGTGCCTTCGTCGATGACCTCGCAGAGCACGTAGTCCTCTTCACGCCAGACGCGGACGACACCGTGGCCCGAACCGTGCAGCACGCTGTTGGCGGACAGCTCGGCCACGGCGAGCACGAGATCTTCCACCCGCTCCAACGCGAGCCCGTACTCCTCGGCCCGGTCCTGCGCGAAACTCCGCACCGCGCCGAGCCGGGCGAGGTCGAAGCGGAACGCGTCGGCGGCCCGCGGTTCGGGCAGCGGCAGGTTGTACTTCTCGACGACCGCGTCGGGGGCGTATCCCGCGCTCGGGCGATCTCCCCCGGCGCCGGACAGCGTCGGATGGGTCCGCTCGGCGTCGGCGAGGACGTCGTCTTCGAGTCGGTTGCGGTCGTACGGGCAAAGGATGCTCAGCTCGCGGTCCCCGAAGGCGAAGTTGATCAGGGCCTCGTGCTGCGCGCACGCCGGGTACTCGAGGGCGGACCGGCCCGCCCAGATCGGCTCGCCGATGATCCGCACCGGACCCGGGCGGTTGTCCGCGAACGCGAGCAGCACGCCGGGGAGGATACGGCCGGGATTGCGGCCCGCCTCGGTCATGTCGATGAACTCGATCTCGGCCGCGGAATCGCCCAAGGCCGCTTCGATCAGCGACAGATTCCGGCCTGGGACGGCCACGGCGACGGGCTCGCCGAGCTTCAGGCCCTCCAGGATGTACGGAACCGTACCGTTCACGTACTCGGCGTCACCGGAGTAGAGCAGGCCCACGTGGGAGAAGAGACCCGCGGTGACTGTCACGGACTCGTCATACCCCGTCGAGGGGATTCTGAAACCCTGCTAACGGAGGGAAATCCGGAAATGGGTGCCGGGCCGATCAGCCGAGCCAGCGTCCCGCCATCGAGATCAACCAGAATCCGGCGAGCGTCGCACCGGTGAACAGCCCGGTCCACGCGACGAGCGATCGGGTGGCCTCCGCGCTTTTCGCCGCTTTGAGCCGGACGAGCGCGTACGCCGAAACGGCGAAGAACGGCAGCGGGATCAGCGGCAGCGGCGACAAGCGGACGACCCCGGCCACCAGGCAGGTCGCCACCAGCACGCCCAGCGCGATCGTCAGCGCGCGCGGGATCCACGGATGCCCGCGGTAGGCCCCGACGACGATGCGTTCGGTGAGTTCGACGAGTCCCCTGACCTCGCGTGGACTCGCGGCTGCCAGCTCGGGAGCCTCGTTCTCGTCCTTCGTGGGAGTCAGCGGCACCTTCGCATCCTATCCCGGTCCGGTCACCGGCCGGACCGGGCCGGAGAAAGCGATGCCCCGGCCCGGTTGGATCCGGCCGGGGCATCGGTGACGAACAGCTTTCGTCAGGCGGACTTCTCGCCGCGCTCGCTGTTGCGACGGCGTGACGGCTGACGCGCCACGATCGTCGGGTTCACGTTCTCGCGGACGGTCTGCTCGGTGATGACGACCTTCGCGACGTCGTCGCGGCTGGGGATGTCGTACATGACCGGCTGCAGGACCTCTTCCATGATCGCGCGCAGGCCACGGGCGCCGGTGCCGCGGAGCACGGCCTGGTCGGCGATGGCCTCGAGCGCGGTCTTGGTGAACTCCAGCTCGACGTTGTCCATCTCGAAGAGCTTCTTGTACTGCTTCACCAGCGCGTTGCGCGGCGTGGTCAGGATGCTGACCAGCGAGTCCTTGTCGAGGTGGGTCACCGTCGCCACGACCGGGAGACGCCCGATGAACTCCGGGATCAGCCCGAACTTGATCAGGTCCTCCGGCATGGTGTCGGAGAAGATGTCGCTCTCGTCGATCTCGGCCTTGGTGCGGATCTCCGCGCCGAACCCGAGGCCGCGCTTGCCGACCCGCTCGTTGATGATCTTCTCCAGCCCGGCGAACGCGCCGGCCACGATGAACAGCACGTTCGTCGTGTCGATCTGGATGAACTCCTGGTGCGGGTGCTTGCGGCCGCCCTGCGGCGGCACCGAGGCGGTGGTGCCCTCGAGGATCTTCAGCAGCGCCTGCTGCACGCCCTCGCCGGAAACGTCGCGGGTGATCGACGGGTTCTCCGACTTGCGGGCGATCTTGTCGACCTCGTCGATGTAGATGATGCCCGTCTCGGCGCGCTTGACGTCGTAATCCGCCGCCTGGATCAGCTTGAGCAGGATGTTCTCGACGTCCTCGCCCACGTACCCGGCTTCGGTGAGCGCCGTGGCGTCCGCGATCGCGAACGGGACGTTCAGCATCTTCGCCAGGGTCTGGGCCAGATAGGTCTTGCCGCAGCCCGTCGGCCCCAGCATCAGGATGTTGGACTTCGCCAGCTCGACGGTCTCGTCCTTGGAATCCTTCGGCCCGGCCTTGTCGTCGGACTGCACACGCTTGTAGTGGTTGTACACCGCCACGGCCAGCGAACGCTTCGCGTCGTCCTGGCCGATGATGTACTGCTCGAGGAACTCGTGGATCTCGGCGGGTTTGGGCAGCTCGTCGAGCTTGACCTCACCGGCCTCGGCCAGTTCCTCTTCGATGATCTCGTTGCAGAGATCGATGCACTCATCGCAGATGTAGACCCCGGGGCCGGCAATGAGCTTCTTCACCTGCTTTTGGCTCTTGCCGCAGAAAGAACATTTCAGCAGGTCGCCGCCGTCACCGATCCGTGCCATGGCCGTTGACCTCGTCCCCTCCGGCGCGATACGCGCCTGACTGTCTTACCGCCCCGGTCACGGATGACCTCTCGGAGCCTCACACACTGCCACTGACGGTACCCGTCCGATGCCGCCGACGGGAGAACCAACGTCACATCTGAGCACGCCAGAAGCTGACCATAGACCAGGGGTCCGGTGCGTGTCGTCTCCCGACACGCACCGGTCCCCTCACGCGATCAGCTGCTCGAAGCCTTGCGGTACTCGAGCACCTCGTCGACGATCCCGTACGCCTTGGCCTCGTCGGCCGTCAGGATCTTGTCGCGCTCGATGTCCTTCTTGACCTCGTCGGCGTCCTTGTTCGTGTGCTTCGCCAGGATGACCTCCATCTGGCGCCGCACCCGCTGGATCTCGTTGGCCTGGATCTCCAGATCCGACACCTGGCCGTACGTGCCCTCGGTGGCGGGCTGGTGGATCAGCACGCGCGAGTTCGGCAGCGTGAACCGCTTGCCGGGGGTACCGGCGGCCAGCAGCACCGCGGCGGCCGAGGCGGCCTGGCCGATGCACATGGTGACGATGTCCGGACGGACGTACTGCATCGTGTCGTAGATCGCCATCAGCGCGGTGAACGAGCCACCGGGCGAGTTGATCAGGATCATGATGTCGCGGTCCGGGTCCTCGTGCTCGAGGTGCAGCAGCTGGACCATCACGTCGTTGGCCGACGCGTCGTCGATCTGCACGCCGAGCATGATCTGACGCTCTTCGTACAGCTTGTTGTACGGGTTCGATTCCTTGATGCCGTAGCTCGTGCGCTCGACGTACGAGGGCAGGACGTACCGCGACTGCGGCAGCTGGAGCCGCGACTGCATCCCGGGCGCCTGCGACCCGATCGGAAGCTGGAAGTTGCTCATTGAATTCTCCTGTGTGCCGGGCGCGGATCAGCTGTTGGGAAGCGGGTTCTCACGAGTGAGGACCTGGTCCACGAAGCCGTAGTCCTTCGCCTCCTGCGCGGTGAACCAGCGGTCGCGGTCACCGTCCTTGACGATCTGCTCGACCGTCTGGCCGGTCTGCTCGGCGGTGATCCGGGCCAGCTCCTGCTTCCACTTGCCGAACACCTCGGCCTGGATGGCGATGTCGGAGGCCGTGCCGCCGACACCCGCCGAGGGCTGGTGCATGAGGATGCGCGCGTGCTGCAGCGCGTACCGCTTGCCGGGCGTGCCGGAGGAGAGCAGGAACTGCCCCATCGACGCGGCCAGGCCCATCGCGTAGGTCGCGACGTCCGGGCGGATCAGCTGCATGGTGTCGTAGATCGCGAAACCCGCGGTGACCGAGCCACCGGGCGAGTTGATGTAGAAGCGGATGTCCGACTCGGAGTCGTCTGCGTCGAGCAGCAACAACTGGGCGGTGATCCGGTTCGCGACCTCGTCGTTGACCTCGGAGCCGAGGACGACGATGCGCTCCTGGAGCAACCGCTCGAAGACCGAGTCGGTGAGGTTGAGCCCTGCGGTACCGGTCCGCGCCTGGGGCGTGTGCTGCGTCACGTCATGCCTGCCTTTTCGCCGACGGCGGCGGGTGGAACGTTCGCCGCCGCGTATGTCCAGATGCTTGAGGATCTTGCAACCGACCCTAACGAACTTGGGCGGTGCAGAATGCCTGACACCGCCCAAGTTCGCTTACAGCTTTACGGTCCGTTTCGACCGGACCGGATATTCCCTACTCGGCCGCAGTCTTCGCGGTCTCCTCGGTGACCTGCGTCTCCTCGACTGCGGGGCCGAAGAGCTCTTCGAGGTCGACCGTGGCGCCGGAGGCGTCGGTCACGGTGGTCTTGCGGACCACCGAGGCCAGCGCCTTGCCGCGGCGCACGTCGGCGTAGATCGCGGTCAGCTGACCGGACTGCTGCGCCCGCTGGACGTACTCGTCCGGGCTGACGCCGAAGCGCTGCGCCTGGTAGATGATCCGCTCGGTGAGCTCGCCGTCGTTGACCGACGTCTGCTCGGCGTCGGCGATGCTGTCCAGCAGCAGCTGCGTGCGGACCGCCTTCTCCGACTCCTCGCGGACCTCGGTGTCGAACTCTTCGATCGTGCGGCCTTCGGCCTCCAGCGCCTTCGCGAACTGCGCCTCGTCGTGGTCGAAGGGGTGGATCGCGTCGTGCTTGCGGTTCTCGATCTCGGCCTCGAGGACCTTCTCCGGGATCGCGACCTCGGTGCGCTCGAGGAGCTCCTCGAGGACCTTGTCGCGGGCCTGGACGCCCTGCTGCATCTTCTTGACGCGGCCGAGGCGCTCGCGAAGGTCGCCCTTCAGCTCGTCGATCGTGTCGAACTCGCTCGCCATCTGGGCGAACTCGTCGTCCGCCTCGGGCAGCTCGCGCTGCTTGATGGTCTGCACGGTGACGGTGACGTCGGCGTCCTTGCCGGTGTGCTCGCCGGCGACCAGCTTCGTGGTGAAGGTCTTGGTCTCGCCGGCGTTCGCGCCGATGATCGCCTCGTCGATACCGTCGACGAGCTGGCCGGAGCCGATCTCGTAGGACAGGCCGGTGGTCGAGGCCTCCTCGACCTCCTGGCCGTCGACGGTGGCCGCGAGGTCGATCGAGACGAAGTCGCCGTTCTCGGCCGGGCGGTCGACACCGGTCAGGGTGCCGAAGCGGGCGCGCAGCTCGTCGAGCTGCTCGTCGACCTCGGCGTCGGTCAGTTCGACGTCGTCGACGCTGACCGCGAAGCCCTCGAGGTCGGGCAGCGAGATCTCCGGGCGGATGTCGACTTCGGCGGTGAACTCGAGGACCTCGCGGTCCTCCAGCTTGGTCACCTCGAACTCGGGCTGGCCCAGCGTGCGGACCTCGCCCGCGCGCACGGCTTCCATGTACTTGGCCGGAATGACCTCGTTGACGACCTCGTCGAGCACCGGGGCTCGCCCGATCCGGCTTTCCAGCACGCGAGCCGGCGCCTTGCCCGGACGGAAGCCGGGGATGCGCACCTGCTGGGCGATCTTGCGGTAGGCGCGGTCGAAGTTCGGCTTGAGCTCGTCGAACGGCACCTCGACATTGATCTTGACTCGCGTCGGGCTGAGCTGCTCGACGGTGCTCTTCAACGTATTCTCCTCGAGCGGTAAACGATGTGTTTGAGCATCCGCATGTCGTCGACGGCGGATGTGCCCTGGTCACCTTGCAGACCGGGCCGTCCGAGTCTAGGCCGTGTCCCTTCCCGGCCCGGTCCCGGGGCCATCAGCCCGCCCTCGCCCGCCGGTCACAGGTTTCGAACCACGTCGGGCCATCAGGCCCCCGACCACCCGATCGGACCAGTTTTCGGTTCTTCTCTGTTACGAACCGACCCTTTCCTGGACACGGATGCGTGCCACGCTTCACCATCGGACGCCGTGACGAGGCGTTTCGGCGATCGGATGAAGTTTACAAACCAGTACTAATTGTCTACGGTATGCGAGCTTGTCCCGGTAGCCATCGACCGAGGGGAACGATCGATGACCGTCGCCGTAACCCGGTCCGAGGACACGGGGGAATCACCCGAGAGAAGACCGAGACGCGGTGTGCCCAATCCGCGGCTGCCGCTGCCGCTGGTCTCGGTGCCGACCGTGCTGCTGTTCACCGGCGGTGCCATGGTCTGGACGGGCGCCACCTGGCTGGTCGTCAACGAGGCCGCGCCGCTCTGGGTGACCATCCCCCTGCACGCGCTCGTCACCTTCACCATGTTCACCGTGCTGCACGAGTCGACGCATCACGCGGCCGGGCGGCTCACCTGGGTCAACGAACTGCTCGGCAGGCTCGCGATGCCGTTCGTGGCGGCCTACGGCTCCTTCCCCCTGGTGCGCTACATCCATCTGGAGCACCACCGCAACACCAACGAGGACGCCCACACCGACCCCGACGCCTGGACCGCGCACGGCCCCTGGTGGCAGTTGCCGCTGCGCTGGCTGACCATCGACTTCTGGTACGCCCGCTTCTACGTGGCCCGGCAGCGCACGCGGCCGCCGTCGGAGCGGATCGAGACCGCGGCAGTCGTCGCGCTGAGCTTCGCCGCGTTCGCCTGGCTGACCGTGAGCGGCCACGGCTGGGAACTGCTGATGGTCTACCTGATCCCGCAACGCGTCGGGCTGGCCGTACTGGCCTGGTGGTTCGACTGGCTGCCGCATCACGACCTCGGCGCGCAGCGGCAGAACCGGTTCGGCGCCACCCGCGTCCGCGTCGGGCTCGAATGGCTGATGACGCCGATCATGCTGTGCCAGAACTACCACCTGGTGCACCATCTCCACCCGGCGATCCCGTTCTACCGGTACCTGCGCACGTGGCGGGACAACCGCGACGCCTACCTCGCCAGGGACGTCCCGATCGCGACCCCGTGGGGCCGCGAGCTGACGGCGTCGGAGTACCGCGAATGGCGGCGGCTCACCGGCTCGTTCGACGAGGAACCGCCCGCGCCGCAGCCGCTGCGGCCGAGCCGGTTCCACTCGCTGCGGGTCGCCGAGGTCCGGCCGCTGTGCGAAGGTGCCGTCACCGTGACGTTCGAGGTGCCGGAGCGACTGCGCGAGACCTTCCTGTTCACCCCCGGCCAGCACCTCGTCATCCGCGCGGAGGTCGACGGGGAAGAGGTGCGGCGCGCCTACTCGATCTGCTCGACACCGGACTCCGGTGAGCTGCGGATCGCGATCAAGCACCAGCTCGGCGGCGCGTTCTCGACGTTCGCCACCACGGAACTCGCGGCGGGCGACGTCCTGGACGTCCTGCCGCCGGACGGCGAGTTCACGCTGACCCCGGAGCGCGGTCGCGCCGGTCGTTACGTCGCGCTCGCCGCGGGCAGCGGGATCACGCCGATCCTGTCGATCCTGACCGCGACCCTGCGGAACGAGCCGAACAGCAAGGCGACCTTGCTGTACATCAACACCTCCGGCGCCAGCACGATGTTCGCCGACGAGCTCGGCGCGCTCGCCACCCGGCTGGGCGGACGGCTGCACGTCGTGCACTACCGCACCGACGAACGCGACCCGGACCTGCGCACGCAACGGGTCGAGAAGCCGTTCGACATCGTCGGCGAGGCGCTGGCCATCTCGCACGAGCGCTACCAGCGCGGCCGTCTCGACGGCACCCGCCTCCGCGCGCTGCTGCAGGCGCGGCTGCACCCGGCGAAGGTGGACGACTGGTTCCTGTGCGGCCCGCGCGACCTCGTCGACATGGCCCGCCGGACACTCGCCGACCGGGACGTCCCGGAGGAGGACGTCCACTTCGAACTGTTCCAGGGCGCGCTTCCGGTCCGTCCCTCACGGCGCCCCGGCCCGACGCTGACGGTCACCGCGGGCGGGAAGACCGTCGAAATCCCCGCGACCGTGGGCGAAACCGTGCTCAGCGCCGCGCTCCGGCACGGCGTCGACGCGCCGTACGCGTGCGTCGGCGGGGCGTGCGGCACGTGCCGGGCGACCGTGGTGCGGGGCAGCGCGCGGATGGACGTCCACTACGCGCTCGGGGACGACGAGGTCGCCGCGGGCCGGATCCTGACCTGCCGGGCGGTGGCGACCTCGCCCGAACTCAACGTCGACTACGACCGCTGACCCCGGCCCCGGCCACAACGGTCGATGGGGTCGTGAGTGGCGACTCGTGTTCTGGTGAACCTGTATTTGCTCACCCACTCGGCTCGCCCCCGTCCTGCTGCCGTGGCGGAGCCGATGTCGGCGAGTGGGGAGGATCGGGGACGTCCAGTGTCCGGAATCTTCCCCGCTCGGCATGACCTTGATCAACGGAGGATTCGGGACACTCAACGTCCCCGATCTTCCGTTGATCAAGCTCCTCGACCCGAGCAACCCCCCTCGACGATGCAGGAATTAGGACACTCGGACGCGACCCGGTCCTGCCGCGAGGCGTCCGGCTGGACACGCGTGTCGTCCATCGCATCACGCGTGTCGTCCGTCTGATCACCCGTGTCGTCCGATAACGCGAGTGCGGCATCGCGGCACACAGCGGGCTCACAGGTGGGACACAACGCGCGCATACGACGGCGGCGCACGCTCGGGTCATGGCATCCGGACCGACCGCCGGCCCGCGCCGGTGGACCCGGCCCGGGCGGCTTTCCCTGCGCGCCAAGCTGACCGGCTCGATGGTGCTGCTGCTCACGTTCGTCTGCCTGGTGATCGGCGTCGCCAGCGAGATCGCGCTGCGGTCGTTCCTCACCCGCCAGATCGACGACCAGCTCTCGGCCGCGTCGTCCCGCGCCCACGACTTCGCGAACCGGCCGCCGGAGGACGGGCTAGGTCCCAATCCGCTCAACGCGCCGGGCCAGGCCTCCGGGACGCTCAGCGTGCGGGTCTCCGGTGACCGCGTACTCTACGCGGGAGTCCTTACCGTGCAAGGACTTCCGCAGGGATTGTCGGCCGAGCAGGAGGCCGGGCTGTTCTCGATCCCGGCGGATCGTCCGCCGATGACGCTGACGATCGGCGGGCTGGGCGACTATCGCGTGCAGGCCGCCTCGATCCCCGGTGGCGTGGTCGTCACCGGGCTCCCGCTCGGGCCGATGCAGGACACGCTGGCCACCGTCGGATGGATCCTGTTCGGGGTCGCGGCGGCGGGCGTCACCGGCGCCGGGTTCCTCGGCGCGTTCGCCGTCCGGCGCACGTTGCGCCCGCTCGACCGGGTCGCGGCGACCGCGGGCCGGGTGTCGGCGATGCGGCTCGACCGCGGGCAGGTCGCGCTTTCCGTGCGGGTGCCCGAGATCGACACCGATCCGCGGACCGAGGTCGGCCAGGTCGGTTCGGCGCTGAACCTCATGCTCGGGCATATCGCGCGGGCGCTGGCAGCCCGGCAGGCCAGCGAGACCCGGGTCCGCCGGTTCGTCGCCGACGCGAGCCACGAACTCCGCACGCCGCTCGCGGCGATCCGCGGGTACGCCGAACTCGCCGGCCGCGGCAGCGCGCTGGCGCCGCCGGAGGTCGCGCGTTCGATGTCGCGGATCCAGTCCGAGGCGGCCCGGATGACGACACTGGTCGAGGATCTCCTCCTGCTCGCGAGACTCGACGCCGGTCGCCCGCTCGAAGCGGGCGAGGTCGACCTCACCCGGCTGGCCGCGGACGCCGCCGGCGACGCGCACGTCGCGGGCCCGGACCATCGCTGGGAACTCCGGCTCCCGCCGGTTCCCGTCCTCGTCCGCGGCGACGTCCAGCGCCTGCACCAGGTGCTGGCGAATCTGCTGTCCAACGCGCGCACGCACACCCCGCCGGGCACCACGGTGATCACCGCGCTGACCCGCTCGCACGGCGGGGCCGCGGTGCTCACCGTCACCGACGACGGCCCCGGGATCGCCCCGGAACTCCTGCCGAGCGTGTTCGAACGCTTCGCCCGCGGTGATTCCTCCCGCTCACGTGCCGCGGGCAGTACCGGGCTCGGGATGGCGATCGCGTCGGCGATCGTCGTGGCCCATCACGGCACGATCGAGGTGCACAGCCGTCCGGGCCGCACCGAATTCGCCGTCCACCTTCCGGTGATCGGATCCTCACAGCGGGTGCACAGCTTCGGCACAACCACCCCCCAGGTCGGCCCCCGACGCTGAGGCCATGACCCTCCTCGCCTCCCGCGACGAAGCCGATCGAACCGCTCCCCCCGCCCGAGGCACGCCGGCCGATCCGCGCTGGGTCCGGCCGTCGCTGGCCGCGCTTCTGCTCGCGACCGCCGTCCTGTACCTGTGGAACCTCGGGGAATCCGGCTGGGCCAACGCCTTCTACTCGGCGGCCGCGCAGGCGGGATCGCTGAGCTGGAAGGCGTTGTTCTTCGGTTCCAGCGACGCCGCGAACGCGATCACGGTCGACAAGACACCGGCCGCGTTGTGGGTGGTGAGCCTTTCCGCGCGCCTGTTCGGGGTCAACGCCTGGAGTGTCCTGGTGCCGCAGGCGTTGATGGGCGTCGGCTCGGTCGCGGTGCTGTACGCCGCAGTGCGCCGGACGTCCGGCCCTGCCGCGGGGCTGCTGGCGGGCACCGTCCTCGCGCTCACCCCGGCCGCCGCGCTGATGTTCCGCTTCAACAACCCCGACGCGTTGCTCGTCCTGCTCCTGACCGCGGGCGCGTACTGCGTCGTCCGCGCCCTGGAGAAAGCGAGCCCGCGCTGGCTGGCGCTGGCCGGGGTCGCCGTCGGTTTCGGCTTCCTCGCGAAGATGCTCCAGGCGTTCCTGGTGCTGCCCGCGTTCGGGATCGCCTATCTGATCGCCGCGCCGACGTCGCTGGGCAAACGCCTGCTGCACCTGTTCGGCGCTTTGGCCGCGACCCTGGTCTCGGCCGGCTGGTATCTCGCCGTCGTCGCGTTGTGGCCCGCCGCCGACCGGCCCTACATCGGCGGCTCGCAGGAGAACAGCCTGTGGGAGCTGGCTTTCGGCTACAACGGACTCGGCCGGATCACCGGCGACGAGGTCGGCAGTGTCGGCGGCAGTCCCAACGGCGGCTGGGGCGGCACGGGCTGGGACCGGTTGTTCGGCAACGAAATGGCGGGCGGGATCGGCTGGCTCCTGCCCGCCGCCGCCGTCGCGCTGGCCGCCGGGCTGTGGTTCACGCGCCGTGCCCCGCGCACCGACGGCGGCCGGGCGGCGCTGATCGTCTGGGGCGGCTGGTTCGTGGTGACCGCCGTCGTGTTCAGCTACATGGGCGGCATCGTCCACGCGTACTACACGATCGCGCTCGCCCCGGCGGTGGCCGCACTCGTCGGGATCGCGGGCACACAATTGTGGCGCGCACGGGGGAATCCGGCCGCCGCGGGCACGTTGAGCGCGGGGATCGGGCTGACCGCGCTGACGGCGTATCTCCTGCTGGCACGGCAATCCGACTGGCTTCCCGGGCTCGCGATCGCGGTCCTCGTGGCCGGACTCCTGTGCGCCTTCCTGGTGTTCTTCGCCTCGCGTTTGCCTGACGTGGCAAGGCGTCTGGTCGCCCTCGGCGCACTGGTCACGGTTCTCGCAGGCACCGGCGTGTACACGGTCGCGACCGCGGCCACCCCGCATTCCGGCGCGCTCCCCTCCGCCGGGCCGGAGACGGGCCGGGGCATGCGGATGGGCGGCGGACTGCTCGGGACGAGCCTGCCCGGCGACGAACTGGCCGCGCTGATCCGGCGGGACAGCGCGAACTACACCTGGGCGGCGGCGACCGTCGGCTCCAACAACGCCGCGGGCTATCAGCTCGGCAGCGGTGCGCCGGTGATGGCCGTCGGCGGGTTCAACGGCACGGATCCGGCCCCCACACTCGAACAGTTCCAGGAATATGTCCGAAAAGGACGGATACACTACTTCCTCGGCGAAGGCATGATGATGCGCGGGGAGACCGGCAGCGACGCCGCCGAGCGGATCGCCGCCTGGGTCGCGGACACCTACGAACCGACCACTGTGGACGGTGTCACCGTCTACGACCTGAGCCGGTGAATCCCGTGACAGGACACAGCGACAGCACAGCTCGGGCACAAGGCGACCTCAGCGCGATGGCCGAGATTGACGTCATGACAACCGCGACCCTCTCCGGCGCCGAAACCGGCCGCCGCCCCGCCATCGCCCCGGACGGCTCCCCCGTGCTCGACGTCGTCATCCCGGTTTACAACGAGGAGAACGACCTCGAACCGTGCATCCGAAGGCTTCACGCGCACCTCGTGGAGCAGTTCCCATACCCGTTCCGGATCACCGTCGCCGACAACGCCAGCACCGACGGCACTCTGCACGTCGCGGAGCGGCTGAGCCGCGAGTTCGACTCCGTCGAAGTCCGGCACCTCGAGGAAAAAGGCCGCGGCCGCGCGTTGCGTGCCGTTTGGTCCACTTCGGACGCTCCGGTGCTCGCGTACATGGACGTCGACCTCTCGACCGATCTGGCCGCGCTCGGGCCGCTCATCGCGCCACTGCTGTCCGGCCACTCCGACCTCGCCATCGGCAGCAGGCTCGCCCGTGGCGCGCGGGTGGTGCGCGGGCCGAAGCGGGAGTTCATTTCCCGTTGCTACAACCTGATCCTGCGCGGCACGCTGGCGGCGAGGTTCAGCGACGCGCAATGCGGTTTCAAGGCGATCCGTGCCGACGTCGCCGAACGGCTGCTCCCCCACATCCAGGACACCGGCTGGTTCTTCGACACCGAACTGCTCGTGCTGGCGCAGAAGGCCGGGCTGCGGATCCACGAAGTCCCGGTCGACTGGGTCGACGACCCGGACTCGTCGGTGAACATCATCGCCACCGCCACCGCCGACCTCAAAGGCATCGCACGGCTGACCAAGGCCACGATGACCGGCCGGATCCCGATCAGCGGCCTGCGCGAGCAACTCGGCCGCGCGCCGATCCAGGTACAGGCGCCGGGAGTGGCGCCGAGCCTGGTGCGGCAGCTGGTGCGGTTCGCCGCCGTCGGTGTCGCCAGCACCGTCGCCTACCTCGTGCTTTTCCTGTTGTTGCGGACGTTCACCGGCGCGCAGGCGGCGAACCTCGTCGCGCTGCTGGTGACGGCGATCGGCAACACCGCGCTCAACCGGCGCCTGACCTTCGGCATCCGCGGCAAGCAAGGCGCCGGGCTGCACCAGTTCCAGGGACTCATCGTGTTCGGGCTCGGGCTCGCGCTCACCAGTGGCGCGCTGGCGCTGCTGCACACGATGACCGCGCCGGGGCTGACGCTGGAGATCACCGCGCTCGTGCTCGCGAACCTCGCGGCCACCGTCCTGCGTTTCCTGCTGCTGCGGGGCTGGGTGTTCCGCCGCCGCCCCGCCACCGAGATGGAGAGCTGATCGATGACCACCGCACTCGCTTCCCGGGCCGAACCCGGCCACGCCGGGGAAACCGCCACGAAACCACCCGGCCGCTGGGTCCGGCCCGCCGTGTTCGGGCTGCTCGCCGCCACCGCGCTGCTGTACTTCTGGAACCTGACCGCCTCCGGCTACGGCAACTCGTTCTACGCGGCGGCCGTGCAGTCGGGCACCCAGGACTGGAAGGCGTGGCTGTTCGGCTCACTCGACGCGGGGAACGTCCTGACGGTCGACAAACCCCCGGCCGCACTCTGGGTGACGACGGCGTTCGCCCGGATCTTCGGTTTCTCCAGTTTCACCGTGCTGGCCCCGCAAGCGCTGATGGGCGTGGCATCGGTCGGTCTTCTGTACCTGACGGTCAAGCGGACTTCCGGACCGATCGCCGGCCTGTTCGCCGGGGCGGCGCTCGCCGTCACGCCGGTCGCCGCGCTCATGTTCAAGTTCAACAACCCGGACGCGTTGCTGACGCTGCTCCTGATCGCAGGCGGGTACTGCACGATCCGCGCGATCGAAAAGGCGAGCCCCCGCTGGCTGGCGCTGGCCGGGGTCGCCATCGGATTCGGCTTCCTGACCAAGATGATGCAGGCGTTCCTGGTGCTGCCCGCGTTCGGGCTCGCGTACCTGATCGCGGCGCCTACGTCGCTCGGCAAACGCCTGCCGCACCTGTTGGGCGCGGTGGCCGCGGTGGTCGTTTCGGCGGGCTGGTTCATCGCGCTGGTCGATCTGTGGCCGACCGATTCGCGGCCGTACATCGGCGGCTCGGACGGGGACAGCCTGCTCGAACTGGCCTTGGGCTACAACGGTCTCGGCCGGATCTTCGGCATGGGCGGCGGCGTGATGGTCGGCGGCCCCGGCGGTTCCGTCGGCTCCGGTGGCGGGAACGTCGGCTTCGGCGGCGAGAGCGGCCTGACCCGGATGTTCGGCGCCAGCTTCGGCGGCGAGGTGTCGTGGCTCCTGCCCGCCGCGCTGATCGGGCTGGTCGCGGGGCTGTGGTTCACCCGGCGGGCGGCCGGGACCGACCGGACGAGGGCCGCGTTGATCGTGTGGGGCGGCTGGATGCTCGTCACCTCGCTGGTGTTCAGCTTCATGAGCGGGATCGTGCACCCGTACTACGCCGTCGCGCTGGCGCCGTCGATCGCCGCGGTGGTGGCGATCTCCGGGACCTCGCTGTGGCGCGGCCGGGCGCATTTCGCGCCCCGGATGTTCCTGTCGCTGATGATCGCGGCCAGCGCCGTGTGGGCGTACATCCTCTTGGACCGTGACGCGGACTGGCTGCCCGCCTTGCGCTGGATCATCGTCTGCCTCGGCCTGGTGACCGCGACCGTCGTGCTCGTGGGTGTCCCGCCGCTGCGCAAACTCGTCGCCGTCGTCGCGACGGTCTCCGTGCTGACGATCGGCCTCGGGACCACCGCATACGGCATCGAGACCGCTTCGCAGTCGCACTCCGGCTCGATCCCGATCTCCGGCCCGTCCACCGGGGGCGAGCGCGGAATGGGCATGGGCATGGAGGAGGGCTCCTCGGCGGAGATCGGGGCCGTGCTCGCGGCGACCACGACGAAATGGGCGGCCGCGACGTCGAGTTCCCAGTCGGCGGCGAACCTGGAACTCGCGAGCGGCAAGTCGGTGATCGGCATCGGCGGTTGGAGCGGCGGGGATCCCGCACCGACCCTGGCCGAATTCCAGCAGTACGTGGCGAACGGCGACATCACCTATTACGTCGAAGGCGGCCGCGGCGGCGGACCGGGCGGCGGTTCGAACGAGATCTCCGAATGGGTCGCCGAGAACTTCACCGCCACCACGGTCGGCGAACAGACGGTGTACAACCTGCTCTCCTGAAATTGCGTCGACAAACCTTGGGGCGCACGGGAATCCTGGACGGCGTGAATCGGCCGTACCGCTGGGATCTCGTGCGCCCCGACCAGCTCGGGACGCTACTGGAGCGCGCCGAAGAACCGTCGTTGTGGTTCCTGGACGAATTGATCGAATGCGCCGCGAAGGTGATCGCCCGGGCGGGAGACGCGGACCTCTACTTCGTCGGCCGCTCCGCTGACAGCGTGCACGATCTGCTGAGCGGAACCCCCTGGCGGGACCGGATCCACCAGTTGCCGCTCTCGTTCGCGGGGACCCGGTCCGGCCTGGCGGAGTCCGATGTGGACACTCTTCGCGGCTATCTCGCCTCGGCGGGCCTGAGCCCGCACGACCTGGCGCGCGGACGGCCGAAGGTGTTCGTCGACCTCGTCTACACAGGACAGACGTTCACCGACCTGTACGGGCTGCTGCGGCAGTGGATCGACGACGAGCGCGAGGCGTGGAGCATCATCCGCGGGCGTCTCCGGTTCCTCGGGATCACCATCAGCGAGGACACCACGCCGTCGGCGTTCCGCTGGCAGCGGCATTTCGGCTGGCCCGCCGACCTGCCCGCGAACGGCGTCCGGAACATCTCGCTCGACGAGCCGGTCTGGCTCTACTTCGGGAACACCCAGCCCAAGCTGACGGCGTCGTTCCCGCGGCCGCGCTGGTCGGATGAGAACGGCCGCGCGCCGGAGCATTCGGAGAAGCGGCTGCGGGGGCTGGCCGAGGCGGTCGCGATCGTCGAGGCGGGGCGCTCGAAGGCGGGGCGGGACCTGCTCGTGCGGCATCTGCGGAAGGAACCGGCGATGGCGGAGAGCTGGCTGCGGACACTGATCACCCGTCTGCGCTGACCGCGGCCTCGCGACTCGCGTGATCAAGCACCGATCTCGCGTGATTGAAGGCGGAACTCACGTGACTGGAGGCGTAACTCGCGAGTTCCGCCTCCAATCACGCGAGTTACGGGTGTGATCACGCGAGTCGCGTCTCTGATCACGCGGTTGCGCTGACCGACAGCTGCCTTTCACCGAACCCTCAGGTCACCCACAGGATTCAGGCGGATCCTGGAAGCAGGGATCACCCAGGGGTGAGGAGTAGACGATGAGGGAGCTTCCGCACTGGCACACGGCGAGCGCGCGGGGACCGCGCGAGTACAACGCGGACGCCGTCGCGGCGTACGCGGCGGCGGGCGGCCGCGGGATCGTGTTCGCGCTGGCCGATGGAGTCGGAGATCACCCGAATGCCGCACAAGCGGCGCGCACGGCGGCATCGGCGGCGGCGAGGACACCGGTCGATCAGGGGGCTGCCGGGGCCGTTCTCGCTGCTCAGCGGGCCGTGCTCGCCCTCGGCGAGGCCGGTGACTGCGTCCTCGTCGTGGCCGTCCGGACCGGCGAAGGGTATGGCATCGCGTGGGTCGGGGACGCGCGGGCGTACGCTTGGGACGGTTACACCGTGCGGCAGGTGACGAAGGACCATACGCTCGCGCAGTACTTCCGCGACCACGACCAACCCGTGACACCGCGGATGGAACACGTCGTCACCACCAGCGTCCGCACGGCCGGTGCGCACGAGATCGGCACCGCCACCGTCACGACCGGCGGGCTTCTGCTCACCAGCGACGGTGTGCACAAGACGCTCAGCGGTCCGGCCATGCTCGACATCCTCGGGATGCCGGACGGGGCGGCCGCGGAGCTGGTGCGGACGGCGATCTCGCTCGGTGGCTCCGACAACGCCACCGCGATCGTGGTGGATCCGCCCGGCGCGGAGGTCACCACGGAAAAGTTTCGCGTCGCGGCCTGAACCGGGCGGTCAGGCCGCGACGCGATCCCTCTTCAGCTGACGGTATTCACGCAGCACCAGCACGACGATCAGGACGTCGAGCGCGGCGAAGAACGGCAGCGCGAGCGAGTGCGTGTGGATCGCGCGGAAGATCTCGTAGACCACGAACGCCGAGAGCACCACGGCGGCCACGGGGTAGGCCCGCATCACCTTCTTCGCGAGCGCCCACACCAGGCCGAGCTTGATGAGGCCGTGCGCGACGAGATACACGACGGCGAACGTCCTGCCCTCGGCGAAGTGGCCGGCGGCGAGTTCGAGGTGCCGGGCCAACGTCCCTTCGGGGTCGCCGAGCAGGTCACGGGTGACCACGGCGTGCGCGAAACCGGAGATGACCGTCGCCGGCACGATCATCAGGACCAGCCCGCCCACCAGCTGCAACGCGCCATCGAGCCCCTTCAGGGCGATGGCGATCCGGAACAGCTTCTCGGTGCTCATGTCACCTCACCCTGCCGCACCGGGCCGCCGTCCGCAGCCACCGTCACCGGAACAGGCGGTCCCGGCAGGCCGGGCACCGTTCGTGCCGGGCGGTCCGGCCGGACGGGTCTCTGCCGTAGAACGGGAAGCACGGCGCCCCGCAGACGGCGAGATAGATCCGCCCGCACCGCAGCGGCCGCTCGCCGACGTGATGGGCCACGACCAGCGCCCGATGGCGCTCGCCCGCTTCCGGCAGCCAGCCGTCGTCGGGCAGCTTCGCGAGCACGTCCGCGTCGACGTCGTCCGAACGGGCGAGCAGCGCCGTGCCGAGGTCGGTCAGCCGCTCCCCGAGATCACGAAGGACGTCGGCGCGCGGCGCGTCGTCCTCGACCATCCGGGTGACGAAGGTGATGTCGGTGCCCAGGGAGCCGTGGAGATCCCGGAGCCGGTCGAGAAGGCGGTGATCCATGCCCTTCCATTAAGGCGTTGCGCCCCGGCAAGGAAAGGGTCACGAGGCGTAAGTGACCCGGCCGTTCATGACGGTGGCGGTGACGGGGATGTCCCGCAGTCCGGCCGGGGACAGGCGCACCGGATCCACCGCGGTGACGACCAGATCCGCGACGTCGCCCACGGCCACCCCGGTCCGGCCGCCGGACGACGCCGCGAGCGCGGCCTCCAGCGGCATGGCCTGCTCGGGATGCCACGCCGGACGGTCGTCGTCGGTGCGGCTGACCGCCGACGCGATCGCGTCCCACGGGTCCAGCGGCGCGACCGGCGCGTCCGAGCCGAACTCCAGGCGTACCCCGGAGCGGTGCAGCGCGCCGTACGGGAACGCCCGATCGGTCCAGCCGTGCCAGTGCCGGTCGGCGACGTCGCGGTCGTCCGGCTGATGGGCGGGCTGCACACTCGCCACGACCCCCAGCTCGGCGAAGCGGGCGACGTCCTCGGAACGCAGCAGTTGCGCGTGCTCGATCCGGCCCGCGCAGCCGACGTTCGCGAACGCGTCGAGCGCGATCTTGTTGGCGTGATCGCCGATCGCGTGCACCGCGGGTGAGAGACCGTGCTCGGAAGCCTTGCGCATCAACGGTTCCAGTTCCTCGGGCGGCAGTTCGAGCAGCCCGTGGGACTCGGTTCCGGCGTAGTGGCCCACGCAGTACGCGGTGCGCGTGTTCAGCGAACCGTCGACGAACAGCTTGAACGGGCCCACGGTGAGCAGCCCGCCGCTGCCCTCCAGGACGTCACCGGAGCGGTGGCCGCGTTCGATGGCCGTGTCGAGCAGGTACTTCGCGATCACGCAGGAAACCCGGACCGGCAGCGGTTTCCGCGCCAGCCGTCGCCGCCAGTCGGTGACGGTGTCGGCGTACTCGTAGTCAACGATCTTGGTGACACCGCGGGCGGCCGCCGCGTCGAGGGCGTCGGCGACCCAGCCGTCGATGACGTCGTCGGGGGCGACCGGGAGTTCGGCCGTCGCGCTCATGCAGTCGTTTTCCAGCAGCACCCCGGTGGGATGCTCGCGGCCGATGAGCTTGAGCGCGGCGGGGCTGAGCCACAGCGTGTGGAGGTCGGCGCTGAAGAGCGCGACCGGATGCCCGGGCAGCGCCTTCTGCAGCAGATCCTTGTGCGGGGCGTCGGACCAGAGGCCGTCGCGGAACCCGGCGCCGAGCACGAGTTCGCCGGGCGGCGCGGGATTCGCCAGCAGATGGGCGAGCACGAGCTCGACCGTGTGCGCGGCGGAGGTCGCCTCCCCCAACGGGATCCGGCGGCGCGCGGCCGACCACTGAGCGGTGTGCACATGCGTGTCGACCAGGCCGGGCAGCAAGGTGCCGCCGTGCCCGTCCAGGATCTCCGACGCCTCACCCGCCTGCCCCGGGCCCGCGATGGCCGCGACCCGGCCGCCCTCGATCCGCACGTCCGACAGGGAACCCGCCAGGCCGACCCGGACCCGGCGCAACAGAAGATCGTCCACGCCCTCACCTTGCCAGCCCGCCCGCGTTTAGTCCTCTGAATGCGGTCCTTGCGCGCGCAACGATCGCATTCAGAGGACGAAATGCGGGGGGGGTCAGGAGCGGGCGAAGGTGAGCTTTCCGAGCGCGGCGACCAAAGGCGCGAGTTCGGGGAGTTCCTCGGCGGCGGCGAGCGCGTCGGTGAGGACGGTGTCGTGCGTCGGCCGGGCGGCGGCGAGCAGTTCCTGCCCCGACGGCGTGACCTCCGTGTAGATCCCCCGCCGGTCGTCCGGGCACAGGTACCGCTGCAGCAACCCCCGGTCCTCCAGCCGTGAGACCAGCCGCGTCGTCGCCGACTGACTGAGCACGACGGCGTTCGACAGCTGGTTCATCCGCAGGTGGAAACCGTCCTGACGGGCGAGCACGTCCAGCACGGTGTACTCGCTCACGGACAGCGAGTGCTGCTGCGCCAGCGCGCGCTCGAGCGCGTCCTCGATCCGCGCGTGCAGCGCGGCGAGGGTCCGCCAGCCCTGCGCGCGTGCCTCCACGGCGTCGTCGGCCAGTGACACGGTTCACCTCTTCCCCGGTTGCCCGAGCTTCGTTGCGTCATGCATCATCAAGCGTGTGCAATATACGGCGTGTGCAACTATTTCAGACGCCCGTAGTTGCCAACGCCAGCCAACACCACTCTACGGGAAGAAGTGAGCCACCAATGCCTGCCGCTCTGCTCGCACTGGCGATCAGTGCCTTCGGTATCGGCACCACCGAGTTCGTGATCATGGGGCTGCTGCCCGAGGTCGCGGGCGACTTCGGCGTCTCGATCCCCTCCGCCGGGCTGCTGATCTCCGGCTACGCGCTCGGGGTCGTGGTCGGCGCCCCGCTGCTGACCGCGCTCGCGTCGCGGGTGCCGCGCAAGACGGTCCTGGTCGGCCTGATGGTCCTGTTCATCGCCGGCAACGTTGTGTCCGCGCTGGCCCCCACCTACGGCCTGCTGATGACCGGCCGCGTGGTCGCCGCGCTGTCGCACGGCGCGTTCTTCGGCGTCGGCGCGGTCGTCGCCGCCTCGCTGGTCGCGCCGACCAAGCAGGCGGGCGCCATCGCGATGATGTTCACCGGCCTGACCGTCGCCAACGTGCTCGGCGTGCCCGCCGGGACCGCGCTCGGCCAGGCGCTGGGCTGGCGCTCGACGTTCTGGGCGGTCAGCGCGCTCGGCGTGATCGGTCTGATCGGGATCCTCGCGCTGGTCCCCGTGCAGGCGACGACGCAGAGCGCAGGGCTGCGCAGCGAACTGGCCGTGTTCCGGCGTCCGCAGGTGTGGCTCGCGTTGGCGATGACCGCGCTCGGCTTTGCCGGGGTGTTCGCGTCCTTCACCTACATCGCCCCGATGATGACCGAGGTCGCGGGCTTCTCCCCCGGCGCGGTGACCTGGCTGCTGGTGCTGTTCGGCGGCGGCCTGTTCGTCGGCAACCTGCTCGGCGGCAAGGCGGCCGACCGGTCGCTGATGCCCAGCCTGTACGTCATCCTCGCCGTGCTCGCGGCCGTCCTGGTCGTGTTCGTCTTCACCGCGCACGCCCAGCTCCCCGCCGCGATCACCATCGCGGTCTTCGGCGCCGCCGGTTTCGCGACCGTCGCACCGCTGCAGGCCCGCGTCATGAACAAGGCCGAAGGCGCGCCCGCGCTGGCTTCGGCGGCCAACATCGCCGCGTTCAACCTCGGCAACGCCGGGGGCGCGTGGCTCGGCGGCAAGGCCATCGACGCAGGTCTCGGCTACACCGCGCCCAACTGGATCGGCGCCGCGCTCGCGCTCGCCGGACTGCTGGTCGCGGTCATCTCAGGCATGCTCGATCACGGGCGGCGAAAGGCTCGTCGCGCCGAACTGGCCCCCGCCGCCTGAACCGGAAACACCCATGAAAGGAACGCAAGTGACCGACATTCCCACCGTCAAGCTCAACAACGGGGTGGAGATGCCGCAGCTCGGGTTCGGCGTCTTCCAGGTGCCGGACGAGGAGACCACCGCCGCGGTCAAGGCCGCGTTGGACGCGGGCTACCGCAGCATCGACACCGCCGCCATCTATGGCAACGAAGCGGGCGTCGGCAAGGCACTCGCCGAGTCCGGGATCGCCCGCGACGAGCTGTTCATCACCACCAAGCTGTGGAACAGCGAACAGGGCTACGACGCCACGCTGAAGGCGTTCGACGCCAGCCTGGCCAAGCTGGGCTTGGAGCACCTGGACCTCTACCTCATCCACTGGCCGACGCCTGAGCGCGATCTCTACCGCGACACGTGGAAGGCCTTCGAGAAGCTCTACGCCGACGGCCGGGTGCGCGCGATCGGCGTGTCCAACTTCCAGCCCGCACATCTCGACCGGCTGGCCGACGCCGGTTCCGTGACCCCGGCGGTCAACCAGGTCGAGGTGCACCCGTACCTGCAGCAGGCCGAGGTGCGCGAATACGACGCGAAGCACGGCATCGCGACCGAGGCGTGGAGCCCGCTGGCCAAGGGCGGCGACCTGCTCGGCGAGGACGCGGTGAAGGCGCTGGCGTCGAAGCACGGCCGCACGCCGGCGCAGATCGTGCTGCGGTGGCATCTTCAGCTGGGCAACGTCGTGATCCCGAAGTCCGTGACCCCGTCGCGGATCAAGGAGAACCTCGACGTCTTCGGGTTCACGCTGTCGGAGGAGGACATCGCCTCGCTGACCGTGCTGGACCGGGGCGAGCGGACCGGGCCGGATCCCGACACCTTCAACGTCGCGTAGTCACAAGTCCGTGAAGGCCTCCTTGAGGGACCCTGGGTCCCTCAAGGAGGCCTTCACGGACTTTCGCAGGTAGCGGGCGTAGCGCTTTGTTCTCGCACGAGCCCGCTGCGTAGCCGGTTACTATTCGGCCGCACAGACGGCACTTGTGCGAAAAGAGGTAACCGGACGATGCAGGCCCGAGGACGCGCCGTCCTCGCGACACTTCTGCTCGTGGCGTTCCCAGTGGTGGTCGTCGCGGTGGGTGTCGCCAGTGTGCTGGCGGGCCTGCGGATCCAGGGCAAGATCGGCACCTACGTCATGCTCGGCGGGCTAGCGATCATGATCGCGCTCGCCTTCGGGCTGATGAGCGCGTTGCGGGCGCGGCGTCCCCCGATCGAGGGGCCGCGGCTGGACCGCGACGCCCATCCCGCGTTGTGGGAGATGATCGACGACCTCGCCGCCCAGGTGAAGACGCGGCCACCGGACGAGATCGTGCTGATCGGCGAGATCAACGCGGCGGTCAGCGAGGACGCCCGGTTCCTCGGTCTGCGGCCGGGCCGCCGCACGATGCTGATCGGGCTGCCGCTGCTGGCGGCGATGAGCGTCAGCGAGCTGCGGTCCGTCCTCGCGCACGAACTCGGCCACTACAGCGGCGGCCACACCCGCCTGCTCGCGCTGACCTACCGCGGCACCCAGACACTCGCCTTCACGGTCGACAGGCTGGACGGCGGCCCCGCCAGGGCCTTGCTCTCCGCCTACTCGAAGCTGTACCTGCTGGTCGCCCGGTCGGCGAACCGGCGGCAGGAACTGCAGGCCGACGAGGCGTCCGTGCTCGCCGCGGGCAGCCGCACGGCGGCCGCGGCACTGCGGAAGGCCGCGACGCTGAGCCCGCTGTGGAAGGACTACGCCGAGCGCTACCTCTCGCTCGGCGCGGCGGCGCGGCGCACTCCCCCGGTACTGCTGGGGTTCCGCTCGTACCTCAACCACCCCGTCCAGCGGGACTGGGTGGCCGAGTACGCCGAAGACGTCATCGACGGCGAAGAGCTCTCGAAGTACGACAGCCACCCGCCCACGAAGCGGCGTATCGCCGCACTGGCGGGCGTCCCGGACAACCCGGTGAAGCCGGACGCGCGACCGGGCTGGTCGCTGCTGGGCGCGCCGAAGGTCGACGTGCCGGAGGCGGAGCTGGACGTGCTGATCCGCGACGTCGGGCCGCGCGCGGACTGGGACGAGGTCGTCAAACGCGCGGGCCGCGCGTCGGTGGCGGAGGGCGCGCGGCTGCTGACCGCGGCCGGGATCGAGAGCAGGCTGGCGCCGCGCGGCACGATCGGCGAGGTCGTGCGGGTCCTGCGTGACGGCGACGCCGACGCGCTCGCGAAACCCCTGCGGGCCCCGTCGCGCGAAGAGGGCCTGGAACTGCTGACCGAGCTGTTCGCCGACACCGTCACCGCCGCGATGATCGACAACGGCGTCGCCGCGCACCGCCTGAACTGGGGCGGCGGCTGGGAACTGTGCCTCGGCGACGGCGAGCCGTTCGACGTCGCCGAACTGGTCGGCGCGGCGGTGCGCAGCCCGCGCGCGGTCAACGAACTCGTCCACAACCTGCAACTGCTGAGCGTCCCCGCCGCCTACTTCTGCAAACAGGAACCCCAGCCGGAACCGGATCCCGCCGAAGCCCGCATGCTCGGGCTGTTCACCGCGTTGAAGGCCAAACGGAAGCTCTACGACCTGATCGTCTGCGACACCGAAGTGGTGCTGCTGCCGATGGCGCGTTCGGTGCTGATCCGCCGCGGCCTCGCCGGCCTGATCGGGGCGCGCGGGGTGTCCGACCGCAAGCGGATCCGGAAGCTGCGCGAGCGCGGCCTCGACGATCTGCGCGCCGGACCGGGCGCCCGGCGGATCCCGTTGTCGGACATCGTCGCGGGCGGTTTCCCGCGCCGGAAGCTGACCACGTACCTGACGCTGGAACTCTCCGACGGCGAGACGCTGGAACTGGCGATCACCGGCAACACCGAGGATTTCGGCGCCGCCCACGACGAACTGACGGCGTTCTTCGGCTCGCTGAAAGCCTGACGGCCCGCGCGTTCCCGACGTCGCGAAAGCCACTTTCGCGACGTCTGATGTCCCGAAAGTGGCTTTCGCGGCATGCCCTCGACGGCGATGTGAGTTCCGCCAGCATCCGGCGTTGCGAAAGCCACTTTGGCAACGTTGAAGGTTGCGAAAGTGGCTTTCGCATCATGCCGCCGGCGGCCGGGCGACCCGTTAAGGCTTGATCCCCACCCCACCGAGGCTCAGGTGGTTCAGCTCAGTCAGCGGAGCGAGACGCGGCCCCTCCGGCCACCACTCGTGCAGGTGCACCACGCCGGGTTCGAGGATCTCCAGCCCGTCGAACAGCGACTCGATCTCATCTCGCCCGCGATGCACCGTGCGGTGCCCGGTGCCGGCCATCAGATCGTCGAGCTTCCGGGCGAGTGCGCCACGCGAGCCCTCGCCGGGTGTGAAGTCGTGCGTGATCAGCACGTAGGACCCCGGCGCGATCGCGTCGACGTAGGCGCGCACGACGGCCCGCGCCTTGCCGAGGTCTTCGATGTGGTGCAGCACCGAGTTCAGGATCACCGCCACCGGGCGGTCGAGTTCGATGTGCTCGGCGACCACCGGATCGGCGAGGGTCCGCGCGGGATCGGTCAGATCCGCGCCGCTCACGTGGACGAGGTGGTCCTCCAGCAGCGCCAGGCCGTGTGCCTGGACCACCGGGTCGTGGTCGACGTACACGACCAGCGCGTCCGGGTTGTACCGCTGCGCCGCCTGGTGGGTGTTCTCCGCGGTGGGCAGCCCGGAGCCCAGATCGAGGAACTGGTCGATACCGCGGGCGTCGGCGAGGAAGCGGACCACCCGGTTCGCCCAGGCGCGGAACTCCTTGGCCATCGCGGCGGCGTCGGGGGCGAGGGCGAGCAGGTCCACGACGGCCTGCCTGTCGACCTCGTAGTGGTCGTGCCCGCCGAGCAGGACGTCCTTCATCCGGGCGAGATTGGGCTTGCTGTAGTCGAGGGGGAGCGGCCGCCTCGGCACAGACCGGACCTCGTCCGAAGTCATGGACACGTTCCACCCTTCAGCCGCGCACAGGCCACGCGAACGTGCCCACGGCTCCCTCGACATCGACGGACCGTACACAGATTACGACATGGCGTGCACCCCCGTGAACCTCCCCAAGGGCCTTGGCTACCTGCGACGATCACCCGAAGCCGAGTTCGCTCCAGGTACGTCCGCCGTCGGTGGTGCGGTACACGGCGGACCCGCCATCGGCGTCCGGCAAGCCGTCCACGACCACGCCGACCCGTTCGTCCGGGAAGTCCAGATCGTTGAGGCAGACCCCGCGGCCGCTGAGCACGGTCGTCGTCCAGGTCGTGCCGCCGTCGGCGGTGCTGTGCAGGAATCCGGTGCCGCCGCCTTCCGCCGCGACGGTCGCCGCAGTGGGCGAAGCGGCGCTGAAACTCTGGTTGATGCCGAGGGTCGGCGCCTGCGCCGTCCCGGTGAAGTGCCCGCCGAGCTTCGGCGCGCGCCACAGCCGCCGGACGGTCGCACCCGGCTGCGGTGTCCCCGGTCCCCCGCTGCACAGCGCCAGCACCTGTCCCCGCCGGACTCCGCTCAGCGAAGCCGAACTGTCCGCCGGGCAGGGCGGCGGCGCGGTCGAGAAGGTCAAGCCGTCCGAAGACGTCCAGTACTTCTGGACGCGGTAGTCCGCACCCATCGACACCTGGACCCCGCCGCTCGTGGCGATGTCGCCGTAGGTCGTGGAACCGGTGACGGTGAATCCCGGGACCGGGAGGAGAAGCCGCGTGCCGGTGATCCCGGCGTACAGCGTCGTCGTCGACGGGCTGCCGAAACCGGTGACCATCGCGAACACCCGGGGGCCCGCTTCGGTGATCTTCGAAATATAGAAGGGTTCCCGGACCCCGGCGAGCCTGACCTCGGACCAGTTGCCGCCACCGTCGTGGCTGGCGAGCAGCCGGGTGCCGTCGGAGAGGAAGACGTCACGCTCGTCGATCACCGTGAGCTTGACCTGATTGTGGTTGTCCGGCAACGAGATCGGCGGTCGACCCGCGCGCCGCCACCGCTTCCCGCCGTCGGTCGTCGACAGCAGGGACGCGCACCATCCCGGTTTCCCGCACGGCGAGAACCCGAGGACGAATCCGCGCGACGGCCCGGTCCAGCTCGTCGAGGCGGGGGCGAAACCCTGGGGCACCAGCGGATCGGCGACGGCGGGCGGGGTGAAGACGGCCAAGGCGGTCAGTGCGGCGGCGGCGAGCGCGGCCCACCGGTTCGGCTTCATGACCACGAGACGTACGGCCCGCGCCGGGGTTGCCCGCCGTTCGGGGTGAACCCGCGGATCGTCTCCGGTAGGCTCCCCAACCTTGTTTCGCCCGGGGCCGGACCGGGTATACGGCGTTCGGCCGGTGAGACGGAGGTAGCACCGATGGACGACGCGGGTTCGCGTGCTGGCGGTGACGAGGAGGAGGAACCCGATGCCGGGACCACTCAACGCCGGTTCAGCCTGAACGTCCACGACCCGGACCATCTCCCGCGCAAACTCGCCGGCCGCTACGAGGTCGGCGAGCTGCTCGGACGCGGCGCGACCGCGCGCGTCTTCCGCGCCCGTGACCTGCTCGAACAGCGCGAAGTGGCGCTGAAGCTGTTCCACGCCGACACGATGACCCGGGACGAGCGCCGCCGTCAGCAGGAGATCCAGACGCTCAGCGCGGTCCGCCATCCCGGGCTCGTCCCGCTGTACGACGCGGGCTCCGACGACGGCTACACCTACCTCACGATGCGCCTGGTCGACGGGCCGAACCTGGCCCAGCGGCTGCGCTCCGGCCCGCTCCCCCAGGACGAGGTCGTCGAGCTGACCGCCCGGCTGGCCGACGCGCTCGCGCACGTCCACGCGCACGGCATCACCCACCGTGACCTCAAACCGGCGAACATCCTGATCGCCGACGACGGCCCGCTGATCGGCGACTTCGGGGTGGCGCACGCCTTCGACGCGACCAGGGTGACCGAGACCGGCGGTGTCGTCGGCACGGCGGCGTACATGGCGCCCGAACAGGTCCGCGGCGAGAACGTCGGCCCGCCCGCCGACGTCTATTCGCTCGGCCTGGTCCTGCTCGAATGCCTGTCCGGGGAACGGGAGTACACCGGGACACCGGTCGAGGCCGCGGTCGGACGGCTGCACCGGCCGCCGCGGATCCCCTCCGGACTGTCGGCCACCATGACGACGCTGTTGCGCGGGATGACGGCGCGGAAACCGTCGCAGCGCCCGACGGCCGCGGCGATCTCCCGGATCCTGCTGGAGGATTCCACCGGTACGAAGGTCGCCCATCTCGCGCCCGCCACCCGCAAACGGGCGGCCGTGGTCGCCGCCATCAGCGCGCCCGCCGCCGCGATCACCGTCGGGGTGCTGCTCGCGGTGAACCAGACCCCGGCGGACCAGCCCGTCCAGCCCGGCGGCCTGCTTCCCCCCGCGGCGACCGGCTCGTCCGCGCCGGTGGCGGGCCAGGGGCCGCGGTCGTCGGAGGCGGCCGAGGTGGACACACACGGCCCGAAGGCGAGCAACGCCACCGTCGTGGTGACCGAAGACGTACCCGCGTCCGCGGATCCGTCCGGTGCCACCGAAAGCATCGACGTCACCTCGACGCCGAGGGACACGACAGCCGCCAGCGACCGGCAGAGCACCTCGGGCAAGCCGAGCAAGACCCGGCCCAGCCCACCGACGAAGAGCAGGCCAGGCCCTCCCGGCTGAGCGACCGCCCGGCCGGGTGTCCACAGTGGACGATGATGGGAGACGGCGATGACCTACATCAACGACCCGCGTGAGCCACCGGAAGAGATCGTCGAACAGACGCCCGCCAGGATCCGTGTCGTGCGGATCGTCAACGCCCTCGTCCACGCGATCTGCTGGATCTTCGCGCTGGTGCTGATCGTGCACATCCTGCTGGTGTTCGGCGAAGCCAATCCGGGGAACGGGTTCGCGCAGCTGATCGACCAGTGGTCGCGAGCGGTCTCGCTCGGGCTGCGGAACCTGTTCACCCCGGAAGGGCTCAAACCGCGGACGCTGTTCAACGACGGCCTCGCCGCGCTGCTGTGGCTGATCATCGGCGGAGTGGTGACCGATCTGGTGTCGCGGATCGGCCTGCCCGGCCCTAAGCGGGTCTGGTATCGGCGACCGCTCAGTTGAGCGAACCCGGTCTCGCTTCCGGAGCGTCACCGGCCTGGGCCTGCTCGGCCTGGGCGTCGGCGACCTCCGGGGCGGCCGCGGTCTCGGCGGACGGCTGCTCCGGCTCGTGTTCCGTCTCGAAGTGCTCACGGCACCAACGGCCGTAGCGTCTGGCATGCACGGTCATCGCGGCACCTCCTCCTCTGCCCACCACGATCCCCCATCATTGTGACGCGCGCCACTCGTTTATCCGGCGAATCGGGCCACGATCGCGGCACAGAACGCGGGCAGGTCGCCGGGGTTCCGGCTGGAGATCAGGCCGTTGTCGTCGACCACCTCCCGGTCGACGACGGTGCCGCCGGCGTTGCGGATGTCGGTGCGCACACTCGGGTACGACGTGAGCGTGCGGCCGCGGACCACGTCGGCCTCGACCAGCGTCCACGGCCCGTGACAGATCACGCCGACCGGCTTTCCGCTGTTCACGAAGTCGCGCACGAAGCGGACCGCGTTCTCGTCCACGCGCAGATTGTCCGGATTCATCGTGCCGCCGGGCAGGACGAGCGCGTCGAAGTCGTCGACCGTGACGTCCTTGACGACCCGGTCGACGGTGAACTTGCCCGCCTTGTCGATGTCGCCGTTCATGGCCTGGATCTCACCGGTTTCCAGCGAGACGATCTCGGCGGTGGCCCCGGCGTCCGTGACCGCCTTGCGCGGTTCGACCAGTTCGACCTGTTCCACGCCGTCCGCGACGAGGATGGCCACGCGGCGTCCGTTGAGCGATGTCGTCATCGGTTCCCTCCTGAAGTCGTGTTCGCCCCGGCTACCCCGCGGCGGCCCCGCCGAACCATGGGCATGAACCGCGATCACCGGGGGCATTCGCCGCGCATGCGATTGCGGCGAGCGGATCTGGGCTCCCCCGGTATCGGGAGGCGGCGAAGAGGCCGGGGTTTCGGCTACCTGACGCCGGACGGCGAACCGCTGAAGGACGAGGAGACGATCGAGCGCGTCCTCGCGCTGGCGCGGCGCCTCCCCCGGCTGCGCCGGACCATCCAGGAGGATCTCGCTTCCCGCGGCCTCACCCGCGAACGGGTCCTGGCCGGCGCGCTCTCGTCCGGCTGATCCGCTCGCTCAGGCGTGCCCGCGGTGAAGAGGTGCGCCTGCTCGCCTACCGGAACGGTCGCGGGTGGCAGGAGATCCGGGCCGAAGACCTCAACGAGCGGTTCAAGGAACTCACGGGCGACGACTTCACGGCCAAGGACCTGCGCACCTGGAACGCCACCGTCCTCGCCGCTTCCGCCTTCGCGGAGACCGGAAAGCCTTCCAGTGAAAGAGGATTGAAGCGGGTCGAGAAGGCCGTGATGGCCGAAGTCGCCGAAGGACCGGGCAACACGCCCGCCGTGGCGGATCACCGCCTACCGCCGGGCCCGGACGATCGCGCGGGCGACGCGACGGGCGGAGAAGATCTCCGATCCCGACGAGGCCCGCGACATCGTGGAGCGGGCGGTGGTGCGGCTACTGAACGGGTCGTGAGGCCTCGATGGCGAGGACGGCGATGTCGTCGTGCGTCCCGCTGCCGAGCCATTCCCGCACCGCGGAGCGGACCCGGGCGACCACCTCGCGGCCCGACATCCCCTGGCAGCCGACCAGCAGTTCCCGCAGCCGCTCGTCGCCGAACAGGTCCGACGGACGCTCATGGTGGCGTGCTTCGGTGATGCCGTCGGTGTAGAGCAGGCAGACGTCGCCCTCGCCCAGCCGGATGGCCGTCTCGGCGAACCGCGCCTGCGGCGAGATCCCGACCAGCGTGCCGGGCAAGGTGATCTCGTCGACGCCACCACGGCGGCGCACCACCAGCGGCGCGGGATGGCCGCCGGAGGCCAAGGTGACGCCGAGACCGTCTTCGTTCGCCAGCACCGAACCGAGCACCAGCGTGGCGAACCGGCCACTGCCGCCGGTGATGAGCAGCGAGTTGAGCAGGCTCAGCAACATGGTGTTGTCGTGCTCGACGAGGTCGAGCGCGGCGAGGGTCTGCCGGACCCGGCCGGTGAGCGCGGCCGCCTCGGCGCCTTTTCCGCAGACGTCGCCGAGGACGAACATCGCGCCGCCGCCTTCGCGCGGCAGGACGTCGTAGAAGTCGCCACCGACGTCGAGCAGACCGCCCGACGGCTCGTACCAGACGTCGAACTTGACGCCGTCGACGTCCGGCGGCGGAGTCGGGCGCAGCGTGGTCTCCAGGCCGCGGGTGGCCTCTTCCTGGCGGGCGTAGCGATGCGCGTTCGCCAGCGCCGTCCCTGCCGCGCGGGCGAATTCGGTCACCGCGCGCGGGTGGTCCTCGCCGAACGCGGGCGCGCCGCGCCTGCCGAGCACGACCGCCCCGGTGACCCCGGCGCCGCCGTCGAAGCCGAGTGAGACCACGGTCACGGACGAATGGACGGCGAGCCGTTCCGCGACGATCGCGGGCAGCGTCGCGACCTCCTCTTCCGGGACAGCCTTGGCCTCGGGTGCCTCGGTGGAGGCGAAGGTGCCGGCGAGCACCGGCGCGAGCTGGGCCGGGACCCGGCGGATCCGGCCGTGCCCGTGATTGGTGCGGTGATCGCAGCTCCACCATTCCCACCGGCCACGGGTGGTCGGCAGGAGCACGAACACGCAGTCGGCGAGTTCGGCGGCGGCGACCTCGGCGATCACCTTCGCCGTGCCGTGCCGTCCTCGCGCGGAGGCGAGCCTGGGTGCCGAAGCGGCGAGGAAGCCGTCCACGCGGGGGCCGTCGGCCGCGACCGCGGAGGTCACCGTCCACGCGTGCCAGCCGCCGGGCAGCGTCCGGATCCGGGCCGGGAACCGGCGGCCGGTGTGCTCGACATGCCCGACGTCGGGACCTTCGGCGGTCAGTATCGGGCGGCCGCCGCCGAACAGTTCGCGGGCGGCGGGATTCGACCAGCGCAGCGCACCGCCGACGTCCTGCACGAGCACCGCGTCACGGACGTCTTCCAGCAGCTCACGCCAGAACCGCCCGGATTCGGGCAGCGCGCCCTCGCTGGTCGCCGTCGACGACTCCGAGGGGAGCGACGTCGAGGCCGGGGCCGGCCGTGACACCATTCCCGGACCTCCTCCTGCCTGGCGGGTAGCGCAGTGTGAGCGGGCGGACTGGCTCGAAGTGTAGGTCGAATCATGGCACGCTGATGCGACGACCATGGCTTGGCATGCGTGGTGGAGAGGGTCGACACAGATGACACAGCACTCCCAAAGGGACCGGATCCCCGTGGAAGGTGGTGGCGGCCAGGTGGACGAAGCGACCCTGGAACGCCTGCTCGCGGCGGCTCGTGACCTCGGGGACGGCAACTTCCGGCGGCGGCTCGTGGCGCACGGCGACGGGCTCGCGGCCCAGCTCGCGGGCGCCTTCAACGACATCGCCGAACGGAACCAGCGACTGGTGACCGAACTCCTGCGCGTCCGCGAGGCGGTCGGCAAGGAAGGCAGGCTGACCGAGCGGGTGGCGGCCGAGATCGGTCCCGGCGGCTGGGCCACCGCGGTCGACGTCGTCAACGGGCTGATCGAAGACGTGAGCAGGCCCACGGCCGAGCTCAACCGCGTCCTCGGCGCGGTCGCCGAGGGCGATCTGTCCGAGCCGATGCCCCTGGAAGTCGGCGGACGGCCGCTGCAGGGCCAGTTCGCCGAAGTCGCGAAGACGGTCAACGGCCTGATCAAGCAGCTTTCGCGGTTCGCGACCGAGGTCACCAGAGTCGCCCGCGAGATCGCCACCGAAGGACGGCTCGGCGGTCAGGCCGAGGTCCCGGGAGTGGCGGGCACCTGGCGTGATCTCACCGACAACGTCAACGTGATGGCCAGCAACCTGACCGACCAGGTCCGCAACATCGCCCAGGTGACCACCGCGGTGGCGCGGGGCGATCTGACCCAGAAGATCAACGTCGACGCGCGCGGCGAGATCCTGGAGCTCAAGAACACCGTCAACATCATGGTCGACCAGCTCTCGTCGTTCGCCGACGAAGTGACCCGGGTGTCGCGCGAGGTGGGTAGCGAAGGCCGTCTCGGCGGCCAGGCGCAGGTCCCCGGCGCGGCGGGCACGTGGCGCGACCTCACCGACTCGGTGAACCTGATGGCGGACAACCTGACCGACCAGGTCCGCAACATCGCCCAGGTGGCCACGGCGGTCGCGAAGGGCGACCTCTCGCAGAAGATCAACGTCGACGCCAAGGGCGAGATCCTCGAACTCAAGAACACGCTGAACACGATGGTCGACCAGCTGTCGTCGTTCGCCGACGAGGTCACGCGGGTGGCGCGCGAGGTCGGCAGCGAAGGCCGTCTCGGCGGCCAGGCGACCGTGCCGGGCGTGGCCGGGACGTGGCGCGGGCTCACCGATTCGGTGAACCAGATGGCCGACAACCTGACCGACCAGGTCCGCAACATCGCCCAGGTCACCACGGCGGTCGCGAAGGGCGACCTGACGCAGAAGATCACGGTCGACGCGCGCGGCGAGATCCTCGAACTGAAGACGACCGTCAACACGATGGTGGATCAGCTCTCGTCGTTCGCCGACGAGGTCACCCGCGTCGCCCGCGAGGTCGGCACGGAAGGTCAGCTGGGCGGCCAGGCGCAGGTGCCGGGGGTCGCCGGGACGTGGCGCGACCTCACCGGGTCGGTCAACTTCATGGCGAACAACCTCACCGCTCAGGTGCGCAACATCGCCCAGGTGGCGACCGCGGTGGCGAAGGGCGACCTGTCGCAGAAGATCGCCGTCGACGCCAAGGGCGAGATCCTCGAACTGAAGAACACGCTGAACACGATGGTGGATCAGCTTTCGGCGTTCGCCGACGAGGTCACCCGCGTCGCCCGCGAGGTCGGCAGCGACGGACGGCTCGGCGGCCAGGCGCAGGTGCCCGGCGTGGCCGGGACGTGGAAGGACCTCACCGACAACGTCAACTTCATGGCGAACAACCTGACCGATCAGGTCCGGAACATCGCCCAGGTCACCACCGCCGTCGCGAAGGGCGACCTGACGCAGAAGATCATCGTCGACGCGCGCGGCGAGATCCTGGAGCTCAAGAACACCGTCAACATCATGGTCGACCAGCTGTCGGCGTTCGCCGACGAAGTCACCCGGGTGTCGCGCGAGGTCGGTACCGAAGGCAAGCTCGGCGGCCAGGCGCAGGTGCGCGGCGTCGCCGGGACGTGGAAGGACCTCACCGACAACGTCAACGTCATGGCCACCAACCTCACCGACCAGGTGCGGAGCATCGCGACGGTGACCACGGCGGTGGCGAACGGCGACCTGTCGAAGAAGATCTCGATCGACGCGCAGGGCGAGGTCGCCGTCCTCGCCGAGACGATCAACAGCATGGTCGAGACGCTGCGCGCGTTCGCCGACGAGGTCACCCGCGTCGCCCGCGAGGTCGGTACGGAAGGCATCCTCGGCGGCCAGGCCCGCGTGCCGAACGTGGCTGGCACGTGGAAGGCGTTGACGGACAACGTGAACGTCATGGCCGACAACCTGACCGGCCAGGTCCGCAGCATCGCGACGGTGACCACCGCGGTGGCGCAGGGCGATCTGTCGAAGAAGATCGACATCGACGCGCGCGGTGAGATCCTCGAACTCAAGACGACCATCAACACGATGGTCGACCAGCTCTCGGCCTTCGCCTCCGAAGTCACCCGTGTCGCCCGCGAGGTCGGCACGGACGGCACGCTCGGCGGTCAGGCGGAGGTGCCCGGCGTCGCGGGCACGTGGTCGCGGCTGACCGAAAGCGTGAACCAGCTGGCCGGGAACCTGACCACCCAGGTGCGCGCGATCGCGCAGGTGGCCACCGCGGTGACCGCCGGCGATCTGACCCGGCACATCACCGTCGACGCGTCCGGGGAGGTGGCCGAACTCAAGGACAACATCAACCAGATGATCGCGAACCTGAAGGAGACCACCCGGGCGAACCGCGAGCAGGACTGGCTCAAGACCAACCTCGCGCGGCTGTCCGCGCTCATGCAGGGGCACCGCGACCTCGCGTCGGTGGCGACGCTGATCCTGTCCGAGCTGACGCCGCTGGTGTCCGCGCAGCAGGGCGCGTTCTTCCTGGCCCGCGAAGACGAGCAGGAAGAAGTGGTCCTGGAGAGCATCGCCACCTACGGGCTGGCGAAATCCCAGAACGGGCTGCGGTTCTCCCCCGGCGAATCGCTCATCGGGCAGGCCGCCGTCGACCGGCGCACGATACTGGTCCACGAAGCTCCGCCGGAGTACGCGCTCATCTCGTCGGGACTGGGTTCGGCCGCGCCGGTCAACGTGATCGTGCTGCCGGTGCTGTTCCAGGGCGAGGTGCTCGGGGTGCTGGAACTGGCGACCATCAACGCCTTCAGCACCGTGCACATCGACCTGCTGGAACAGCTGAAGGAGACCATCGCGGTCAACGTCAGCACCATCCAGTCCAACTCGCGCACCGAGGCCCTGCTGACCGAATCCCAGCGCCTGGCACAGGAACTGCGCGCGCGGTCCGAGCAGTTGCAGGCGCAGCAACGGGAACTGCGCCGGTCCAACACGGACCTGGCGGAGAAGGCGGCGCTGCTGGCGCAGCAGAACCGCGACATCGAGGTCAAGAACAGCGAGATCGAGCAGGCGCGTCAGGAGCTCGAAGAGCGTGCCGGGCAGCTGACCATGGCGTCGCAGTACAAATCCGAGTTCATGGCGAACATGTCGCACGAACTGCGGACGCCGCTCAACAGCGCGTTGATCCTCGCGAAACTGCTCTCGGAGAACCCGGACGGGAACCTGTCGGAGAAGCAGATCCAGTTCGCGCGGACGATCTACTCGGCGGGCAGCGACCTGCAGCAACTGATCAACGACATCCTCGACATGGCCAAGGTCGAGGCCGGGCACTTGGACCTGCAGATGTCCGACGTCACGCTGCCCGAACTGGTCGAGTACGTCGAATCGATCTGCCGTCCGCTCACGTCGGACAAGGGTCTGGAGTTCGCCGTCCTCATCGACCCGCCGGTGCCGTCGTCGATCCACACCGACGAACACCGCGTGCAGCAGGTGCTGCGGAACCTGCTGTCCAACGCGGCGAAGTTCACCGACGAGGGCGGCGTGCGCCTGCACATCCGGATGGCCGACCCGGGCGAGGTCGAAGCCGACTCGCTGCGCAACGCCCCCGGCGTCCTCGCGTTCGCCGTGGAGGACACCGGGATCGGGATCGCGCCGGACAAACTCGCGATCATCTTCGACGCGTTCCGCCAGGCCGACGGCACCACGAGCCGCAAGTACGGCGGCACCGGGCTGGGCCTGTCGATCAGCCAGCAGCTGACGGAACTGCTCGGCGGCGAACTGCGGGTCCGCAGCGATCCCGGCAAGGGCAGCACGTTCACCCTGTACCTGCCGGTGAGCGCGTCGAACCTGGTGGTCCCGACCTCCGCCGCGGCGAGCGGTGTCCCGCTGATCATGGCCGTGCCGCAGGTGATCCCGGTGACGCCGTCGCAGCGGTTCCACGGCGAGAAGATCCTGATCGTCGACGACGACCTGCGCAACGTCTTCGCGCTGGCCGCCGTGCTGGAACGCAACGGCCTGGAGGTCATCTACGCCGAGACCGGTGTCGCGGGCATCCGGGCGCTGGAACGGCACGAAGACACCGCACTCGTCCTGATGGACGTGATGATGCCCGAACTGGACGGCAACGCCACGATCACCGCGATCCGCGCCGAGGCCGCGCACGAAGACCTGCCCGTGATCGCCGTCACCGCGAAGGCGACCGCGGAGGACAAGGCGCGGACGCTCGCTTCGGGCGCTGACGACTACGTCACCAAGCCGGTCGACACCGACAAGCTGCTGGACCTGATCGCGGCCCATCTGGAGGCGGATGCCGCCTCCAGCGGCCTCTCGCAGGCCGTGACACCCGCCGAATCGGACTGAGGCGCCGGCAGAGCATCCGAGCGTGGAGGATTCAGGACGTCCAACGTCCCGGATCTTCCACGCTCGACTCGGCGTCCCGCCTCTTCCCACCCTGGGTAACGGATCATCCTCAACCGTTACACGCTCCGTAACAACGTCGGCGCCATGGCGACTTCTCCTTACTTCGCGGAAGGAGTCGCCATGCCGAACTTCTCAACCATCGCCGCCGGGTTCGCTTCGCTGCTCGGTGGCTACCTGATCGCAGTACTCGTGGTTCATCAGGCCTGGGGTGATGAAACTCAACCGCAGATCGCGACCAGCTTCAACGCGTTCGCCTTGCTCTTCGTCATGGCGCTCGCCATCGAGCGGATCGTCCAGCCCTTCGCCCCTGCCCTCGGGCCGGATTCCGCCACCCCGGCAGCCGCCCTCCAGGCCGCCCAGGCCGCGGGAAATCAGGCACAGGCGAACACCGAGAGGGCAGCACTGAGCAAGGCGAGGAACAGGACCGCCATCGTGACGTGGGGCCTCGCCACCGGTCTCGCCTGCTTGCTGGCAGCCGGGACGAACATCACCTTGCTGCACGCCATCACCGATCGCCAAGGAACACAGGTCGCGTACTGGCTCGACCTGCTGGTGACCGGTCTGGTCGTGGGCGCCGGAACCAAGCCGATCAACGACCTCTGGACCCGCCTGCAGAACAAGCCCGCCGACCCCGCCTGACCGAAGCGGAAACGAAAGAACCCGCAGGCCAGGCGCCTGCGGGTTCTGATGTGGAGCTGTGGAGCGGGTGACGGGAATCGAACCCGCGTAGCTAGTTTGGAAGACTAGGGCTCTACCATTGAGCTACACCCGCGTGCCCCCGAAGTACCGGGTGCGAAAACAGCTTAGCGTGACCCGCTAGGCTGTGCGCACACCCCCCGGGAGATCGGGGAAGTCACGGGATGTGGCGCAGCTTGGTAGCGCATCCGCTTTGGGAGCGGAGGGTCGCAGGTTCAAATCCTGTCATCCCGACCCTAGGCCTTTGGCCTGCATGAACACCGGTGTTTCGGCTTGGCCGTGCCGGCTCGACGGTCGGCGTCGCGCTCAGCGACCCTCCGCATTGCCGGTTTTCGTTTGCCGCCGGGTCCGGTTGTCACTCGGCGAGGCCACGACTGTGTGGATTTTGGTGCGTTGGATGACCCGAAATCCACACGGTCCCGCGTGACTGGTCCGATCGCGACGGGTGTGTGGAAATAGGGACACTCAACGTCCCTATTTCCACACACCCCTCACTCCGAGTCAGCGGCCGAGCCGTCCGGGCATGATGGCGATCATGGAGATCCGCCACGCCCGCGCCACCGACGCCCCCGCCGTGACCACCCTCCTCGCCGAGCTCGGCTACCCCGACAACAACGAGACCGACGTACGCGGCCGGCTCGAACGCTGGGAACGTCATCCCGAAGGTGCCGCGTTCGTCGCCGAGTCCGACGGTGCCGTGGTCGGGGTCATCGCGGTGGTCGCGATCCCGCTTCTCGAGCGGGAAGGCGCCGTGGGACGGATCGTGGCCCTGGTGGTGGACGAGACCCGACGCGGCACCGGCGTCGGACGCGCACTGATCACCGCCGCCGAGGAGCAGGCGCTGCGGTGGGGCTGCGGCGCGATGGAGGTCAGCAGTTCCCGCCGCAGGACCGGCGCGCACGCCTTCTACCGGGCACGGGGGTACGAGGACCGTTGCGAACGCAGCGCCAAGTTCTTCCGCGAACTGACCGCCTGACCAGCTCCCGGATGCTGAGAGCCCTAGGCCCATCGCCACCCGCTTGCGAACATCGGCACCGTGACCGGCAGGCGGAGCGCCAGTGCCAGCGCGGTGCTCCGCGTGGTGCTGGACGAAGGGGCGATAGCGCGCAGCACCATCGCGCGTCGCACCGGGCTGAGTGCCGCGGCCGTCACGGGGCATGTCGCGGACCTGATGCGCCGCGGGTTCCTCATCGAGCTGCCCGAGGTCGCGGGCGCGGTCGGCAGGCCGTATGTGCCGCTGGAGCTCGACACGGAGCGGTTCGTGGTGTGCGGAGCGCATGTCGCGGTCGACCATCTCACCGTCGGGCTGCTCGATCTGCGCGGGAAAGTGTTGGCACAGCTGGAATCCCCACATCACGGCGCCGAGCCCGCGGTGCAGGCCGCGCAGATCGCGGAACTGCTCGACGACCTCCTCGTCGGACACGCGCCGGAGCGGACGCCGCTCGGGCTGGGGGTGGCGACCGGCGGATGGGTCGACGAGGCCTCGGGAACGGTGGTGGAGCACGGGTTGCTCGGCTGGCGCGGGGTTCCGTTGCGCGAACTGCTCACGGAGGTCACCGGTCTCGACGTCCGCGTCGACGGGCATTCGCGGGCGCTCATCCATGCCGAACGCCTGCTGGGGCAACCGCGAGCGCGGAGCAGTGTCGTGCAGTTGTTCACCGGCAACGTGGTCGACGCCGCCTTCGCGACCGGGGACACCGTCCATCATGGACCGAGATCGGCGGCGGGCGCCGTCGCGCATTTGCGGGTCGACGACAGCGAGGAACCTTGCCGTTGCGGGCGATCCGGCTGTCTCGAAGCGACGGTGTCCGAGCGCACGATCGCCCGTAAGGCCGCCGAAGCGCACATCATCGAAGAACCGGATTTCACCGATGTGCTCCATTTGGCGGCATCGGGGAACAAAAGCGCCATCGCCCTTTTCCGGGAACGCGCGAGAATCATCGGACAGGCCGCCGCCTTGCTCTTCGACGTCCTCAATCCGGAAATCCTCATCGTGCTCGACCAGAGTGTACGCGACGTCGACGGATGCCTTTCCACGATCCGGGACGAGGTCGCCCAGCGCTCGTGGATCTGCCAGGACGCGGAGAAAAACGTTGTGGCGTCGAGCTTTCCGGGTACAGAGCTGGCAACGGCCGGCGCGGCGGTCATGCTGAACGCCCTCTACGAGGATCCGCTTTTCACGAACCTCGCCAACGCATCCTGAGTTACTTCACTAAATCGCAAAATTGACGCTCTGCGCCGGGCCTGCGAAGAATCTTCTTCAACGACGCGAACCCGAACGAAAGAGCCCACCGTGAAGAAACCAGTGCCCTTGATCGCCGCGCTCCTCGCCGGATTGGCGCTGTCGGGCTGCGGCGCCTCCGCGACCCCGGCGGGCGTGGCCGGGCAGCCGGAGAAACTCGAACTCCGCTACCAGGGGTCGGCGAACAACGTCACCTTCCCCGAACTCGCCGAAGACCTCGGCTACTTCGGCCCGGTCAAACTCAAATGGGTCGGCAACACGATCAGCGGACCGCAGGACATCCAGTCCGCCGCGACCGACCAGACCGACTTCGGCGGTGCCTTCACCGGCGCGGTCGCCAAACTCGTCGACGCCGGCGCTCCGATCAAGGCCGTCGTCAACTACTACGGCTCCGACGACAAGACCTTCTTGGGTTTCTACGTCAAGGAGGACAGCCCGATCCGCACCGCACGTGACCTCATCGGCAAGAAGGTCGGCGTCAACACCGTCGGCGCGAACCTGGAGGCCGCCCTCGACACCTGGCTCAAGCGCAACGGCCTCACCGACGCCGAGATCGACCAGGTACAGCTCGTCGTCCTTCCCCCGATCAACACCGAACAGGCCCTACGCAACGGTCAGATCGACGTCGCCGCGCTCAACGGCGTCCTGCAGGACCGTGCTCTCGCGGGAGGCGGCGTGCGGCCGATCGTGAAGGACGTCGAGGCGTTCGGACCTTATAACGGCGGGCCGTACGTGCTGCGGACCGACTTCATCAAGAAGTACCCGGAGACCACGAAAACCTTCGTCACCGGCGTGGCCAAGGCGATCGAGTGGGCGCGTACCACTCCGCGCGAGGAGGTGATCGCCCGGTTCACCAAGATCATCCAGAACCGCGGCCGCAACGAGAACACCGAAACGCTCAAGTACTGGAAGAGCACCGGTGTCACCAAGGGCGGGCTGATCTCCGACAACGACTACACGCTCTGGACGGACTGGCTCAAGCAGTCCGGGTTCATCAAGAACGACCAGGTCGACCTGAAGAAGATCTACACCAACGAGTTCAACCCGTACCGCGAAGGCGGTGGCGCATGACCGCCAAGATCAGCCTGCGCTCGGTCACCAAGACCTTCGGCACGCTGACCGCACTCGACGACATCTCCCTCGACATCGAGGACGGCACGTTCCTCTCCCTCGTCGGGCCGAGCGGTTCCGGCAAGTCCACGCTGCTCGATCTGCTCGGCGGGCTCGCGAAACCCACCTCCGGCGAGGTCTTGATCGACGGGAAACCCGTCACCGGGCCGGGGTTGGATCGCGGGGTCGTGTTCCAGCAGTACGCGCTGTTCCCGTGGCGCACCGCGCGGGCCAACGTCGAGTTCGGCCTCGAAGGCGGCACCCTGACCAAACGGGAGCGTGCCGAGCGAGCGCGGGAATTCCTCGACCTGGTCGGGCTTTCCGGCTTCGAAGACCATCTCCCCCATCAGCTCTCCGGTGGCATGAAACAACGTGTCGCGATCGCGAGAAGCCTCGCGTACGACCCGGACGTGCTGCTGATGGACGAGCCGTACGCCGCGCTGGACTCCCAGACCCGCGAACTCCTGCAAGAGGAACTGCGCCGGATCTGGAAGCGCACCGGCAAGACCATCGTCTTCATCACCCACAGCATCGAAGAAGCCGTCTATTTAGGACAGCAGGTCGCGGTGCTCACGTCCCGGCCGGGCAGGCTCAAGGACGTCGTCGACATCGACCTCGGCGACCGCTCGAACGACGACCTGCGCTCGGCGCCCGCCTTCGTGGCCCATCGCCATCGGCTGTGGGAACTGCTGCACGACGAGATCCGGAGGGCCGCCTGATGACCGCCACCCTCGAAGCGCCGAAAGTCCACACTGGACTGAAGGCCGCCGAGAAACCCCGCAAGAAGAAGAATCCGTTACGCAAGGCTTTTCGTAGCTCGGCGGCGATCCTGCTCTTCCTCGCCCTCTGGGAACTCGCTCCCCAGTACCTGCTCGACGAAGGCACGAGGACCTTCCTCCCGCCGCTGTCGGAAGACCTCGTCGCGCTCTGGGAGCTGATCCTCAACGGGCAGCTGGCGGACCATCTGCTGGCGAGCCTCGGCCGGTCCGCCGCCGGATTCGTCATCGCGGTGGGCGTCTCGGTCCCGCTCGGCCTGCTGATCGCCTGGTACCGGCCGCTCGCCGAGTTCCTGAACCCGTTGCTGGAACTGGCCCGCAACACCGCCGCGCTGGCCCTGCTGCCGGTGTTCACGCTCCTGCTCGGCATCGGCGAGGTGTCCAAGATCGCGCTGATCGTCTACGCCTGCGTCTGGCCGGTACTGCTCAACACGATCGCCGGGGTGAACACCGTGGATCCGTTGCTGGTCAAGGCCGCGCGCTCGCTCGGTCTGTCGAGCCCGAGCCTGTTCCGGAAGGTGATCCTGCCGTCGGCGGTGCCGACCATCTTCACCGGCATCCGGATGGCGGCGGCGTACTCGATCCTCATCCTCATCGCCGCCGAAATGGTCGGCGCCAAAGCCGGGCTCGGCTATCTGATCAACAACTCGCAGGTCAACTTCCAGATCCAGCAGATGTACGCCGCGATCATCACGGTTTCGGTGCTGGGCCTGGCCATCAACGCGGGCTTCGTCGCACTGGAGCGGCGGTTCTCCACCTGGCGTGTCAAGGAGAAGGCGTGAAGCACTTACACCTCAACGCGTTCGTGATGCCGAACGGCCATCACGAGGCGGCGTGGCGGCATCCGAGCACTGATCCGCACCGCGCCGCGACGCTGAAGCACTATGTCGACATCGCCCGCACGGCGGAGCGCGGCAAGCTGGATTCGCTGTTCCTCGCCGACGGTGTCGCCTTGTGGGGCAACGTCCGCTACAACTCCCACACCCTGTTCGAGCCGTTGACGTTGCTTTCCGCGCTGGCCGGGGCGACCGAGCACATCGGGCTGATCGCCACCGCGTCGACGACCTACAACGAGCCGTACCACCTGGCGCGGAAGTTCGCGTCGCTCGACCATCTCAGCGGTGGGCGCGCGGGCTGGAACATCGTGACGTCGGCGGGCGAGGACGAGGCGCGCAACTTCAATCGCGACGCCCGGCCGGCGCACGCGTTGCGGTACGAGCGCGCCGCCGAATTCGTCGAAGTGGCCAGGAAACTCTGGGACAGCTGGGACGACGACGCGGCGGTGATCGACAAGGCGAGCGGTGTCTACGCCGACACCGACCGCATCCACCCGATCGACCACAACGGCCCGCATTTCCAGGTCCGCGGCCCGCTCAACATCCCGCGTCCGGTGCAGGGACATCCGTTGCTCGTCCAGGCCGGTTCGTCGGAGACGGGCAAGGAGTACGCGGCCCGGTTCGCCGAGGCGGTGTTCACCGCGCAGCAGACCTTCGCCGAGGGCAAGGCTTTCTACGACGACGTCAAGGGAAGGCTCGCGAAGTACGGCCGCTCGCCGGAGGAGATCAAGATCCTGCCGGGGATCAGCCCGATCCTGGGGCGCACCGAGGCCGAAGCGAAGGAACGCGAGGCCGAACTCAACGCCCTCATCACGCCCGCGTATGGCGTGCGGCAGCTGTCGAACCTGCTCGACCACGACCTGACGCCGTACCCGCTCGACGGTCCGCTGCCCGACGTCGGCACGTTCACCGAGGGCGCCCAGAGCCGGTTCGAGCTGGTCACGGGCCTGGCGCGACGCGAGAACCTCACCATCCGTCAGCTGATCGAGCGACTGGCGGGCGGCCGGGGACACCGCGTCTTCGCCGGAACCGCCACGCAAGTAGCCGACCAACTGGAGCACTGGTTCACCGAAGGCGCCGCGGACGGCTTCAACGTCATGCCGCCCACGCTGCCGGGAGGTCTCGAGGACTTCGTCGACCTCGTGGTGCCCGAACTGCGGAGACGCGGCCTGTTCCGCACCGAGTACACCGCCACGACCTTGCGCGGCCACTACGGCCTCGCCCGCCCAGCCCACCGCACACCAGTGAAGGAGCACGCCGCATGACCGCCCTCAACACCCAGGTCGAGGTCCGCAAGATCACCGGCAGGATCGGCGCGCAGGTCCTCGGCGTCGACCCGGCCAAGGAACTCGACGCCGCGACCGTCGCGTTCGTGACCGACGCCCTGCACGAGCACAAGGCGCTCGTCTTCCGCGATGTCGACCTCGACGACGCGGGCCAGCAGCGGTTCGCCGAGCACTTCGGCGAACTGACCAAGGCGCACCCGACCGTCCCGTCGGTGGACGGCGAGCCCGCGATCCTGCCGGTCGACAGCGAACAGGGCCGCGCGAACCAGTGGCACACCGACGTCACCTTCGTGCACAACCCGCCGAAGGCCAGCACGCTGCGCAGCCTGGTCGTCCCTCCGTATGGCGGTGAGACGCTGATCGCGAACTCGGCCGCCGCGTACCGGGATCTGCCGGAGCCGCTCCGGGCGTTCGCCGACACGCTGCGTGCCGAGCACACCAACGACTACGACTACGCGAAGGCGCCCGAGACCCTCGACGACGCGGAGCGGGAACGCCGCGAGGTGTTCGTCTCGCAGAAGTTCCGCACGGTCCACCCGGTGGTGCGGGTGCATCCGGTGACCGGGGAACGCGGGCTGTACATCGGCGGGTTCGCGCAGCGGATCATCGGGCTGTCCAAGGGCGAGTCGCGGGACATCCTGCGACTGCTGCAGTCCTACGTGACCCGGCCGGAGAACGTCGTCCGGGTGAGCTGGGAGCCGAACCAGCTGGTGCTGTTCGACAACCGCATCACCCAGCACTACGCCGTCGACAACTACGACGACCTGCCCCGCCGCCTGAACCGCGTCACCGTGGCCGGCGACGTCCCGGTGGGCATCGACGGGGTGCCGAGCGAATCCCTCGAAGGCGACGCTTCGCACTACTCCCCCGTCGCCTGACGTCGCGAATGGGGTAAGACTGGCGTCGTGAAGACCGATCGTCAGGTGGAAGCGCTCCTGAGGGAGCTGGCCCCGCAGGTCATCGGGCTGCTGGTGCGCAAGCACGGGCAGTTCGACGCCTGTGAGGACGCCGTCCAGGAAGCCCTGCTCTCGGCCGCGCAGCAATGGCCGGAGCAGGGCGTCCCGGACAGCCCGAAGTCCTGGCTCGCGACGGTCGCGTCACGGCGGCTGGTCGACGAGTGGCGCAGCGAAAGCGCACGACGGCGGCGCGAAGAGAACGACGCGCTGATGGATCCCGCCCCGGCCACTGTGTCCGATTCGGACGACACCCTCACCGTTCTTTTCCTGTGCTGCCACCCGTCTTTGTCCGCGCCGTCGCAACTCGCGCTCACGCTGCGCGCCGTCGGCGGGCTGACCACGGGCGAGATCGCGAACGCGTTCCTGGTCCCGGAATCGACCCTCGCCCAGCGGATCAGCCGCGCGAAACAGACCATCAAGAAGGCTGGCGCCGAGTTCGTCCTGCCGCCGTCCGCGGAACTCGGCGAACGGCTCCGCGTCGTCCTCCAGGTGCTGTACCTGATCTTCAACGAGGGCTACACGACCAGCGGCGGCCCCGACCTGCACCGCGCCGACCTGACCGCGGAGGCGATCCGGCTGACCCGGCTCCTCCGGCGGCTCATGCCCGACGAGGACGAGGTCACCGGGCTGCTCGCGCTCATGCTGCTGACCGACGCCCGCCGGGCCGCCCGTGCCGGCGACGACGGCTCGCTGGTCCCGCTCGCCGAGCAGGACCGCACGCGCTGGAACGCGGAAATGATCACCGAAGGGGTTTCGCTGGTGAGCGAGGCTCTGGAGTCGGGCCCGGTCGGGCCGTACCAGGTGCAGGCCGCGATCGCCGCCGTCCACTCCGAGGCGGCCACGACGGCCGACACGGACTGGCCCCAGATCCTGGCGCTCTACGACGTCCTCGAAAAGGTCTCGCCCGGGCCCGTCGTCACGCTCAACCGCGCCGTCGCGGTCGCCGAGGTCAACGGTCCGGAAGCGGGCCTGGAACTGCTGGCCACGCTCGACGACGACAGCCGGATGAGCCAGACGCACCGGCTCGATTCGGTACGCGGGCACCTGCTGGAACTGGCCGGGGACACCGGCGCCGCGCGCGAGGCCTACCTCCGTGCCGCCGGGAAGACCGCGAGCGAACCGGAGCAGCGGTACCTGGCCCGGCGCGCGGAGCGGCTCGGCTGAGCCTCACATGCGCAGATGCGGCAGCAGGCGATCGATCACCGCGGCGTAGTCGGATCGGGCTTCGATGGCGCGGGGCACGTCGTCGAACGTCGTCACCGAGCCCGGGCACACCCGGGTGCCGGGCAGGACGAAGGTGTCGAGCAGGCGTTTGCTGTCGGCGTCGTAAGCCTTGTAGGTGTACTGGACGCCGGTGACCGCGACGGACAGCGGCGGCTTGCCCTGCCGCTCGTATCCGTCACAGGTGCCGACGCGCTCGTTGGTCGGCTTCGGGTACTCGCACACCACCACCTGCACGGCTCCCTCCTGGGACGTGCCCATCGGCAGATGCTGACCGGCGGTGGCGGTGAAGTCGCTCATGCCCTTGTCGTCGACCACGAAGTAGGCCAGCCGATGCGGGCCGGACGGCGTGCGCGGCTCCGTCTTCCCGTCGAGGCCGGACGGGGAACGCACGCGATCCGAGCCCGCGCTCTCCGGGCAGAAGGCGACGGGTGGTTCCGGTGCCGGAGGCGAAGGCGGAGGCGGAGGCGGAGCCGTGGACTCGGCCACGGGGGACGGCTCCTCCCTGGACGTCACCACGACGGCGGCGACCACGCCCGCGGCCACGACGGCCAGGAGCGTGAGCACGAGCCGTCGTCGCACGCTCAGCCCTCTTGGCGGGCCGTGGCCATGGCGCGCTCGGTCTCCCAGAACGCGCGCATCGACACGATCAGCCCGTCCTCGCGCACCCGGTAGACGAACACGCCGTCGGTGTCGACGCGGTAGCCGCCGGGCAGGTACGTCGTGATCGTGCCGACGTTCGCGACCTCGTCCCCTGCCGCGTGGGAATCGCGGATGGTGAACTGGAAGCGCTCGACGTTCGCGATCGTCTTGTCCCAGAAGGCACTGATCCCGTCGTGCCCGTGGTGTCCCTTGCCTTCTTCGTCGAACATCGACCGGCCGATCGGATCCTCGACGACGGCGTCCCCGGCGAAGAGTTCGAGCCAGGCGGCCTTGTCCCCCGCGGTGACCGCGGTCATCGACCGGAACGCGGCCCGCCGCGCGGGCGGCTGCTCGGTGGCCGGATCCCAGCAGACGTCGACACCCATGGTTCAGTCTCCGATCTTCGCGATGATCTCGTCGCCGAACTTCTTGATGGAATCGAGCTTCGGGCCGACCTCGGCGTCGAAACCGAGGCCGTCGAACACCCACGGCATGGTGATGATGTCGGTGACGCCGATGTCGCCCTGCTCGCGATAGCCGTCGAGACCGAACTTGTCGATGCAGACGGCCTGGTACTCGAAGGGATCTTCGGCGCGGCCCTGGTCGGCCAGCAGCCCGCGCAGCTTGGCGATCGTGTCGCGGAGGTCGTCGAACTTCATCATCGCCGAAGACCAGCCGTCGGCGACGCGGGCGGCCCGGCGCAGCGCGACGTCGGTGTGGCCGCCGATGTAGAACGGCACCCGCGACGGCGGTGTCGGGCTCATGCGGAGCTTGTCGAAGTCGAAGAACTCGCCGTGGAACTCGACCATCCCGCCGTCGAGGATCAGGCGCAGCACCTCGATGGCCTCGTCGACGCGTTTGCCACGCTTCTCGTACGGCGCGCCGCACCAGCGGAACTCCTCCGGCGACCAGCCGACGCCGAGCCCGAGCCCGAAGCGGCCGCCGGTCAGCGCCGCGACCGAGTTGACCTGGCGGGCGAGCAGGACCGGGTTGCGAGAGCCGAGTTTGAGCACGGAGGTGTAGAAGGTGAGCCGTTCGGTGACCGCGCCCATCGAGGCGGCCGCGACCAGCGGATCGGCCCAGGGCGTCTCCTCGGTCCAGAAGCGGCTGCCGTCGGGCGTGTACGGATAGTCGGCCGAGACCGTTTCGGAATAGAACAGGGAATCCGGGAGCGCGATCGAGGAGAAACCCGCCTCTTCGGCGGCCCGGGCGAGCTCGCCCAGCTGATCGAGCGGATTCATCGCGATCGACAGGGTGAACTTCATGGAGCCGAACTATAACGTGTTCTAGTTTCGCCCGCCAGTGCGCACGGGAACCCCCGGCGGACCCTCCGCGTTGATCCGATCAAAGGCCGAACGATTCCTGGAGTTGAACCCATGGGCACCGCGATCTTCCTGATCGTGCTCCTCGTCGTCGTGGTCGGCGGCGGCATCTACTTCGCGAAATCCCAGGCGGCGGCCAAGAAGCGCCAGCTGGACGACGCGAAGGCGGACGCACGGCGCCTCGTCGAACGACTGGGCGGTCAGGTCATGAACCTCACCGGCACGGACACCGCCTCCCAGCAGGCGATGGCGGACGCGTCCGAACGCTTCACCGCCGCGGGCTCCCAGATGGAGCAGGCGCAGACCGTCGAGCAGGCCCGGCTGGTGCGCGAGACCGCCATCGAAGGGCTCTATTACGTCCGCGCGGCGCGGCTCGCGATGGGCATGGACCCCGGTCCGGAACTGCCCGGCAGCGAAGAGCGCGATCGGGCGGGCAAGGTCACCGAGTACCGCTCGGTCGACGTCGAGGGCGAGCACTACGAGGCCTCGCCGGATCCGAGCCGGCGCACGCCGCACTACTACCCCGGTGGCCGCGTCGCGGGCCGTCCGGTGCCGCAGGGCTGGTACAGCGAGCCGTGGTGGAAGCCCGCACTCGTCGCCGGTGCCTGGGGTCTCGGCTCGATGCTGCTGTTCAGCGCGATGTTCTCCGGGATGGCGGGGATCGCGAGCGCGTCGGCCTGGGAGTCGGGTTACGACGCGGGCCAGGAGGACGCAGGTGCCGGCGGTGACGCGGGCGACGCCGGAGGCGACATGGGCGGGGACGCCGGTGGGTTCGACGGCGGCGGCTTCGATGGCGGCGGCTTCGACGGCGGCGGTTTCGACTTCTAGCGCCGGTCTTCAAGAGGGCTGAAAGGGCCCTTCACCGCATGCGATGCGGTGAAGGGCCCTTTCGCTGCGTCAGATGCGAGGAGAGTCCCTTCAGCCCTGGCAGGTCGGGCACCAGAAGAGGTTCCGCGCCGCCAGATCGCTCCGCAGCACCGCCGTCCCGCACACGAGACACGGCATCCCCTCACGGCGGTAGACGTAGACCTCGCCCCCGTGCCGGTCCTGCCGCGGCGCGCGGCCGGTGACCTCGGGCAGGTGCTCCGGCGCGACCGTGTCGATCCGTCCCACCCGGACACCGTGCCGCATGAGCGTCACGAGATCCGCCCACATGTCGTCCCACAGCCCGCGATCGAGCGCGCGGCCCGGGACGAGCGGGGCGACACCGTGCCGGAACAGCACCTCGGCGCGATACACGTTGCCGACGCCCGCCAGCACCGACTGGTCCATCAGCAGTGCCGCGATCGACGTCTTCGACCGCGAGATCCGGTCCCACGCCTTGTCCGGCTTCGCGTCACGGCGCAGCGGATCCGGGCCCAGACGGGTCTTGATCGCGTCGACCTGGGGCGCGTCGAGGAGTTCGCACCGGGTCGGGCCGCGCAGGTCGGCGAAATGCGTCGGGCCGACCAGCCGCATCCGGACCTGCCCGACCGGCTCCGTAACCGGCAACGGGTCGTCGGAGAACATGCCGTAAAGGCCGAGATGGACGTGCACCGTCCCGTGTGGACCGTAGTCGTGGAACAGGTGTTTCCCGTACGCCTCGGCCTTCACCAGCACCCGGCCGTCCAAACGGGACGCTTCGGCGGCGAACCGTCCCTGCGGGCTGGACACCTCGACCGGGTGACCGGCGAAGCGGCGTTTGTGCAGACGTGCCAAGCGATGGAGCGTATGCCCCTCGGGCATGTCAGTGCTCGGGAAGCGGCGGCGGCCAGCCGGTGTTCTCGTAGTCCAGGATCTGCTGGACGCGGCGGCCGTGGCGCTCGTCCGGGCTCGGCGGGGTCGCGAGGAACGCCTCGACGATCTCCGTGGCCTCTTCGGTGGTGTGCATCCGCGCGCCGACGCCGATCAGCTGGGCGTGGTTGTGCTCGCGGGTGAGCTTCGCGGTCTCGACGCTCCACGCGAGGCCGGCGCGAGCGCCCTTCACCTTGTTGGCCGCGATCTGCTCGCCGTTGCCGGAGCCGCCGACGACGATGCCGAGGCTGCCCTCGTCCGCGACGACGCGGCGGGCCGCCTCGATGCAGAACGCCGGGTAGTCGTCGGCCGCGTCGTAGACGAAGGGGCCGACGTCCTCGACGTCGTGGCCCTGCTCCTTGAGGTGGGCCACGAGGTGGTTCTTCAGTTCGAAACCGGCATGGTCGGAGCCAAGGTAAACACGCACAGCGCGGAGTCTGCCATCACGTTCCGGCGCGGGCATGCTGTGGGGGTGGACATCAGGCTCGAATGGGGACCCGAGGGTGTCGCCGCCCTGGGCGCGGATTGCGCCGTGCTCGTCGTCGTCGACGTGCTTTCCTTCTGCACCACAACGGATCTCGTGCTGGGCAACGGCGGCCGGGTGCTGCCCGTCCGCTGGCGCGACCACCGCGGCGAGGAGGCCGCGAAAGCGCGGGGAGCCATCCTCGCGGGTGAAAGCGAATGGACATTGCGACCTTCGTCTGTGACGGAAATCCCTTCCGGAACACTCCTGGCACTGCCGTCTCCCAACGGCGCCACGCTCTGCGACGCCGCCGCCACGACCGGTGCCGATGTCCTGGCGAGTTGTCTGCGCAACGCGTCCGCCGTCGCCACTCGCGCGGCGGAACTCGCCGACGGACGCCCGATCGGCGTCATCCCGGCGGGAGAACGCTGGGGCATCGACATGCGCACCGAAGCCAAGACGTTCGGACCGCTCAGGCCGTGCGTCGAGGACCAGCTCGGCGCGGGGGCGATCGTCGCGGCGCTGGACGGCTACGGCCGCCTGTCCCCCGAAGCCCGTCTCGCGGCCATCGCGGCAAAAGCGATCGACATCGCCGAAGCACTGACAGAGTGTTCTTCAGGGCGCGAGCTCGCCGCGGCCGGGCACGCGAACGACGTGGCCCTCGCCGCCGAGCTCGACACGAGCGGCACGGTTCCCGTGCTGCGCAACGGAATTCTGGAGGATTCGTGACTTGGCTCGAACTCGCGGACGGCGTGTACGCCCGCCGTTACGAGGAGCTGGACCTGACCGTCGGCCTCGTCGTGGGCGATGAACGCTGCCTGGTCGTCGACGTGCGCGGTGACGTCGACCAGGGTGCCGAACTGGCCGCGGCGGTGCGGGAGATCACGCCGCTGCCGTGGTCGGTCGTCTACACCCACGCGCATTTCGATCACGCCTTCGGCACGACGGCGTTCCTGCCGTGCGACGTCTGGGCGCACGAAGGGTGCCTGACCGAGCTGACCACCTACGGCGACGGCGCACGGCTCAAGTGGATTCAGCACTACCTCGGCGAGAAGCGCCCGGAGATGGCGGAGGCGCTGGAGCGCACCGAAATCACCCTGCCGGACAAACCCGTCGCCGACACCGCCGAGATCGACCTCGGTGGCCGTACTGTCGTGCTGCGCTTCCTCGGCCGGGCCCACACGGATCACGACCTGTTCGTGCACGTGCCCGACGCAGGCGTGATCTACGCGGGCGACGCCGTCGAGAACGCCGAAGCCGGCTTCAGCGCGTTCTCCTTCAACGACGGCAGCTTCCTGGCCGAATGGCCGGACGTGATGGACGCGATCCTCGCGCTGGAGCCGAAGATCATCGTCGCCGGGCACGGAGACCCCGTCGACACCGCCTTCATCGAGAAGCACCGCGACGGACTGCGCGAACTCGTCGCGCTCAAGAACGGGATCGCGGCGGGAGACCTCACGACGGACGAAGCCGTCGTGAGGTCTTCCTACCCCGAAGATGTCACCAGGGGCGCCCTGGAAACCCCTTAATCGAAGTTCAGTTCACCGGACCGGGTGCGCTTCAGCTCGAAGAAGTCCGGGTAGCTCGCCAGCGCGCGGGCACCGTCGAACACCTTGACGGCGTCCTCGCCACGCGGGATCGAGCTGAGCACCGGGCCGAAGAAGGCGACGCCGTCGATGTGGATGGTCGGGGTGCCGACGTCCATTCCGACCGGATTCATACCTTCGTAGTGACTCTTTTTGAGCGCTTCGTCGTACTCGGCCGACTCGGCGGCCTCGGCCAGCTCGGCCGGGGCTCCGATGGCCTCGAGGGTCTCCTTGATGACCTTCGGGATGTCCTTGTCGCCCTGGTTGTGGTGGCGCGTGCCGAACTCCGTGTAGAAGTCGCGCAGGGCCTCTTCGCCGTTCTTCTGCGCCAGCGCGGTGGCGACGCGGACGGGGCCCCAACCACGCTCCAGCAGCTCCTTGTACTGCTCAGGCAGGTCCTCACGGCCGCTGTTGAGCTCGGACAGGCTCATGATCCGGAACCTCAGGTCGAGGTCGCGGTGCTTCTCCACTTCGAGGATCCAACGCGAGCTGATCCAGGCGAAGGGGCAGATCGGGTCGAAGTAGAAGTCGACCTTGGTCTTCTCGGACGGGGCGGTCATCAGGTTCTCCCAGTGCCATCGTCTTGGGGTGGTCCGGTACACACACAGTGCTACACAGCGGCCAACATCGCCGCCGTCGGCGTTGTTCCCGTCGTCAGCACGGGCTCCGACATGATTGGATGCCTGTAGTTGGAAACCAAAACCGATACCGATGACCAGAGGTGCCAGTGCCCGCCCCCAACCTGACCCGAGACCAAGCCAAGCTGCGCGCGGAACTGCTCGACGTCGAGTCCTACGACATCGAGCTGGATCTGACCGACGGCCGTGGCGGTCCCGGTGAGAAGACCTTCACGTCGAAGACGACGATCAAGTTCGCGAGCGCCAGAAGCGGCGAAGCGTCGTGGGTCGACATCGTCGCCGAGGGGATCGAGTCGGCCGTCCTCAACGGGACGGAACTCGACGTCAGCGGGTACGTCGAGGACAAGGGCGTCGAGCTGCCCGGGCTCGCCGAGTCGAACGAGCTCGTCGTGGACGCGGTCTGCCGGTACATGAACACCGGCGAGGGCCTGCACCGGTTCGTCGACCCGGTCGACGACGGCGTCTACCTCTACACGCAGTTCGAGACCGCGGACGCGAAGCGCATGTTCGCCTGCTTCGACCAGCCCGACCTCAAGTCGGTCTACCGGCTCACCGTGATCGCGCCGAAGGACTGGAAGGTCATCTCGAACGCGCTGATCGAATCCACGGAGGAGACCCCGGAAGGGGCCGTCCGCACCGTGTTCAAGGTGTCCGAGCGGATCTCGACCTACCTGGTCGCGCTGATCGCGGGCCCGTACAGCGAGTGGCGCGACGAATTCTCCGACGAGCACCGCACGATCCCGCTGGGCATCTACTGCCGCGCCTCGCTCGCCGAGCACATGGACGCGGACAAGCTGTTCACCGAGACCAAGCAGGGTTTCGCCTTCTACCACGAGAAGTTCGCGACCCCGTACCCGTTCTCCAAGTACGACCAGCTGTTCGTGCCGGAGTTTAACGCGGGCGCGATGGAGAACGCCGGCGCGGTCACCTTCCTGGAGGACTACGTCTTCCGCAGCCGCGTCACCCGCTACGCCTACGAGCGCCGCGCCGAGACGCTGCTGCACGAGATGGCGCACATGTGGTTCGGCGACCTGGTCACCATGCGCTGGTGGGACGACCTGTGGCTGAACGAGTCGTTCGCGACCTTCGCGAGCGTGCTGGCCCAGGCCGAGGCGACCGAGTACAAGAACGCGTGGACCAGCTTCGCGAACATCGAGAAGTCGTGGGCGTACCGGCAGGACCAGCTGCCCTCGACGCACCCGATCGCCGCGGACATCGTCGACCTGCACGCGGTCGAGGTGAACTTCGACGGCATCACCTACGCCAAGGGCGCGAGCGTGCTCAAGCAGCTCGTCGCCTACGTCGGGCTGGAGCACTTCCTCGAAGGCCTCAAGGTCTACTTCGGCAAGCACGCCTGGGGCAACGCGACCCTGGCGGACCTGCTGGGCGCGCTGGAAGAGGCCTCGGGCCGCGACCTGTCGTGGTGGAGCGCGCAGTGGCTGGAGACCACCGGCCTCAACTCGCTGAGCCCGCGCTACGAGATCGGCCCCGACGGCACGTACTCCGCGTTCGCCGTCACCCAGACCGGTGCCAAGCCGGGTGCCGGTGAGCTGCGCACACACCGCGTCGCGGTGGGCGTCTACGACGAGGACGAGAACGGCAAGATCGTCCGCAAGCACCGCGTCGAGCTCGACGTGGACGGCGAGCGCACCGAGGTGCCGGGGCTGGTCGGCCTCCCTGCCGGCAAGCTCGTGCTGGTCAACGACGACGACCTGACCTACTGCACGATGCGGCTCGACCCGGCGTCGCTCACCACGCTGATCGACCGCATCGCCGACATCACCGAACCGCTGCCCCGCACGCTGTGCTGGTCTGCGGCGTGGGAGATGACGCGCGAGGCCGAGCTCAAGGCCCGCGACTTCGTCACGCTGGTGCAGCGCGGCGTGCACACCGAGACCGAGGTCGGCGTGGTGCAGCGGCTGCTGCTGCAGGCGCAGACGGCGCTGAACTCGTACGCGAAGCCGGAGTGGGCGGCGGACAAGGGCTGGCCGGAGTTCTCCGCGCGGCTGCTGGAGCTGGCGCAGGGCGCCGAGGCCGGTTCGGACCACCAGCTCGCGTTCGTGAACTCGCTCGCCGGTTGCGTGCTCGACGACAAGACGCTGGCGATCATCGCGGGCTGGCTCGACGGCACGGCGCCGCTGGAGGGTCTGACCGTCGACACCGACCTGCGCTGGCGGCTGCTGCACGCGCTGGTCGCGCACGGCAAGGCGGAGAACCCCGAGATCGACGCGGAACTCGGCAAGGACGACACCGCCGCCGGACGGCGCCAGGCGGAGCGCTCACGGGCGCTGCGGCCGACCGCCGAGGCGAAGGCCGACGCGTGGCGGCGGGCGGTGTACGACGACGAGCTGCCCAACGCGGTCAGCGACTCGCTCATCACCGGCTTCTCCCACCCAGGCCAGAAGCACCTGCTGGGCGACTACGTGACGCGCTACTTCGAGGTCATCGACGAGGTGTGGCAGCGGCGCTCCAGCGAGCGGGCGCAGCCGACCGTGGTCGGGCTGTACCCGTCGTGGGCCGTCGAGCCGGCGACCGTCACGGCGTCGGACGAGTGGCTGGCCGGGGAGCACCCGGCGGCGCTGCGCCGTCTCGTGTCGGAAGGCCGGGCCGGGATCGTGCGGGCGCTGGCCGCCCGTGAGTTCGACTCGCAGGCCGGCGACTAGTCCCGTAACGCAATGAAAGGTCCTTTCCTCGCAAATTTTGCGAGGAAAGGACCTTTCATTGCGCTTGAAGCGGGTTGAAGAGCGTCAGTGCTGCGGAGCGCCCGCCTGGTCGCTCAGCATGCGGAGGGCGTTCACGAGGCCACCGACGAGGTCGCCTTCCTTGAACGAGGCCACCATGCTGGCCACGGCGAGCTTCGCGCCGCGGTCGGGCAGACGGTGCCGGGCCTGCGAGCCCGTCACGACCTCGATCGCCCGCTGGCCGGGCGACACGGCGATGACGACACCGTCGGCCGCGTTGTCCGTCGAGGCCAGCAGTCCTTCGGCGGTGGCGCGGGTGTCCTCGCCGAGGTCACCCAGGTACACACTGAAGTCCAGGCCGGTCTCGCGGCTGGCGAGCGTCAGCGCCTCGTCCAGCCGGGCGAGCTGCTGGGTCGTGAATGGGCTGATCGGACCAGCCGGTTCGTACATCTTGGCGGCGGAAATCCGGCCGCTCGAGGTAACGGCGGCGCCGTAACCGGGCTCTTCGTCAACAGCGGTGGACGAATGGGTCAGTTCACCAGTTGCCACGAGCGCCTCCCGTCACCGTCGCTCCGTCCGCGGCGACGACGGCTGTCGCGCCGCCCTCGTTCGCGTGCGAATGCCTCGCGCCGACACCGTCGGGGTTGGCGCTCCACCACATGGCCGGGTACTCCCACGGCTGCCCCGGCCGGTACCGGGCGACGCCCGCGCCCTTCGACCGCAGCGTGGCCACCCCGCACAGCGCGTAGATGGCCAAGGGGATCACCGCGAAGACCAGGATCGTCTCGACAAGGTTCACGCGCGTGAGCGTATCCGATGGCGTGTGGCCGCACCCGCTCGCACGGCCTTGCGCCTCGGCACCTACCGCTCGTCGTCCGGAGGGGGCCGTCCGCCGCTTGCCGCGAAAGCGCTCCCACGTTGGGGCGAAGCCCTCAAGGCCGAAAGGTTGCAACTCAACGTACGGGCGGCCGCACCCGGCGCTGTCGTCTTGTCGCAGCCTTGAAATCCTCGTAGCTTTTTCACCTGTACGGGCCTTGCGCCCAGCTCCCCCACCCCAGCAGGTAACGCACCGGTCGCAGGAGGATATGTCATGCAGAGCACCCAGACACCCGGCCAGGCGATCATCGACGACATTTCGTCACTCTTCGAAATTGGATTCGTCCCCGGTACGCGTGTGACGGCGGGCACACGGGTTACGCGCGGTACTCGTGTCACTCGCGGTACGCGGGTCACCGCCGGCACCCGGGTCACCCGCGGAACCCGCGTCACGCGTGGCACCCGCGTCACCGCCGGGACCCGCGTCACCCGTGGCACTCGCGTGACAGCCGGCACCCGCGTCACCTGCGGCACGCGTGTCACTCGCGGCACCCGGGTCACCCGTGGCACCCGCGTCACCTGCCAGAGCGACTTCTCCCTCGCCGCCTGAGTCCGAGCACGACCGGTTCGTAGGGGACGGCGTACTCGTAGCGAGCTTCACCACGGCGTCATCGGCCCGCCCCGGCCGCCGAAAGGCAGCCGGGGCGCCGACGTGTTCATGGTCGGATCAGGCCGCGGTTCCCAGGTACGGCCGCCACAACGGGTCGGCCTCCTTCGAATGCGCGAGCAGCCGCCAGTGCGGCCCGTGCGGGGCCCTCGGCACGACGCGCAGGCGCCAGCCGATCTCGGAAAGCAGCTTGTCCGCCTTCCGGTGGTTGCACTTGGCGCAGCACGCCACGCAGTTCGTCCAGCTGTGGGGACCTCCGCGACTGCGCGGGACGACATGGTCGATGGTCTCGGCCCGCCCTCCGCAGTAGGCGCAGCGGTACCGGTCGCGGTGCATCAGCCCGGCCCGGGTCAGCGGCACCTGCGCGCGGTAGGGCACGCGCACGTAGGTGCTCAGCCGGATCACCGAAGGCACGGGCAGCGAGACCGTGGCGGCGTGCAGTTCGAGCCCCGCCGGGTCTCCGTGCACCACCTCGGCCTTGCCGCACATCACGAGGACCACCGCGCGCCGCAACGGCAGCGCCGTGAGCGGTTCGAACGTGGCGTTCAACAGCAATACCCGTCTGCGGCCCCACGACGTCGTAGTGGGTGCCGCCGTAGTCGACGGATCCCGCCCTCTACGCTGTCCGGGCGGGCGGGCAACACCCCCTGGCCGCGTTCCCGGCCCGCCCGGTGGAGCCCCGTGCGAGGGGGCACCTCCCGGATGGGCGCGCAACACGACCTCCGGCGCCTGTCCGGCCACGGCTTGGCTCGGGACGCCGAGGGGGATGGGTTGTCGGTCTGGCACTCGACCACCTCCACCGGTGCAGGCATAGTCGACCACAGATCAGCCCCAAAGTGCACGTGTGTTACTGGACGTGTCACATGCGCGCGACCCGGCGGCCACATGAAGTTGGGTGTTTCGCATCCGCCGGGGCGTGCGGCGTGACCGATCCCCGTCGAGTACGAAAGGACATTTCCTCTCCGTGAACCTGCTGCCCACCGAACCCCCGGCCTGCACGCGCGAGGCCGGCAGCCTGTGCTACCAGGTGTTCCAGGTCACAAAGAACGAATGGCTCTCCGCGTCGGCGGGCTGGCTGCTGACGAAGCCGATCAGGATCCTGATGATCGTCGCCGTGGCGTTCCTGCTGCGGTATCTGGTGCGGCGCCTGATCAACCGCGTGACGCGGATGCCGAGCGGTTCGTCGAAACTGCCCGCCCTGTTGAGACCGCTGCGGGAGAAGGCTCCCGAAGTGCTCGGGTCGGCGGTGATGGAACGGCGCCGCCAGCGCGCCGCCACGATCGGCTCGGTGCTCAAGTCGATGGCGACGTTCCTGATCTACGGCCTCGCGTTCATCCTCGTACTGGGCGAACTGGGCATCAACCTGGCGCCGATCATCGCCTCCGCCGGCATCGTCGGTGTCGCACTCGGTTTCGGCGCGCAGAACCTCGTCAAGGACTTCCTGTCCGGCATCTTCATGATGATCGAGGACCAATACGGCGTCGGTGACGTCGTCGACGTCGGCGAGGCGTCCGGCACCGTCGAGGCCGTCGGCCTCCGGATCACCACCCTGCGTGACATCAACGGCACCGTCTGGTACGTCCGCAACGGCGAGGTGCTGCGGGTCGGCAACTCGAGCCAGGGCTTCGCGGTCGCCGTCGTCGACGTCCCGCTCAGCTACTCCGCCGACGTCGAGAAGGCCACCGAGCTGATGGCCGACAAGGCGAAGACGCTCTTGGAGAGCGAAGGGCTGGCTCCCAACGTGCTGGAGCCGCCGGAGATGCTCGGCGTGGAGACCGTCACCCCCGAGGGCATCAAGCTCCGGCTGACGGTGAAGACCCGGCCGGGCAAGCAGTGGGCGGTGCAGCGCGCGCTGCGGGCACACCTGCTCGCCGCGCTCGACGAAGCCGGCTTCGAGCCGCCGCTGGGGCGCTTTATGTCGTCCGGCCCTGCCTCGCAGTAGGACAAGGGCAGAATGGAGCTGTGTCCGTGACCGAACCTGATCCCACCACCTTGTACGAGGCCATCGGCGGTGAACCGGTGTTCACCCGGATCGTCGCGCGGTTCTACGCCGAAGTGGCGGTCGACGAGGTGCTTCGCCCGCTGTACCCGGAGGAGGACCTCGGCCCGGCCGAGGAGCGTTTCCGGCTGTTCCTCATGCAGTACTGGGGCGGCCCGCACACCTACTCCGACCAGCGCGGACACCCGCGGCTGCGGATGCGGCACGCCCCGTTCAAGATCGGCCCGATCGAACGCGACGCCTGGTTGCGCTGCATCAAGATCGCGGTCGACGAGGAGAACATCGAGGAGCCCTACCGCGGGCAGCTGTGGGCGTACCTGGAGATGGCCGCCAACAGCATGATGAACAGTTTCGTGTGATGGAACGCGACGTGGCTTGGTGGGACCAGGCGGTCTTCTACCAGGTCTACGTGCGCTCGTTCGCCGATTCGGACGGGGACGGCGTCGGCGACCTCGAAGGCATCCGCGGCAAGCTCGGGTACCTGGAGCTGCTCGGGGTCGACGCGCTGTGGCTGACGCCGTTCTACCGCTCCCCCATGGCCGACCACGGCTACGACATCGCCGACCCGCGCGACGTCGACCCGATGTTCGGCACCCTCGGCGACTTCGACGTGCTCCTGACCGAGGCGCACAAACGCGGCATCAAGGTCACCGTCGACGTCGTCCCCAACCACACCAGCAACACCCACGCCTGGTTCAAATCGGCGATGGCGGCGCCGCCGGGCAGCCCGGAGCGGGATCGCTACATCTTCCGTGACGGGCTCGGCCCGCGCGGCGACCAGCCGCCGAACAACTGGGTCAGCTCGTTCGGCGGCCCGGCGTGGACGCGGGTACCGGACGGCCAGTGGTACCTGCACTTGTTCTCGCCGCAGCAGCCGGATCTGAACTGGGCCAACCACGAGGTCGCCGCCGATCTGGAGCGGACCCTGCGGTTCTGGCTGGACCACGGCGTGGACGGCTTCCGCGTCGACGTCGCGCACGGGATGGCGAAACCGCCGGGCCTGCCGGACATGGACCCGCGGGTCAACCCGCTCGGGCCGAGCGACTTCTACGATCCGCGGTTCGACAACGACCGCGTCCACGAGATCCACCAGATGATCCGCAAGGTGCTCGACGAATACCCGGGCACCATGGCCGTCGGCGAGATCTGGGTGACCGACGAGGAACGCCTCGCCCGCTATCTGCGGCCGGACGAGCTGCACCTGGCGTTCAACTTCCGGCTCGTGCTCACGCATTTCGACGCGGACGCGCTGCGGACGGCCATCGAGCGGTCCCTGGCCGTGCCGAAGGCCGCCGGGGCTCCCGCCACCTGGACGTTGAGCAACCACGACGTCTGGCGGCAGGTCAGCCGGTACGGCGGCGGCGAACGCGGCGTCCGGCGCGCCAGGGCGATGGCGCTCGTCGAACTGGCGCTGCCCGGAGCGGTCTATCTGTACAACGGCGAGGAACTGGGGCTCGGCAACGTCGACATCCCGCCCGACGCGGTCGCGGACCCGCGCGCCAAGATCTCCGGTGCCGAGTTCGGCCGGGACGCGTCACGCGTGCCGCTGCCGTGGGAAGGCGACCTGCCGCCGTTCGGTTTCTCGCGCAACCCGAGGACGTGGCTGCCGATGCCTGCTTCGTGGGCGTCGGTGACCGTCGAAGCGCAACTGGAGGATCCGGCATCGACGCTCTCGCTGTACCGGCGGGCGATCGAGATCCGCAAGTCGCACCAGGCTTTCCGCGGGGACGAGCTGGAGTGGTACGGCGCCCCGGCCGGCTGTTTCGCGTTCCGGCGGCGCGGTGGCGGGCTGGTCTGCGCGCTGAACACGTCGGCGAGCCCGATCGCGTTGCCGCCGGGCGAGGTGCTGCTGTCGAGCGTGCCGTTGGTGAACGGGAAACTGCCGCCGGACGCGGCCGCCTGGCTCGTCTGAGCCCCTCCCCGCGCGCCATGAAAGGTCCTTTCCTTGCAAAATTTGCAAGGAAAGGACCTTTCATGGCGCGTTACCGGGTCAGTTGTTGTTGAAGCCCGGGTGCAGCTTGTACTGCGTCTGGGCGTTGAACTGGTTCTGCCGGACGAGCTTCGCCGGGAAGGTCCGCCAGTCGTTGAGGTCCAGGACGTCCAGGCCCTTCACGATGTCGGACGAGAAGATGTAGCCGTTGTACCAGTACGTCGACCACGTCCCACCGCCGACGAGCTTCTCGTTCGAGAGCGGGCCCCGCTCCCAGAACGCGATCTCCTTCGGGTTCTTCGCGTCGGTGAAGTCCCACACCGAGACGCCGCCCTGGTACCAGGACTGGACCATGATGTCCTTGCCCGGCACTGGGATCAGCGAACCGTTGTGCGCCACGCAGTTCTCGGTCTCGGACTGGAGACGCGGGATCTTGTAGTAGCTGACGAACTCCAGCTTGCGGTCGTCGCCGCGACCGGTGATCTGGTAGATGCCGTTGGCACCGCGGGTGGAGCCGAACTTCTCCAGGCAGGTCGCCATCCCGCCGCCGCCGAGTTCGTCGGTGAAGACGATCTTGGTGGCGTCGTTGTTGAAGGTGGCGCTGTGCCAGAACGCGAAGTTCACGTTGTCCTGGACCCGGTTGATGACCCGCGGCTTGAGCCGGTCGGAGATGTCGAGCAGGACGCCGTCACCCATGCAGGCGCCGGCCATCAGGTCCTTCTCCGGCAGCGCCGTGAGGTCGTGGCAACCGGTGGTCGCCGAACGGCGGGTGCCGTCGGGGTTGGCGCCGCCTTCGTTGCCGCCGTCCGGGAACAGCACCGGCGTCGCGACCAGCGAGGCCTTCGCCGGGTCCTTCACCGGGACCTTGATGATGGACAGCTTGTCGTGCGGCGGCTGGCAGTCGGGCAGATTCGCCGCCGGCGCGTACGACGAGACGTAGATGTAGACGTCCTTGCCGCGCTTGTCCGGCACCAGGGTGTTGGTGTGCGAACCGCAGTCGGTCTCGATCGCCGCGACGTACTTCGGCGCCGCGAGGTTCGAGATGTCGAAGATCTTGATGCCCTCCCACGCCGACTTGTCCGACGCGGGCTTCGAGACGCTGTTGCACGAGTTGTCGCTGCGCGACGAGTCGGTCGACAGGAAGAGCAGGTCCCCGGAGATCGACACGTCGTTCTGCCCGCCGGGGCACAGGACCTGGCTGACGATCTTGGGGCGGTACGGGTTGCGGACGTCGAAGACGTTGAACCCGTCGTAGGTACCGATGATCGCGTGGCCCTTGGTGAACGCGATGTCGGTGCCGGTCGAGTCCTTGGTGAACGGTCCCTGCTGCGGGACGTTCGCGATCGACCGGAGATTCGGGCTGTGGACGATCTCGTCCACACCCGGGATCGCGGTCGCCGACGGTTCGGCGACGACGGCCGGCGCGGCGAGCGCGCTGGAGGCCCCGAGGGCGGCGACCGCGGCCGCCGATACGAAGACCCTGGTCAAGCGACGTTTCAGCCCAGGCTGCAGCACGATATGGCTCTCCTTCCACCCAGCTTTACGCGCACCTTATTCCTTATTTAGGCTCAGCAGATACCGACCAACGGAGGAACTCCCGGGATGCGAAAAAGTTTGACATCGGCGCTGGTCGCCGCCGCTTTCCTCGTCTCGGGCTGCACCGGTGACGCGGAGCAGGCCGCACCGGCCCAGAGCGCGCCGGTGATCGCCCCCGGCAAACCCGGCGAACAGGCGAGCACCGGCTCCCGCGGTCCGGTCAACCGCGATCAGCCCAACGAGGCCGACATCGAGTACATGACGATGATGATCCCCCACCACCAGCAGGCGAAGGTGATGACCGACCTGGTGCCGGGCAAGACGGCCAACGAGCAGATCCGGGCGATCGCCGGGCGGATCTCGGTCGCGCAGGACGGCGAGATCACGATGATGAAGACCTGGCTGACCGATCGTGGCAAGCCGGTGCCGGGCGAAGGGCACGCGGGCCACGGGGGCGGGCACGATCACGCGCTCATGCCGGGCATGGCGACCGAGGCTCAGCTGGCGGATCTGCGCGCGGCGAACGGGGCGGCGTTCGAAAAGCTGTTCCTCGACCTGATGATCGCGCACCACCAGGGCGCGCTGACCATGGCCGAAGCCCAGCTCGGCAAGGGCGTGGAGATCAAGGCGCAGGAGATGGCGCAGGAGGTCATCACCGGACAGACCGCCGAGATCGAGCGCATGAAAGCGATGCGCGGAAAGCTTTGATCCCTCGCGTTTCGTCCTCTGAATGCGGTAGTTCGTAACGCCAACTACCGCATTCAGAGGACGAAGTTCGGGAGTCAGGCGTCGCCCGAGCCCATGTCGCCGAAACCGGAGTCGCCGGAGTCGTCGTCGAGGGTGCCCGAGACGATCCAGGTCGCCAGCGCGGCGGCCTGGACGTAGGGCGCCGCCTTCGCCGCGGCCCGTCCGGCGCTCTTGGCGCGGCCCCACTTCTCCGGGCGTTCGGCGCGTTCGGGCGCCTCCTCACCCGGCGGGCGCTCGGTCCGCCACGGCGTCTCCTCCGGCCTGACCTCGGCGAGGAAGTCCGCGGTGGGGTCGTCCCCGTCCTTGTCGTTCATGGAGACAGCATGACGCCGCGGGCGGCCGGAAGCCACCCGCGGCGTCGAGCGGTAAGAAACCCGTCAGAACAGCAGCGGCAAGAGCGCGTGGCGGCGCTTGAGGACGGCGCCGTACCGCGCGTCGATGCGCATCCACGAATCCGTGGCGGTCACCCGGACGACGTCACCGTCGATCGACGAGTCCACGAAACCCATCCCCGACAACGCGAACAGGCACCGCATCTGGACCTTGATCTCCAGCTCGTTGCCCGAAACGGTGAGCACCGCCTGGTCCATCAGCGACGCCGGCGGCGTGCCGTGCGGGCCCACGTTGTCGCGCGCGAGGGTGACCCCGCGATCCGCCAGCTCCGAGATCACCGTCGCCGGCAGTTCGTCCACCAGCTGCCAGCGGCCCGGCGCGGGCAGCTCGGAATGCCACATCAGATCGCGGGCGGGACCCGGATCCATCCGCTCGCCACCGGCGACGGTCAGCGCGGCGAGCAGTTCGTTCCCGGACACGGTGATGTCCGACGGCGTGATGTCACCGGCGACGGCCCTGGTGGCCAGGACCTCGAACGGCGTCGCGCACCACGCCTCGACGACACCGTCACCCCGCTGCCGCAACCGCACCAGCGTGTTCTGGTCGAGCCGGACCGCCCTGGCCACGAACGCGCCGAGCGTTTCGCGGTCGCCCGCGTCCGGGATGACGAGCTCAGGCATCCGCGAACCCCTTCTCCAGGAAGGCACGTTCGTCCTCGGTCAGCCGGCGGGGCCGCTCGGACGCGGTGTCGAACGGCGCGAGCACCGTCTCGGCGGTGACCGCGACCTTGTCGGCCTCGGCGGGCCCGGAATGCACCCGGTAGCCGAGGGTGAAGCTGGCGTGCTTCAAGTCCTTCAACGAGATCTCCACCCGGATGTCCTGATCGGACACCACGATCGGCGAACGGTAATGGACGGCCAGCTTCACCACCACGATGCCCTTGGGCAGTTCGGTGAGCCCGGCTCGGACGGCGTCGGAGAACAACAGCGGGATCCGCGCCTCTTCGAGCAGGGTCACCATGTTCGCGTGGTTGACGTGCCCGTAGACGTCCATATCCGACCAGCGCGGCCGGATCAGGGAAATGTAGCTCACTACCTCACCGTGCTCCGGATCTGCCTCGCCGCCACCGACAGCGTCGCCAGGTCGAGCTTGCCGGACTGGCTGATCTCGTCCAGCGCGACGCGGGCCCGCTGCAACCTCGAAGCGTTCGTCTTCTCCCAGTGGGCGATCTTCTCGTCCGGGTCGGTGCCCGAATCGCTGTGCCGCAACGCGTCCAGCGTGATCGTCCGCAAGGAGCCGTAGACGTCGTCCCGCAGCGCCAGCCGCGCCAGCGCGTGCCAGCGGTTGCCGCGTTCGAGGCCGCTGATCGACGTCAGCATCTTGTCGATGCCGAGGTGGTCGGAAAGCGCGTAGTACAGGCCCGCGGTCTCCGCCGGGGTGTGCACCGCGTCGATCCCCACCTGCTGCTCGGCCAGCTCCGCGACGTCGGTGACGTCGAGCAGGCCGTAGGTGTGCAGCAGCAGCGCCACCCGTCCGGCGAGTTCCGCCGGGACGCCCTTCTCGATCAGCCGCTCGGTGTTCGCGTCCACCGAAGCGCACTCGACACCGCGAAGCAGCTCGTGCGCCCTCGGGGCCAGCTCGCCGACGACCCGGCCGAACCGGTTGATCTCGGCGAGCGGGGCCAGCGGCTGCGGCCGGTTGGTGAGGAACCAGCGGGCGGCCCGGTCGAGCAGCCTGCGGGTCTCCAGCATCATCTCGTCGGCGACCTCGGTCGGCACGACGTTGTCCAGCGCGTCGATCTGCGCCCACAGCGAGGGCAGGTCGTACACGTGGGTGACCACGGCGTACGCGCGGACGGCGTCGGTCGCGGTCGCGTTCATCTCCTCCATCAGGCGGAAGACGTACGAGATCCCGGCGCCGTCGACGACCTCGTTGGCCACCATCGTCGTGATGATCTCGCGCTTCAGCGGGTGCTGGAAGATCGCGTCGCCGAAGCGCTCCCGAAGCGGCTTCGGGAAATACTCGGGCAGGCGGCGCGAGAACACCTCGGAGTCCGGCAGTTCGCTGGCGAGCAGCTCGTCCTTGAGGTCGAGCTTGACGTGCGCGAGCAGCGTCGCCAGCTCCGGCGAGGTGAGGCCCTCGCCCGCCTTCTCCAGCGCGCGGAACTCCGCCGAACTCGGCAGCGCTTCGAGCTTGCGGTCGAAGGCGCCCTTCGCGACCAGCGCCGCGACGAGCCGCTGGTGCACCGAGACCATCGGGCCGGCGTGTGCCCGGCTGACCCCGAGCACCGCGTTCTGCCGGTAGTTGTCGGCCAGCACCAGCTCGCCGACCTCGTCGGTCATCTGCTCCAGCAGTTCGTTGCGCTGCTCGGCGTCCAGCGATCCGGTCGAGACCAGGTGGTCCAGCAGGATCTTGATGTTGACCTCGTGGTCGGAGCAGTCCACACCGGCCGAGTTGTCGAGCGCGTCGGTGTTGATCTTGCCGCCCGCGCGGGCGAACTCGATCCGGCCGAGCTGGGTCAGGCCCAGGTTCCCGCCCTCGCCGACGACCTTGACGCGAAGCTGGTTGCCGTTGACGCGCAGGGCGTCGTTGGCCTTGTCGCCCGCGTCCGCGTGGGTCTCGTTCTCGGCCTTGACGTAGGTGCCGATGCCGCCGTTCCACAGCAGCTCGACCGGCGCCAGCAGGATCGCCTGCATCAGGTCGTTGGGCGCCAGCTTCGTGACGTCCTCGCCGAGGCCGAGCGCCTCGCGGACCTGCGGGCTGACCGGGATCGTCTTCGCCGACCGCGAGTAGATCCCGCCGCCCTCGCTGATCAGCGAGCGGTCGTAGTCCTCCCACGACGAACGCGGCAGATCGAACAGCCTGCGCCGCTCGGCGAACGACGTCGCCGAATCCGGGTTCGGGTCGAGGAAGATGTGCATGTGGTTGAAGGCGGCCACGAGGCGGATGTGCTTCGAGAGCAGCATCCCGTTGCCGAAGACGTCACCCATCATGTCGCCGATGCCGACGACGGTGAAGTCCTCGGTCTGGGTGTCCTTGCCCAGCTCGCGGAAGTTGCGTTTGACGCTCTCCCAAGCGCCCTTCGCGGTGATGCCCATGGCCTTGTGGTCGTAGCCGACCGAGCCACCGGACGCGAAGGCGTCGCCGAGCCAGAAACCGTAGTTCGCCGAGACCTCGTTCGCGATGTCGGAGAACTTCGCGGTGCCCTTGTCCGCGGCGACCACGAGGTAGCTGTCGTCGCCGTCGTGGCGGACCACGCGCGGCGCCGGGACGGTCTTGCCCTCGACGCGGTTGTCGGTCACGTCGAGCAGGCCGGAGATGAACATCCGGTAGCAGGCGATGCCCTCGTTCAGCTGGGCGTCGCGGTCCAGGCCGGGGTCGCCCGTGGCCGTCGGCGGACGCTTCACGACGAAGCCGCCCTTCGCGCCGACAGGCACGATGACCGCGTTCTTGACAGCCTGCGCCTTGACCAGGCCGAGGATCTCCGTGCGGAAGTCCTCTCGGCGGTCGGACCACCGCAGGCCACCGCGCGCGACGTCGCCGAAGCGCAAGTGCACACCCTCGATCCGGGGCGAGTACACGAAGATCTCGTACTTCGGCCGCGGCTCGGGCAGCTCGGGCACCGCGCTCGGGTCGAGCTTGAGCGCCAGGTACTGGCGGGAGTTCCCGTCCCCGTCGGTGACGTGGTAGTTCGTCCGCAGCGTGGCGAGGATGACCGACATCAGCCGTCGCAGGATCCGGTCCTCGTCGAGGCTCGTCACCTCGTCGACCAGCTTGCCGATCTCGGTGGTGAGCTGATCGGCCTGCGACGCGCGCGCCTCGTCGCCGAGCGCGAGATCGAACCGCGCCTCGAACAGCCGCACCAGCGCGGTCGCGATGTCGGTGTGCGCGAGGACGGTGTTCTCGATGTACTCCTGCGAGAACGGGATCTTCGTCTGGCGCAGGTACCGCGAATAGGCCCGCAGGATGGCCGCCTGGCGCCAGGTGAGCCCGGCGCGCAGGACGAGACCGTTGAAGCCGTCGACCTCGCAGTCGCCGCGCCAGGCGGCGTGGAAGGCGTCCTGGAAGCGGGTGCGCAGGTCGCTGTCCGCGTGGTCGAGGACCTGCGGGTCGATCCGCAGGCCGAAGTCGTAGATCCAGGACCGGCCGCCGTCCTCGCGGCGCAGTTCGTACGGCCGCTCGTCGACGACCTCGACACCCATCCGCTGCAGGACCGGGAGCACCTGGGAGAGGGTGACGCCCTCACCGCGCAGGTACAGCTTGAAGCGCCGCTCCCCCGCCTCGGCGTCGGCCGGCAGGTAGAACGACATCGACAGGTCGCCCTCGTCGGTCAGCGACTCCAGGGCGCGGAGGTCCGCCAGCGCTTCGAGCGCGGTGAAGTCCTCCTTGTAGCCCTCGGGGAACACCGCGGCGAACCGCTGCCCCTGTTCGCCCGCGGACTCCTCGACCAGCAGGCCGATCGCGACGCCGCTGTCCCCGGCGCGCTCGCGGCGCTCGGCGAGGATCGCCTCGACCATCCGGTCGTCCCAGCTGCGAACGGCTTCGTTGAGCCGTTCCTGGATGCGCAGGGTGTCCGGTTCGGACCGCTGCGACGGATCGGTGTGCACGATGAAGTGCACCTGCGCGAGCACGGTCTCGCCGATGCGCGCGCTGTATTCCAGTTGCGTGCCTTCGAGTTCTTCGAGCAGGACCTCCTGCATCGCGAGCCGCGAACGGGTCGTGTAGCGGTCACGCGGGAGGTACACGAGGCACGAGTAGAAACGGCCGTACGGGTCGCGGCGCAGGAACAGGCGCAGCCGTCGGCGATCCGAAAGCGTGATCGCGCCGGTCGTCGTCGAGTACAGCGAGTCGGTGTCGGCCGAGAACAGGTCCGCGCGCGGCCAGTTCTGCAGGACTTCGAGCATCCGCTGACCGGAGAAGGACTCCATCGGGAAGCCCGCGCGGTGGATGACCTCGCGGACACGGTTGCAGACCACCGGGATGTCGAGCACGTTCTCGTGCAGCGCGGTGGTGGTGAACATGCCGAGGAACCGGTGCTCGCCGGTGACGTTCCCGTTGTCGTCGAACGTTTTCACGCCGACGTAGTACGGATACACCGGGCGGTGCACGGTGGACGGCGCGCTCGCCTGGGTCAGCACCAGCAGCGTCGGCGCGAGCGCGGAGGCCGCGGTGTCCGGGCCGGCGGTGAGGCTGCGCGCGGCCAGGCTGTCCTGGCGCAGCACGCCCAGCCCGGTGGCGAGGACCGCGCGAAGGGCGGGCTCGTCGCTGTCGGGGTGCGGGTTGTCGATCAGCTCGTAACGGCGGTAGCCCAGGAAGGTGAAGTGGCCCTCGGCCAGCCAGCGCAGCAGCCGGGCGCCTTCCGCGACCTCGTGCCCGGGCAGCCGCGGCGGGTTCCCGTCCAGCTCGTCCGCGAGACGGCGCGCCGTCTCCGTCATCTTGTCGGTGTCCTCGACGACCTCGCGGACGTCACCCAGCACCGAAGACAGCCGGTTGTCCAGCTCGCGGGCGCGGTTCGGGTCCGTGACCAGGTCGATCTCGATGTACATCCACGACTCGGCCGCCGAGTTCGCCGGCGGCTCCGCCGGGTCGGCGTCCGGGTGGACCTCCAGCAGCTCACCGGTCAGATCCCGGCTCACCACGACGATCGGGTGCACGATGCGCTGCACCTGCACCCCGTCCCGCGCGAACTCGGCCGCGACCGAATCCACCAGGTACGGCATGTCGTCCGTGACGACCTGCACGACGGTGGCCTCACGCGTCCAGCCGTCTTCGGGGCCCGTCGGGTTCAGCAACCGCACCGCGGGACGGCCGGGCATCCGGTCCTTCGCGAGCTGCAGGTGCGAGCGGACGGCGCCGACGAGGTCGACCGGGTCGTCACCGAGAATCTCTTCGGCCGGGATGTGCCGGTAGTACAGGCGGATCAGGTCGCCGATCTCCGGGGCGTACGCCGCGGCGGCGTCGATCAGGTCGTCCCGGATCTGCTCCGGGTTCGCCGACCGGCGCCGGGCGCCATCCTCGGTGCCGACATCTTTTCCGGGCAGGGACGAGACTCCCGTCGAGCTCATTTGAGGCAACTCTCCACTGTAGCGAGATTGACACCGCGACCGGCACCACCTTGTACCGGCCCAGACCCAACCTACAGCTCCGGACAGTCGGCTCCACAAGGCCGGGTCATTCCCACCCGTCGAAGATTTCCCTGCTCAGATACCGGAATCGCCGTGATCGGTTCAGCTACTCGCCGGTCACATCGGCGGTCTGTCCGGACCCTCCCGCTCCCCGCCGCACCGGGGTGACCAGCACCCATTGCCGCACGATGCCCCGACAGGCGACCTGAGCGGGTCGGCTGAATCGTTCAAGCCGAGCGCGGCTCCCAGCGAGGGAGCAAGGGACCTTTGCTACCGCGGGTCAGTCGCTCCCGTTGGCGCGGTGCCGGTCGTGACCGTTGACCGGACGCTTTCCCGAGTCCTGGGAACCGAGCTGCTTCACGAGCGCGGCCGCGCTGGCGGTACCCGCCTGATGCTCGGCGAGCGCGCGGGCGAGCAGATCGGCGAGACCGGCGTCCGGCGGCGGTTCCTCCTCCGCGATCGCGCGGGCGTAGCTCTCCGGGAACGGCGTGATCGGCCGCCAGGAACCGGTGTCGGTCAGCGGGTCCAACGCGGGCGGCATCCGCAACCGCGGCAGCCACGGATCCGCGACCTCTTCCTTGGCGGCCGGACGAGCGCTTTCCTGAGTCTGCGAAGGCGCGGGATCTTCCCGCGGTGGCGGGGCGAGCGGGACGGCAGGCTCGCGGTACTCGACCGGAGGCTGTTCCCGGCGGGTCTCGGCGCGTTCTTCGGCGACGGGTTCGGGGTGCACGGGATCCGCGGCGCCGTCCGCACGACGACGGCCGCCGCCATGTCCACCGGCGCTCGAGATCCCGAGCCGGTCCAGCACCGATTTCGCCGCCACGGAACCGTGTTCGGCGTCGTGCCGGGTCTTGCGCGAGACAGGTGCCGACGACCGGCGGGCCCGCTCTTCGGCCGCCCATTCGTCGCTCTCCCACAACGGGGCGGCGGTGCCGGGCGGACGCGGCGGCGCGGGCTCCGCCGTCATCCGCGGCCGGGGCTCGGCGGCGGGCTCGGGAGCGAGAAGCAGTTCCGGGACGACGGGTTCCGAGGCCGCCACGGGCACCGGCTCCTCGGTCCGGGCGGGCGCCTCGGCGTCGGCCCGCCGCCGTGCGGCCGGAGCCGGGGTTTCGGGTCGAGCGACCACGGGTTCGGCAACGGTCTCACGTGCCGCGGGCGTTTCCGGACGACGGCGACGCCCAGGCTCCGGCTCGGGACGCGACACCGGCGCGGGTTCCGGTTTCGGCGGCGGCGGCATCAGTTTCGGCGCGGCGGGTTCGGCCTTGGGCTCGAACCTGATCGACGGTTTGGCCTTCGTCGGCACCCGACGACGCCAGTCGCTGTCGGACTCCGCCACTTCCCGGGCGGGCTCCGGACGGGACGGCGGCTTCAACACCGGTGCTTCGCTCTTTTCGGCGACCGGCGCCGCGGGCCGCTCCACCGGACGCGGCGGCTCGACAGGAGGCGCAGGCGCGGCGGGACGCACAGGCTCCGCGGGACGCGAAGACACGGCCGCGCGCGCAGGCTCGGCCGGCGTTTGCCGCACCGGCGCGGGCTCCGGCTGCCTGCTCTGCCGCACGGGCTGCGGCTCACGACGAACCGGCGGCTCGGCCGCGGCCCGTTTCGGCGGTGCCACGTCGATCGGCGGGATCACCGCGGTCACCTCGGCCGGTTCCGGCGCCGGAACGGCCGCCGGCGTGGACGCCGCCGCGGCCGACCGCGCGGCGACGGCCCGCAAGACGTCGTCGAGGTCGACAGCGGCGTTCTCGGCCGAGCCGAACTCGCCGACCAGGACGTTGCACGCCTGCCTGCGCGCGCGGGCGTGCAGATGCTCGGCGGCCCGCGAACGGTGCAGGCAGCCGATGGCCTCTTCGGCGCGGCCCAGCCGTTCCTCGATCTGCGCGAGCTCCAGCCACAGCCGCGCCGTGACGGCGTGCAGGTTGTGGTCACCGGTCCCGGCGACCGCCTCACGGACGAGCATTCCGGCGGCCTCGCCGGATCCCGCCGGCAGCAGGACTCGGGTTGCCACCGCCAGCCGCAGCCAGGCGGCCGGCGCGATCCCCGCGGCCCGGACGGGGGCGTCGAGGATCGGCTGCGCGACCTCCAGCGCCATCTCCGTGTCGCCCCGGTCCAGCAACGTGCAGACGAGTTGCAGGATCAGCCTGATCCGGACGAGACCGCCGTCGTCGTCCGGGTTTCCGAGCTTTTCGAGCATGCCCAGCCCGGTCCGCGCGGCATCGGCGGCCGCCGTCAGGTCTCCGTGCCGACGGCGGTGCGCCGACACCCCGACCCGCAACATCGCGCGGATCAGCAACTGCGAGTCCGCCGTCATCGAGCCGTCGCCGAGCACGAGCTTGTCCGCCTCGGCGAGCACCCGGTCCAGTTCCGCCTTCCGGCCGAACTGCGCCAGGCAGCCGACGAGGTGGCACAACGCCTCGGCCCGGTGCGACGGCGAAACCGCCGGATCCGCCAGCAACGGACGCAACGCGGCCAGCCCCGTCAACGGGATGCCGACACTGCGCGCGCAGACCGCCAAGTCGATCCTCAGCCGGGCGGCGATGTCGCCGTAGCCCGCGTGTTCCGCGGCGCGCAGGGCGGCCACGGCCCGGCCGACCGTCCGGGGACGGCCACCGAGCCGCACCCGGGCGCTCACCACGAGGCTCTCCGCGCGGATCCACTGTTCGTCGGCTCCGGCGGCCTCGGCGAGCGCTGCCGCGCGCTCCCCGAGGACCAGGGCGAGCTCGGGCGCCCTCAGGTGCAGGGCGTCCGCGCGTTCGATCAACCTGCCGACAGCGGACAGGGTTCCCCCGGTGGCAGCCGTCCGCCCACCCACCATGGTGGTGGGCGAGCCCGGCCGTTGGCGCTTGCTGGCTTCCACGGGGAACCCCCGGCCCTCAGTCGCGGGTCAGCTTGCGATGGGTGACGCGGTGCGGACGAGCCGCCTCGGCACCGAGACGCTCGACCTTGTTCTTCTCGTAGCCCTCGAAGTTACCTTCGAACCAGAACCATTGCGAGGGGTTCTCGTCCGTGCCTTCCCAGGCGAGGATGTGCGTCGCGACCCGGTCGAGGAACCACCGGTCGTGCGAGATGACCACGGCGCAGCCGGGGAACTGCTCGAGAGCGTTCTCCAGCGAGCCCAGGGTCTCGACGTCCAGGTCGTTCGTCGGCTCGTCGAGCAGGATCAGGTTCCCGCCCTGCTTGAGGGTCAGCGCCAGGTTCAGCCGGTTGCGCTCACCACCGGAGAGCACACCCGCCGGCTTCTGCTGGTCCGGGCCCTTGAAACCGAACGCGCTGACGTAGGCACGCGAGGGCATTTCGGTCTGCCCGACGTGGATGTAGTCCAGCTTGTCCGAAACCACCTCCCATACCGTCTTCTTCGGGTCGATCCCGCCGCGGTTCTGGTCCACATAGGACAGTTTGACCGTCTCGCCGATCTTGACCCGGCCGTCGTCCGGCTCCTCGAGCCCGACGATCGTCTTGAACAGGGTCGTCTTGCCGACACCGTTCGGCCCGATCACGCCGACGATGCCGTTGCGCGGCAGGTCGAACGACAGCCCGTCGATGAGCACGCGGTCGTCGAAACCCTTGCGCAGCTTCTCGACCTCGACGACCACGCTGCCCAGCCGGGGCCCCGGCGGGATCTGGATCTCTTCGAAGTCGAGCTTGCGGTGCTTGTCCGCCTCCGCGGCCATCTCCTCGTAGCGGTCGAGCCGGGACCGCGACTTGGTCTGACGCGCCTTGGCGTTGGACCGGACCCATTCGAGCTCGGACTTCAGGCGCTTCGCGAGCTTGGCGTCCTTCTTGCCCTGGACCTCGAGGCGCTCGCGCTTCTTCTCCAGGTACGTCGAGTAGTTGCCCTCGTAGCCGACGACGCGGCCGCGGTCGAGCTCCATGATCCACTGCGCGACGTTGTCCAGGAAGTACCGGTCGTGCGTGACGGCGAGGACGGCGCCGGCGTAGTTCGCCAGGAACTGTTCCAGCCACAGCACGCTTTCGGCGTCCAGATGGTTGGTGGGCTCGTCGAGGAGCAGCAGGTCGGGCGCGGACAGGAGCAGCTTGCACAGCGCGACCCGGCGGCGCTCACCACCGGAGAGGTGGGTGACCGGCTCGTCCGGCGGCGGGCAGCGCAGGGCGTCCATCGCCTGCTCGACCGTGGAGTCGATCTCCCACGCGTCGGCGTGGTCGAGCTCCTCCTGGAGCTTGCCCATCTCCTCCATCAGCTCGTCGCTGTAGTCGGTCGCCATGAGCTCGGCGACCTCGTTGAAGCGGTTGAGCTTGACCTTGATGTCGCCAAGGCCCTCTTCGACGTTCTCGCGGACGGTCTTTTCCTCGTTGAGCTCCGGCTCCTGCATGAGGATGCCGACGCTGGCGCCAGGCTGAAGGAAGGCTTCGCCGTTACTGGCCTGCTCGATCCCCGCCATGATCTTCAGAACGGTGGACTTACCCGCGCCGTTCGGCCCCACCACGCCGATCTTGGCGCCGGGGTAGAACGCGGTGCTGACGTCGTCGAGGATGACCTTGTCCCCGACGGTCTTGCGCACCTTCTTCATGGTGTAGATGAACTCGGCCATACAAGCGATCGTAGAGCGAGCCGATCGCGGCCTTGACGGCGGTCACCACCGAGCTACCGACAGTCAGCCCGATATCACTGAGTGAGCACCGGCACCTCACGCCACGGGTGCGTCCTCCAGCGCGATGACCATGGGATTCCCCGCGGGCGGCGGGGCCGACGGGATCGCCCTGGGCCGATCCCGTCCCAGCCGGTGGATCTCGGCCGAACACCGTGCGAGGTTGGGGCCGATGGAGAAGGCCTCAAGCTCAGGTAGACCCAGAGGTGCCGGGATCTCCTCCGCCGTCTCGGCGCCGCGCAGCCGCCCCGCCACGATCACCGGGTCGCCTTTGCTCAGGCAGGAGAACGCCGCCATCGCCAGCTTGCGCCAGCAGGTGACCTTGACCGCGAGTTGCCGCCCCTCGCCCCACTCGCCTCTTTCCTTGTCGTACCGGCGTTCGACACTTCGCAGGCCGAACGACACGACGTCGTGCCCGTGCACCCGCTCCGGATGGTGGACCGGTTCGCTGGTCAGGTTGCCGATCATGGTCACCCACGTTTCGCCCATCGCCATCACACTCGCCCTTCTCCTCGGCCCGGGACCTTCCCGGTGTTTCCCTTGAGCACAGATTGCCGCGGATCAAGGGTGGGAAAGGGACGCGAACCGGATCTGTGGACAACTCCGGGCGTTGTGGACAACTCGAGGCGGAGTGCCGAGCTTTGTGGGCGGGGTGTGCTAGGAGCCGGACCCCGGCCCCCGCCCCTGATCGGCGAGTTTCTTCAGCATCGCGTTGTAGGCGTTCAGATCCGCGTCGCCCGAGGCCTCCTCGCGGCGATCCCGGCGCCGCGCCTCCCGCTCGTCCTGACGCGCCCACTGCACCAGCAGCGCGACGAGCACCAGCAGCACCGGCAACTCACCGGACGCCCACGCGATCCCGCCGCCGAGCCGCTGGTCGGTCAGCAGGTCGGTGACCCACGGCAGTTTCAGCCCGCGGTAGAAGTCCTGCCCGAGCACGGTCTGCATGCTCATCAGCGCGATCCCGAAGAACGCGTGGAACGGCATCGCGGCGAACATCATCCCCAGCCGCCCCAAATGCGGGAGCCGGCGCGGTGCCGGGTCGACCCCGATCACCGGCCAGTAGAAGACGTAACCGGCGAGCAGGAAGTGCGCGTTCATCGCCAGATGCGCCCAGTGGTAGTTCAGCGCGGCGTCGAACAGGCCCGAGAAGTACAGACCGTAGAAGGAACCGACGAACAGCAGCAGCGCGACGATCGGATGCGTCAGGAACCGTGAAAGCGGCGAGTGCACGAACGCGAGCAGCCATTCACGCGGGCCGGGCGGGGCGTCCTTGCCCGCCGTGGGCAACGCGCGCAGGGCGAGCGTCACGGGTCCGCCGAGCACGAACAGCACCGGCGCCACCATGGACAGCAACATGTGGTTGCCCATGTGCACGCTGAACATCGCGGGCGCGTACCGCCCGATGCCGGACGATGTCGCGATCAGCAGCACGAAACAGCCCGCGAGCCACGCGACGATCCGGCCGGTGGCCCAGGTGTCACCGCGCCGACGCAGCCGCCGGACCCCGGCGAGGTACAGCCCGGCGAGAACGATCGCGAGGGTGCCGTAGACGAGGTCGAAGCGCCAATCCGTGAGCAGCCGGAACACGGTCGGCGGGCCGTAGAGGTCGTAGCCGATCAGCAGTTCCGTGGTCGACGGCTGGGTGAGCGATTCCTGCGGCGGAGGGGTCTTCGCGAGCCCGGTGGCGATGCCGATCGTGATGAACATGATCAGCACCTCGACCGCGGCGAGCCGCAGCAGCTGACCGCCGCCGGCGCCGTTCACCAGCCCGGCGACGCCCTTCTGCCGCTGCTGATGCCCGAAGACACCGAGCAGCAGCAACGCGACGATCTTCGCGACCACCAGCAGGCCGTAGTCCGTGGTGAACAGGTCGGCGATCCTGATCCGCACCAGCGCGTTGACGATGCCGGAGACCGCCATCACGATCCAGCAGACCAGTGCCAGCTTGGAGAACCGGGTCGCGGCGAGCTTGAGGTTCTCGCCGCGCCGCCAGCCGAGCGCGAGCAGCGCCACGAGCCCGCCGACCCACAACGCGGCGGCGACCAGGTGGTACAGCAGGCTGTTGGTCGCCATGTCGTGCGAGCCGCCGCTCGCGGAATGCCCCGTGACCGCGACCGGGACGAGACCGCCGACGGACAGGAAGAACACGACCGTCGTCCAGCCCCAGGTGAGCGCGAGACGGCAGCCGAGCGCGACCAGCAGCGCGATCAACGCGGTGAACAGCCAGGCCTTGGGCTGCTCGATGGCGTCCACGAGGTCGATCAGTACCTGCGGCGACAGTACCTCGGTGAAGGGACGCCCCGCGCCGTCCGCCGCCGAGAAGAAGATCGACGCGGCGGCCGCGAAGAACCAGACCCACGCGGCTGCACCCGCGACGCGGATGGCCGCGTAACCGTCGGCCGCGAGCGTGCCGGATTTCTGCGGCGGGACGAGGAACGCGGCGAGCAGCAGCGAACCCACGCACAGCACCGAAGCCGCCTCGGCCAGCACGCGCACGACGGTGATGCCGTAGCGCGTCACCAGGCCCGGGTCCGGGAGTCCGGCGATGACGTAACCGGCGCCACCGGTCAGCGCGACCAGGCCGACGGCCACCACCGCGGCCAGGAGCGCCCCGATCGACACCAGCGGCAGGACACCGGCCTTCCGCGCGGATGGGGCCGGTTTCGTCTCGGGGTCTGAAGGCACGTCACGAGGGTATGCCGGACGCGCAACCGGCAAGATGGCGGCGTGCGGATCATCCTGCTGAGGCACGCCGAGTCGCTCGGCAACGTCGATGAGCTCGCCTACACCCGGATCCCCGACCACGCCCTGCCGCTCACCGAAGCCGGCCGCGAGCAGGCCAGGCTGGCGGGCCCGGAGATCGAGGATCTCCTCGAAGGGCAGCGCCCGGCGGTCTATGTCAGCCCGTACCTGCGGACGCGGGAAACGTTGCGGCTGATGGACATCCGTGACTCCTGCGAGCGGATCGTGCCGGAGCCGAGACTGCGGGAACAGGACTGGGGCAACCTCCAGGATCCGCGGGAGCAGGAGGTCCAGAAACAACGGCGCCACGAGTTCGGGCACTTCTTCTACCGGCTGCCGTTCGGCGAGTCCGGCGCGGACGTGGACGACCGGGTCGCCGCGTTCCTCAGCGAACTGGCGGCCTGCGGCGAAGATCACCCCGAAACCGTGCTGGTCGTCTCACACGGGCTGACCATCCGGCTGCTGTGCCGCCGTTTGTTCGGCTGGAGCATCGAGCTGTTCGAGTCCCTGTCCAACCCGACGACCTGCGAGTACCGGGTCGCCGAGCGGGTGGGCGACAAATGGACGCTGGACCGCCCGTTCCGTCAGTGGCGGGACTCACCCGACGGGGAGACGCAGGACTGACGGAGCGAGGAGCACCACTCTCGTTCCCAGTCCCGGGCTGGATTCGATCCGCGCGAAACCGCCGATCTCCGCCATCCGCGCGATGATCGAGTTCTCGAGGCCGAAGCCACGCCGCCGGTCGCCGACGTCGAATCCGGCGCCGTGATCGCGCACGGTCAGGGAAACCCCGCCGCCGATCTCCTCGACGCTGACCACGGCCCGCCGGGTCCCGGAGTGCTTCAACGTGTTCCGCAAGGCCTCCCTGACCGAATCGTGCAGTGCCACGGCCGCTTCCTCCGCGAGTTCCGGAGCGCAGTCGTCCTGGATGACGACCTCGGCGCGCAGCCCCTCCGCGGCCATTTCGGCGGCGAGCAGCCGCAGCCGCTGGTGCAGTCCGATCCCTTCGGCGGGTTCGTGTTCGAGGCTGATCCGGATGCGCATCGCCTGGGCGCGAGCGGTCCGGCGGACGCGGTCGAGGCTGGCCGCCGGGTCGAGTTCGTCGGCGGGCGCGGGGATCGCGAACGACTCCATCACCTGCAGGACGGTGTCGTGGACGTCGCGGCGATGCCGTTCGCGTTCCGCCGCCCGGCCCTGCTGCTCCCCGAAGCCGAGCGCGAACCGCATCGAAGCGCCGACCACGCCGACGATCGCGAGCGACGCCGCCAGCGCGGTCGCGAGGGTGAGCAGGAGACCGAGCGGCGAGCCGAGGTGCAACACGACGTTCAGCAGCACCGCTCCCCCGATGGCCAACGCCCCCGCGAGCGCGCCACGCAGCAGGGCGCAGATCATCACCGTGCCCATCAGATGGGTCCAGGTGATCGACATGATCGCGCCGTCCTGCGTGAACGGCGCGGCTGTCAGGACGAACAGCGCGGCGAACCCGGCATCCACCACGGGAACCAGCCGCGTCCCGGCCGGAGGACGGCGGAAGATCCAGACGGCTTCGGCGACGTTCGGCACCAGGTGCAGCAGCACGAACATCCACAGCACCGAACCGCCGGTGCCCGCCGTCCACAGCGCCTGCGCCAGCATCACCAGCCTGAACGCCACCGGGACCAGGATGAGCCAGGGCAACGTGGTCTGCACCAGCCGCGCCGGAATCCCGGCGCCCCCTCCGAGCATCAGCACTCTCACGCTGCCCCTCCCCGGATCAGCCTTCCTGAAATGACGACAAAGTCGCATTCATTTCAGTTTACCGAGCAATCAGCTTGCCCGGGCCCTGGCGAGGATGTCAACGGGCGACGGGTTCGGCGACCTCCTCCCGTTTCCGCGCCCGCGCCGCGGCCACCGCGGACGGCACGATCAGCGCGGCGGTCAAGCCGACGAACAGGAACGACACCGAAAGCGACGTCACCTGCGCGATCCCGCCGATCAGCGGCGGGCCGGCGAGGAAGCCGGTGTAGGCGATCGCCGTGACGAACGCCAGTTCCCGCTCGCCTCCGGTGCCGTCGGCGCGTTTCCCGGATGCTCCCGCGAGGCTCAAGGCGATCGGGAAGGCGGCGGCCAGCCCGGCACCCGCCAGAGCGAAGCCGATGAACCCGAACACCGGCAGGCTCGCCACCGCGGCGAGCACCAGGCCCGCCGCGGCGATCCCGGCGCCGACCGCCAGCGCACGCGTCGCGCCGAAACGGTTCTGCAACCAGGCACCCGCGAGCCGGGCGAGCGCCATGGCCAGGGCGAACCCGGAGTAGGCGAAGGCCGCGGCGCCGTCGCCGACCCCGTGCACGGACGTCATCAGCAGGGCGGACCAGTCCGAACTCGCGCCCTCCGCGATCGCCGAGAACAACGCGATGGCGGCGAGCAGCCAGAGGACGGGACGTTTGATCGGCGGCACACGCGGTTTCTCGACGGGCTCGGTGTGCACGGGCCGCGCGCCGGGCACGGCCGTGATGACGAAGGCCAGCACGACCAGCGCGGACAGCGCGGCGACCGTGAGATGCCGTCCCGGCGACCATTGATGCGACGCGGCGAATCCGGCGGCGACGGATCCCGCCAGCGCGCCGAAGCTGAATCCGGCGTGCAGGATCGGCATGATGGCCCGCCCGGATCGGCGTTCCACCTCGACTCCCGCGACGTTCATCGCCACGTCCAGCGCGCCGACGCTCGCGCCGAGGACGAACAACGCCCCGGCGAGCAGGGCGACCGACGTCGAGAAGCCGATCATCGGCAACGCGGCGCAGGCGATGACCGTGCTGCCCGCGACCACCGCGCGGGCACCGTGGCGTTCGATCAGCCGCCCCGAAACCGACGCCGCGATCAGCATGCCGACGCTGGCGCCCAGCAGGGCCAGCCCGAAAACGCCCGGTGAGGCGCTCACCCTTTCCGACAACGCCGGAGTCCGCGGCGCCCAGGAGCCGAGCGCGGCCCCGTTGAGCGCGAACACGACGAAAACGGCCGTACGGTCACGCATAGACCCCAGTCTCCTTCCGATTCTTCTTCCCCCAGAATGACTTAAGCGCTTCAGAAAGTCCACCGGCGCAGGCCGGGACTACACTGCGCCGGTGACCAGCACGCGACGGCGAAGGCCGACGTTGGACGATGTCGCCGACGCCGTCGGGGTGTCGCGGGCGACCGTGTCCAACGCCTACAACCGGCCCGATCAGCTGTCCGCCCAGCTGCGCGAAGAGGTGCTTCGCGCGGCCAAGAAGATCGGGTACGCGGGGCCGAACCCGACCGCGCGCAGTCTCGCCACCAGCCGCACCGGCGCGATCGCCGTCCTGCTCGACACGAACCTTTCGACGGCGTTCTCGGATCCCGCGTTGTCGCTCACCCTCGACGCGCTCTCGACCGTCGTCGACCCCGAGGGCCACGCCCTCCTGCTGCTCCCCGGCGACGGCGAGAGCGGCGGCCCGCGTGCGGAGCGGATCCTGACCGCGCAGGCCGACATCGCGGTGGCGTATTCGCTGGCCGACGGCGCGCCTGCGCTGAACGCGGTCCGCGACCGCGGGATGCCGCTGGTGGTGATCGACCAGCCGCATATCCGCGGTTCGGCCAGGATCGGCGTCGCGGACCGGGCGGGCGCGGCCGCCGCGGCCCGGCATCTGGTGGAACTCGGGCACCGGCGGATCGGGATCTTCTCGGCGCAGTGCCTCTCGGCGCCCCGTGGCGGGGAATTGAGCGTGGCCGAGGCAGGGAACAGCCGGTTCCACGACAACCGCGAGCGGATGGCCGGCTACCTGGAGACGCTGGCCGAGGCTGGAATCCCGGCGGCGGACGTGCCGATCTGGGAGGCGTCCGGGCTCTCGGTCGAGGGCGCGCTGCCGAGTGCGTTCGGCCTGCTCGACCGGCACCCGCGGCCGACGGCGCTGCTGTGCATGTCGGATCTGCTGGCGCTGGCGGCGATCTCGGCGGCCAGGCATCTCGGCCTGTCGGTGCCGGGTGATCTTTCGGTCGTGGGCTTCGACGACGTCCCGCCCGCCCGGTGGTCCGAACCACCGCTGACGACCATCCGGCAGGATCTCGCCGTCAAGGGCCGGGCGGCCGGTGAACTGGTGCTGGGCCTGCTGCGCGGGGAGAAGGCCCCCGCCCCCGCCGAGATACCCGCCGAACTGGTCGTCAGGGACTCCACCGCGCCCGCGTAGCAGCCGATTTCGGAGAACACAAGGCGCTTCCGGCGATATGTGGACAACTCGCCCCGATCGAGCGGCGCACAACTACTTATCCACAGAAGTAGAAATGCGGGCAGACAAAGCCTTCCCCGCGCGCCATCGTGGAATCACACATTCACCGACGGCGATCCAGCCGCCGATTCACGGGGGAGAACCCAGCCATGCAACGACGTTTGACGAACCTGCGCGCCCGCCTCCCGCACGTGCTCCTGCTCGCCCTGGCGGGCTTGCTGACCAGCGCCGGAGTCGCCGGTGCCGCCACCGCGCCGCCCCAGCCCGACTGCCAGAAGGGCGAGTTCTGCGTATGGGGCGCGGAATCGTACGGCGGCGCGGTGCACAAATTCGACCTGCGCACCTCCAATCCCGAGGAATGCATTCCCCTGCCCGAAGGCTTCGACGGGCATTCGTTCGTCAACCGGCTGAGCCGTGACGTGACGATTTACCAGAGCGAGGAATGCACGACGGAGGGAGATTTCATCACCTATCCGGGTGGCGGCACCTACGTACCCCAGGGACCGTTCGTGATCCGCGCCCTCAAGATCTGGGACTGACCACCCCGGCGGTTCGTGCCGGTCGCTCGCGGGAGAGTCGACTCGCGACCTGCACGAACCCAGGGGCCGCTCCCCCGAAGCGGCCCCGGCCCGTGAGCGCGTCACCCCGCGTCGTGACGCGCTCACGGGTGTTCCAAAAAACGGTGGGCTCGACCTGAAACGATCTGGCGGTGTCGAACGATCGACAGGTTGGCGACGGCTAAGCTGCCGATGCTGGGCGACACCCAACGTCGCCGACGTCGGCCCTCGTAGCTCAGCTGGATAGAGCAAGAGCCTTCTAATCTCTAGGTCGCAGGTTCAAGTCCTGCCGGGGGCACGTCGCAGACAGGGAAGCCCTGGTCACACAAGTGGCCAGGTGCTTCTCTTCCCTGGCCACCAGAGCCGCGGCGCCCTGGTTGATGTCCGGACCTCTGAGCACGCTCTCGTAAGCCCACCTCGTGACCCGGATCACTGCACCACGGAACCCGCCGACTCCTCGGTCAAAGCCCGCCGAGATTTCCCAGTCCATTGCCAGTAATTCACCCGATACCGTGCGCGTGTTCCGAGGCGCGTCCTTGCTCGGCGATTCCACCGAGTACCACGCGAATTCCGTTCAGTCGACCACGCTCAGCCAGTCGACGACGACATCGTCGGAGTGTGGCGCTACTTCCTGATCAGATGGCATCCCGTGGTCAAGGACATGACCGTGTTCTTGCCCGACCCGACCGACAGCTGCGCGCCCAACTCGTCGGTCAGGGTGAGCAGCGCGTCTCCGGCCTGATTCACGTCGAGTGTCACGGTGGTGAACCCGGATCCGGCCGCGACCTCGCGCACCACCTGTTTCACCTGATCCCACCGTTCGAGCAACGAGGTCGGCGCGTACCAACGTGTCAGGAACTTCTTGGCCGCTTCCTGCTCGGTCAACGCAGGGAACTGCGGTGCGCATCCACTGAACTCGGTCGAACCGGCTTCCTCAGTCCACTGCGTGACACCGAAGTCGGTGGTGAGCCGCTCCCGGATCGCAGTGCGAAGCTTCTCGTAACCAACGACGGCCTCGTCCAACGTCGACCGAGTCGCCAATTGCGCGTGCTGCTGTTGTTTCGACATGGAGGGTCCCGTGGGTTGTGGGTCGAGATACTCATGACCGTCGCCGCACCCGGCCAGCAGCACGGCAGCGGTCAGCACGGACATGATCGGCCCTACTCGTGACGACACGTGATCAACTTCCTAGTGGGCGTGGACCGCCAGCAGCGGCCTGCCGGCCACGATCGCGGCGATATTGTGCTTGCTGGTGCTATCGACACCCTCCGGAGTGGTCCGGGTGTATTCGCTGTGCCCGTGCGATGCGGCGAGCGGGCTGCCGTCCGGTCCGGTGGCCGCGTCCGCCGAGAGCTGGTTCATGCCCTCCATCGCGTACGGGGCACGCCCATACCGCCAGATCTCCGGAGCGTACTGCGCGACATCGTCCCCGTCGGCCTTGATGTTGTACGCATGCCCATCGGGGACCTTCAGATCACGTGCGGTGTTGTCCGCGCCGAAATGGTCCGCCACACCAGGCGAGCCGAACACCACCGCGTCATCGACCCCGGTACCGCCGTGCGTGAGACTGATTCCCGTCACGATCGAACCTTGCGAATGCCCCAACGCGGTCAAATGCGGGTCTGTCAGGCGCGAAGCGTTGATGCCCTGGTCGAACTTCGCGAGTTTGTCCCCGCCGAAAGCGGCGTTCTCGCCGGTGGCCAACCCCAAAAGGGAGCTGGGGTCGTCGCCGGTGCTCGGCTCGTAGCCGATCCAAGTCACCGTGGCGACGTTCGCCATGTCACCGCCACGGCGAAGCATGTCCTCCGCGCTGTGCCGGATACCTTGCATGTCGTTGACATAGCCCGGCATGTTCCCGTCCACCGTGGAGTTCATACCCGGGGTGAACACCGCGACATGCTCGGCGGTGTCGACATCACCGTTGGCGATCGCGGCCTTCGGGTGGTCACCGGTCAGGTCCAGCGACATCAGTTGCCGGTTCGGGTTCAGGGTCCCGTCTGGGTTGTGCATCATCCCGGTGATCGAATCGATCGCCTTCACACGCTGCTCCAGGCGCGCGATCTCGTCAGAGTCGCCGTCCTCCCGGCGAAGCCGCTCCAGCTCCGTGGCGAATCCACGTTTCCGCTGCTCGAGCAGGTTCAGGTTCGCGGTGCTGCGGTCAGCGGCCTTCACACCGTCGCGGTTGCCCACCCAATCGGGGTGCTGGGCGATCAACTGCTTGCGCTGGGTCTCGGACAGGGCAGCCCACCAGGCCGCGTTCGTCGACGGATCCGCTCCGACCGGAGGAGGCGCCAAAACCGACAAGGCACCGTTCACGGCCCCGGAGTTGCCTGCAGCGGCCAGGCTGGTGTTGTCGTTTCCCGTGGCGTCGATGACGTTCCCAGCCTCGATCCGCCCGAGCACCGCACACATGTCGTCGTCGATGTCAGTGGCTTGCCGCAAGACCTGCTCGACCCGGTCTTTCAGTTCCTCCGCGAGCCGAGCACGTTCCTCAGCGACCAACCGCGCCTGCTCCGGCGGCACATCCGGAACACCCTTGTCGACGATCCCGCCATCGACGGCGATCGTGAAGTGATTGCCCGAGGCGATCGCTTCGGCCTCCCGCACACCGTTCCGCACACCGGTGATCGCGTCCCCCGTATCCCCGGCCGCTCGACGCAGCGCCGCGATGTCGGCGGCGTACTCCTCGAGACCATCGATGATCTCGTTCACTTCGGCCGCCGCCGCGCCGGCCGCGTCACCATGCCAGCCCTCAGGGCTGTTGATGTCGCGCAGATCGTCCGAACACGCCACCAGCTTGTTGTAGGCGGCATTGATCGCTCCGACGGCTTCCTGCAGCACCGCCGGATTCCAGCGCTTCGCCTCATCCCATGTGACCATCAGCTCGGCCTCACCGGGCCCGATGGCCGCACGCTCAAATCCGCCACCGCGGCATCTTCACGAGCCGCATAGTGATCGGCGGCCTTCGCCATATTCCCGGCGTGGGTATCGAGCCGGGCTTCGAAGCGCGCCTGCCGAGACACCAGCACATGCTTGACCCGAGCCATCGCCAGCGCCGCCCGCGACCCTGGCATGCCGAGATCACCGGTCGGCACCGCGGCCGGACATCCAGCTCCGCGTAAGCCCTCGACAACCCTTCCGGCGGCCTGACCGGTACCGCGAATCCTGTCGACCACCACCTGATAACCCGTCACAAACGCCTCCCCGCCGTTGGTAACCACTTGTCACCCTACGGCAGCAAAGCGTATTCACTCAACCCATCGGACCACCTGTGAACAGCGAAAACAGTGCTTCGAGCGGATCTACCCAAGGCCAGGTAAGTAGCACTACGCAATCGCGGGCCCGGGCACCTTGTCCTCAAGAGATGGATTCGCATCCAGCAAAGGGGTCCGGTCGGAACGCGGGTTCCGGTGAAGTCACCCGACCCCGGCGCCGGGCGCTATAGGTTGTGCGCATGTACGTGCCGACGCCGACGCAGCGCGCCTCTCAGCCGACCACAGGGCCCTGGTGGCTGCTCATCGGCCCAGGGTTCGCCGCGCTCATCGGTTTGTTCCTGCTCACCGTGATCTACCGCTTCGACGGCGAGTCGCCGCTGCAGATCGACCTGGGCATATCCGGCCAGTCCCTGCTGCTGAACGGTGTCGTCGCGTACGTCGTCGCGGCCGCGCTCGCCTTCCCGGCCGGTCTGCTGCTCGGCGGGCGCTTCCCGACGTCGGTGACCGTGCCCGCGCTCGTCTTCATGCTGCTGGGCGTGGTGCTGGTCGCCTTCATGCCCAGCAGCGGCCTGCTCCTGGTCGGCCGGGTGCTGAACGGGCTCGGCGCGGGCGCCGTCCTCGGCGTGACGGTCGCGCTGATCCGCCGGCTTCAGGCCGGTCGCGGCGTCGCGGCCGGGGTGACGGCCGGGCTCGGGGTGCTCGCCTTGGTGATCGCGCCGGTCCTCGGTGGTCTGCTGTCGGACGCCACCGGCTTCCGGGTGGTCTTCATCGTGGCCGCGCTGTTCGTGTTCGTCGCGCTCGTGGTCGCCGGGATCCTCGGCATCGTCGCGCTGGCCAAGCCGAAACCGCTGCCGTACGCCGGACCTTCAGTCTCCGAGACCCCGCAACGCCACTAGCACGTCGTCCGGCACAGCGAGGCCTGCTTCCACTTCCGACACCTTGGCGGCCACGCGGCGGTATGTCGCGCGGCCACGCGCGCTGAGGTGGACGAGCACGCGACGTCTGTCGGCGGCGTCGACCTCGCGATAGGCCTGCGCGGTGGTGACCAGCTTGTCGACCACCCTGGTCAGCGTCGGGGCGGTGGCGAGCGTCCGGTCGGCGAGGTCGGCCATGGCGAGGCCGCCCTTACCGCTCAGCGCGTCCAGCACCAGCCACTGGTCCAGGGTGAGACCTTCCTTGGCGAGCACCTGCTCGACCCGGGCGGCGACGGCCCGGGCGGCGCGGGTGAGCGAGCCGGTGAGCGACGTTCCGGCGGTCGTGACGCCGCGTGTCCCCATATCCCGTCCCCTTGCCAAAACCGGACACCCTCGCAATACTTCCAGGTGAAAGCACTTTGACCTTACCGGGCCACCGCACGGAGCGCCATGCCCCTACGCCTCGCCACCCGGCCCCGCGACGACACCTGGCGTGTGGCCATGGTGGTCCCGTTGCAGGGGCCCGCCGGGCTGTTCGGCCCGTCGTGCGAGACGATCACGGACCTGGCCGTCCACGAGCTCAACGAATCCGGCGGCATCCTCGGCAGGCAGGTCGAGGCCGAGGTGGTCGACGGCGGTGGCACCCCTGCCGAAGTAGCCGGCGACTTGCGGCGGCTGGTCGACACAGGGCGGGTCGACGCGGTGAGCGGCTGGCACATCTCGTCGATCCGGCACGCGCTCGCGCCTGTCGTGGCCGACAGGATCCCGTACGTGTACACGTCGCTCTACGAAGGCGGCGAACGCCGCTCGGGCATCTTCTGCACGGGCGAGACACCGCGCTGCCAGATCGAGCCGGCGTTGCGCTGGCTGCGCGATCATCTCGGCGCCCGGCGCTGGTTCGTCGTCGGCGACGACTACGTCTGGCCGCACAGGTCGACCCGCGCGATCCGGCAGTACGCCAAGGATCTCGATCTGCGCATCACCGGCGAGGCGTTCGTCGGGCTCGGAGCGGGCGATATGTCCACAGTGGTCCGCAAGATCGAACAGTCCACAAGCGACGGTGTGCTCATGTTGCTGGTCGGACAGGACGCGGTGCGCTTCAACCGCGCCTTCGCCGCGCACGGGCTCAGCGACCGGCTGGTCCGGTTCAGCCCGCTCATGGAGGAGAACATGCTCCTGGCGAGCGGCGCGAACGCCACCGGCAACCTCTACGTCTCCGCCGCCTACTTCCGGTCCATGGTCACCGCCGACGCGATGGACCTGCTCGGCCGCTACGTCGACCGCAATGGCCCCGGCGCCCCGGCATTGAACAACGCCGCCGAATCCTGTTACGAGGGGCTGCACACGCTCGCGGAACTCGTCCGCCGGGCGGGGACGTCGGAGCTTCCCGCGCTCAACGCGGCGATCGACGGCGTCGCCTATCACGGCCCTCGCGGCACGATCGAATTCCGCGGGCAGCAGGCCGATCAGCACGTCCATCTCGCGGTCGCCGACGGGTACGACTTCGAAGTCCTCACCAGGCTCTGAAATCCACCCCCTTGACTCGCCCCGGCACACCACATACTTTCATTTGAAATTATTCCATGTGACGTCGATTACGCGGAGGTGAGCATGGGCGACGTGGGCCTGCTCTACGTCGGCGCCGCTCTGATGATCAACGGCCTGATGCTGCTCGGCCGGATACCGCCGCGGTCGGCGGCGGTGCTGAACCTGTTCGTCGGCGCCCTCCAATGCGTCACCCCGACCGTGCTGATCGTGCAGGCGGGCGGCGACCAGGACGCGATCCTGGCCGCGTCCGGCCTGTACCTGTTCGGTTTCACCTATCTGTACGTCGGCATCGCGAACCTCGCGGACCTGGCACCCGAAGGCATCGGCTGGTTCTCGCTCTTCGTGGCGGGTGCGGCCGTGGTGTACGCGGGCATCGCCTTCTGGCACGACGGCGATCCCGTGTTCGGTGTCATCTGGCTGTCCTGGGCGCTGTTGTGGACCTTGTTCTTCCTGGTTCTCGGTCTCGGAAAGAAGCAGCTGACGCGGTTCACCGGCTGGACCGCCCTGCTGCTCAGCCAGCCGACGTGCACGGTGCCCGCCTTCCTCGGCCTCACCGGCGTTTACCCGTCCTGAAAACCGTTCGGAGAAAAGGAGTCTTCATGCGACACGGTGACATTTCCGCCAGCCCGGACACGGTCGGCGTCGCGGTGGTCAACTACAAGATGCCGCGGCTGCACACCAAGGCCGAAGTCCTCGCCAACGCCCGCAAGATCGCCGAAATGGTGGTGGGCATGAAATCCGGCCTTCCCGGCATGGACCTCGTGGTGTTCCCCGAGTACTCGACGCAGGGCATCATGTACGCCCCCAAGGAAATGTACGAGACCGCCGCGACGATTCCCGGCGAGGAGACCGAGATCTTCGCCGCCGCGTGCCGTGAGGCCCAGACGTGGGGCGTCTTCTCCATCACCGGTGAGCGGCACGAGGACAACCCGAACAAACCGCCGTACAACACGCTCGTGCTCATCAACGACCGCGGCGAGATCGTCCAGAAATACCGCAAGATCCTGCCCTGGTGCCCGATCGAAGGCTGGTACCCCGGCGAGGACACCTACGTCAGCGACGGCCCCAAGGGCATGAAGATCTCGCTGATCATCTGCGACGACGGGAACTACCCGGAGATCTGGCGCGACTGCGCGATGAAGGGCGCCGAACTGATCGTGCGCTGCCAGGGCTACATGTACCCGGCCAAGGAGCAGCAGATCCTGATCGCCAAGGCGATGGCGTGGGCCAACAACTGTTACGTGGCCGTGGCGAACGCCGCCGGTTTCGACGGCGTGTACTCGTACTTCGGCCATTCCGCGATCATCGGCTTCGACGGGCGCACGCTCGGCGAGACCGGCGAGGAGGAATACGGGATCCAGTACGCGCAGCTTTCGGTTTCGGCGATCCGTGACGCGCGGACCTACGACCAGTCGCAGAACCACATCTTCAAGCTGCTGCACCGCGGTTACACCGGCGTGCAGGACGCGGACGAAGGCGACAAGGGGGTGGCGGACTGCCCGTTCGATTTCTACAAGCTCTGGGTCGCCGACGCCAAGAAGGCCCAGGAGAAGGTGGAGTCGATCACCCGCGACACCATCACTCCTCGGCATCCCTGACGAGGCGTGATGGGCCCTAGACTCGGCCCATGGACAGGATCGACAGCGGCAGCCGGACGATCGCCGCCCCGCCCGAGACCGTCTACCAGGCACTCCTCGACCGGGAGTCCCTCGAAGCCTGGCTGCCTCCCGAAGGTATGCGCGGCCGGATCGAACACTGGGATCCGCGGCCCGGCGGCGGTTTCCGGATGACCCTCACCTACCTCGACGCGTCCGCCGCGCCCGGCAAGTCGTCGGACGCGACGGACGTCGTCGAGGTCGGGTTCGCCGACCTGGTGCCCGCGGAACGCGTGGTGCAGAAGGCCGTCTTCGAGTCCGAAGACCCGGCGTTCGCGGGCACCATGACGATGACCTGGGAGCTGGCCGCCGCGGGTGACGGCACCGAGGTGACCGTCACCGCGACGGACGTGCCGTCCGGCATCGGCCAGGCCGATCACGAGGCCGGGATCGCCTCCTCGCTGGCCAACCTGGCTTCCTTCGCCGAGACGCGCTGACGACCGGACGCGATGATGATCGCGGCGAGCACGGCCATCACCAGCGGCACGACCAGCGCCGCCCGGTATCCGCCGAGCGCCACCTCGGGCGAACCACCGGCGCCGAGGGCGGCGACGTTGACGGCGGTCACCGCGGACAGCCCGAGCGCCGCGCCGAACTGGAACGCCGTGTACAGCAGACCGCCCGCGAGTCCCTGTTCGTCCTCGGCGATCCCGTCGGTGGCGACGATCGTCAGCGGACCGTAGGCGAGCGCGAAGCCCAGACCCAGGATGATCATCGACGGGAACATCGCCGCGTACGTCCAGTCCATGCCCAGCGGCAGGAAAAGCGCGTAGGACACGGCCGCGAGCACGAACCCGCCGAAGATCAGCCGCGTGTTGCCGAACCTCGCCACCAGCCTCGGGGTGAGCGTCGGCGCGAGGATCGCGTCGATCCCGACCGCCAGCAGCGCCAGGCTCGTCTCCAGCGTCGACCAGCCCCGGAGTTCCTGCAGGTACAGCGTGACCAGGAACTGGAACCCGAAGAACGAACCCGCGAACAGCAGGGCGCTGACGTTCGCCCGCACCAGGGGCCCCGACTTCAGGATGCCCAGACGCACCAGCGGCGCGGGCGAGCGGCGTTCGACGGACACGAAGGCCATCAGCGCGGCCACTCCCCCGGCGAACGAGGCCACGGTCCAGCCCCAGCCCTGCCCGGGGTGTTCCAACCGGACCACGGCGTAGGCGATCAGCAGCATCGCCATCGTGACGGTGACCGCTCCGGCGAAGTCCAGGCGACGCGGGCCGCGTTCGTCGTGAGCGGGTTCCTTGATCAGCCAGAGCGCGGCGAGCAGGATGATCGCGGACAGGATCACCGGCGTGAAGAACACCCAGCGCCAGTCGATCCTGGCCAGCAGGCCGCCGATGACGAGGCCGAGCGAGAAGCCGCCCGCCCCCGTGCCGGCGTAGAACAACAGGGCCTTGTTGCGCTTCGGACCCTCTTCGAAGCTCGTGGTGATGATGGACAGGCCAGCCGGGGTCATGAAGGCCGCCGCGACGCCGGTGACGAACCGGGCGAGCAGCAGCATCCAGCCTTCGGTGGCGAAACCGCCCAGCCCGGAGAAGACGAGGAACACCACCAGCCAGCCGACGAACATGCGGCGACGGCCGTACAGGTCGGCGGCGCGCCCGCCCAGCAGCATGAATCCGCCGTAGCCGAGCACGTAGGCGCTCACCACGCCGCTCAGCGTCGCGGTCGACAGGCCGAGTTCGGCCCGGATGGACGGCAGCGCCACGTTCAGCATCGCGACGTCGATGCCCTCCAGGAAGATGGCGCCGCACAGCACCAGGAGCACGCCCCAGGCCCGCCCGCCCATCCGGTCGGCGCGCGGAAGCGTTTGCGAGTTGCTCAAGATCGGATCTCCCTCAGTGAACGGGAACCGACGGTTACTCATCGGCCGGTCGGTTCCCTCTTGTAACCAAGGGGATCTTCCGTCACCATCGATGACCATGGAAGAAGGCACTTTGAACTCACCTAGTCGTTGTGAACTCACCGAGGAGGACTACGAGGCCTTCCAGTGGGACACGCGCGAGGACTGCGAGGTCCGCCAGATCCTGGACCGGGTGGCGGACAAGTGGTCGCTACTGGTGATCGCGCTGCTGGACCGCAACACCCTGCGGTTCACCGAGCTCAAGTACAAGATCGACGGCATCAGCCAGCGCATGCTCACCACCACGCTGCGCCACCTGGAACGCGACGGGCTCGTGAACCGGACCGTCTATCCGGTGGTGCCGCCCCGGGTCGAGTACGCGCTGACACCGCTGGGCATGACGCTGCACCAGACCATCCAGTCGCTGGTCACCTGGACCGAGGACCACCAGAGCGAAATCGCCCTCGCGCGCGCCCAGTACGACAAACGCGTCACCGCCTAGGGAGTCGCATGGCCAGGCTGTCCGGAGGGGATCCATCACTGCTGCGGCGGCTCAACGCCATCGCCGTCCTGCGCGCGCTGTACGCGGCCGAGGAGCTCACCCTCGCGGAACTGGTCAAGGCGAGCGAGGTCTCCCGGCCGACCGTCGAGGAGATCGCCGCGGACCTCGGCGAACAGGGCCTGGTCGAGGAGGTCCCGCTCTCCCCCGGCGCGCCACGGCCACGGGGCAGACCCGCCAAGCGGTACCGGTTCCGCCAGGAATCCGGGCACGTCGCCGGCCTCGAGATCGGCCCGCATCAGGCGTTGTGCCTGGTCGCCGACCTGCGGGGCGACGTCGTCGGACGGGCGAGCGCCGGGCTCACCCCGGAAACGGCCGCCGCGGACCGGCTCGGCGCCGCGCACCGGGTGCTCGGCACGGCCGTCGAAGGCCACACCAACGTACGGATGCTCGGCATCGGCACCACCGGTGTGGTGTCCGGCGGCAAGGTCGTCCACAACTACCGGCTTCCCGGCTGGACCGGCGTCGACCTGCCCGCGGAGTTCGGCGGCGGCTGCCCGGTACTGGCCGGGAACGACACCGACCTCGCGACCTTGGCCGAGCACTGGCGCGGCGCCGCGCACGGCCTCGACGACGTCGTCTACGTGCGGGCCGGGGCCGCCGTCTCGCTGGGCCTGCTGCTCGGCGGGAAACCGCACGCGGGCCACCACGGCGCGGCGGGCGAGATCGGCGCCCTGCGGCAGGCGGACGGGTTCGTCGAGCTCGTCGCCGCCACGGTCCTCGCCGTCGACCCCGAGCTGGTGGTGATCGGCGGCTCGGACGACCTGTTGACGGCGAGGCTGCGCGCCGAACTGGCCCGCCTGGCGCTGTTCCCGGTGCGCGTCGAGACGTCGGCGCTCGGCGAAGACGCGGTCGCGCTCGGCGCGGTCCGGCTGGCGCTGAGCCGGGTGGAGCGCGAACTGTTCAGCGTCGTGGACGTCGCCTGAGCAGGCTGATCGCCACGATCAGCACGGCCACCGCGCCACTGGTGAACAGCTGCGTCCGCGCGTCGGCGTCCGTCCACATGAGAACGAGGACGCCCGCCATGGCGAGCAGCGCGACCCAGCTGAGCCACGGGAAACCCCACATCCGCACCGGCAGGTCGGCGGCCGTGCCGTCGCGTTCCGCCGCCTTCCGCAAGCGCAACTGGGAGATGGCGACGAAGATCCAGACCAGCAGGATGTTCGCCCCGATGGCGTTGAGCAGGAACGGAAGCACGTGTTCGGGGGCGAGGAAGTTCAGCAGTACGGCCACGAAACCGAAGGCCACCGACGCGAGCACCGCCGTCCGCGGGACGCCCGTGCCGGACAGTTTCAGCATCGCGCGCGGCGCTTCGCCGCGTCCAGCCAAGGAGAACACCATCCGCGAGGCGCCGTACAGGTTCGCGTTGAGCGCCGAGAGCAGCGAGGTCAGCACGACGAAGCTCATCAGCAGCGCCGCCGACGGCACCCCGATCTTCTCCAGAATGGTGACGAAGGGGCTGGTGTTGGACGAAGCGGATTCCCACGGCAGCAACAGCACCATCAGCGCCACGGAACCGATGTAGAACAGCAGCAGCCGCACGATGACCGTGCGCGTGGTGCGGCGGATCGAACCAGCCGGGTCGTCGGACTCCGCGGCCGCGATGGTCACCAACTCCATGCCACCGAAGGAGAACGCGACCGCGAGCAGACCGGTCAGCACCCCTTGGAGGCCGTTGGGCAGGAACCCGCCGTGCCCGGTGAGATTGCTCAGGCCGACCGGCGTCGTCCCCGGCAGGATGCCGAACACCGCCAGCGTGCCGAGCACGAGGAAGGCGACCACGGCGGTCACCTTGATCGCGCCGAACCAGAACTCGAATTCCCCGAACGAGCGCACGGCGAACAGGTTCACCACGGTCAGCACCGCCATGAACAGCAGCACCCAGGTCCACTGGGGCACCTGGGGCAGCAGCCCGTTCGCGATCCCCGCGGCCGCGGTCGCCTCGGCGGCGACCACGACCACCAGCAGCGACCAGTACAGCCAGCCGACGGTGAACCCGGCCCACCGGCCGAGCGCCTTCTCCGCGTACACCGAGAACGAACCGCTGCTCGGCTCCGCGGCCGCCATCTCGCCCAGCATGCGCATCACGAGCACCATGAGCAGGCCCGCGACCACATAGGACAGCAGGATGCCGGGGCCCGCGGTCTTGATCCCCGCTCCGGTGCCGACGAACAGCCCGGCGCCGATCGCCCCGCTGATGGCCAGCATGGTGACGTGCCGCCGCCGGAACCCGGTGCCGAGCGATTTCGTCTCGATCGCGGTCACGGGTTCGGCGGGACCTGGTGCGGGCATGGCGGATCCATTCGTCTGCGGTACTGGCGAGCTCACCCGCGGGACAACTCTTCCAGCCGTTCGTGCAGCCGGTCGACGTGGTCCTCGCTTTCGGGCTTCATCAGCACGCTACGCAGGATCCTCGCGCCGTCCGCATCCGCGTCGACGCCGGTGTGACGCAGACCGAACTGCGCCTCGCCGATCCGCAGCGTGCTGAGGAACACCGGCTCCCTCGCCGCGGCCATGCCGGTGCGCAGGATCCGCGCGCTCTCCTCGTCGATCCTCGACAGCGAACGCGGCTCCGTCCGGGGGAAGTAGGTGACGATGTCGAGTTCCGGTGGCTGGTACAGGTCGAACCGCTCGGAGTCCTCCAGCAGCTTCGCCCACCGCAACGCCGCGCGGCGCCCGGCCGCGAGCACCCGGCCCAGCCCGTCGGGGGTGGGCGGCAGGACGCGGAAGGTGAGCCACAACGCGGCGGCGGCCGCGCCCGCCCGCGAGCATTCGAGGCTGATCTCGCCGAGATGCAGGTCTTCCGACGTGAAGTAGGTGTACGGCGAATCGTGCAGGAAGAACCGGCCCACCCCGGGATCCTTGAACAGCACCGCGCCGCAACCGTAGGGCTGGAGGCCGTGCTTGTGCGGATCGATGACGATCGAGTCGGCCTCGGCGATGGCCAGCCACGGGGCTTCGGGCAGCCCCTCGGGACCGTCCAAACCGGACAGAAGCCGGAAGAATCCCCCGTAGGCGGCGTCGACGTGCACCCGGACGCCGTACCGTTCGCGCAGCGCCAGCGCTTCGTGGATCGGCTCCACCGTGCCCAGCGCGGTCGTCCCGGCGGTGAGGACGACGGTGCCGATCTTCCCGGTGCGCAGCAGATCTCCGAGCGCGTCGAGGTCCATCGCGCCGCGCGCGTCGACGGGAACCGTATGCCCCTCGACACCGAGGACGCCGCACATCCGTCCGTGCGTGTAGTGCGCCTCGGCGCTGTACGCGATCCCCTTGCCCGGATGCGTTTCCCGAGCGACGAACAGCGCCTCGAGGTTCGCGATCGTGCCGCTGGTGGTCAGATGCCCCAGATGTTCCGGGTAGCCGAACATCGTGGCCAGTGCCTGGACGACCTCACGTTCCATCTCGGCCGTCGCGGGACCGCCGTCGAGCGCGTGGTTGTTGGGGTTGACCAGCATCGCGGTCAGGTAGCCGACCACGGCGGCCGGATGCGGCGGTTTGAGCATCTGGCCGGCGTAGGACGGGTGGAAGAACGGGTAGTTGTCCTTCAGGCGCTCGGTGAGCTCCTCGAACGCGGTCTCGAACCGCCCGTCGGAGATCTCCAGCGACGGATGCGGCCGGACGGGGGCGAACGTCTCCGCCCACGCCTCGTTCGACGTCAACGCCTGACCGAGCCAGTACCGGAAGTCCATCAAGGGCGCCCTTCGCTTCGTTCGGCTCCAAAAAACGTAGGAGTCGCCGGAGGTCCCGCGCAACCGTCTTCGGTAGGGGCCGGGTCCTACCGGGCCCGCCGCTCTTCGCCCTTCTCCTCCAGTTGCCGGACGATCTCCCGCAGCGAAGCGGCCAGCTCGGTGCACTTCTCGGAGCTGAGCCGTTCGGTGACGAACGCTTCCTCCTGGTTGAACTCCGGGAAGAGCTCCCGCATCAGCCGCTCCCCTTCCGGCGTCAGCGCGAGCAGCACCAGCCGCCCGTCGACGGGGTGTTTGCGCCGGGTGACGAGGCCGTGCGCCTCCAGGGTCTTCATGACCCCGGTCAGCGTCCCCTTGGTGATCCCGGACTCCGCGGCGACGTGCCTGGTCTCCTTCTCGCCGAAGATCCACACCACCCAGAGCACCACGAACGCGGTCCAGGTGAGGCCCGCGGTGCGCAGTACCGAGTTCTCGAAATGCAGCCGGACCGCGGTCGCGGCGCGGTGGAGGTTGGCCACCGCCTCCATCCGCTCCCACAGCAGCGGGATACCGCCCAGTTTGGCCCGGACGGCGTTCTCGGTCTCGGCCAGCGTGTGATACCCGGTCAACAGCCACATCCTCACCGGCCCCGGAGGCACCAGCCCGGTGGGCACGCACCCCCGCGCACCCGCTCCGCAGATCGTATGCGGAACGGGCGGGAGTCCACAGTGGTCTTTCCGGGTTGCTCTTCGCTAAGCGGCGGACGCCAAGGGCTCCAGCAGAACCTGTCCTGTTTCGGACAATTCCGCGGGTACCCGGCTGCCGGGAACGCCACCGTCCGGCATCCGGATCAGGCCGGCGTGGGCCAGCCGGTGGGCCGTGCTCTGGTCACTGCACGGCAGGCCGTCGACGTAGAGATCGGGCTCCAGGCTGACGGTGATCTCGGCCCTGCCCTGTGCCACGGCTCGCAGCATGGCCAGGGCTCGCGCTGACCAGCCTTCGGGGTCTTGGGTGTTTTCGGTCATTCGGGGTCACTCCTCTGGCCTGAGGTTTTCCCGACGGCCAGGGTTCAAACATGGCTTCGGTCACCGTTGGGGCACGGCCGCGCGATGCTCGGCGATGTCGCCGAACAGGTCGCCCATCTCCTCGACGCGTTCGAGCACCTGCTCGGCGGTGAACAGCAGGTCGGCGGCCTTGCGGCAGGCTTCGACCTCCTCCCAGGTCACCGGCGTGGAGACGGTCGGGACGGCACGGCCGCGCAGTGAGTACGGCGCGATGGTGGTCTTGGCGGTGTTGTTCTGGCTCCAGTCGATGAACACGCGGCCGGGGCGGATGGCCTTCGTCATCTTGGCGACGATGGTCTCCGGTGACCGGCGCGCGAGCTCCTCCGCGACGGCCTTGGCGTACTCGGAGGTGCGTTCGCCGGAGCGCGTGCGCACCGGGCAGTACAACTGCATTCCCTTGTTGCCGCTGGTCTTCGCGTACACCGTTAGCCCGTCTCCGATGAGCAGGTCGCTGAGCGTCTCGGCCACCCGGCAGCAGTCGACGACGTCCGCGGGCGGCCCGGGATCGAGGTCGAACACCAGCAGATCGGGTGATTTCCGAGCACCGCGCGGGCCGACGGTCCACTGTGGAATGTGCAGTTCCAGCGCGGCGAGATTGGCCGCCCACATCAGCGTCGGGAGATCGCCGACCACCGGGTAGTCGAGCGTCTCCTCCCCGCCCCGGCGGCCGCGGTTGGTGAGCCGCGCGGTGCGCACCCAGTCGGGCGCGTGACGGGAAACGTTCTTCTCGTAGAACGGTTCGCCGTCGACACCGTCGGGGAACCGGCGGAAGGTGGCGGCGCGGTCGCGCAGATGCGGGAGCATCACCGGGGCTATCCGGCGGTAGTAGTCGAGGACCTCGCGTTTGGTGAAACCGTGCGCGGGATAGAGCACCTTGTCCAGATTGGACAGCCCCAGCCGCCGACCCTCGACCTCGACCGTTATCCGCTCCTCAGGCACCCTTCGACGATAGATCACCGGCGGGGTTTCCGGGGTACCGTGAGGCATGAGCACCGTGCCGGACGCGATCGCCCCGATGCTGGCGACCGACGGCGACCTGCCCACCGGCGGGTGGGGATACGAATACAAATGGGACGGCTACCGCTGCTGCCTGCGTGTCGCGCGCGACGGCGAGACGCGTCTGACCAGCCGCCGCGGGCTCGACATCACGGCGACGTACCCGGACGTCACCGGCGAAGCGCTCGATGGTCGCGAAGCCGTCCTCGACGGCGAGATCGTCGTGCTCGACGAGCAGGGCAGGCCCAGCTTCCCGCTGCTGCAGACCCGGCATCTGCGCACGCCGGACGCGTCGCTGCTGGAACGCAGCCCGGTGCACTTCTTCGCCTTCGACGTGCTGCTTCTCGACGGCGACGTCCTGCTCGACGAGCCGTACGAGGCCCGGCGCGAGGTGCTGACGTCCTTGGGCGCCGGCGGCCGCATCGCCATCCCACCGGGGTACACCGACGAGGACATCTCACCCGATCAGCTGCTCGACGTCGTCCGGCAGCACGGGCTCGAAGGCTTGATCGCGAAGAAGCTCGACAGCCGCTACTACCCCGGCAAGCGGACACGGCAGTGGATCAAACGGGCGCTGTGGCACACCCAAGAGGTCGTGATCGGCGGCTGGCGTCCCGGCGACGGACGGCGCTCGGGAACGCTCGGCGCGCTGCTGCTCGGCGCCCATGACGACGCCGGCGACCTGCGGTACATCGGCGACGTCGGGACCGGGTTCAGCGACAAGGTCCTCGAAGACCTGCATGCCCGGCTCACCCCGCTGGAGCGGAAGAAGCCGCCCTTCGCCTCGGAGGTCCCGCGCGATCGGGCGCGGCGCGTGCACTGGGTGGAGCCGGAACTCGTCGGCGAGGTCGTGCACCGGAACTGGACACCGGACGGCCGCCTGCGGCATACGACGTGGCGTGGTTTGCGGGCGGACAAGACGCCTGAGGACGTCAAGCTTCCGCCCTCTGGATGAAGCGCAGCAGATTGCCGGAGGGGTCGAGGAAGGCGCAATCGCGTACTCCTCCTGGCCGGTCGATCGGTTCCTGCATCACTTCGGCGCCCGCGGCTTCGATGCGCTCGAAGGTGCCGTCGCAGTCGTCGGTCGCGAAGACGAGCCGGTTCAGCAAGGCTTTGGACATCAGGTCCTCGATCGCGGACCGGTCGGCCGGTGAGGCACCGCGGTCCGCGCCGGGTGGTTCGAGGACGATCCGCACGTCCGGCTGCGAAGGCGGTCCGACGCTCACCGGTCCGTCACTCCACACGGTGAAACCGAGCACGTCACGATAGAAGCCGAGCGCGCCGCCGAGATCGTGGACGGCGAGCGTGCACGAGAAGAACCGGATCATTTGGCGCTGAGGAAGGCGATTTCGAGACCGCGGAGGCGTTCCGGGTCGGTGTCGATGTCGATCCTGGTGATCTTCCCGTCGTGAACGCTGAACGTGAAGACGGCCTTCGCCTCGCCGCGATGCGACCAGACGGCCGATGGATCCCCGCCGACCAGGGCCAGCCGGGCCGCCTCCGCGCGTCCGGAGAAGAAGGCCGCGACCGCGTGGCCGCCGCGGACCTCGCCGACCACGGCGTCCGGGTCGAGCACTTCGAGCAGGGCTTCGAAATCACCGTTCCGGGCTGCGGCCAGGAAGGCGGCGATGACCTCCCGCTTCGGGGATCGCGCGGCGTCGGTCTCGTCGGAAGCGGTCTGCACCCGGCGCCGGGCCCGGCTCGCGAGCTGCCGTGCGGCCGCCGGTGAACGGCCGAGGACGGTGCCGATCTCGCCGAACGACACGGCGAACACGTCATGCAGGACGAACGCGAGCCGCTCGGCGGGGTTCAGCTTGTCCAGGACCACCATCAGCGCGACACCGACCGAATCGGCCAGCAGCGCCTCGTCCTCAGGGCCTTCCTTGGCGACATCCGGCACGCCGGGCTCGGGCGGCATCGCCCCCGCGGACTCCTCCCGTCTGGCGCGGCGGGATTCCAGCATGTTCAGACAGACCCTGGCGACGACCGTGGTCAGCCAGCCCGCCGGATTCTCGATGTCGTCGGTGTCCGCGCGGCTGACCCGCAGCCACGCCTCCTGCACCGCGTCCTCGGCCTCCCCGGGCGAGCCGAGTATCCGGTAGGCCACCGCCCGCAAGCGACCTTGATGCTCGGCGAACCGCTCGCTCACCCAATCCTGCTCGGCCATCTGTCACATTCCTCCGTCCGGGTCTGTCACATCGAATGACCGGCGAACCCGTCCCGATGTGACATCGCCGGTCCGACCACCCGTTTCGAATCCCCAGGAGACCATCATGAAAGCGCACGTCAGCTCGATCCTTCTCGGCGTCAAGGACCTGGCCACGTCCAAGGCGTTCTACACCGAAGGGCTCGGCTGGAAGATCAAGGACGACTACGGCGTCTCGGTGTTCTCCGAACCGGACGGCGGCTCGCGGGTCGGCTTCTACGGCCGCGAAGGCCTCGCGGGCCAGGTGGGCACGAGCCCGGAAGGCAGTGGCTTCAGCGGGCTGGTCCTCACCTACGTCGTCCGCAGCGAGGCACGCGTCGACGAGGTCGTCGCGGAGGCCGAGAAGGCGGGCGCCACGATCCTGAAGCCCGCGGGTGCTCTGCCGTGGGGCGGGTACGGCGGCACCTTCGCGGACCTGGACGGCTACATCTGGAGCATCGGCTACAGCGCGAAGGGCACTGATCAGCCGTACGCGGAGTGATCTTCCGGTGGGCCCTGGGCCCCTCGTGTTCTCGCGAGGGGCCCGGTGTCTTCGGCATGTCAGCGCCGTGGCGGTCCGGTGTCAGGCGGGTCGGCGATCGTTGCCTCAACAACGAGAGATCACCACCACCAAGGAGTTCGAGATGTCTGTCTTCCCCACCCCGCAGCCGATCGCCGCCACGCTGACCGTCGCCGGCGCCCGGGTTCGCCTCACCGCGAGCGACCGCACCGACACGGTGGTGCTGGTCGAGCCGATCGACGCCACGAGCAAGTCGGACGTGAAGGTCGCCGAGAACACCAAGGTCGGCTTCGACGGCGGAAAGCTGTCGATCGAGACGAAGAAGGCCGGCGGCAAGAACGGCTCGGTCGCCATCACGATCGAGGTGCCCACCGGTTCCGAGCTGGTCCTGAACACGGCCTGGTCGGACGTCGAGGCCGACGGCCGGTTCGGCGATTGTGTGCTGGAGATGTCGTCGGGACAGGCCCGGATCGAGCGCGTCGCGGCGGTGCGGGGCAACCTCGCGGCCGGCGACATCGCGATCGGGCACATCTCCGGGACCGTGGAACTCGACGGCGGCTCGGCCGGCATCCGGATCGGAGAGGTCGAAGGAACCGTCAAGTACTCGGGCGCGACTGGGAAGGTCTGGATCGGGCACGCCCGGTCCGACGTCGAGCTTTCCGGTGCCAGTGGAAGTTTCGACATCGACCGCGCCGACGGCGACATCGTCGCGAAGGCGGCCAACTGCCCGATCCGCATCGGACGGCTGTCGCGCGGCGAGGCCGAACTGGTGAACGCGTCCGGCGGTATCGAGGTCGGCGTCGACGGGGACACCGCGTCGGTGGATGCCAAGAGCACCAAGGGATCCGTGCGCAACTCCGTCGCGACCGACAGCGAGGCCGGGGTCAAGGTCTACGCCCGCACGCGACTGGACGACATCGTCATTCACCGTGCCGCGTGATTCCGGCGGGCGGGGTGGGGTGGGTGGCCGCAGTTAGTCGACTAAATGCGGCCACCCTCGCCCTCCGTATTACCGGCGTAGCGTTGATCTTGTGTCAAGCCCCGATGCGCCCAATGTGGCATTGGGGACACTCACCGCCTCCCATGCCACATTGGGCGCACTCAACTCGCCGGCCTGGGGGCGTAAAGCGAACCCGGCCGCAACCAGCAAGGCGCGAAGGGGCCTATCGCCGCATCAGACGCAGCGAAAGCCCCCTTCAGCCCACTGACAAGACTTGGCCGATGGACGGCGGATCCGGTTCGGCGCGCTTCTCCGGTCCGACAGCCACAATCGGCTGACCGCCGAGGGAATAGCCGCGGTTCGCGAGGCGGGGATCGGGCGGATACTCTACCTCCGGTGGGCGCGGGAAACCGCGCGGGAGCCCAGCCCGTTCGCGGACGATCCCGTGTACCGCAACGCGCCCTTGATCGCCGAGTTGGCCGAGCAGGGCACCACCATGCCGGACGCGTACCGCACGATGCTCGACGACAATCGACGTCAGATCACCGGCGTCTTCGTTCAGCTGAGTGACGCCCACCCGGGCCGCTCGCGATGCGCAGGGAGCACTCGCGCTGAGTGTCGCGGGTGTGCCAGCGTCGGTGATCGCCGAGAGCTAAACCAGGTAAGGGATCGCCTGCTCTCCTAAGACCCAGCGAACCGGTCCAGCGCCGCGAGTTTCCAGGCCCGCTTCACGTCACTCGAATGGTGTCCCGAATCGTCGTCGATCAGCAACTCCGCGCCGGGCCAGGCGCGGGCGAGTTCCCAGGCCGTGTCCACCGGGCAGCTCAGGTCCCGGCGTCCGTGGATCAGCACTCCGGGGATGTCCCGCAACAGGCCGGCGTCGCGGATGAGCGCGCCGGGTTCCAGCCAGGCGGCGCGGGAGTAGTAGTGCGTGACGATGCGCGCGAACGCGAGTTCCCATTCACCGATCGGACCATTGTGGACAGAAGCGCCGGGTTCCAGTGACAGCACGGTGTCCTCCCAGCGGCACCAGGAACGGGCGGCCTCGATTCGGACCCGCGGGTCGGGATCCTCCATGAGCCGTGCGTAGGCGGCGACCAGGTCGCCCGGGATATCACCGCGGAAACGGGCCCATTCCTCGGGAAAGAACCTGCCCGCGCCGTGATACAGCCAGTCGATCTCGGACGGCCGTGTCGTGCTGATGGAGCTGACGACGATCTCGGTGACCCGGTCCGGGAATCGTTCGGCGTAGGCGAGCGCGAGTGTCGTGCCCCATGAACCTCCGGTGACGAGCCAGCGTTCGATCCCCAGGTGTTCCCGCAGGCGTTCCATGTCGGCGACGAGATGGTCCGTCGTGTTGTACCGCATGTCGGTCGCCGGATCGCTCGCGTGCGGGGTGCTGCGGCCGCAGCCGCGCTGATCGAACAGCACCGCGCGATAGCGGGCGGGGTCGAACATCCGCCGCATCCCCGGCGTACAGCCCTGCCCGGGGCCGCCGTGCAGCATGACCGCGGGCTTCCCTGCCGGATTCCCGCAGGTCTCCCAATAGAGGACGTTGCCGTCACCTACATCGAGCAGTCCCTTGTCGTACGGCTCGGCGGGCGGGTACAGATCGATCATGAACCGAGACTAGACCGTCAGTGAGGCCACAAAACACTTTCGCCGCAACGAAGTTCAGCACACCGGCCCTTTCCTCACCGCGCGGAAAGGGGCAGATTCAGAGATTCACCGGCGAAAACCCACGAACGGGGAACCATGGCCGTCGACGGCATGAACTACACCCTCGGGGTGGAAGAGGAGTTCGTCCTGCTCGACCCGATGGACGGCTCGGTCGCGTTGCGCGCGCCCGAGCTTCTCGAAAGCCTCGCCTCCGGACCGGACGTCACCGGTGAGCTGATGCGGTTCCAGATCGAGACCGCGACCGGGGTCTGCCGCGGCCTGGACGAGGTGCGCTCGGAGCTGACCCGGCTGCGGCACCTCGTCGCGACGGCGGCGGAAGCCGACGGCTGCCTGCTGGTGGCGGCGGGGATCCCGCCCGGCGGCCTGCGGGGAGACACGCTCACGCCCGAGCCGCGGTACCGGCGGATGGCGCAGGCGTTCCCGGAGCTGATCGGCGAGGCGGGGACGTGCGCCTGTCATGTGCACGTCGGCATGCCGTCACGGGATCTCGGCGCCCGCGTCCTCGCCGGGCTGCGGCCGTGGCTCGCCCCTTTACTCGCCCTCAGCGCCAACTCCCCAGTGCAGAACGGCGCCGATTCCGGCTGGTCGAGCAGGCGCTTCCCGATCTGGGACCGCTGGCCGACGGCGAAACCGCCCGACGAATGGTCCGGCGCGGCCGCGTACGACCGGAGCATCGGGGAGGCCTTGCGCCGCGGCGCCGCCCTCGACGCGGCGGGCGTGTACTTCTACGCGCGGCTTTCCCCACGGCATCCCACGGTCGAGGTGCGGATCGCCGACGTCTGCCTGGCCGTCGACGACGCGGTGCTCCTCGCGGCTCTGGTGCGCGGGCTGGTCGCGACCTGCGCCGGGGCGGCGAGAGCGCCGCGAGTCCGCGGTGCCCGGATCGACGCCGCCTTGACGGCCGCCGCGCGCCGCGGTCTCGACGGGCCGGGTATCGACGTCTTCACCGGCCGGGAGACCGATCAGCGCGAACTGCTCGGCGAACTCGTCGACTTCATCCGGCCGGCGCTCACGGCCGCGGGCGACGCCGACGACGTCGACCGGGGGTTGGACTCACTGTTCGAACACGGGACCGGCGCGACCCGGCAACGCCGGTTGCTCGCGGAGGCGGCTTCTCCCGGCGAGTTCGCCGCGGATCTCGCCCACGCGACGATGAACGTCCCGGCCCGGTAGGCGAGCCGGCGTCACAGCCAGCCGGACTCGCGCGCGATCCGCACGGCGTCGACCCGGTTGCGGGCACTGAGCTTCGAAACGATCGTCGTCAGGTAGTTCCGCACGGTGCCGGCGGACAGGAACAGTTCGGCGGCGATCTCGGTCGGGTCGGAGCCGACCGACGCCAGCCGGAGCACCTCGATCTCGCGGGCGGTGAGCGGGCAGTCCTCGCTGTCCCAGGCGGCGAGTGCCAGGTCGCCGTCGACGACGCGCCGTCCGGCGGCGACCCCGCGGACCGCGTTGGCGAGCCGGTCGGCGGGCGCGTCCTTGCGCAGGAAACCGTTGACCTTCGCGGCCAGCGCCCGCCGCAGGGTGCCTGGGCTGCCGAGCGAGGTGAGGATCAGCGTGCGGACGCCGGGCAGCTGCTCGTGCAGTTCGGCGGCGGCGGTGAGCCCGTCCTTGCCCGGCAGGTCGATGTCGATCAGCGCGATGTCGGGGCGCGCGGACTGGGCGAGCGGCAGGATCTCGTCGCCACTGGCGCATTCGGCGACGACTTCGATGTCGGGTTCCAAACCGAGCAGCGCGACCAGGGCCCCCCGGACAATGTGCATGTCCTCGGCCACCAGGACCTTGATCATCGACCCCATCTGCCTTTCGCCTGCGTCTCGCCCCACGAGCCGACGATACTATCCTCACACACTCGTTCCGCGAAATGGAAACCGGCCCTTGACCGCCGTGGGGGGACGCGGTCAAGGGCCGGTTCTGTGTTGCCGCGGGAATACGTTCTTCGGACCGCGCCAACACGGCCGGGGAGGTTCCGGCGTGAATGCGCTACCAGGAATTATCCGGCCACCGGCCACCGGGATCCAGTGCGCGCACCACCGGCGCGCCATGGTTTTCGCATGCTCCTCGCCGCGTGAAATTTTCACGTCGGCGCACACATGAATCCATATCCGGCGATGAATCAAGCACTTCAGGAGAAGCCGTGACGAACACTACTGTCGGAAACCACAAAGCACGCCAGAATTCCTCGAGCGAAAGGACGGCACAATGGATGAGACTGTCCGGCGAGCCGTGGAGCGAGCCATTGGGGCCATGAACGAGAAACTGGGCGAAGAGCTCACTATCGACGACATCGCCCGCGCCGCGACCTTCAGCAAATTCCATTTCACCAGGGTGTTCCAGCAGGCCACCGGGGTCTCGCCCGGCCGGTTCCTGTCCGCGCTGCGGCTCGACGAGGCCAAGCGCCTGCTGCTGACCACTTCGATCACGGTCGCCGACATCAGTCACCGCGTGGGCTACAACAGCGTCGGCACCTTCAGCACGCGGTTCAGCAGCCGCGTCGGCCTGTCCCCGTCCGCGTACCGGCGGCAAGGCGGCTTCCAGCGCGGCCTGGCCGGCGAGCCCCGTCCCGGCCCGAAGCGGGCGATCGTCCGCGGTTTCGTGTCGGCGCCGCCGGAGATCTCGCCCGGCCTCGTCTTCGTCGGTCTCTTCCCGACGCGGATCCCCGAGGGCGCGCCCGTGCGGTACACGGTCATCGACGCCCCCGGCGCCTATCAGCTGACCGAGGTCCCGGAGGGCGAGTGGCACCTCGTCGCGCACTGCGTGACCGGCCCGCTCACACGCCGCGGCACCGGGTACACCGGGCACCACGGCCCGATCACCGTCGAGCCGGGGGTCACCGCGCGGCTCGCGGACCTGCGGGTGCGCCCCAAGCGCCTGTTCGACCCGCCGGTCCTGCTGGCGCTGCCCGACCTGCGGCACCGGCCGGAGCCGTTCAAGCGCGCGGCCTGAGCTTCGCCCGGATGTCAGGAAAGGGTCGTTCAAGACGGAAAACGTCCTGAACGACCCTTTCCTGACGTCCACGGGACCTCAGGCGGACAGCCTGCCCACCGAAGGGGCCAGACCGTCCCGGATGTTCCGCCGCCACAGCTCGTAGGCGGGCGTCCCGTCCGCGGCGTCCTCGGTGACCTCGGTCGAGTCGGCCAGCTCGACGGCCTCCTCGATGCTCAGCCCGGCCAGCGCGCGGGCGGCGCGGCGGGTGTGCGGCGGGACGAACGACGAGAACGTCCTCGCCTTCACCGCGAACACGACGCCGAGCCCGAGGTGGTCCTGGTGCTCCCCCGCCGCCTCGCGGAGCCTCACCAGCCCTGGCCGGTCGCAGCCGCCCGCGAAGGTCGCGGCCAGCCCGACCCCGCTCCACAGGTCCGGACGGCGCCCGGCCGGGAAGCGGTTCACCGCCTCGGCGACCTTCACCGGGTCGCCGCCGTTGATGAACCACAGTGCCCGCCCGATGCCCTGATCGCAGGCGCGCGGGAAGTACGCGGGGGCGCCCGCCCACGGGTACGGCTTGGGGACGAACTGCTCGTCGACCCACTGGCGGGTGTCGAAGTAGGCGCGGTCGAAGGCGTACCCGTCGACGGCCAGCCAGCTCATCGTCGGATGGAACGGCACGCCGTCCAGATCCGGCAGCACCTTCTTCCACAGCGGCCGGGGCAGCCGGGCCATCGCGAACCCGATGCCGATGTAGGTCAGGAACACGTGCGGGAGCCCTGGCCCGCTCATCAGTTCGGCCGTGCGGTCCTTCCGGCCGCCGGGCATGACGTCGAGGATGGTGAACGCCATCGCCGCACCCTCGTAGGCGAACCCGCGCATCTCCGGTTCGACCATGTCCAGCCGCCGTTCGGCCTCCCACAGCTCCGGCGCGTCGATCCCCCACTCGAAACCGCACACGACCGCCTGCGGGATCGACTCCAGCCGCGCGGTCGACGGCGTCCTCGGCACTCCGAAACCGCGCCCCTCGAAGCCGACCGAAGCCAGCGAAGGCGCGAACATGACCTTGCGCAGGGCACCCAGCAATGAGCTCATCTTACGTCCTTTGTGGATAGTGGCGGCTTCGCGCGAACCGGCTCATGCCGAGGAGACCATGCCGCGATCGACGTCCGATCGAGTCCGGCGCCGGTACCGCCGAACAGTCCATCGCCGCCTTCGAAAGGAGGGAATTCACCCGTTCGCCGGACTGATTCACCGGAATGGAACGTACTCGACCGGGAATGAAAACCACTCGAGGTAGCAATTTTACCTTCTTCTTTCCTGACAGCGAGTAATCGATCGCTCGCAGTTTCAGTACCCTCGAAGCCGCGCCATCGTCGCAGCTCACCGCCACATTGATCAGCAAAGGCAGGCCACAAGGAAAGGCGCAACCTTGGATCGTGCGATTTCGATTCACTCTTCCGGGTTCGCTATGTACACTGAGAGTTAGCGCGTTTCTGGGGAAGAGGAGGTCGGAGTGATCCGAGTCCTATTGGCCGAGGATATGCACATGGTCCGTGGCGCGTTGGTCGCCCTGCTGAACCTCGAACAGGACATCGAGGTCGTCGCCGAGGTCTGTTCGGGCGACAAGATCCTCCCGATGGCCGCGGAGTATCTCCCGGACGTCGCGATCATCGACATCGATCTGCCTGCCAAGGACGGGCTCGCGGCCGCTTCCGAGCTCTGCCAGCAACTTCCGAGCGTCCGCACGCTGATCCTCACCTCGCTCGGCCGCCCGGGCACCGTGCGCCGCGCGCTCGACGCGAAGGTCAACGGCTTCCTGCTCAAGGACGCGCCCGCCGACAAACTCGCCAACGCCGTCCGCTCGGTCGCGATCGGCCGCCGGGTCATCGACAGCGAACTCGCGTTGTCCGCCTGGGAAACGGAAGACAGCCCACTGACCCCGCGGGAAGCGGAGATCCTCCGCCTCGCCGCGAACGGGCGCACGGTCGCCGACATCGCGGCGGAGCTGTTCCTGTCGCCGGGGACCGTGCGGAACTATCTCGCCACCGTGGTCACGAAACTCAACGCCCGCAACAGGGTGGACGCCATTCGCATCGCCACCGAGTCGGACTGGCTCTGACGCTTTCCGCGTCTTCTCTTTTGCCACAACCGGTTCATCGCTCCAAGTCGTGACGATCGCATACGGCGCAACGAAAAAATCATGGTCCACCGGGTGTTTCCGGCACTGTTCCGAAGGTTCCGCCTCTGTCACCGTCATCGAGGGGGAATCCGCCGGAGGGGCAGGGGATGCACGCGATGACCATCGAACCGGGTGACACGGCCAGCGTGCTGGGGCCACTCGAGCTGCACATCGGCGGAGTCGATCGCGCGCCGAGCACGCCGAAACTCCTGCAACTGCTGGCGATGCTGCTCATCCGTCCCGGCAAGACGGTCCACGTCGACTCCCTCGTCCACGAGCTGTGGAACGACGCGCCCCCGCGCAGTGCCCGCCGGACCCTGCACACCTACGTCCACCATCTCCGCCGTCATCTCGACCCCGAAGGCAACGGCGGCGTGCTGGTCACCAGTCCGCCCGGCTACCGGCTCGAGATCGACGCCGGCGTGGTCGACGTGTCGGAGTTCCACCGGCTCCACCGCCTCGGCCGCGACCTGCTGGACGAAGGCGACAACGCGGCGGCCGCACACGCGTTCCGTACCGCACTGGACCTGTGGTCCGGTCCCCCGCTGGCGAACATCCACTGTGGACCGACCTTGGCCGCCTACACCGTTTATCTGCTGGAGCACCGGCGCAACGCCCGCGACCTGTGGATCGAGGCCGAGATCCGCGCGGGCAGGCACCGGGAGATGCTCGGCGTGCTGCGGTCGCTGACCACCGCCGACCCGTTCGACGAGACGCTGCACGCCCAGCTGATCCGCGCGCTGGGGCTCAGCGGACGGCGCAGCGACGCGCTGGCGTCCTACGAGTGGCTGCGCACCAGGCTCGAGGACGAACTGGGGGTGACACCCTGCGCCGAACTGCGAGAGCTGCACCGCGAACTGCTCTCCGAGGGACATCCGATCCGCTGAACTCGCACCGCCCGCCACCAGATCAAGAAAACTGAGGAGTCAAGCATGACCGCTCGCACCTACGGCCAGTTCTGCGGCCTCGCCCGCGCGCTCGAGATCATCGGGGAACGCTGGTCCCTGCTCGTGATCCGCGATCTCGTGCTCGGGCCGAAGCGTTTCGACGAACTGCAGCACGGCCTGCCGAAGATCCCGACGAGCATCCTGTCGACCCGGCTCAACGAACTCGAACGGCACGGGGTCGTCCAGCGCCGGGTGCTCTCGCAGCTCGACGCCGGGGTGGTCTACGAGCTGACCGACTACGGCAACGACCTCGACCAGATCCTGCTGCAGCTGGGCCTGTGGGGCGCCCGTTCGCTCACCGACCCGGCCGCCGACGACCTGTTCACCCTCGACGCGGCCATCCTGTCGCTGTACACGACGTTCCAGCCCGACGCGGCCCGCGGCATCGAATGCGCGTTCGAGCTGCACTACGGCGATCAGATCATCGTGCACGCGGTCATCGAGGACGGTGCCATCACGGCCGGGGAGGGCCCGCACCCGAACCCCGACGTCATCATCGAGCCGCGCGGCCCGGTCGTGCTGAAGCTGCTGAACGGCGAGATGGACGCCGCCAGCGCGCTCACCTGCGGCGCGGTGGCCATCAAGGGCGAACCGGCGATGCTGGAGCTGTTCACCAGGCTCTTCCACATCCCGTCGGCCCCGTCGAAGGCCGACGGGCTCGTCACCCACTGAAGAAGGTCCGGTGGCGGGGACCGGACGCCGGTCCCCGCCGCCGTCACTCGAAGCGCGAGGTGTCGCCGGCGCCCCGGCGCACGATCTCCGGCTCGCCCGACGAGAAGTCGATGACCGTGGTGGGCTCGACCCCGCAGTCGCCGGAGTCGATCACCGCGTCCACCACGTGCTCCAGATGTTCCTTGATGTCCCAGCCCTGGGTCATCGGCTCCTCCTGGTCGGGCAGCAGCAGCGTGCTCGACAGGAGCGGCTCGCCGAGTTCGCCGAGCAGGGCCTGGGTGACCACGTGGTCCGGGATGCGCACGCCGACCGTCTTCTTCTTGGCGTGCAGCAGACGGCGCGGAACCTCCTTGGTGGCCGGGAGGATGAACGTGTAACTGCCCGGGGTGGACGCCTTGACCGCGCGGAAGACCGCGTTGTCCACGTGCACGAACTGGCCCAGCTGGGCGAAGTCCTGGCACACCAGGGTGAAGTGGTGGCGGTCGTCGAGCTTGCGGATGCTCCGGATGCGGTCGATGCCCTGTTTGTTCCCGAGCTGGCAGCCGAGGGCGAAACAGGAGTCCGTCGGGTACGCGATGAGCCCGTCCTCGCGCAGGATGTCGACGACCTGTCCGATCGCGCGTCGTTGCGGATTCTCCGGATGTACGTCGAAATACCTGGCCATGCGCAGAGCTTAGGGCCACGGGCGCCCCGCCGCCGAGAGCGCCCGTCCCGCGTGGCGCACCCCGGGCGGCGTACAAAATGGAACCCACGTCTTCCATAGTGGCGTGTTCCGCGATCGGCGGCGTGGTCCGAACGTCCCACACCCGCGCGGGTGACCGCGGGGATTTTCCCAGTACCGGGCCGGGAAAACGACTCCTTGATCATCCTTCTCCCGTCGTCGGAAACGGGAACCGGGGTAACGAAGATGGGTTAGGATCCGAATCACACCGCGACGGGGGTCGTGCGACGGCCTCGGCCGTCGCAAGGGGGCTGCACGACCAAGGATCAAGACTTCTTCTGTTACCACTGGGGTGCCTGTGCCGGAACAGCTCGCGGTGACCGCCGAACCTCTGGGTACCGCCGGGGTGGACCGGCGCCCGCGGCGGGCGCTGTTCCTCGCCGGGCTGATCATCACCGTCGTCTTCGTCAACTCCTGCCTGTTCGGTCTCCTCGGCGTCCTGCTCCAGCCGGGGGTGGACTTCTGGCAGGGACTGCTGGCCGTGCTGTACGTCGGGCCCGTGCTGGCGATCCAGCTCTTCTTCTTCAGCCGTCCGGCGGTCCGGCTCGACACCAGGCTCGCGAAGGCCATGCTGGCGGTGCAGGCGTGCCTGGCGTTCCTGTCGACCCTGCACTTCGATGCGGCGCTGAGCTCACTGATCACCCTCGCGGCGGGTAGCGCGCCGCTGCTGTTCCGGCCGCGGACGGGCTGGACGGTGTGCATCGCGTTCCTGGCCGGCACGATCTGGATCCTGTGGGCCAACGACGAAAGCTGGCTCGGCGCGGTGTTCGACAGCGTCACCGCGGTCTTCTACGCCCTGGTCGTGTACCTGCTGACCTGGCTCGCGCGGCTGGTGACCGAACTGCACCAGGCCAGGACCGAGCTGGCGAGACGCGCCGTGGCCGAACAGCGGCTGGCCTTCGCGAGGGACCTGCACGACCTGCTCGGCCTCAGCCTGTCCGCGATCGCGCTCAAGGGCGAACTGGTGCACCGCCTGCTGCGGAAGTCACTGGACCGGGCCCGTGAGGAGCTCGCCGAGATCACCGGGATCGCCCAGCGGACGCTGTCGGACGTGCGGTCGGTGGCCAGGGGTTACCGGGAGCTGTCGCTCGACAAGGAATCGCGGACCGCGGTGTCGCTGCTCTCGGCGTCGAACGTCGCGGTGCGGGTCGACCTCCAGCAGGTCGACCTCCCGGTCAAGCTGCGCACCCTGCTGGCGAAGGTGCTCCGCGAAGGCGTCACGAACGTGCTCCGCTACACCGGCGTCGAGCACTGCGAGATCACCGTACGCGAGAACGGCGGCCGGGTCGCGCTGGAGATCGTCCACGACGGGACGGCGCACGAGGACGTCCCCGAGGAGACGGCCGAGAGCCTGCGCGAGGTGACCGCGGAGGTCGCCGGGCACGGCGGGAAGCTGAGCGCGGGCCCCGACGCCGCGGGCCGGTGGCGGCTGCACGCCGAACTCCCGGTGCCCGAACAGGCCGAGCCCACCGAGACGGCGCTGGCCGAGGGGTCCGGGCGCTGGTCCCGGATCGACGCCAGGAACGTCCAGTGGACGATGACGGTGGTCTTCATCGTCTTCAGCCTCTCCGCGATGGCCCGTGCGGTCATGCTGACCGACGACGGCTGGTCGCTCGCGCTCATCGCCGGCTACCTCACCGCGCTGACCACGCTGCAGCTGTCCTATTTCGCCCGCCCGAACGTCCGGCTGCGCTCGCGGCAGAGCTACGCGCTGCTGTTCGTCCAGGCCTGCCTGATCTTCCTGCCGTTGATCCCGCTCGGGAGCGCGTGGGTGAGCCTGCCGAGCCTGTTCGCCGGCACCGCGCTGCTGGTGCTGCCGCCGCTGGCCGGATGGACGGCGTTCGCGGTGACCGCCGCCGGTGTGCTGATGATCCGGATCAGCTACGGCACCGACTTCCTCGGCGGCTTCTACACCTTCGCGTCCATCCTGAACACCGGGCTGATGGTGTTCGGTCTCATCTGGCTGATCCGGCTGGTGACCGAACTGGGCGAGACCAGGAAACGCCTCGCCGAGGTCGCGGTCGCGGAGGAGCGGCTGCGGTTCGCCCGCGATCTGCACGACCTGCTGGGGATGAGCCTGTCGGCGATCGCGCTGAAGAGCGAACTGACCAGCCGGATCATGGACATCGACACCGATCGCGCCTCCGACGAACTGCTGGAGATCCTCGGGCTGACACGGCAGGCGCTGAGCGACGTCCGGTCGGTGGCGAGCGGTTACCGCGAACTGTCGCTGGATCAGGAGTCGCGGTCGGCGCAGGCGGTTCTGGTGGCCGCCGACGTCCAGGTGCGGCTGGAGATCGAGCACGAGGACCTGCCGACGACGGTGCGGACCGTACTGGCCGTGGTGCTGCGCGAGGGCGTGACGAACGTGTTGCGGCACAGCAAGGTCGAACGCTGCGAGATCGCCGTGCGGCGGATCGGCGACGGCGTCGCGCTCGACATCGTCAACGACGGTGTGGTGAACGGACGGCCGCCGAAGCCGGAGCAGCCGGTGCGGGTGGAGGCCCCCGGCAGCGGCATCACGAACATGTCCGATCGCGTCGCTGGGCTGGGCGGGGAGCTGACCGCCGGGGTCGAGGCCGATGGGCGGTTCCGGTTGCGTGCCGTGGTGCCCGTTTAGATCCAGCCGGACTCTTTGGCGATGCGGATCGCGTCGACCCGGTTGCGCGCGTTGAGCTTCGACACGATCGTGGTCAGGTAGTTGCGCACGGTTCCGGTGGAGAGGAAGGCCTTCGCCGCGACCTCCAGGGTGTCGCGGCCTTCGGCGGTCAGCCGCAGGACGTCGATCTCCCGCGGCGTCAGCGGGCATTCCACGGTGTCCCAGGCGGCGAGGGCGAGGTCGCCGTCGACCATCCGCCGTCCGGCCGCCACCCCGCGCACGGCGTTGGCGAGTTTCTCCGCGGGAGCGTCCTTCAGCAGGAAGCCGTTCACTTTGGCCGCCAAGGCCCGGCGGAGCGTGCCGGGTCTGCCGAGGCTGGTCAGGATCAGGGTCCTGACCTCCGGGAGCTGCTCGTGGAGTTCGGTGGCCGCGGTGAGCCCGTCCTTGCCGGGGAGGTCGATGTCGATGATCGCGACCTGGGTGCGGGAGATCCGCGCGGCGGGGAGGATCTCGTCACCCGACGCGACTTCGGACACCACTTCGATATCCGGTTCCAGCCGCAGCAGCGCCACGAGCGCCCCTCTGACGATGTGCATGTCTTCGGCCACGAGAACTCTGATCACCATGGCGCTGCCCCCTCACGCACACCCCCATGGCCCCAACATAAACACGCCCGCACGGAACGCGTTCCACCGTTCGGGTGGTGAGTCGGCGCGGGCACCCTGGCGAAAGGGGTCGCCTGGTGACGGATTCCGCTGCCGGTCGGCTACTTTCCGTCGACGTGGCGGAGGCGTCCTCCGCACACGAACCGGCCGCCACTCGTCTTCGGGGTACGAGTGACGGCCGGAGAAGGCCACTCAGCTCGCTTCGGCCAGCGGCGGGGCGGTGCAGCAGGCGCCGGTGAAACAGTTGAACGCCTCGCCGCGGTGCTGATTGGTCCAATGGTCGAACCGGTCGATCACGAGCTCGACCTGGTTCCCGGCGGACCCGGTGTCGATCCCCCGGACGGCGAAGAGCGAGCGGACGTTGTCGGTGGCCGTGTTCCTCATCGATGGCTCCCAGGCTGGTCGGTGGTGTTCCTTCGATGAGGAAATCGTGCAGCTCAGGGCGGGTACGCGGCCAGTGCCATGCATCATCGCGGGGATGTGCTTTTCGCCTATGCCGGAAGGTTCCCTCCGGCTGCTCCGTTTCCGCGATCATGGGCACCGGACGGAGCAATGGGCACCGGTTTCGACGACGGAAAGTGGCAGGCCGAACGCAGCGCGAGACGGTGACCGCTCGTGGTCACCTCTCACCCGGATGGACCAGTCAGGGGGAATCCTCTTCGAGCAGCGTCGCGAGGCCGGCGTAGCCGCCTTCCTTCAGCCGCACACCCGAGACCTTCGCGTAGGCGGCGTCGGCGCGGATCCCGAGCCCTTCCACCATCCGGTTCATGAAGTTGAACAGGGCGCAGACGAGGACGGCGTCGTGCAGCGCGGCCTCGTCCCAGCCAGCCGCGTACACCGCTTCGGCGTCCGCGTCGGTCATCCGGGCGGGAGTGCGCGTCAGCTTGCCCACGTAGGCCAGCACGGGCTTCATCCGGTCGTCCACGGGCGAGGAGTCGAGATCGGCCAGTGCGGCCGTCAGAAGTCCTTCCGGCACACCGAAAGCCTCCGCGGTGACGGTGTGGACCCCGTGGCAGTACCCGCAATCGTTGACACCGGAGACGTAGGCCGCGATCAGCTCCCGCTCCCCGGCGCCGAACGCCGACGGCGCCCGCATGAGAAGTTCGTGGAGGTCCAGCAGTTTCGCCGCGGGCGCGGGGAACTTCCGGAAGACCTGCAGCAGTGTGGCGTCAGTCGGCAAAGACCCGAGATAGGACATCCTGTGTATCGCTCCCGTTTTCCGGCGCCCGCCGGCGTGCGGCGAACTCCTCGACGTCGTCGCGACGCAGCCAGCAGGCCGCGAGGCACGCCACCGATGCCGGTCCCAGCCCGGTCACCGTGGCGGTGACCCGCGCGGTGGCGTGTTCCCATTCTCGGCGCAGGGAGCCCGCCGCCGTCATCTCCGGACCTGCTTCGATCACCGGCCGGACCGCGCGCCAGCGAACGATCCCGGCCTCGACGAGTGCGTCGAGGCCGAGGTCGAGCGCCTCGTGCCGGGCCTGATCGACGGCGAGCGCGACCAGCGCGGGTTCGTCGGCGAGCCGGGCCAGCCCGACCCCGGCGAGCAGGCGTTCGGCGTCCAGGCCCAGCAGGATCACCCCCGACTCGGTCGAGGGCGCGTCGTCGATCGACGGCAGGGTGAAACGGGAGTCGTAGGGTTCAGACACGGGCGACGTCCTTCGTGGCCGTCCGCAGCGGGGTGTCCCGGCGCAGGTTACCGGCGACGGCCGCCGCGACCCGGGCGGTGGCGACCCGGTGGCCGTCGATGTTGCGGGCGGCCGGGCCCAGTGCCATCCCCGCGGCCGCGCCGACCGCGAAGACACGCGGCGCGCCGGCGTAGGCGAAAGTGCGTTCGTCCAGCCGCGGCCAGCCGCCGCGGTCGAGAACGGCGTCGTCGGGCATCAGGCCGTCACCGATCGACGGCGTGGTGCCGAGTGCCAGTACGGCGTGGTCCACGGCGATCCGCGAACCGTCTTCGAAGTGGAGCCCGACGCCCGGCGTCACCCTCGTGATCGCCTTGCCGCGATGCACGATCAGCCGCCCTTCGGCTTCGGCCGCCTCGAGCGTCGGCCGGAACTCGAACATGATCGACGCGCGCCGGAACCGGCCCATCAGTTCGAGCCGCTCGGACCAGCTCACCCCGTCGAAGCGGGCACGGCCTTCGGGACGGAAGAACGACGAGTTGACGTCGGCGCACTGATAGCGTTCGCCCGCTTCGCGGACCACCCAGTGCACCTCGCGCCCTTGGGCGAGCCCGTTGGAGATCAGGTGCGCGGCGGTGAGGCCGGCGCCGACGACGGCGAGGCGTTTCCCCGCGCCGGGAACGGGTTCGTCCCAATAGGTCACGCCGCGCGGTGGATGGCCGCCACCCCACCAGGTGTCCGGGGCGGACCGGCGCTCCTCGCCGAGGCAGAGCACGACGTGGCGCGCCGTGACGGAGAACCGGTCGGCGCGCACGGTGACCGCGTCCGAGGTCGGCAGCACCTCGCGGACCGAGCCGCGCCAGGTCCGTTCGGTGACGTGGTGGCTCGCGGCCAGATGACGGCAATAGGCCTCGAAGACGTCGACCGGGACGACCGAGCGATGTCCGGCCTGCGCCATGCGGATCTCCCGGCGCTCCACCGGGGTCAGCACCGACCAGTGCAGCCGCGCGAAGTCCAGCAGTTCGCAGTCGCGGTAGCCCTCGACGCCGGGGTGGTGTTCGTACGGCGACCGCAGCACGCGCTGGCCGAGCAGGTCGACGCGGTCGAAGAACCGGCCGCAGGGACGGCCGTCGCGGTCGACGACGACGAGGTCGCGGACGCCGTGGTGCCACAGGGCAGAAGCGACGGCGAGCCCGGCCGGACCCGCCCCGACGATGACGACGTCGGCGGAGGACGGCGGTTCGGGGGTGACCGCCGCGCGGAGGCCGGGGACGGCCGGCCACTCCCGCCCGCGCGGCGATGCGAGCAGATGAGGTCCGGGGACGAAGGTGATCACCGGTGTGCTCAGCCGATCACGGTCACCGGGACGATCAGCTCGATCACGGGGCGCTGCTTCATCCCGTTGCCGATCAGGTCGTCCAGAGTCTGCTGTGACTGCTCGGCGGTGTCGGTGGCGATCGGGCTGTAGCGGGAGTAGGAATAGGTCGGCTTCCGCCCGCCGGCGTCCAGCGAGTACACCTTCAGCACGGCCTCGCCGGGCCGGACCTCGCCGTCGTAGAAGGTGAGACGGCGCTGATCCGGCGTCATGAAGGATTTCGAGAACTGGCGGGAAAGCACGAGGGTGTCGGCGTCGTTGACGAAGGTCGAGTCCTCGTCGGTGACGACCTGCATCGCGACCCAGGTCTTGTCGGTCAGGTTGGTCTCGGACTTGATCACCTGCCAGCGGCCGGGTTCGGGGAGGTTGACGCTGACCGAGATGTCGTGCTCGGTGGTGTCGATCGCCCCGGAGATCATCAGCACCCTCCGGCGGACGTCGGCGACCCCGGCCATCTGGATGTCACGTGCGCGCACCCGTGTGGAAACATCCAATCCCGGGAATTCAGGAGATGACATCTTTCACGCCTCCAGATCTCGACGAGCACAATTCCAGACCGGCAGATTTCCCCATCCGCAAACACTCGCAGAATTTCACGCCGAACTGGACGATGTCAAGATGAGGAACGCATGATCCACTGGTACGAAAGGCCGCCGGTACCGATGCGCGGACTGGGCCGTTCAGCGGTACCGGATCAAGAGCCGTCGAGGTCTTCGGCCCATGCCGCGGCGGGCGTCCCGTGCTCCAGCGCGCCGATGTAGACGATCTCGAACGAGGAATCGGTTCGCTTGAGCCCGATCCGAATGACGAGATCGTGTTTCACCAGAATGATGAACTGCTGCGGGTCACGACGATCTCCGAAAATGTCGTAGATGAGAAAGGCGGATCCGTCGGCTACCGCGAAGAGCGCTTCGTAGATAACATTGCGATCGGCCTGCGGAGCATTGATCGCCCATTCTTCCAACACCTGCAAACCGGACGTGAGCTGGAGGCGCATAGCCATCCGGAGGCCTCCTCGTGGTCTGGCCGGGTTCGCGGGCGATCTTCACCATTCTCGCGCGCGCGATACCGGGTGGTCTTCTTTGTCCGTGCTGTCGTACGGGGGTGAGCTAGTTGTAACCGAGGACGATGTGCTCGGCCGGGAAATCGTTTTCGGCGGCCTTCCTCGGCTCCGGGACGAACACCGTCGTGCCGGCCTCGACGGCCCCGCGCGGGTCGAGATCATCGGTCACGACCCAAATTCGCACCTGCGCCGCCATGGGGTTCTCCTGACCTTCGATGAACGACTCACTTGACAACAAGGATGGACCCATCCGATCGGGGGCCGGTCGTGACGCGATCGAGGACGCCGTCGCGCGCGATGAGCAAAGGAAAAGTCGCCGGTGACGGGGTGCCGGTAGTGCCCTTGTGGTACCCCGAAACCCAAGGAGCGCGCCATGACCGAACGTCTCGACCCGTATGAGCTCTACGCCGAAGACGAGCTCGACGTCGATTTGCTGGGCCTGTCGTGGCCCGACCCCGCGGTCCCCGAACAACGGGACCGGCAATGAGCGCGGCGGAGCGGCAGCGGACCTGCGCGGCCTGTGGCGGCCCGTTCGCACCTGGGGAGCGAACGGGACTGGAAACGGTGATCGACGGAGGGATCCTCTACGTCGCCGTGCACATCGGCCACAGCACGTATCCACCTCGGCGGGAGATCGAGGCCGCGCGACGGATCGCGTAAGGAGACGTTGCGAAAGCCACTTTCAGGACGTCCGATGTCCCGAAAGCGGCTTTCGCGACATCAGGCGACGCGGCGGCAGGTGGGCGTTCGGTACAGCTGGTCGTGAGTGGCGTTTCGGGTTCTACCGAGGGGTAAGGCAAACGTGGCATGCCCCTCGCAACTGTCCACGAAGGATGCAAACTCGCCATTTCGGTCCGATTTGGGCGCTTTACACTGGGGTCGTGAGTGGCAATGATCGTTCTAACCCTCTTTGCCACTCACGACCTCCGCGAGAACCGGACATAACGACATCAACCGGATGCGTGATCGGCGCACGTTGTCCCTTGTGGACACTTTGTGCCGAGTAAGCCCGCAAGATCACGCCACCTTTGCCTTACCCCTCAATAGACCGAAACCTCCTCTCACGACCAGCACAGAACGCGCAGCGCGACCGTTTCGCGCGCGCTCAGCGCAGCGTCGACGTACGCCAGGTCGGCGCGGCAAGCGGCGACCAGGCCGGCCGGGCAGGCGTCACGGCCGGGGGCGCGGCCGAAGCCGCGGCGGTGAGGACGGCGACGAGCGCCGCCAGTTCGGCGTCCTCCGGGTTCCCCCGCAGGATCCGGAAGACGGGCGCACTGTCCATTCCGGACGATGACATGGGCTCCCCCGTTCAGATGGGGTGGTTGCCGTGCTTGCGCTGAGGCGCGGCCTTTCGCTTGTCCTGCAGCATGTCCAGCGCTCTGGCGATGGCGGACCGGGTGTCCGCCGGGTCGATGATGTCGTCGACCAGGCCGCGTTCGGCCGAGTACTGCGGGTTCATGAACTCCTCCGTGTACTCGGCGACCAGGCGGGCGCGCAACGCGTCCGGATCGGGTGCGACGGCGAGATCCTTGCGGAACAACACGTTCACCGCGCCCTCGGCGCCCATCACGGCGATCTGGTTGGTCGGCCACGCCAGGGAGAGGTCGGTCCCGATGGACCGCGAGTCCATCACGATGTACGCGCCGCCGTAGGCCTTGCGCAGGATCACCTGGACACGCGGCACGGTCGCCTCGCAGTAGGCGTGCAGCAGCTGCGCCCCGTGCCGGATGATCCCGGAATGCTCCTGCTCGACCCCCGGCAGGAAGCCGGGGACGTCCACGAGCGTCACCAGCGGGATGCTGAACGCGTCGCAGAACCGCACGAACCGCGCCGCCTTCTGCGATGCCGGCCCGTCGAGCACGCCGGCGAACACCACCGGCTGGTTGCCGACCAGGCCGACCACGCGCCCGTCTATCCGCGCGAGCGCGCACAGCACGTTCCGCGCCCACGACTCGTGCAGCTCGAAGAACTCGCCGTCGTCGGCCAGTTCCGAGAACACGTCACGCATGTCGTAGGGCCGGTTCGGCTCCACCGGGACGAGTTCGGCGAATCGCGGCCGCCGGTCCTTGCCCGCGTCCCGCGACGGCTCGCGGGGTGCGGGATCCAGGTAGTTCGACGGCAGCAGCGACACCAGGTACCGGACGTCGGCGAGGCAGCTCTCCTCGTCGTCGTGCACCACGGTCGCCACGCCGGACGACGCGCCGTGCACGTCCGCGCCGCCCAGTTCGTCGTGACTGACCCGCTCCCCGGTCACGGTTTCGACGACGTCCGGCCCGGTCAGGTACATGCGGGCGGTGTCGCGCACCATGAAGACGAAATCCGCGAGCGCGGGCGAATAGGCCGCCCCGCCCGCGCACGGTCCCAGCACCACGCTGATCTGCGGAATGACACCGGACGCCTCGACCTGGCGGCGGAAGATGCCGCCGTAGCCGTTGAGCGCCATGACGCCTTCCTGGATCCGCGCTCCCCCGCTGTCGTTGAGCCCGATCAGCGGCGAGCCGGTGGCGATCGCCAGATCCATCACCTTCTGGATCTTCGCCGCGTGCGCCTCGCCGAGCGAACCGCCGAAGACGGTGAAGTCCTGGGCGTAGACGAACACGCGCCGTCCGTCGATGGTGCCCGAGCCCGCGATGACGCCGTCGGTGTACGGCCGGTTCTCCGCCAGCCCGAGCCCGCTCGCCTGATGCCGCCGGTACAACTCGACCTCGGTGAAGGAATCGGGGTCCAGCAACAGATCCAGGCGTTCGCGCGCGGTGTGCTTGCCGAGCGAGTGCTGCCGACGGACGCCGTCGAGCCGTCCGTCGACGATATGCTCGCGCAGTTCGTCGCGCTGGGTGCGCAGCAACGGCATCGTCGGTTCCGGTGGGTGCACCGGTTCGGCGCCGCGGGCGAGCGGGATCACCTGCCCGTCGGTCGGACCCGGGCCCCGAGGGCGCCGCAGCCGGTCTTCCGGCAGCGGCACCACCTCGGAGTCCTCCGCGCGCTGAGCGCCCGGATCGCCCTGCAGGGTCACGCCGCCTCCCTCAAGCGGGCCTCCCGGTCGAGCTCGTCGAGTTCGATTTCGCGCACGATGTCGCGCCAGCACACCCCCCGCCCGAGCCGGGGCATCGTGGTCACCACGGGCGGCCGTTCGGCGATGGGCGCCGGGGCGGGGGTGGTGGATTCGTTGACGGTCATGACATTTCCTCTCCCTTGGTGACCACTCAGGCCGATGCCCGTATCCGGCCGTCGACCTGGTGGTAGCCGCCGCTGTAGAAGACGAGCGAGTCCTGCGCGGTGCCGCGGCTGGAGGCGACCACCTTGCCGAGGAAGATCGAGTGGTCACCGCCCTCGTAGACCTCCGCCAGCTCGCATTCCAGCCACGCCAGCGCGCCGTCGAGCAGCGGGGCGCCGGTCTGCGGGCCTGCCGTCCAGTCCACCGTGTCGAACTGCGCGAGCCCGGCCGGGCGCCGCCAGTCGGCGAAGTACTTCGCCAGTTCCTTCTGGTCCGACGCCAGCACCGTGACCGCGTACGAGCCCGCCGTCACGATCGCCTCGTGCATCCGCGCCGCGCGGGAAACGCAGCACAGCACCATCGGCGGCTCCAGCGAGACAGAGGTGACGGCGTTGGCCGTCATCCCGTGTGCCCGTTCGCCGCCCGCGGTCAGCACGGTGACGCCGGTGGCGAACTGGCCCATCACCTCCCGCAGGCCCGCCTGCGCGGACAACCGGCGCCGGGCGACGGGCGTCGGCAGCCGTTTCAGCACCGGCCGCGACGGTTCCTCCAGCGTGCCCACGTCATTCCCCCTTGCCGTCGACCGCGTACGGGGCCAGCGCCTCACGCAGCTGTTCGGGCACCCGGCTGGGCACCGTGGCCGTGTTCGGGCCGCGCATGCACGCGATCCGCTGCCGTCCACGGGCCACCAGCCGCTCGCCTTCCCCGGTGAGGTGGACGTAGTCGAAGGTGAACTGGATCTGGGTCTGGGTCAGCTCTTCCAGCCGCAGCCGGATGGACAGCTCGTCGAACGCGGTGATCTCCGCGTAGAACTCGCAGTCCACCTTGAGCGTGAACAGCTTGAGGTCGTGGCGGACCTCTTCGAGCACCGCGGGCGCCTTCTCCTTCAGGAACATCTCGCGGCACCGGCCCTGCCAGCGCACGTAGTTCACGTAGTAGACGTTGCCCACCAGGTTGGTCTCTTCGAATCCGACCGTGTGGAGGATCTCGTAGTAGTCGGCCATGTCAGCTCTCTTCTCCCTGGAGCACCGCGAAGACGACGGGATCGGTCCGGTCGTTGACGGTCGTCACCCAGGTGGCGATGCGGGCGACACCGTGGGAAAGCACCGCCCAGCCGTCCGGGTCGACCCGGTGCACGGTGAGCGCCTGTGTCATGTCGCCGGTCTTGCGCACGCATTCCAGCGCGCTCCAGACCCTGGTGTGCGCCACCGAAAGCGGCTCGCGGGCGTCCGCGGCCAGCAGCTCGCCCACCGCGAGCAGATCCTCGCCGAGCAGGCCTGCCCAGTCCTCCGGTGTCCGTTCGATCGCCGTTTCGACGTCGCACGCGATCCGGCCGCCGCCCGCGATCGCCAGGGTGAGGTCGGCGCTGTGCGACGCGCTCACCTCGACCCCGTCGGCCTCCGGTTTCCCGTCCGGGCGGTAGCGGATCTCGAGCGGCGCGTCGACGGCGCGGCCGGCGGCCAGTGCCGTCTGCGCCCGCCGCTCCGGCGTGGTCTCCACCGGAACACCCACCGGATCCGGTTCGACGACGATCGCGCGGGACGAGCCGAGCAGCCGTTCGACGGAACGTTCCAAATAGGACCCGAGCATCGACGGGACCCAGGGTCCTTCACCATCGCGTTTGCGCACCGCGCGCAGCTTCAGCCCCTCCCACCGCTCGACCAGCTTCCCGTCGGGGTTGCGGACGTCGAGGTCGTAGACGTAGCTGTCGCCGTCCTGCGAACGCTCGCGGGCGTCGAGGAGCACGTACTCCGGGTGCTGCTCGCCGGGTTCGGCGAGGTACAGCCGCTCGATCCCCTGCGGCAGCAGGGTCGCGTCCGGGACACAGCACTGGATCGCGTGCATCATCGCGTCACGGGTGCCCGGGTCGGCCAGGAGCTGTTCCTGCGGGAGGAACGGTGCGAACCAGTCGACCTCGGCGCCGGTCGCGATCTCCGCGACCGCGTGCCGCGCGCTGGCCCGCCGGTATCCGGTGACCCGCTGGAATCGCTTGCCCTGGAACAGGACCGTGCCGTAGAGCTCGGTCGTCGGATCGACCGGGACCGGCGGCAGCGCGACGTCGCGGGCGACGGTGTCACCGAGCGGATCCGGCCGGGAGAAGCTCAGCCGGGCCCGGAAATGGTCGGCGCTGAAACCGGTCTCCCCGCTGCGCAGCACCACGTCCACCGTTTCGGCGTCCCTGGCCAGCGCGGCGAGCCGGATCGTGGTCGCCCCGCCCGGCGAGACGATGATCGGGCGCAGGAACTCGACGTCGGAGAACACCGGCGCCGGCAGGGTTTCCGCGCCCAGCGCGGCCTTGGCGACCTGGGTCATCGCCTCCATGCCGATCACCGCCGGGAACAGCAGCTGACCGTCGAGCAGGTGGTCGGCCAGATACGGGTCGCTGCCCGCGGACAGGTCGGCCTCGGTGATCAGCTCGACCCCCGGGTAGTGCACGACGGCGCGGTCGACGAAGCGGGTCAGCGGCAGTTCGCGCTTCTCCACCGGCAGGGTCGCCAGCCCGGCGGTCCGGCCGCAGACGACCAGCACCGACGGGGCGGCAGGGTCGCCGACGACCTGGCGGAGGATCTCGATGCCCTCCTCGGTCGGGATGGGGGTGATGCCGTCGCGCATCAAAGCGCTGACCACACCGAGCTTTTCGCCCATCCCCGTCCCGGACCAGACCGACCATTCGAGCGCGATCGCCTTGGCCCGCGGGTGTTCCCGGCCGAAGCGCACGGTCAGTTCGGTCATCCAGTCGTTGGCCGTGGCGTAGTGCGCCTCACCGCGCAGACCGGCCCTGCCGATGATGCTGCCGAAGGTCACCAGCAGCTTGATCTTGTCCTGGTCGACGGCGTCGAGGACGGCGTTGAGACCGCCGATCTTCGGGGCCAGCGTCTTGCGGAAGCTCTCCTCGGTCAAGGAGAACAGCGCGGCGGGCTCGTTGCGGCCCGCGCCGTGCAGCACCGCGGTGACCGGGCCGAATTCGGCCTGCACCCGGCCGATCGCGTCGGCGACCTGCCTTCCGTCGGTGACGTCGGCACGCTCGTAGCGGTAGGTGATACCCGCCGCCGCCATGCGGCCGAGGTTCTCCGACAGTTCGGCGTCGTCGGCCGGATCGCTCCGGCCGAGCAACGCCAGTTTCGCGCCGGAATCCTTGGCCAGCGCCAACGCGCTCTCGGCGGTGATGCCCTTACCGCCGCCCGTGACGAGCAGGACGTCGCCGGTGCCGAGCGGGGTGCCTTCGGCCTCGGCCGGGGTCAGCGCCGCGAGCTTCGGCGCCGTGCGGACTCCGGCGGTGTCGTAGCGGACTTCGCTGAAGTCGGTCGTCGCCGCCACCTCGGTGACCACAGTGGACACCGCGGCGTGGAGGGCTTCGGGGTCGACGGGGTCGAGATCGGCGAGGTCGACGATCGTGGTGCGGGCCGAGGGGTCCTCCAGCCGGAGCGTCTTCGCCAGCCCGGAGGCGCCGAGACCGTGCTGCACCACGACGAAGCGCGTGCCGTTGGGCGCGGCCAGCACCGCCCGGCCCGCGTCCAGGAACAGGCCGACGTCGCCGGAACCACTGTCCGCGTTCAGGCAGAGGAGGACACCGTCGCCGACGCCCGCCGTGGCCAGTGCCGCGCGCAGCGGCTCCGCCAGCGGATGACCGGCCGGGGCGAACGCCGTCCATTCGGCGGTGGAGATGCCCGTCGCGAGATCGGGCGACGGCTTCGGCGCGACGACGTACTCCACCGCGAACGGCCGGACCCACGGTCCGACGCCGGCGACCTCGGCCTGGTTGCTGTCGGCGGGTTTGGCGGTCTGCGCGAGTTCGTCGATCATCTCGGCGAGTTCGCCGAGGCAGACGGTCGCGAAGTTCGGCATGCCCTCCAGCGCCGGACGGCCGAGCGCCCTGGTCACGTCGTTGACCAGCTGGCCGACCGTGATCGAGGAAAGGTGCAGATCGTCGAGGGGATGCGTGTCGGCGGTGACCGCTTCGAGCGGCAGCTCGACCCGCTCGGATGCGAGCTTGCGCAGCAGATCGAGAGTGCTGCTGCCGCTGCTTTCCGATGCCGTTCCGGCGGCCGCCTCGCCCGCCTCGGCGACCCGGTCGCGGGTCAGGACGGCGCCGATCGACGGCGCGGCCTCACACGGGCTGGCGAGGAACGAGAACTCGCCGTCCGAGGGCAGGGCCCGCACGACGCGGCCGTCGAACAGCGCGGACGTCTCCAGCGGCGCGCCGAACGCGAACGCGGCACCGGCGACCTTCAGCACCGGAGCGAGCGTCAGGCTGTCGGTGTCGATCGAAAGCGCCGGGGTGCCGGGCGCGATCGTGTCCAGCAGTCCGGTGAGCACCCGGCCGGGGCCGACCTCGATCACCAGGTCGCTGCGCTCGGCGACCTTCGCGGCCGCCTCACGGAAGCGGACCGGCAGGACCACCTGGTCGCGCAGCAGATCGCGCAGGTCTTCGGCGGCGTGCAGGACGTCACCGGTCACCGTGGAGACGACCGGCCGGTCGAGCCGGGCGAAGTCGAACGCGGCGAGTTCCTCGGTCATCGCCTCGGCGGCCGGGACGACCGCGGGCGAGTGGAAGGCGTGCGAGACGTTGATGCGGGCGGCGTTGACCCCTTCCGCACGGGCACGGGCGACCACGCGGTCGATCGCCTCCGCAGGTCCGGAAAGGACGGTCTGCTCGGGCGCGTTGTAGCCCGCGATGACGACCTCTTCGCCCTCGGCGAGCCTCTCGGCGACGCTCGGCGTGTCCGCGATCGCCGCCATGGCACCGTCTCCGTCGCTGGCGGTCGCCATCACCCTGCCGCGGATCTTGGCCAGCTTGAGCACCTCGCGTTCGGTGAGCGCGCCACCCCAGTGCAGGGCGGTGAGCTCGCCGAGGCTGTGGCCCGCGACCGTGCCCGCCTCGATGCCGAGGCTCTTCAGCACCCGCAGCCCGGCCAGCGAACCGGTGACGATGCGCGGCTGCGCGACGTCGGTGGCGACCTGGTCGGCGCCGGTGGACAGCTTCGCGGCGCGGTAGATGTCGTCGACGTGCGCGAAGCGTTTGCGCACCGCGCCGACCCTGCCCTGCCCGGAACCCTGGCCAGGGAACAGGAAACCGATCTTCGGGGACTGGGAACGGGAGCCGGCGAAGATGCCTTCGTTGGCGGAGAAGACTTCCGGCTCCCCTTCACCGAGGAGGTCGAGGAGTTTGGCCAGTTTGCGCTCGGCGTCGTCCGGGCCGGCCGCGACGATCGCCGCACGGACCGGTTTCCCGGACAGTTCCGCCGAAAGCGTGCCCGCGAGGTCCGCGAGCTCGGCGAACGACAGCTTCGGCACGATCTCCAGCAGACCGGTCACCCGGCCGCGCAGCGACGCGGCGTCGTCGGCGTCGAGGAGCAGCAGTTCGCTGTCCTGCCGTCCGGCGACGAGCGACCTGGTCCGCTCGTCGAGTTCCTTGCGCCGGGCCGCGCCAGGCGCTTCGGTGACGGTGACGTGCGAGTTGATGCCGCCGAACCCCATCGCGGAGACACCGGCGCGGACCGGCTGGTCCGAGGGCCACAGCCCGGCCTCGGCGGGCACGTACATCCGCGCGGAGTCGCCGACCAGCGACTCGTGCGGTTCGTAGTGGCCGGTCGCGGGCGGGATGACCTGGTGGTAGACCGCCAAGGTCGCCTTGATCAGCCCGGCGACCCCGGCCGCGGCCTTGGTGTGGCCGATGTTGGCCTTGATCGTGCTCAGCGCGGCCCGCTCGGCGAGCGGGTCGGCGTCGCGGCGGGCGGTGGAGAGCGCCTCGATCTCGGTGGCGTCGCCCAGTGCGGTCCCGGTGCCGTGGCCCTCGAAGTAGGAAACGGTCTCGACGCCGTAACCAGCCTTGTCGTACGCCCGCTTGAGCGCGAGTCGATGACCCGAGGCCTCGGGGCGGGTGATTCCGCCCTTGCCGTCGGACGAGACACCCCAGCCGCCGATGTTGGCGTAGATCCGTTTGCCCTGCGCGATCGCGTCCTCCTCGCGCATCAGCACGAGCATTCCGGAACCCTCGCCGGGCCAGAACCCGTTGGAATCGGCGTCGTAGACCTTCATCTCGCGTTTGGCGAGCGCGCCGGTCTTGGCGAAACCGATCACCTCGAACGGGTCGATCGACAAGTCGACACCGCCCGCGATGGCGACGTCGAGGTCGCCTTCCGAAAGCGCGTTCGCCGCCGTGACCACGGAAAGCAGCGACGACGAACAGGCACCGTCCACAGTGAACCCGCCGCCGCCGAAGTCGAAGAAGTTGCAGACCCGGCCGGCGATCGTGTTCGCCAGCCCGCCCGCGAGCGTGTCCTCGTCGATCTCCGGGAAGGGGGCCTTGTACTGCGCCTCGAGATCGTGGAGGAACTCGGCGGTGTCGCCGTCGGCCCAGCCGCGCTCGGCCAGTGCCGCCGCGACCGTGCGGCGCACGTACGGCCAGCGCAGCCGCATGATGTTGGCGCGCGAGAACTCGCCGGTGAGGCTGTTGCCGATGACCACGCCGGTGGCGGGCCTCGGCAGCCCGTCGCCCTCGGGGAAGCCCGCGTCCGCCAGCGCCTGCGCGGCGACGTCGAGGGCCAGCCAATGCGTGGTGTCGGTCGAGCGGAACGTGCTGCCCGCGACCTTGTACTTGATCCGGTCGAACTCGTAGTCGCGGAGGACCGCGGCCTTGTTGGCGTAGAAACGGTCCGGCGCCTTCGGGTCGGGCGAGTAGTAGTCCTCGCGGTTCATCCGCTCGTCGGGCAGGCTCCGGAACGCCCGGCGGCCGGCGAGGACGTTCTCCCACAGCTCTTCCGGGGAACCGGCGTCCGGGTATCGGAGACCGATACCGACAATCGAAATCCGCTCAACGCTCATGCCACCGCACTCCCCTAGCTCTCAACCACTCAAGTTCACGGAATCCGGTCCCAGCGCCGGCTCTGTCCCCAGATACGCGGCCGCCGTCCGTTCGCGCAGTCCGGTCAAGCATGAACCGGAGGCGGACTCGGAGTCTTCTCTCATGTTGTTGAACGGAATCGGTCATCTGGCCGACTGACCCGGACCTACGACGACGCGAAAGCCACTTTCGCAACGTTGAACGTTGCGAAAGTGGCTTTCGCGTCACAAGACCGGCAGTACGCCGCACTAGCCACGAAGCGGGGCGACCGAAACGGCACGGGCCGCGGCCGTGAAACTCGCCCACCCCACCAACTCGACCAGCTCCCGATCCCCCAGCCCCGCGGCCGCCACCAAAGCGTCGTCCACCTGATAAGGCGCCTTCGCGACCACCAAGGCCAAGCGCACCGCGGGATCGTCGAAGGCGTCCACCCAGGACCGGCTCAACCCGGGCGGCGCACCGTCCCAAGTGGACAGCTCCCGTTCCATGACATCCCGCACGGACGAAGGCACCGGCAACGCGGCGAACGCCGACGAAGCACGTGAGAACGCGTCCTCGACCACAGGATTGCCCGCGGCCCACGCGAAATCCCGGGAGCCCACCGGCAAGAGCTCCAACGAGTCTCCCGGCGAAGCCCCCGTCACCGGCCGAAGGAATCGCCCCAAGACGGCCTTCGCCTTCGCGCGCGCCGAATCCGGCACGGTCGGCGGCAGCGGTGACGGGCCGAGGAAAACGCTCACCACCCGGTTCAGGTAGTGGAACGTGAACGCGACCGCGGTCAGCTCCGCACGGGCCCCGGCCGAAAGAGCCCGCGCGAGAGGATCCGCCACGGGACGGCCCTCGACGATCGCCGCGGCCTCCGCGGAGCGCCCGAGCGAGTCCAGCGCCATCCCGTGGACCTCGACGCAGTACGGACACGAGTTCCCTCGCGACACCAGTGTCGCGACGATCTCCCGGTCCGCCCGGCTCGTCTCCCCCGCCGCCACCAGCGATTCCCGCAGCATCACCCAGCTCGCCGCGAGCACCGCCGGTGACGGCGAATGCACCGCGACCGGCGGGGCCAGCATCCCGAAGTCGCGTTCCAGCCGACCGTAGACGTCACGCACGAGCCCGGTCGCCCGGCCGAAGGGAACCGGCCGGACGTACCGGGCTTCACGCACCGCGCGCCGCAGCGCGAGCCTCACCAGCACGGGTGCCACGCTCAGCTCCCGGCCACCAGCGACAGCTTGCCGACCGCGCGCCGCCCGGTGATGGAGCCGTCCGGAGCGGGGGCGCCATAGGTGACGTCGACACCGCGTGCCTGCAACGCCCGCACGATCCCCGGCACCGAACGCTCGGCCAGCGCCGCGATCGTCATCGCCGGGTTCACCGTCAGCGCGCCCGGCACGGAAGCGCTGTCGGTCACGAAGATCCCGGGGTGGTCGCGGAGTTCGTGGTTCGGGTGCAGCGCCGAGGTCGCCGGGTCGTCACCGATCCGGCACGAAGCCAGCGGGTGCACGGTGTACGCGCCGACGACGTCGTTGGTCCACGGCGCCACCTTCGCCAGGCCGTCCTTCTCGAGGATCTCCTTGCACTCCGCGTCGGCCAGCGCCCAGCCGTGCCGGGTGTTCGGCGTCGGGTCGTACTTCAGCGGGCCGCGGCCGAGCATCTGCTGCGAGATGCGGTAGGCGTTGCCGGTGGGCGGCGGCGCGCCGAAGACGCCCTCGTTGTCGTCCTCGGTCATCAGGAAGATGGTCAGCCAGGAGGCCCACTTCTTGAGGATCTCCTTCTTCTGCACCCCGAACCAGCGCGGTTCGTCGCCGTCCGGCACCTGCGCGAGGATGGTGCCGAGCCCGGGCGGGAAGTACAGCTGCTCCAGCGAATACCGCTCGTACTCCGGCAGCGAACCGTCGAGCTTGTCCCAGTTCGCCACGGTCGGGCCCTTGCCGATGTGGTTGGCCTCGTAGACCTTCCCGTCCTCACGGGACAGTCCGAGCACCTCGCGGACGCGCTCCTCGTTGATGATCGCGGTGTTGAGCCGCTCCCCGTTACCCGAGAAGTACCGGCCGACGGCGTGCGGCATGGTGCCCAGCGCGGCCTCCGAACGCTGCAGGATCACCGGCGTCGCGCCGGCGCCCGCTGCGATGATGACGACCTTCGCGTCGATCGTCCCGCTTCCGGACTGGAGCCGGTAGTCCTCGTCGTCCACGATGGTGAAATGCACGCGATAGTCGCCGTCGTCGATCCGCTCGATCCGCTGCACCTCGTGCAGCGGCCGGATCTTCGCGCCGTGGGCGAGCGCCGCGGGGAGGTAGTTGGTCAGCAGCGAGCGTTTCGCGTCGAACCGGCATCCCGCCATCATGAAGTTGCAGTTCACGCACCGGTCGTTGTCCACCGCGACCGGCGCGGGGTTGGCGGTGCGGCCGGAGTGGTCGCAGAAGGCGGCCCACAGCCCGCCCGCGTAGGAGACGTCGTTCCAGTCCTGTGTGGACACCGGCAGCGACTCCGAAACCCGGTCGTACCAAGGCTCCAGCGTGTCGCGTGTCAGCGCCGACGGCCACATGCGACGGCCGATGCTGCCGTGCCGCTCGAACACGAACTTCGGCGCGCGGGGCATCGCGGCGAAGTACACCACGCTGCCGCCACCGACGCAGTTCCCGCCGAGCACGCTCATCCCGTCGCCGACGACGAAGTCGAAAGCCCGGGTGTAGGACGAGCCGAGCAGATAGTCGTGTTCGAAGTCCTTAGTCTCCAGCCACGGCCCGCGTTCCAGCACGGTGACCTTCGCCCCGCCCGCGGCCAGGTGGTAGGCGGGGATGGAGCCACCGAACCCGCTGCCGACGATGACGACGTCGGTCTTGTCGTAGGCGGTCATGCGGGGCTCCCGGAAGGCGTGGTGTCGGGGTGGACTCGGGCCAGTTCGCGGCGGTAGGAGAACTTCGGGAACCGCCACAAACCGTCTTCGTCCGGCGCGGTGTACCCCATCGCCAGCAGACCGGGGTGGCCCTCGGCGATGGCTTCGGCGGTGTGCTTGTGCGCCGCGCTGTCGAAGGACATGTTGCAGAACAAGGCGAGGCTGACCCAGCCGTCCTTCTCCGGATGCCCCGGCGCGGTCAGCGACCGCACGAGTGCCGTCCTGTCCGCGAAGGACAGTGCGACGAACGGCGGAAGCGACTCGTCCAGCGAGACCTCGTTCTCCTTGGCGTAGACCTTCGCGTGCTCGTTGAGGGACTGCGCCAGATACGGCAGCCCGACGGTCACCCCGGTCGCCTCGGTGTGCAGCAGTTCGAGCGCGCCCGCCACGACCGCGCCCGGTCCCGGCGAAGCGCCGGCGATGGCGTGGTCATCGGGGAAGCGCTTCTCCCCCGGCACGATCGTGTCCGCGTAGGCCTCCAAAGTGGACACCTCGACCTGTTCGTCCGAATCCACGGAACCTACCTCCTGTTCCTGGTGTGCACGGTCATCGGCAGCCCGCCGCGCACCCGGAGCGACAGCATCGCCTCGGGAACCACGTCGTAGCCCGGGAGCTTTCTGAGTTCGAGGTCGCGCAGGACCATCGTCAGCACGAAAACGGCCTCCATCACGCCGAGGCTGTTGCCGATGCAGAACCGCGGCCCGGCGCCGAACGGGATGTAGGCGTAGCGGGGCCGCCCGCTCGGCCGGTCCGGATCGAACCGGTCCGGATCGAACTTCTCCGGCTCCGGCCAGTACGCCGGATGCCGGTGCAGGGTGAAGGGCACGACGACGACGTCGGATCCGGCAGGGATGTGATAGCCGCCGATCTCGTCGTCGTCCTGCGCCACCCGCGGCAGCAGCCACACCGGCGGGTACAGGCGCATGACCTCTTCGACGACCCTCGCCGTGTACGGCAACCGATGCAGATCCTCGTGCGTCGGCGACTGGTCGCCCAGCACCGCGTCGGCCTCGGCACGCAGTTTCGCCGCGATCTCCGGATGCTCGTCGAGCAGATGGAACGCCCAGCCCAGCGTGCTCGCCGTCGTCTCGTGCCCGGCCAGCAGCAGCGTGATCAGCTCGTCCCGCATCTGCTCGCGGGTCCCGTCGGTGGCGATGAGGCGTGAAAGCACGTCCTCGCCGTTCTCGACCGGGTTGGCCAGCCGCTGCTCGACGAGTTCTTCGGCGATGCGGCGGAGGTCGGCCCGCGATTCCCGGAACCGCAGCTGTTTCTTCAGCGGCGCCCATTGCGGGACCATGCTCAGCGTCACCGCTTCGAACATCGCCTGGTCCTGCACGGCCTCGAACGAGTGCCCCAGCGACGTGAACCCGCCGAGATCCGCGTCGAGCAAGGTCTTGCCGAGCACCCCGAGGGTCAGCCCGGTCATCTCGTGCAGGATCTCCACCGGTCCTTCGGTGTCCCGCAAGCGTTTCACGAGTCCTTCGACCTCGTTCGCGACGACAGAGGCCTGCCGCGCGATCCGCTTGGGCTGGAACACCGGCTGGATGGTCCGGCGCTGCTTCTTCCAGACGTCGCCGTCGCTGGTGAGCAACCCGTCGCCGAGCGCCCGCCTCGCCTCCTGGAGGCCGATTCCCTTGTGATAGTTGGCCGCGTTGTCCGCGAGCACGTGTTTCGCCAGGTCGGGGTGGTTCACCAGGTACATCGTCTTGGGACCGATCGCGATCCGGACGACGTCCCCGTGTGCCTCCGCCGAGTCCGACATGAGCGCCAGCCGGTCGGTGAAGAGCTTCTTCAGCAGACCGAAGGTCGCTCGGCGCGGCGGGCCGGGCGGCACGAGACGCGCCGCCCGGCTGCTTTCCGCACCGGGAGTCATGCCGCCACGGCCCCGGTTTCCGTCTCCGGCTTCTCGGCCGGCTTGGGCAGGGACGTGACCTCCGCCGCCTTCGCCTGCTCGGCCTCCCACTTCTCTCCTGCCTTCTTGGAGAAGTGCAGGCCCCACAGGAACACCCCGCGGATGAGGCAGACCAGCGCGGTGGCGAGGAACAGGCCGTAGGACACGTGCACGATCATGAAGAACCCATACGCCAGCGCCACGCCCGAACCGAACAGGATCTGCGACGCGGGCTTGGACGGGGTCGTCCCCGGGTCGGTGACCATGTAGTTCGTGTAGAGCACGAACGCCACACCGGTCATCATCCCGAGCGCGCCGGGGATCGCGGTGTCGAACACCAGACCACGGATGATCGCCTGCAGCGCGAAGGTGATCAGCCAGGCGCCGATGAGCCACATGCGCTGGGTCAGCATCGCGTTGAGCACGGTGCCCGAGATCATGATGATGCCGACGATCAGCCAGCCGACCCACGAGTCGACCTGCTCGGTGAAGTGATACGGCGGCGCGATGCTCGCCCACGGGAACACCAGCAGGATGATCGTGATGCCGAAGTTCGACGGGTTCATGTAGTGGCGGAGCCGTCCCCGCACCGGGGCCTGGAGGACCCACTTGGCGCCGACGGCGACCACGACGCCGAACATCATGACCAGCACCTGGTCGTTGACGTAGGTGAGCATGTTCAGCGCGAGACCGGTGATATGCGCGGGGAAGAGGAATTCCACCAGTCCCTTGAACCCGTTGCCCCGGAAGCGGACGTCGCGTCCCTGGACGCGGGCCCCGATGATCTCCAGCAGGATTTCCGTGGTGTACGCCGTGGCCAGCGCGATGAACGGATAGGTGTAGGGCTGCTCGAAACCGAGCACGGTGTAGCCGATGATGTTGAAGATGGTGATCGAGATCGCGAACCGGCGAAGGGCCGTGATCGTCTTGTTGCTCTTCGGTGCCGTGAGTGTCTGCTCAGCCATGACGGTCATTTCTCCTTAGCCTGAGCGCCGAGCTGGAACGTGTGGTCGCCCGGGGTCAGCTGGACTTCCTGCGTGCGGATCTGCCCGGTCAGGTCCCGCCACTGCAGGCAGACCTTCACCGGCCCGGTGACCTTGCCCAGCCCGATCTGGATCTCGTGGCTGCGCTTGCCGGAGTGGCCGCTGCCGCCATCGACGCGGTCCATGTACTTCTTGCCGTCGGGGGTGACGACGGTGACCTGCGCGCCGATCGCCGCGGTCCCCGCCGCCTTGAGCGGGCCGTCCGCCGAAGCCTTGTCGTGCACCAGCTTCAGGTTCAGGTACGACCCGGTTTCGGGGCTGACGTTGTGGTAGAAGATCGGCTGCTCCCACTGGCGGGCCACGGCGAAGTCGAGCTTGCCGTCGCCGTCGGCGTCACCGGTGGCGATACCGCGGGTGGGCACCGGGACCGCGAGACCGAGGCGCGGGGCCAGGTCGGTGTAGCGGCCGTCGGAGCTCTTGGCCCAGAAGTGCAGGGTGTGATCGCCACCGACGTCGTCACCGGCGACCATGTTCGGCCAGAAGTACGGGTGCTTCAGCAGTTCGTCGTTCGACGTCGCCAGCTCCTGCAGCTGCGGCCAGCGGTTGACGTCGCCCTTGACGAAGCCGGTCGCCTGGGTGATCACCGATTCGCCGCTGTTGTTGTAGTCGGCGATCTTGACGTCCCAGCCCCAGCCGGACCAGGCGGTGCCCGCCTGTGCGCTGCGGTCCACCCACGGCGCCTCGCCGCCCTGCAGACGGCCACGCAGATCCGCGGTGTCCTTGGCGGTGTTCATGAACTGGAAGTGGCTTTCCTCGATACCCCAGGACGTCGTGATGTTGCTGACGTACAGGTCGTAGAGACCGTCATGGTCGAGGTCGGCGAAGTCGACGCCCATGCCCTTGAAGGAGTCGTTGCCGATCACCTTGGACTTCGGCTCGTTGGGCCCGCGAATGCCCTTCACCTCGGCGAATTCGACGTGACCGGGGCGGGACTTGTTGTACAGCAGGCGGTCGTGGCCGAAGTCGTTGCCGATGTAGAGCTCGGGCAGGTTGTCCCCGTCGACGTCGGTGGCGCTGGCCGCCAGCGACCAGCCACCCTGGGAGTCGGCCGGGATCGCCTTGTCGTCGCAGACGAACGTGGCCGTCGGCTTGGCGCCCTGGGTGGCGCCGGTGAACCGGAAGATGTACTTGCCGCCGGCGTTGTCGGCGTGCGACATCGACTTGTTCATCTCGACCCCGCCGGAGACGCGGTCGTCCAGCACCGCGCTGTCGGGGAAGTAGTTGCCGATGAAGATGTCCTGGTGGCCGTCGCCGTCGAAGTCACCGACCGAAGCGGCGTTCGTGTTCCACAGTGGACCGGAGTACTCGCCGTTCTTGGAGTTGTTGCCCGGCACCAGTTCCACCGGCTCGTAGGCCTTCGGCTCCAGCTTCGTGGCACCCGGCTTCGCGAGGAACAGGATCGGCGTGCGGCCCCAGTAGTAGGCCAGCAGGTCGACCCGGCCGTCCTCGTTGTAGTCCGCGGGAACGCAGCCCATGGGCGCGATGTACTTGCCCATCGGCAGCGGCGCCGCGTCGAGCGCGAACGGCGCGTACCGGTCCCCGCCCTTGCCCGGCGTCGGGGTGATCACCAGCTGGTCGCTGCGCGGGTCCACGAAGCAAAGGTCGTTCGCGAGCTTGTCGCCGTCGAGGTCGTTGACCGCGATCGCCGCGCCGACCGAGGAGATCCAGGCGCGGATGTGCTCGTACTCCTTGTTCACCGTCCGGATCGACTGGCTCTTCGCCGCCTCCGGCAAGGCGATCGTCAACGGCTCGAACGCGTACTTCGAAGCCATGGTGTCGGCCTCGGCGGTCGAGACGGTGGGCAGCTGCGCCACCACGAACAGTCCCGCCATCAGCACCAGCGCCACGATGCCCGCAAGCTGCTTGCGGAGCCAGCCCAAGGTCGCGGTCATTTCCCTGCACCTCCAGAGTTGAGAACCTCAGCGGCGATGCGCTGTCGCCAGGTTTCGAATGCCGGGAGTTCGCCGTCGACCACGGTCGCCGGGCGCACCTCCTGGGTGATGGCCGCGGCCCGCTCGGCCGGCAGCCCGCAGATCGCCTGAGTGGCGACCTCGGTCTCGGGGATCAGCAGCCCGGCGCGGACGCGGGCTTCGGCGGCGAAAGCGCTGCCCTGGGCGAGATTCCCGCGGTGCTCACCGGCGAATTCGGCCAGTTTCAGCAGTTCGTCACCGGTGACACCGCACGCGTAGGTCGAGGCGAGCCCGATACCGGCGTAGAGGTCTCCGTGCCGATACTCGGGGAATCGCGCGACCGTGTCGGCGACCAGATCGACGTCGGTACCGCAGATGAACCACAGCGCCCGCCCGATGCCCTGGTCGATCGCCCGCAGCGCGTAGCCGCCGTTTCCGGGCGGCCACGAGAAGTCCGGGTCCTGGAACTGCCCGTCGACGTACTTCGCCGTCTTGAAGTAGGCCTGGTGGAAGCCGTAGCCGTCGAGCACCAGCCAGCGCAGCAACGGGTCGAAGTCCTCGGCGGACGGCCAGCGGAAGCGCGGCAGGCGCGCCATCGCCCAGCCGACGCCGACGTAGATGATGTAGTCGTGCTTCTCGCCGGGGCCGTCGAGGAATTCCTCGATGTGACGGCGGCCGCCGCCCGGCAGCCCGTCCAGCATTCCGTACCCCATTCCCGCGCCCTCGTAGGCGAAGCCACGGTATTTCACCGGAATGCGTTCGAGCCATTCTTCCGCCTGATCAACGGACCGTGCTTCGACCGCGTGCGCGTAGCCGAGCAGGAACTTCTCACCGACGGTCTCCAGCAATTCCTGAGCGGCCGGGCTCTTCTTGTGGAAACCGCGCTTGTCCAGTGACGTCTCGGAGACGTCCGGCGTGATCATGCGACGTCTGATCGTGCGCCAACCATTGCCCAACGCACTCTCCCCCTAACGGGTGGATTCGAATTCCGGATTTCCTCAAGGCTCACATGCGTGATGATGACGCGACCACTCCACGGTTGCGCCCGCGGTTCTCCCGGTTTGCGAAATCGGGAGACCGCGGGAATAACCTCGCCTCAGGCCACCGCGCGGAGGTACTCGGAAGCGGGCATGGTCATCCGGTTCCCGGCCGAGCTCGGACCGCCGGCGAGGGTGATCGCCATCGGCGCGTCGGTCGGGCGCGGGGCGCGCATGGGCATCCGCAGGTGAACCCTGCCGTACCGGGTCATGTCGACGCGGCCCGGCAACGTGCCCATGGAGAACGTGGAGGCCGCGGTCCCGGCGGCGTGCTCGGCCACCCCGATGACGGTCCACCGCCCCTCAGGAACGTTCTGGATCTCGATGTCCGCGGACAGGACGTTCGCCCTGCCGCCGAAGGCCACGGGACCACACTGCGGGATCGACTCGGCGAACAGTCCGATGAGGACACTCGCCGGGCCAGCCCCGCGCGGGGTCTCGACCCGCACGCTGAGCGTGCCGGTGCCGCTGCGCATGGTGGCGCTGCCCATTCCGGCGCTGTGCAACGCTTCCAGGGTCGGGAGGCGCTGGAAATGCGGGGCCAGCGCGACGAGCAGTTCGCCGACCTCGGGGTCGCGGTACTGGGTCGGGGTCATCCCGACCGCACGGGTGAAGCGGCTGGTGAACGTGCCGACACTGCTGTAGCCGACGCTGCACACGATGTCCGACACCGTCAGCGATGTCGTCAGCAGCAGTCGTTTCGCTTCGAAGAGCCGGATCGCGGTGAGGTACCGGCCGGGGGTGACCCCGGTCGCCTTGGTGAAGATCCGCGAGAAGTGGAACGGGCTGACGAAGACTTCCGATGCCAGGTCGCCCAAGGTGATCGGGTCGAAGTACCTCGCGTGCATCGATGAGATGGCCTGCAGCACCGCAGGTTGCAAGGGGGGCGCCGGCTCGGGGGGCCGACCGGGTTCGGTGACGCCTTTCTCGTTCGCCGCCATGGCGACTGTTCGTAGCTGCATCAGACCAACCTCGGATTCGCTGTCGCTTTTCCTCTGTACGCCAGCAAACGCGGTGCCGATTTCGGTGTGCTCGATGAGCGATCGAGACGCAAGCCACTCAGACGAGGAGGTCGAGGACGCACTCGCCGACACTGACCTCGGCGGGCCAGTCGAGCTTGAGCGCGCGGTCGACGCGGTCGCCGGCGTCCACCGGGACGGCGTGTGCGGCCAGCCCCATGGCGCGGGCGACGAGGTACAGCGTCTGTTGCAGCGCACCGACGTGCGCCAGCGTGGTGGCGTACGCGCCGCCACCGAGGACGGACGCCATCCGCGGCATCCGCGCGGTCACGGTGATCAGCGCGGACGGCCGCCGATGGTTGCCGCCGCCGATCATCGCCATGTCGAGCATCGCGTCGAGGTCGGCCTCGTCGGCGTTGACGAGGCCGAGCCGATGCTCCAGCGGGTCGTAGTGGTAGATCCCGCGGTCCAGCCCAGAGCACCGGTTGACCGAGACGTACAACTCGAGTTCGTACAGGCAGGCGACGCTGAAATACGGCCGCTGCGAAGCACTGTGGGCCGGCCCGTTCGGCAGGTGCGCGGGCCCGATCGACCGGATCCTCGCGCCGCGGAACAGGAATTCGCCGATCTGCTCGGCGGTCAGCACGCCCTCGGTGAATTCGGGGCAGGTGTGATCGTGCTCCAGCAACGCCGTCAGCGTCGGATCGGTCTCCGCGCGGTCGGCCAGATCGGGCCGGTACAGCACATGGACCGGCCCGTCGCCGGAGGAAGCCTTGACCACCGGCGGTTTCCCGAGCCCGGGCAGGTCCGCCGGGCCACCGGGCCGCCAGGTGCGGCTGGTGGTGTGGAACGAGAGTTCGTCCGGGGACCACAGACCCAGTTCGGGATCGTCGTCCTCGGCGAACCGGCCGTGTTCCCCGGCCACCTGCACGACACCCGCGGCGACCAGATACGACACGATCGCGCCGACCACCGAGGCGTCGATCCCGGTGGTGGACACGATGTCCCCGACCGATTTCGCCGTCGCCAGTGTCGCCGCGACATGCACCGCCCACGGCTGGGACAGCACGACGCGATAGCGCGCGGACGGCGACTCCAGCCCCATCCCGTCGGCGTCGGACCGCAGGGAACTGAAGCGGGACAACCGGATCGGGCGCGTGGGCGGGATCTCCACCGGCGCGAACACCGGGGCGAGCACGACCGGGATCACCGACAGCAGCGGTCCCCTGCCGTCGGCGAGCCCCAGCGAGCGCACCACGGAACCGCCGAGTTCCTTGAGCGCCTGCCGCAGCGCGTCGGCGCCTTCGGCCGTCCAGCTCAGCTCGCCTTCGAGATCGGGCTCGCGCTCGACGGGCTCCCACGAAGACGTCACGTTCGCCAGCGAGACCGGCCCCAAGGCCATCCGCCGCAACGATTCCAGCACCAGCGGTTCCGCGTTGACGAACTCGTACTCCCCCCAGCGGGTGACGACCACCAGCGAGCCGTCCTCACCGATCTCGACGAGGCTGTCGTCGGTGAGCGACCACAAGGGGATCGTTTCGGCCATGCCGCCGGGGGGATCTGTCGTCAACGGTCGCTCCAGCTTGATCTACAAGAACATGGGGAAGGGGTTCAGCCGGTCGTAAGGGGTCGGCTCGGCGAGCCTGCCCAGCCGCACCGGCACGTCGAACAGCCGCCCGGGGGCGAAGCGGCTCCAGAACGGGCGCAGCCCCGGAACGACCACCCGGACCACCGGGAGGTCGATGTCGGGTCTGGTCTGGTCGAGCACGAGCGTCTCCATTCCCAGCGCGGAAAGCTTCCGTACCAAGCACTCCACGTCGTCACGGACATCGGGCCGCCGGACGAACTTGAAGTCCGCGGCGCGTTTCGCCGACCGCCCCGGTGCCGGCAGCAGATACGGCTGGTTCCCGACGGTCGCGTACTTGAGCCACGCCGACGCGTCGGGATCGTCGAGTTCGACGTCGTTCGCGAGCACCGCGGGGATCATCTGGTTGAGCTCGCTGACCGCCCGCCGCAACGCCGTCCGGGGATCCAGGTGGGCGCCGAAGCCCATCATGACGTTCTCGCGCGGCCCGGCGATACTCCTGGACAGCGCGACCATCACCGGCACACCGAGGTCCGCGGTCAGGTCGAGCACCCACAGCTCCCGGCCCGCCCGCGCGTACTGGCCGACCATCTCCTCGGCCCACGGGTCGTCGAACGACGCGATGTCGACACCGGGCACGGGAAGCCGGTTGTACCACCACATCGCGACGGCGTCGCGTTCGACGAGTTCGAGCAGGCCCTGCAGGATCGCGTCCTCGACGCTGCTTCCGGCCGCGCAGCCGTTGGAGTCCGCGCGCATCCCGGTGAGACCGCACTCCGGCGGCACCCCGTAGTAGAGGTACGCCGTCGGCATCAGCTTCCGCCGCTGCTGCGAGAGCGACCACAGCGGTGTCCAGTCGACGACCGCCTCGGTGTCGAACCGGTCGGGGACGTGCTGGAAGTTCGCGTGCCTGGCGTTCCACTCGACGCGCGTTTCGTACTGGCGTTCGTCGAAGAGCATGCACGAGTTCGGGTGGACGGCGTCGTCACCGAGCGCGCGGAAGGTGTCGTGGATCCGCAGTTCGTCGCCCTGGTAGTTCGCCGAGAACCGTTCGATCGCCTCGCACAGCGCGCCGACCTCGGCGTCGATCGGGCTCGCGCCCTTGCCGCCGTTGTCCCCGCGCAACCCGGCCTGCAGCCCCGCCTCACCGCGCACCCGGCGCGCGACGTTCAGCCCGGAACGGTACGCGTTCACGAACGCGGGCGCCCTCGGGTCGCGGGCGATCTCCTTGACGATGCCGGTGACCGGACTGACCAGGTGGCCGTATCGGTCGAGCACCTCGACCGGGGTGAGCGTCCGGTGCCCGCCACCACCCGACGTCGCCTTCTTGGCCTCCCGCAACACGACCGGCTCGGCCGTCCGTGTGGCGACGATGCTTTCGTCCCCGCATTCGGGGCATTGCGGGCGGCGCCGCAGTTCGTGCAGCCGCCCCTGCAGGTCGAGGGTGTCGAGGATCCACACGGCCTGCTGCCCCGGATAGCGGTGCCCCGCCAGCCATTTGGACGCTTCGAGGGAGATCAGCTGCGACGCGGCCGCGGTCAGCGGCGGCACGGCGGGCATCGGGAACGACGCGGGACCGTCGTGCCCGAGTACCTCCTGCACACAGGCCTCGGCGTGCCGGTGCCCCCACAACCGGTTCGTCAGGCAGTGCCAGCAACCGGACCGGCCGGGCTGCATGACCGGGCCGATCCACACCTGCGAACCCGACGGCCGGGCCAGCAGCCAGGGCCGTCCGGTGCGCCGGTGCTCGGCGTCGATCTCGGCCAGCCTCGGGTCGAGGTAGTCGTCGCACAGCACGATGGCCAGCTCGGAAGCCGTCTCGACCACTTCGATGCCGCTCGCGGCCAGCGCGTTCGCCACCTGCGAGGTGTCGACGCCGCGGCCGATCGCGGTCAGGCTCGCCGTCGCAGGCTTCTGACGGCAGGCCACCGCGGACGCGTCGAGACCGCACGCGTCCCAGTAAGCGAGCGCGCGCTCGTCCCCGCTGACCTCGTCCGGGACGTGGACGGTGACCAGACCGGCCTCGACCAGCCGGGCCACCACACCGGTGACCTGTTCGGGGTTCATCCCCTCCGGGCAGGCGGACAGGAGCCCGTCGAGGTCACGGGTGCCGTCGAGCAGGGCCGCCACCGACGCGACCTGCGCGCCGCGGATCGCGATCACCCCCTGTTCGGAGAACAGGTAGGCACCGTTGCCCTCACTGATCTCCGCACGCAGATGCCGTTTGAATCCCAGTCCGCCGAACGAGGTGGGCGTGGACGATGCCTCGCGCATGATGACCCCCAGTAGGTCGGTTCGATTCTCGAATCTTGCTGCGCGGGGCCGGGTAGCGGCCAGTGTGCGATTCATGCGTCGGACGTGAAAAACCCATGTCCTTCCGGGAGACACGCATGCGGGCCCTGGTGGACGGCTCACTGGCCCGGCGACCGGCCGCTCTGTCACTGTCGAAGGCACGACGCGTATCGAGCTGGAGGGCGCTTGCGATGTACACCGGATCACGAGTAGCGGACAAGCACCACGGCTCGGCACCCAACCCGATTCCGGCCTCGCCCGCAAGCCCCGTCCGTTTCAGCCTGCTCGGCCCGCTCGAACTCGTGCGGGACGGGATCGACTACGCGCCGACGACGCCGAAGCTGCTGCAGGTGCTCGCCATGCTGGTCATGAGCCCGGGGAAGATCGTGCACATCGACACGATCGTGCAGGAGCTGTGGGCCAACGACCCGCCGCGCAGCGTCCGCACCACCATGCACACCTACGTCTACCAGCTGCGCAAGTGCATCGACGAGAACGAGCTGGCCCCGTACGGCGAGACCATGCTGGCGACGAAACCGCCGGGGTACGTGTTCCGGATCGCGCCGCAGCAGGTGGACGTCTTCGAGTTCCAGGAGCTGCAGCACAAGGGCCGCGAGCTGCATCTACGCGGTGAGCACACCGAAGCGGCGAAGGCCTTCCGGTCGGCACTCGACCTGTGGTCCGGGCCGCCGCTCGCGAACGTCCACTGTGGACCGGTGTTGTCGGCGTACGCGATCGACCTCGTCGAGCAGCGGCGCAGCACGCTGCACCTGCGGATCGAGGCGGACATCGCGGCCGGGATGCGGCACGAGCTGATCGGCGAACTGCGTTCCCTGGTCACCGCGAACCCGCTCGACGAGGCGCTGCACGGGCAGCTGATCCGCGTGCTCGGCCGCAGCGGGCGGCGCTCCGACGCGCTCGCCACGTACCGTCAGGTGCGGGCGAGGCTCAACCACGAACTGGGCGTGGAACCCTGTGACGAACTGCAGGTCCTGCACCACGGCCTGCTTTCCGAAGGTGAACCCGCGTGAACCCCGCTCCCGCCACGGAAACGAAAGTGAGGATCGACGGATGAGCAGTCGTACCTATGGACAGTTCTGCGGTCTGGCCCGCGCGCTGGAGATCATCGGCGAACGCTGGTCGCTGCTGATCGTCCGTGACCTCGTCCTCGGCCCGAAGCGGTTCACCGAACTGCAGGCGGGTCTGCCCAAGATCCCGGCGAGCACGCTGTCCGCGCGGCTCAACGAACTCGAGCAGTCCGGTGTGCTCCGCCGCCGTCTGCTCCCCCAGCTCGACGCCGCGGTGGTCTACGAGCTCACCGAGTACGGCAGCGAACTCGACCAGATCGTGCTGGACCTCGGGCTTTGGGGCGCGCGTTCGCTCGGCAGGCCGGCTGCCGAGGACGTCTTCACCCTGGATTCGGCGATCCTGTCGCTGTACACGACCTTCCGGAGTGAAAGGGCCAAGGGCGTCCAGGTCACCTACGAGCTGCGGTACCCGGGCGACATGGTCGTGCACGCGATCGTCGAGGACGGCGCGCTCAAGGTCGCGGAGGGCGCGCACCCCGGCGCCGACGCGGTCATCGAACCGCTGGGCCCGTTCATCAAGGATCTGCTGAGCGGGGATCTCACCGCCGCCGACGCGACGCGGACCGGGAAGATCCGCATCGAGGGCGCCTTCGAATATCTGGAACTGTTCACGGACCTGTTCCACATTCCCGCCGCTCCGAAAATGCCCGACGGAATCGTCGTCCGCTGAGCCATCCGGCGTAATACCGCAGGTCGGATCAGGCAATCCGGAGTAATCGAAATCCTCGAAACGCGGGATATCGTCGACATCCGTCACCGGTCGGTCTTTCGCCACAAGGAGCCCCTTCATGGCCGCACTCGATTCGCCTCGCCCGGGTCTGCTCGCCTCGCTCAACGGGAAATACCACCGCGCGGCGCTCCTCACCTTCGCGGTGGTCGTCGTGGCCCACTGGGCGGAACACCTCGTGCAGGCGTTCCAGATCTACGCGCTCGGCTGGAAGACCCCGGACGCCCGCGGCGTGCTCGGGATCCCGTTCCCCAAGCTGATCAGCTCCGAATGGCTGCACTACGGCTACGCCATCGTCATGCTGATCTTCCTGTTCGCCCTGCGCAAGGGTTTCGCCGGCCGCTCGCGGCAGTGGTGGAACCTGGCGCTCGGCCTGCAGTTCTGGCACCACATCGAGCATCTGCTCCTGCTGATCCAGGCGCAGACCGGCTGGCGGCTCGGCGGCGGCACCGCGCCGAGCAGCATCATCCAGCTGTTCATCCCGCGCGTGGAACTGCACCTGTTCTACAACACGGTCGTCACCATCCCGATGATCATCGCGATGCTCGTGCACCGGAAGGCGCCCGCCGCCGAGCGGGAGCTGACCGGCTGCACGTGCTCGCCCGTCAGCCGGCGTGAGCTGGCGACCGCGGCATCGTGACCGGGAGACTCTTCGCGCTCCTGGCCCTCGTGGCGGCGTGGTTCGGGGTCGCGGTACTCGCCGCGACCCCGGCCTCGGCCCACGTCGAACTCCTCTCCTCGAACCCCGCCGACGGCGCCCGGCTCACCTCGGCGCCGGCGCGGGTCTCGGTCACCCTGTCGGAGAACATCGGCATCCAGCCGAACTCGATCAAGGTCGTCGACCAACAGGGCACCGACGTGGTGTCCGGCCCGGTGTTCCAACCCGGCGAAGTCGCCGAAGAGGTCGCCGTCGCACTCGAACCCGACCTTCCCGACGGCAGCTACCTCGTCGAGTACGCCTTCGTCTCGACCGACTCGCATCCGGTGCGCGGCACGATCGCCTTCGTGATCGGCACCGGTCCCCTGATCACGTCGGCGGGCGCGGTGTCCGCCTCCACGGGGACCGACCCGGTGACCGACGCGCTGTTCACCACTTTCCGCTGGGGATCCTTCGGCGGCGTCGCGCTGCTCGGCGGGCTCGTGTTCCTGCTGGTCTGCCGTCCGGGCGGCCGGGCCGACCCGGCGGCACGGAAGCTGATCACCGCGGGCCTGTGGCTCTCGGGTGTCACGGCCGTGGCCGGGTTCCTGCTGCAAGGCCCGTACGTCGCGGGCCGCGGCGCCGGCGCGATCTTCGACGGGGCGCTGATCGAGGCGACCCTGCGGGTGGCGTACGGGAAGCTCCTGCTGCTGCGCCTGGCCGCGATCGTCGCGCTCGCCGTCATCGTGCGGCGGCTGCTGGCGGGCGACCTGCCGGACCGGCTGCGGTCGCGCTACGAGAACCTCGGCATCGCGGCCGGGTTCATCGTGATGCTGAGCTTCTCCGCGACCGGGCACGCGGTGGCCGACAAGATCATGTTCCTCTCGGTCAGCGCCGACCTGGCGCATTTCGGCGCGATGGCCGTCTGGGTGGGCGGGCTGATCCAGCTGGCCGTGCTCCTGCGCGGCAGGTACTCGGCGTCGGAGGCCGAGCCCGCGCTGGCGCGGTTCCATCCGATCGCCACCCGGTCGATCGTGATCATGGTGGTCAGCGGCGCCTACCTGGGCTTCCGGCTCGTCCCGTCGGTGGAGGCGCTCTGGACGTCGGCCTACGGCATCGTCTTCGTGCTGAAGCTGACCGGGTTCGCCGCGTTGCTGCTGGTGGCGAATCTGAGCCGCACCGCGGTGCGCCGCGGGATCTCCGGCCGGGGCGGCACCGGAGTGGTGACCGCCGACCTGCGGAAACTGCGGGTCAGCGTCGGCGTCGAGGTGCTGATCGTGGCCGTGGTGCTCGCGCTGGCGGCGGCGTTGTCCTCGATGTCCCCGACCGGGTGATCACCGCTCGATCTCCTCGTCCGGCGGGGTGAACGGCCCCCAGGTGAAGGCCCGGAGCCACGGCTCGGGATCGCCAAGCCACTCCATGGCGGCGATCTGGGCCGGGCTCCGGCGCCCGGCGAGCGTCCGGTAGAGGTCGGCGGGCGCGCCCGAGAGCACCGCGGCGACCGGTTCGGTGCCAGCGATCCAGGTCGCGCCCTCGGTCTCGATCCGCATCCCCGGCAGACCGTGCCTGCTCAGCGAGGCGCCGAGCCCGCCGACGAGCACTTCGAATCCCCGCAGCCAGGCCGCGTGCGCTTCAGGCGGCGGAGCGCCGAGCGCGTACCGGATGTCGAGCTCGTGGGTGAAGGCGTCCATCACCATGATGTCGCCGCGGCTCTTCCCGCCGCCGTCGGCGGCGAGGAGGGTGTCGGCCTCGGGTCCGCGTTCGAGCCAGAGTTTCAGCAATTCGACGGCCGACGCGGATTCCGGGATCGGGCAGGCCTCGCCACCGAACCGGGTGATCACCCGATCGCAGATCTCGGTCAGATGCGCGATCAGATCCCGCACGGTCCACTGTGGACAGGCCGGGACGGCCCGCTCGCCCGCCCCCGCGTGATCGGTGACCAAGATCGCGATGTTCTCCCTGACCTGCCGATATCCTTCGGCCGCTGTCGCCGTATTCCAGCCAGGGACCCGAATTCGGCTGCTCGTCACGCGGACACCTCCCGTGGGGTATGCGATGGCCGTCCATTCTCCCACCGCCGGGAGACTTCACCCTTCTTCCCGCTTGCGGCGGACCGTTCACCGCAAAGACCACCCACCCGTGGCGCGTGTCGCCGCGGCTTCAGGCACACTGGTCGGTGAAAGCCCCCGTGTGGCAAAGAAAAGCGCCCATCGGTGACACATCGACCACTGTGGAGGTGACCAATGGAGATGCCCGGCTTCGATCTGGCGTGGCGTGGTTTCCATCGCGCCCAGGTCCGGGAATTCGTCCGCGAGGTGGAAGCCGAACTACGACGAGTGGAAGCCGAACGCGACGAAGCGATCCGCCGTGGGCAAGCTCTCGCCGGCGAGCTCGCCGCCACACAAGAGGAAAATCGCGAACTGAAGGCCAGCGTCGACCGGATCAGCCGCGTGCCGATCGCACCGGACGCGTTGCAGGAACGCTCGCGCCGGATGCTCGAACTCACCCGCGAGGAAGCCGACGACATCGCCGCGCGGGCCGCCGAAGAAGCCGCCAAGGCCGAGGCGGAACGAAAGCGGATCGCCGAAGACTTCGAGCGCGCCATGACGCTGCGCCGCGCGGAGGCGATGCGCGCGCTCGCCGCACGGGATGAAGCCGCCCAGGCGAAGGCGCGGAAACTGCTCGACGACGCCGCCGAAAAGGGCGAGCGCCTGGTCGCCGAGGCGCGGCAGAAGGCCGATGTGGCCCTCCGCCTGCGCGACGACGTGCTGAAACAGCTGGTCGGCTGCCGCGAACTGCTCACCGAAGCCGGCCTGGTGCTGGCCGTACCGGACTCACCGAAACCGGAAGTGCCCGTTCAGCGCCGGAGCAGGCCCGAAGCCCGCACCGGCACCGAAGCGGCCGCCACCTAAGCGGGGTCACCCGAAGAAAAGACCACCGGCCGGATCTCCATCGCGTTGATGTGCACGTCCGGGATCTGGCCCGCGATCTCGATCGCCCGCTCCTTGCTGTCGCATTCGACCAGGTAGAAGCCGGCCAGGTACTCCTTCGACTCCGCGAACGGGCCGTCGGTGACCACCGGGACGCCGTCACGCACCCGGACCACGGTGCTGTCCTTCGGCTCCGCCAGCGCCTGCGTCCCGAGCAGTTCGCCGCTCTCGGTGAGCTTCTTCATGAAAGGGTCGATGCGGGCGACCACCTCGTTGCGCTCCTCTTCGGGGAGGGCGTCCCAGGCGGTGGGGTTCATCGTGATCATGATCATGTACTTCATCGGTGTTCCTCCTGGTCGTGCGGCCGGTGCCCGGCCACTCACGCAGGAGTCGGAGCGGCCGGATCGTTCTCGACATCCTGACACCCGCTTTTTTCCACTCTCCGGCCGCATACGTGGGGTGGGTATAGTGGGACGACGACGGGGAACGACGAGAGAACGGGTGCGGGAATGACGGGCTACGGCACCGAGCGGGAGGCCTATCTCAAGCGCCTGCGCCGGATCGAGGGGCAGATCCGCGGTCTGCAGCGGATGGTGGAAGAGGACAAGTACTGCATCGACATCCTGACCCAGGTGTCCGCGGCCACGAAGGCGCTGCAGTCGTTCTCCCTCGAACTGCTGGACGAGCACCTCGCCACCTGCGTGGTCCACGCCGCCGCCGCGGGCGGGGAAGAGGCCGACCTCAAGGTGCGGGAGGCGTCCGACGCCATCGCCCGGCTGGTCCGGTCCTGAAGCGTCGCAGCCGCAGGCTGTTGGTGACGACGAAAACCGAGGAGAACGCCATCGCGGCCCCGGCGATCATGGGGTTGAGCAGGCCGAGCGCGGCCAGCGGCAGGGCGGCGACGTTGTAGGCGAACGCCCAGAACAGGTTGCCCTTGATCGTGCCGAGCGTGCGGCGCGCGAGCCGGATGGCGTCCACGGCCGCGCGCAGGTCACCGCGCACCAGGGTGAGGTCGCCCGCTTCGATCGCGGCGTCGGTCCCGGTCCCCATCGAGAGGCCGAGGTCGGCCTGCGCGAGCGCGGCCGCGTCGTTGACGCCGTCGCCGACCATGGCGACCACGTTGCCTCGCGCTTGAAGGCGCTTGACGACGTCGACCTTCTCGGCGGGCAGCACCTCCGCGACGACCTCGTCGATCCCGACTTCGGCGGCGACGGCCTCCGCGGAACCGGCGTTGTCCCCGGTCAGCAGGACCGGCCGGAGCCCGAGCGCCTTCAGTCCGGCCACGGCCTCGGCCGAAGTCGGCTTGACCGTGTCGGCGACGACGACCACACCCCGTGCCTCGCCGTCCCAGGCGACGACGACCGCGGTCGCGCCGCGTTCCTCGGCGACCTTCTTGGCCTGGGTGAACTCGTCGCCGACGGCGATGCCGTGCCGGTCGAGGAGGGCGGACCGCCCGGCCAGGACGGTCTTGCCCTCGACCTCGCCGACGACACCCAGACCCTCGACGTTGCGGAACCCGCCGACCGGCGGCAGCTCACCCAGCCGCTCCTCGGCGGCCGCGACGATCGCGCGGGCGATCGGATGCTCGGAGCCGTGTTCGACCGCCGCGGCCAGGCGCAGGACCTCGGTCTCGTCGTCGCCGAACAGGTCGGTGAGGCTCATCTTCCCGGCGGTCACCGTGCCGGTCTTGTCCAGCACGACGGTGTCGACGGCGCGAGTGGACTCGAGCACCTCCGGGCCCTTGATGAGGATGCCCAGCTGCGCGCCGCGGCCGGTACCGACCAGCAGCGCCGTCGGCGTGGCCAGGCCGAGCGCGCACGGGCAGGCGATGATCAGGACCGCGACGGCGGCGGTGAAGGCGGCGTCGGCTCCGCTACCCGCGCCGAGCCAGAAGCCGAGTGTGCCGACCGCGAGGGCGATCACCACCGGGACGAACACCGCCGACACCCGGTCGGCGAGGCGCTGGACCCGCGCCTTGCCGTTCTGCGCGTCCTCGACCAGCCGCGCCATCTGCGCGAGCTGCGTGTCGGCGCCGATCCGGGTGGCGCGGACGACGAGCCTGCCGCTCGCGTTGACCGTCCCGCCGACGACGGCGTCCCCGGCCACCACCTCGACCGGGACGGCTTCACCCGTCAGCATGCTCAGGTCGACGGCCGATCCACCGTCGGTCACCACCCCGTCGGTGGCGATCTTCTCCCCCGGCCGCACGACGAACTCGTCGTCCGTTTTCAGCTCGCCGATCGGGACGCGGCTCTCGGTGCCGTCCTTCAGGAGCGTGACGTCCTTCGCGCCGAGTTCGAGCAGTGCCCGCAGCGCGGCGCCGGAGCGGCGCTTGGACCGGGCCTCGAAGTAGCGGCCCGCGAGGAGGAACGTGGTCACCCCGGCGGCGACCTCGAGGTAGACGTTGCCCGCGCCGTGCCCGCGCTCCATGGTCAGCTCGAAACCGTGTCGCATGCCGGGTGTCCCGGCGGTGCCGAACAGCAGCGCGTAGAGCGACCAGAGCGTGGCGGCGACGACGCCCAGTGAGATCAGGGTGTCCATGGTGGCGGCGCCATGACGGAGGTTCGTCCAGGCCGGGCGATGGAACGGCCACGCGCCCCAGGTGACGACCGGTGCGGCCAGGGCCAGCGAGACCCACTGCCAGCAGGGGAACTGCCAGGCCGGGACCATCGCCGGCACGATCACCGGCACCGCGAGCACGGCGGAGACCACGAGACGGGTTCGCAGGGAGCCGGTCTCGTCTTCGCCTTCGTCGGGCCGGGGTGACTGGGCCGTGTAACCGGCGGACTCGACGACGCCGACGAGGTCTTCGACCGAGACCGCGGCGGGGAAGTCGACCTGCGCCTTTTCGGTGGCGTAATTGACCGTGGCGGAGACGCCGTCGACCTTGTTCAGTTTGCGTTCGACCCGCGCGGCACAGGACGCGCAGGTCATCCCGCCGATGGCCAGTTCGACCCGCTGGGATGTCACGGCGCGCCTCCCGGGTGGTGCCCATGGTGCTCGCTGGTCGGTGCCGACGGGGGCGGCGGCTCCTCGTCCAGCGGCCCGACGGCGGAGCCGATCGCCCAGGCGACGGCGAACACCGCGACCAGAGCCGCGGCGAACGCCGACACCTTGACGGCGGTGCTCACGAGACGAGCTGGTAACCGGCCTCGCTGACGGCCGCGTCGACGGCTTGGACGTCCAGCGGCGCGTCGCTGGTGACTGTGACCTTGCCGCTGGCGACGTCCACGTTCACGGCGCTGACGCCCGCGATCTCGCTGACCTCTTCGGTGACGGAGGCGGCGCAGTGCCCGCAGGACATGCCCTTGACGATGTAGGTGGTTTCGGCCATCGGTGCGAACTCCTCTACAGGACAGGTGGAGCGATCACTTCCTTTATACCCCGTGGGGGTAGTGGTGTGCACAGAGGGTGCGGGGACACTGCGGAAATGAGGAAGATCTCCGCCATCGGCATCGGCGCCGGCGACCCGGACCACCTGACCGTCCAGGCCATCCGGCGGCTCAACGAGACCGATGTGTTCTTCGTGCTCGACAAGGGCTCGGAAAAGCAGGACCTGGTGGCTCTGCGCCAGGAGATCCTCGACCGCTTCGTCGAGCAGCCCGGCTACCGCGTCGTTCGGGCACCGGACCCCGAACGTGACCGTACTCCTGATGACTACCGGAAGGCCGTCGCCGACTGGCACCGGCTCCGCACCGACGTCTACGAGACCATGATCGCTTCCCTGGGTCCCGACGAGCGGGGCGCGTTCCTCGTCTGGGGCGACCCGGCGCTCTACGACTCGACCCTGACCCTGCTGGACGCGGTGCTCGACCGCGGGAACGTCGAGTTCGAGTACGACGTCATCCCCGGGGTGAGCAGCGTGGCCGCGCTGACGTCACGGCACCGGACCACGATGAACCAGATCGGCCGCCCGGTCCTGGTCACCACCGGCCGCCGCCTCGAGGCCGGCTGGCCCGAGAACGTGGACGACGTCTTCGTCATGCTGGACGCGGGGTGCACGTTCTCGCAGTTCGTCGATACCGGCCTGGAGATCTACTGGGGCGCGTACCTCGGGACGCCCGACGAGCTCCTGCTCTCCGGCCCGTTGACCGCGGCCCTCGCCGAGGAGATCCGCTCCGTCCGCGCCTCCGCCCGCTCCCGCAAGGGCTGGATCATGGACATCTACCACCTGCGCCGCCCCGCCCCCTCCCGCATTTAGTCCTCTCAATGCGGGGCCCCCGCCCCACCCTCACGTGCCCCGTCCCGTCACTCGCGTGATTGAAGGCGGATCTCGCGTGTTTGGGGAGGGATCTTGCGTGATCAGACGGACGACACACGTGATCGGGTGGACGACACGGCGTCTCGGTCGTGTCGTCCGTCTGATCACGGGTGATCGGTGTCTGATCACGGGTGTGACGGGGTTTCGGGCATGAGAAAAAGGGCCCAGGTCTGGGAGAACTCGTGGTTCTCGACCAGGCCCTGGGCCCTTTTCCTTTTTCTAATGTTAGTCCGGCGGTGTCCTACTCTCCCACAACCCTTCGGTTGCAGTACCATCGGCGCTGTCAGGCTTAGCTTCCGGGTTCGGAATGGGACCGGGCGTTTCCCTGACGCTATAACCACCGAAACACTGTGAAACACTCCCCCACAACCTCACACGAGGGGGTTGTGTGGTGTTTCAGAGCTGTAGAGTGGATGCGTAACATCTTTGTGGGCAAGTCCTCGGCCTATTAGTACCAGTCAACTCGACAACACATTACTGTGCTTCCA